>JAATFU010000004.1 GCA_015655045.1 Candidatus Saccharimonadota bacterium
CTGATTGTCGCAACTGGGCAACCCTCATCGAGCATGGCCAATCTGATCAGATCAATATTGCGAAAGTTGTGGAGCCTTTGCTCACTCAAGGTGTCGATGTATTTGTCCTCGCCTGTACGCATTATCACTGGCTCAAAAAGCGATTTGACAGACTAATTGGTTCACGAGCAATCATCCTTGAGCCAACCGACGCCGTCGCGCAGCGCATTCAATCTCTCTTAAAGTAGATCGTCTCGTATTAGCATGGGTAGCAGTTGAAACTCAACTCCCCGTGAAAGCCGTATACTGTCGTGCTTTGAAAACCACATACTCTTAGTAATCTCATTTGCAAGTTTGATCTCGTCTATAACCTCAACAATAAAACAATCAACCGCCTGATCCTCAAACGTATATGAGGCGTATGGTCGGACAGAACTAATCCTCGCACTGAGTTCTTCTAAGACCTCACGATGTAAGGCTTCAAGTGACGTTTCATTCTCCTCAAGTCCCCCACCTGGCGTCCACCAAAAGTCAGCATCGTGCCCCGTAACAAGTAGAAGTTTCTTGTCGCGAATAATTAGTGCTCGAGCAGTGTGTCTCATATATCTATCAAGTATTAATTAGGTAGCATACTATTAAGCGGATCCCATGCTGGGATGACGATAGGTTCTTGAGCAAGTGCCTGGCGGAGCTTTTCCGAAAGAAGATCTCGGCGAATCACCACCACATACCCATTCTTATCAAACCACTCATTACTCATTGTGTAGTAGCCCTTTAATCCTCGGTCTTCACCCCAACTATTCTCAACCTTCCATTGAATTGGACTCTTGTCTACAACATCGGCACCGGTAATTGTCATTGCATGAGTCGTTGAACTATCTCTACTCATTAATCGATCGGCTTTGTCGAGTGAGAAATCAAGATCAAATGTATGATCGAAGTCATACACATCCAGAGACATAAAACCTTTTTTATTAGTATCGGTCTGCACATCACAACCGAACCATACTGCCTCACCTGCTTTAATCTGTTGGTAGGCTAGCTGCCTCAGCGTAGGCATATCAACATTCAGTAATAACGGCTGTAAGCCACCAACAACATTCCCACCATCTTCAAAACGATATGTTTGATTGTACGCTTTTGTCGATGAGGGATCATTGAGGATCGAGACATACTCAGAAAAGTCGGTATGCGTATACTTTTTAAGAAATTCG
Source organism: Candidatus Saccharimonadota bacterium (assembly GCA_015655045.1). GTDB lineage: Bacteria > Patescibacteriota > Saccharimonadia > Saccharimonadales > Saccharimonadaceae > UBA1547. Next base: position 1,194 of record JAATFU010000004.1, read on the forward strand.
AGTGGTGTTATCGCATCGTCTCGATGATATTTCTTATCTTTATCCTTAAAGTTGAAAGTAAACGACGTAGGTGGCGTGCCGATAGCAATTGTTAAAAAGTGATACACTTCCCCGAGTAGCTTGTCTTTCTCGTAACGCACCGCCTCGGTGGACTCCCCCAACTCTACCCTGTGCCTGAGATCAAGTGCTCCCTTGCGAAGCATGCGATTGAGAAGAACGTTCAACTGATACGAATCAGAGGTACTAATTGCTTCGGGCATGACATATTTAGGTACTACGCCATATTTCATAATGACTGCAGCCGAGTACTCCCACCAGCCCCCATCATTCTGGGGAGAGCTGAATATGTGTGTTACTCGACGATCATCAAGAGGCAAAGCGGCCAATCGAATGATTTGCTCATAAAAATAATTTGATTTCTCAAGTTTATCCCAAAAGTATGAATAGCTCTCCGAGAATTCAAAGTCCTCAAGCTTATACTCTTTCTCTACCTGATGTCGAAGGATGTTAAGCGTTGCAAATAACCAACATCGCCCACTACTTTTTTGATCAGTTACCCGACCTGTCTCAAGTTCAAGTGAAAAGACGGTCGTATTGGTTGCACTCAGGGCATTACTCTCAGAAGAAGCATAAATACCATTCGTCGTCACAGCTCGTTGCATTGCTGCCTGATGAGCCTTATTGTGTTTCTGTTGAGTGCCAAATGATTTAAGTAATTTAGGGGTAATAGATTCTTCCATATACCTATCATATCATTAGTGGGAAGGCTTTTATCTCTCGTGTATCCGCATGGACGATTGAAGTGTAAAAAGCGTATTAAGGGCAGCAAGCCCTACTTATTCGTTGTCTTTCAGTGCCTCGACAAATAGGGCGATGGCACGAGAACGATGGCTGACTTTATCTTTCTCAACCGAAGACATCTCTGCATAGGTCTCTGTCTTATCATCAGGCACAAACGTTCCATCAAATCCAAAACCATTTTCTCCACGAGGCATAACGACACTTCCAGGTACATCTCCACGGACAGTGATTAGTTCGTGGCCATCATAAAAAGCGATTGAGCAGGAAACAACTGCCTTGTCCCCTTCCTTTTCGGCAAGAGAAAAAAGAGCCGAATCACCAAGCGTCTTGATAAAGAACTTAATAAAGGGCCCGGGGAGTCCCCCAAGTTTTACAAGCCCGGCCGAGACATCTTCAACTACAACCGGTTTTTCAACTATCGCATATGCTCGTTTTGCCTTATCGGCAACTATTTCCTCCGGATCCATGCTCTGTATCTCAGGAAGATCAATATCAACGGAATCGATGATAATCTCTGATGGCAATAGACGACGCCACTCAGCTAACTTGTTGGCATTTCCTGTGACTAAAAAGATTTGCTTCATATTCATGAGTATACCAGAGGGAGTAGCTGCTTGTTATAATGAATATATGAGCAAGCAGTATCCTGATCAGAAAATACCCCAGCGACAAAAGCCCCTTCACTATGCGCACGACTTTGATCTCGATGTAATGTCCGGCGATGATGATATGTTTCGCTGGTTTTTGCTCTCCTATCTTTTTGGCAAACCAATTCAATCAACGGTCGCAGCCAACACATGGAAGCTTCTCATTGCTCGTAAACTAGATACTCCATGGGCAATTCTCAATACCCCTCATCGTTCATTAGTAAGACTACTCGACGAGGGAAAATATACGCGTTATGACGAAACCACAGCGCGTGCACTCCATAAATGTATGGAGCAGCTGATTAAGTTCTACGAAGGCTCACTCATGCTCATGTACGAAAGTAGTAAAGATGAAGATGAGTTTTCGAAGCGCCTCCAGGAGCTCTATGGCGTTGGCCCTAAAACCGCGGAGATATTTATGCGCGAAACTGACGAACTCTTTGCGCGACGAATAGAATAGAAGCTTTAAAATTGTTTTGTTACTATTAGATTATGGCATTTTATAATAAAGTCGGGCTACTCATTCTCAACGACAATGCAACCCAGTTTCTTGTTTGTCAGAAGTTCGCTCAAAACGTTACAGCCGACTACATTATGCCCGGTGGAAAGAACGACGAGAATGACGATGTTGAGTGTCTTAAAAACGAGATTAAACAAGAACTAAACTGTCAAATAGATTTTACTACGCTAGAATACGTTAATACGTATGAAGACGTTGCGGCTGGACGGCCCGATCGAAGGGTCGAGATTAAACTTTATTCCGGAAAGATCATTGGCACACCTACACCAATGACTGAAATCGAAAAGCTCCATTGGATAGGCAGTGAGTCACAACGGGATATGCGAGTATCGCCTATCGTACGAAATAAAATCATTCCCGACCTTTTATTGAGTGGCTTGTTGAAGAAATAGACCGTATTAAAACGCGAGGACTCGTCTAAATACCATCTGGGCTCGACCAATCGGTCGCAAGGTCAAACCCATACGGGATCCTCGCCGCAAACCCACCAGTATCATACACTCTTCCCGTTCCCAGACTGGTTTCAACCATCGAGCATCTAGGATAGATTGAATAGTTCGCAGCGACAATAATATATCCTTGAGCGTCCACCTTTGCGCCATCTGGCCGGATAGAATAATAGCCGCCCTGACCACAGCTTTGCATAACAGCACTCATGTTAAGATCGTAGTACGTTTCGCGATGCGAAACACCCTTGCTGTCCACGTAATATTGAGCACCCTTTGATTTGGTCAGACCAGCCCCGTCATTTCGAATACCAATCACTTCAACTTGATCTGTCGGATTACGGGTTACAATATTGGCTATCTCTACCCTTGAGACTTCAATGCCCTCTTTTATTTCTAGTTGGTAGGTGACACTTCGAATACCTGGCGTACCCTTAGTTTGAACCGCCCGATACCCAATGGGTCGATCGGCGTCGTAGACAATCTTGCTAACCACTGGAATCTCCTGATCAACCGAAGTCGTTTGTTGCCCTTCTCGCCACACCCGGACATCCATATTTTGTGTAATTGGTGTGTCTTGTGGCACCGAAACGCGGTCATCGGGCCCAAGAATGATATTCTTTTCTCTCAACATGTCCTCGACTGTTTTCCCTTGAGTACGAACTTCAGTCTTTTTACCATAAAGATCAAGCATGACAGGTTTTGCTCGTATAATCGTTAGTTCAAGGCCAGCTCCATCATTCACAAAATCAGTTAAAGGCTGCAGAGTTGTCTTATCTTCATCATAGATGGTTATATTAACGTCTTTAGCGATTTGCTGAGCAGTCTGATACGGCGAAATTGTTTTTATACGGATCGCACCATCAACGACCACAACGGGACGTGCCCGATAAATGTTTACCCGATAATTGGACGCGACTAATTCTTCGCTCACAGATGGCTCGACCGTATCGCGCGCATCAAGCTCAATGTGCTCCACCCTCAGTGCTTCACCCAACGTTTTTTCTTTAGATAGAAACACACGCGTAACACCCCTGTCGTAGACCGTAATAAGCCGACCACTGCCCTCTTGGGCTCGTGCTGGGCTACTTACTCCAACCACGAAAGCAACAATGACAAGAAGGATAGAAGTTACAATAAAGCGCCACACCATTTCCTAAATTATAACACTCACCAGAAGCTACGCCCCTTGCTACGTTATATATGTGTCTCTTTTATATTGTGCGGTTATATAGATATTTCAAGAATTCGGGATCGTTGTGATTAACCGTCGTCAAGTTTGCATCAAGCGAGACAATGCTTTCCATCTCTTCATCCGATAGCTCAAAGTCGAATATATTGAAGTTCTCAAGGATACGCTCCTTGCCAACCGATTTGGGAATTGATACAATCTGACGCTGTACGTGCCAACGAAGGATAACCTGCGCGACAGACTTGCCGTGCTTTTCGGCAATGCTACCCAGTAGTTCGTTTTTAAAGATGTCATGGGCACCCTCTGCAAACGGCGCCCAACCTTCATGAACGATACCGAGTTAGAGCGGTTTAGGTCAAGTGCGATTAGATTCGAAACTAACTATCTCACTCTTTTTGGACTATTTGTCATAGGCCTGTAATGAGCTCAGCTACTTTAGTGATGATTAAATTGTAGGCCCTCTCATTAAGATGAATGCCATCGTCTTCATGATAATCATCTAGCTCTTTTAATAGCACACCTGCATCTAGATACTGTGCATGGCGCTCTCTGCATATACGACGAATCGCTTCATTATATATCTCTAAATTATCATTAAACTCTTTTGTCTGTTCGAGAGATTGGAGGCTAGTAGGAGGGCATAGTAAAACAATAACTTTTGTCCTGCCGAATGCACGTACCATAAATGATATATTCGCAATGAAACGAGCTAGTGTTACTTGAGGTTTCCAAGGTGCAACATCATTAGCACCAAACGACATAATACATATGTCAGGTTCTAATTGAGCTATATACTCCACCCGCTTTGCACCATCTTCAGAATTCCAACCACCAGCCGCCATGTTATGAACCATCGAAGAAGGAATTCGTCGCTCTAGTTGGGCAATACGATTCTTATTGAACCTTCCAAAAAGACTATCGCCAAATAATATAATATTCATAGCTTAATCATAACAAAAAGCTTCCGGATCGGAGACTAGCTAGAGATGTTTCAATTTGGTACCCGATGCTTGATAGATTAGAACTAAATATTACGATGTTGTTGTTAATTTAGCGAGAGAGATTGATATGACACAGAGTTATTTAGGCGGCAACAGTTATAAATATTAATGGCTTGAGTTATTCGCATTTATAATAACAGCAGCACGGTCTTTTGGGTTATAGTCCTTCAAGTACTTTAGGTCGTTTTCCGCCCAGGAGTCCCACCTACCTTCGTTCTCATTGCCCTTATCACGAAGTTGCCCTCTGCTTTTTGCTACGTCAATTGGCGCATCAACCCAAATTGTAAAATCATACAGAGTTGCAAGTAATGGGTGCATTGAACTAATACCCTCAACGATAATATAGGTAGCATTTGAAGATTTCGTAAGTGCTATTACTTTGCTCTTGACCTCATCTCGTTTAAAAGCGTGCTCCCAATTGTCATCATAGAAGTGAGTATCGTCTATAAAGTCATCCATTGTCACAATAGTGCTGATTGGCAAGTATTCCGATAACCTAGAGGCGATAGTACTTTTCCCAGAGCCTCCGAATCCATCAATCGCAATAACATACGGGGCTGACTTTTGCGGAAGTCCTTTGATTAGCCGAACTACTGTCTTCATTTCCATAAGCCAAGTATAACAAAGATGACTTTCGGGATTAAAACCGAGAAGACTAATTAGTTATATAGTTAGTTTTTGCGTTTTTACTTGGCAGTCTAAAGTGTATAGCGTGACTCTACATTAACCTTTAGTTTGCTTATTACTGGGTTAGTGACTGATTCGAGTACGAGCTCAACTCTCGCATCCTTAACGACGCTTTTGATATAGTCGGTCACTTGCCCTGCGGCTTCGTCGTTCAGTACGGCAAAGCGTACACCATTTTCGGAATCTTCCGTATTCTCAGCGATAACATTGAAGTTATTTTTAAGTCCTAGTTTGCGTATACGCCCACGCAGCATAACACCATTAAGTGGAGACTGTTCTGAATTAATTTCATAGATATTCCATTCGAGAAGTTGGTCGACCATATGCCTAATTATAACAAAAAGTCTCCGAATCAGAGACTAGTTAGTAATGTTTCAATTTGGTACCCCAGGGTGGAATCAAACCAGCCCGACCCCCCCGCGCTAGCGTAGATCACTCACACTAGCAATGAATTGATCACCTCGATCAGCGTAATTCTTAAAAAGACCAAAGCTAGCTGCTGCTGGGCTTAATAGGACAACATCGCCGCTACGCGCCAAATCATGCGCTCGGCTCACAATCTTTTGCATTGTAGGTTGCGCTATAAGCTCATACGACGTGAATCCGGTCGCCTGAAATGCATCCTCCAATCTTTTGGCCTCATCGCCTATCAAAAGTACCCGAGCATTGTGGCGAGTAAGTTCACGGGCAAGTTCCGTGAAGTCAGACCCCTTAAAGGAGCCGCCGAGAATAATAATTTTTCGACCAGGAAAGGCGCGTAAAGCAGCAATCGCCGAACCCGGTGTCGTAGCAATACTATCGTCATAGTACTTTACCCCGTTCACCTCTCGCACATACTTAAGTCGATGCGGCAATCCCCTAAAAGCACCAAGCCCTTGTTTGATTGCCTCTATATCCTGCGTGAGTGGCCAGACTGCGTCGATCGCCGCACAGGCATTCTCGAGGTTGTGCACGCCAGGAAGGTGTAATATATCAGTTGAACAAATTATGTGTTCGCCATAATAAAAGTTACCATCATCGACATGAGCTGCCTCGGGAGTTGGATACCCTATCTTTTGCGCTACCGAGCTAGCTGCAATCTGAATCGAGTACTGATTTATATCGTTATAAATGAGCCAATCTTCCTCGGTTTGAAAGCGCGTGATGTGAGCTTTGGCGGCAACGTATTCAGCCATATCTTTATGAACGTCAAGGTGTTCCTGCTCGATGTAAAGCACTACCGCTATATGTGGCGAGAACTCAACATCCCATAACTGAAAACTCGAAAGCTCATAGACCACAATATCGCTGGGTTCAATCTTCTCGAGCACATCAAGGCCAGGCACACCAATATTACCAACAAGCCATACTGTTTTACCAGTAGCTCGTAAGATCTCAGCAACGAGACTGGCAGTCGTACCTTTACCTTTACTGCCGGTAATACCAATAATCGGTGCCGGGCAGTGAGCAAAGAACTCATTGGTGGCCGACCAGATCTTCCCCGTGGTCTTAATCTTATGGGGTGCTAAGCCGGCAGTACGAATCACAAGATCAAAGCCCTCAAGAGAAGCAAAGACATCATTACTAATTTGAACTTTTGCACCTTCGGGAACATGACTCGATGGTTCACGTTCGTCGACAATCGTTAACTCATTACCTGGCTGATTCCAATAACGGTAGTTCGCCTCGCCCTCAACCCCATAGCCTGCAATTGCAATCTTCATATGTTTATTCTAGCGTGGTTCAAACAATGTTGCCAATTTATCATTTAAATCAACCAGTTCTTGACGTTCACCACTGCTGACTGCCGCTAGTACCCACGTATTATGCTCAATGAAGCTTCGCGCAGTCGTAATCATCATTTCCTTTGACACCTTTTGAATCATCTCAGGAATCTTGTCATAGTCTTTAATGAAATCATCGGCGAAATATCGTCCGGTATAAAAACCGCTAATCTGCGAAACGGTCTGCGCTCCCATCTGATAACGGCCAAGGTAGAATGATTTAGCTGCATTAATTTCTTCGTCTGTAATTTTCCCGTCAAGCACACATCTAATTTCACGAGTAATAATTTCAAACAGATCATTGACGGTTTCGTGGTTAACTTGGCCAACAATATCCCAGGCACTGTCATAGAGTCCCCCACCCGCATAGGCCGTCACACTATACGCCAGTCCTTTTTGACGCGCTGCGCCGAAGATGCGCGAACTCATCGTACCGGTTAGAATATGATTCAAATAGTGCATCGCATCGAGCTCTTCGTCGGTTAGTTCTCGTGGAATCACCATTGACCAATCAAACGTTAAGTTAGAGGCATCCTTACGGCGGATCACTGTTGGAGCCGCACTATGTAGCTCATCCCGCGGCACATCAAAACGTTCCCCTAGGGGTAGCTCAAAACCTTCGAGCGCTCGCTTAATTTCAGATTTACGACCCTTAAGCTTACCGGCAATCACAAAACGCATATTACGCGTCGTATGGGTGCGTTTATGATGCTCACGAATATCGGCTAGGCTGACCGTACTAATCGTTGGCAGGGACTGTCGATACGTGAGCACGTCTTCACCTACTAGCTGTTGAACACGAGGCCATAGAATCCGGTGATGGTCATTGAGGTAATTTGTCAGTTCACTGCGGACATTACCCTTTTCCGCCTGTAGTTCCGGTTCGTTAAAGCGTGGCTGACAGATAGCTAGTCGCTCAAGCTCTAAAATTCTATCCCACTCAAAATCAGCACAATCCGCCTCGTAGACCATCCAAAAATCGGTTGTATAGGCATTCCGAAGCGCCCCATTCTTAGTAAATTCAGCTTCAAATTCATGTTCACTCTTAAAGCGTGCGTTCGCACCAAAGGCCATATGCTCCATAATGTGTGCCACCTGCTCAATGTCCTTGGACTTAGCATAGCGGCTACCAGCACGAAATTGAAATTGCATGCTCATGACGGTAGCGCCTGGCACATCGATAAACAGGCCGCGGGCACCATTTTTTAAACGTATCTCTTCAACGGTATGGTTCATATGTTATTTCTTTCTGCCACCCGTTTATTTGCGACTAACTTTACGGTTCTGACGTTGTGATTTCTTTTTCTTGCGCGCATCGTTCTTTTTGTGATGTACTTCGTTCACAGAGACAGCTTTTTTCGCCTTGAAGTCACTATCTCGGTTTAGTTCCCCACCAGTAACTTCGTTGACACCCTTTTCAACTGCATTCTCAGCCAGTCGTGTTAGTTCTGTCTGATACTCTTCGTCTGAACGAGCCAATACATCATTCTTCCGTACGTGCATGACAGCACGTAGCACTTCGTCACGAAGTGTTTCTTGCAAACTCTCGAATAGTTTCTGCGACTCGCTACGGTATTCAACCAATGGATCACGTTGTCCCACACTTCGCCAGTGAATTCCCTCGCGTAAATGCTGCATATTCTCGAGATGCTGCATCCACAGCGTATCAAGCACCTGAAGGTATACTTCCCGCTCAACTTTTCGCAGCGTATCAACGTCAAGCTCCTCTTCTTTGGCTCGGTAGATCTTCTCGACTTCACGCAGCGCTAAGTCATAACGAGCTTTATCTTTTTTCTCGTCCCCAATCGCACGAAGCTTCTTGTCACTTATGGGGAAGATTTCCTCAAAGTCTTGCGCAAAGGTTTTATTATTCTTTGCCGGTACGGCCGTAAGAGCGCGGAGCTTCTCTTCGATTAAACGCTGGACTTCAGGCTTAATATCAATCCCTTCAAGGATTTTACGGCGCATCGTATAGACAACTCGGCGGTGGCGGTTAATCACGTTATCATATTGAACAACGTTTTTACGCGTATCGAAGTTGAAGCCCTCAACTCGCTTTTGTGCCGACTCAAGCGTCTTTGAGACTGCCTTATTCTGAATTGGCGTATCCTCGTCCACACCTAATCGATCCATCAAAGCCCCAATACGTTCACCTTGGAAAATGCGCATGAGATCATCCTCGGTCGAAACGTAGAACTGAGTTTCACCAGGATCACCTTGGCGACCACCACGACCACGGAGCTGATTATCAATCCGACGAGATTCATGTCGTTCTGAACCAATTACAACCAGGCCGCCGAGTTCAACGACGCCCTTACCGAGCTTGATGTCGGTACCACGACCTGCGATGTTGGTAGCAAGCGTAATTGCGCCCTTCTCACCGGCTTTTTCAATAATGGCAGCTTCGCGTTCGTTATTCTTAGCATTCAAAAGCTCATAGGGAACTTTTTCTTTATCAAGCCATCCGGCAATTAACTCATTCTTAGCAATTGAAGCCGACCCCACCAACACTGGTCGACCTTCTTTATGATACTCAGAAATAGCATGGGCGATAGATTTGAGCTTCGCCTTCTCGGTCTTAAAGATCAAGTCTTGGCGATCAATACGCGCAATCGGTCGGTTTGACGGGATCTGAATTACATCCAAACTATAGATCTGCTGAAATTCTTCGGCTTCAGTGAAAGCCGTTCCGGTCATACCTGATAATTTCTTATACAAACGGAAGTAGTTCTGGAATGAGATAGTCGCGAGCGTCATACTCTCCTGCAAGACCGGAACTTGCTCTTTCGCTTCGATCGCTTGGTGTAAACCTTCGTTATAGCGACGTCCTTGCATCAAACGGCCAGTGAACTCGTCAACGATGACTACTTCCCCATCTTTGGTAACCACGTAGTCCTTATCACGCTTAAAGAGCGTCTGAGCGCGTAAAGCTTGATCCATGTGATAGACCGAGCGTACATAATCAGGGCTGTAGAGGTTTTTGACACCCAAAATCTTCTGAACTTTCTCAACGCCTTCATCCGATAGAGCTACTGTCTTATGCTTTTCATCAAGTACGTAATCATTTTCTGTAAGCTTCGCGGCGATCTTAGCAAACTGATAATAGCTATCAGGGTTCTCTGCCGCTGGGGCGCTAATAATAAGTGGCGTTCGAGCTTCATCGATCAAGATGCTGTCTACCTCATCAACGATCGCAAAGTTGAGTTCTCGCTGACGCAGTAGTTCTACCTCGTTAACCATGTTGTCGCGCAAATAATCAAAACCGAATTCGTTGTTGGTGCCATAGGTCACATCGGCGGCATATGCCTCTTTACGTGTCGCTGGACGTAATCGCTTCATGCGAGGATCATCATGGGCTTCATTATTAAACTCGGGATCGTAAATAAACGACGCGTCGTTAATAATAACTCCAACGGAAAGACCGAGGAAATGATACAATTCACCCATCCAGCTGGCATCACGTTGTGCTAAGTAGTCGTTAACGGTCACCACATGCACCCCGAGGCCATCAAGGGCATTAAGATACACCGGCAAGGTGGCGACGAGCGTCTTACCTTCACCTGTCTTCATCTCGGCTACATTACCATCATGCAAGGCCATGCCACCAATCAGCTGAACATCGAAATGTCGCATCCCCAGTACCCGGTCACTCGCTTCTCGCACAAGGGCAAACGCATCAGGCAAAATAGTATCAAGTGTGACGCCTTTTTTCTGGATCTGCTTTTTCAATACATCGGTTTGCTTGCGCAGATCCGCTTTTGACATTTCCGTATACTTGTCTGCGAGGTCATTAATCGTGACAACCTTCTTTTGCAGCGACTTTAAAAGTTTCGCCTGGGGGTCACCAAAGATCTTGGTTAACGCCGATTGTCTACTTACCATCCTAAAAAAACCTCGCTTATCAGAAAATTCTATAAAATACTCCTTATATTATACGGCTCCAGCCCTGTTTGAACAATACTGGATACACACTACGATGCCCCCACCTTCTTCTACGTGTCTCGCGGCTATCGCATTCTAAAAAACTCTTATCGCTCTCGTCGCTCTCTTTTTTATTCTTTCTGGTTTGTGCTCCCTATATCCCCTCATCTTTATTTCTCTTTCCTTGTTTTTTCCTCTCTATATACATATAGAGGGAATATATGGAGGTATTTAACAGATGAGAAAGAGAAATAAAATGGAGGTTTCGAAAGGTCCATTTTAAGGTGCTTTTATTGAAGTTGCTTTTGGAAGAAAGAAGACGAAAAGTACGACTAAAGATAGGATGTATACGGCTACGAGAGTGGGAGTTCTAAAGCTAGAGAGCAGGACCAGTCGAAGTAGAGGCGTTTGGTGTCCCGTTCCAGACCCAATTCGGCGAATCACCATCGGCATAGGTATATACTGTAGAGCCATTCGTAAGCATTACACCCGTAACATCAAGGGTTCTTCCGCTAGTTATAGCAGCATCCCGACCAGCTCGAATAGAAGCACGTACGGCCCCGAGAGGTGCCGTAAAACTAAACGTACATTGCATCCAGATCGTCACACCCTGTGACTGTATCTCTGTAACATTTGTATCGGGGGTGTCAAGCATAACTCCGCCAGAAGCATCATATAAAACTGCATCACAAAAAATAGGGACACCCGAAGTACTGTACCTCATGTATAGAGATGCTGTATATGTTAAGCCAGGAACAATCGGACTACCCAAACTCGATGAACCATTGGCAATATATCCGATTGCCGTAGAGGCTGTGCTCCACTTCCCGCGTACGCCCATCAATATGTTTCCGGGAAGACCAGAGCCAGTCACATCAATCTGCTGAAAGGTTCCCGTCCCGCCTGCACCATAGTTAATGCTCCAGTTATTCATATCGACCGCCGCTTGGGGATTCAGAGCTAAGTTTGTAATCTTTCCCCCGACAAGATGTCCTGGACAACCACCAGCAGTTGGGGTGGCATCATTCGTGGTGAAGTAACTAGTGGAGCCATTGGTAGCCGTAAGACAAAAAGTAGGAGGAGTAGTTGAGTTGTTTACAGTGTATTGGTAGGTCGTATTGGGACTGGCTTTTAAG
>JAATFU010000001.1 GCA_015655045.1 Candidatus Saccharimonadota bacterium
ACTTGCTCAAATAAACACCGGAACCTTCCCCACAGCTAATGACTGCTCAATAACTCCCGCTCCTAATACCATCTGCTTAAAAGCAAGCACCAATACTACCTACCAATACACGGTAAATAACTCAACTACTCCTCCTACCTTTTGTCTTACTGTTACCAATGGCTCCACTAGTTACTTCACGACAAATGATGCCACTCCAACTGCTGGTGGTTGTCCGGGACATAGCGTGGGAGGGGGTACGGTCATCACGAATCTTGTGAAGAATCCTAATTTTGAAACAAATGTTAACGGTACCGGCACGGGCGGATATGGCACGGGAGGGGTTGGTAACATTACCCGCACAAACGACGGGTATGGTGGCGGATCGGCTACAACAATGACCTGGACGACTCCCGCTACGTCTGGAGGCGCAACACTTTATGCGGCCACGACTAATGCATCAAGTGGTATACCGATTAGTCCAGGTACGACGTATACAGTATCCCTTTGGGGCCAAACAAGCACGGCCGTGTCATCAGCTTTGAACATAGTCGAAACAAATAATGCAGGTGATCAGGTTGCGAATAATACCTATAGCTCAGTCGGCGTGGCCAATACGTGGACGCGCTATTCAACAACCCTCACGGCCGTAGCAAATGCAGCAAATCTCAGTCTTGGTGTGCGCGTGCCTGCTCTTGCAGGCACGCCAACCAACTTTACTATTAAGATAGATAACGCCATGGTCACGGAGGGATCTACTCTGTATAACTACGCCGATCCCCTCACTTCTCCTTCCTCTTGGGTCTGGAATGGTACGCCATTCAACTCAACCTCAACGGGACCCGCTCTCTAGGCGTCGCACCCAGGTAGAACTTAGTATTCAATTTACTCAACGTCAGACTACATAAACTACCTATGCTTGCTTATTTGACAATTATCCGTTATAAATACTCACATCTCTCACCCCTATGGGGGTGCGGAGAGTTGCCCAGCTCGCCCTGGGCGACTCCCTGCACCTGCAGGACTATCCATGAGAGGGACCGATGAAAAAGAAAGAGAAAGGCACTACGCCGCCCGTTGTTCACGCAGCGTTCGGTGAGCGCCAAGAGCCGATTCCGGACAGGGTACAGGAAGCGGTCGACTTTGATAGTCTGCTGCGGCCCACCGAGAAGGAGCTAGGCGCCGAGCTGAAGTATCCTCCCGGGTACAAGCGCACTGGAGCACCCCAGGTTGCACCAAGTGGACGCGGGAGGCACAGCAAGAGCTAATCCCTGGCCCTAACCCGCCATTGCTGCGGATGAAGTGAGTTCGATTATGTATCGTCGACCCTTCATCCGCAGCGGCGGGCTAAATTTATACCAAAATGTAATTCAAGGGATAGTCCTTACGTATTTGTAAAACCCGAGCCACCGGCAGGATTGGTGAGCGTTCCAAGTACAAAATTGATGAGTGCAAATGCAAGCAGAGCAATGATTAATCCCACAATAGCGTAGAGGATTGTGTTCTTGGCGGCTGTAACTGCCGTTGAATTACCGCCCGATATTGTATAACGGATACCGCCATAGATGAGCATCACGACACTGAGTGCGCCAATAATAAACAACAGAGTATTGCTAATCGTTGTGAACACGCCACTAGTCCCAAAAAGATCAGCGGGTTGACTGGAGCCGCGCGCTGCATCTGCTCCTTGTTGGATAGTGTAGGTGGCGGCATATAAAGGGGTGGCAAGCGTAGCATTAATCAGGCCAATACCAAGGGCGGCAATGACAGGGACGAGAACTGTTGGGCGCACATGCTTCATGACCACTTCCTTTCTATTAGACCATATAGTTTTATTATAGCAAATTTTTGTATTCAAATCTAGCCTGCTCATCTGTTTTATGCTACAATCGACCAGGTCAAAGAAGTATTTCTTTACATTTTTGATAAGAAGCCAGCATAACCTATACGGAGGGGTACCCAAGTGGCTTAAGGGGATGGTTTGCTAAATCATTAGTCCGGGGAGACCTGGAGCGGGAGTTCGAATCTCCCCTCCTCCGCCAAGCATACTCGCTACGACATTATCGTGGCGTTTTTGTTTTTCTCGCTTAAGTCTCTAGTCGTCGCAATTATGGGGTTATCCCTTTTTATTTACTTCTACCCCGCTTATGATAGTTGGTATGACTCAATCATTAATTGTAGCAATGGACAAGAATGGGGCTATCGCTTCATACGGAGGTAATATTCCCTGGTACCTCCAAGCTGACCTTATTCATTTCAAAGCTCTTACGTGGGGGCATACCATTGTTATGGGTAGAAAAACATACGAGACAATTGGACACCCCCTCCCTAATCGATTAAACCTCGTCTTAACTCACAACAAGCAATATATTGCACCTAGCTGTGAAATGGTTCACTCTGTTGAGGAGCTACGTTTACGAATAGCCCATGAGAATGAGGTATTTTACATTGGGGGAGGTGAAGTTTATCCACAAATTATTGGATTCGTGGACTATCTCTATATCACAGAGGTTCAGACTATCGTTCGAGCCAGACTTCAATGGACATATGATAAGGATAGGTGGTATGAGATATCCAGAGTTAATTATAAGGCGGATGCTCACAATGAATTTGACTACACTTTCATTAAGCTTGGTAGGCGGAAGTTTGACAAATCGAGGTAGTGCATCGTATATATACTACTATGACAGAGTTTGAGCCAGGGCTTAGTATTCCCAACAAAGAACATTATCCATACGTAACTCGAAGCTTGGTACGGCTTTTTAATGAAGGTCGCCTTCCAAACGTCAAAGACGTTATTGTCGAACCTTCATATGGATATGTAAGCAGGATTGAGTATAACGACGCGTCCTTCAGGGTTACGTATGGGAATGATCTAGGCTTAAATACGGGTGCCTCTGAAGATCTTGCTAAAGACAAGGGATATACAAAATTTATGCTTGATGCCATTGGTATCACCGTACCAAAAGGCCGAGAGTTCTTGCTTCCATGGTGGCAAGAACAAATTGCGCCAACGCAACTTCGAAAAGGAAACAACGACTTACTTGGTGCAGATATGGCGCCAAACTATATCGATGACGAGCTCGCATATCCCGTGTATGTTAAGCCTGTAAGTGGCTCTAAGGGTGGGGGTGTATATAGGGTAGATGGTAGAGATGAGTTAAAGGGGGTCTTTGATCAATATGAGACCGATAAGGTTCGCGTGGCGGTCGTTGAGGAAGCGATAGATATGCCAGACTATCGTCTCGTTATTCTCGATGGTGAACTCATCAGTGCTTACCAGAGGATTCCACTGGCCGTTGTGGGCAATGGGTCCGATACGACGGAATCTCTAATAGAAAATCTGCAAAATAGATATATTGAGCAAGGGCGCGATACTCGATTGGATGCGCACGACAATAGAATTATTAGCCACTTAGGTAAGCGAGGACTCGGGCTGGACTACGTTCCTGCAAGTGATGAGCGCCTCACTCTTGCTTCTATCTCTAACCTCTCCGCCGGTGGAACATCACTGGATGTTTCAGCGGAGATATCCCCTCGTTGGGTAGAACTGGCTGCAAAAATTTCTAGGAACTTTAATCTTAGACTTTGTGGAGTAGATCTAGCATGCCAGGATATCGCCTCGGGTGAGGCTGAATATAGCGTACTTGAGGTTAATGCATCGCCCGGACTTGATCATTATGCCTCCTCCGGGGATAAACAAAGACAAATTGTTGACGAATTATATATCAAGGTTCTTAATACATCGCAAACAAATAGGTAAAGATAACTAAACATCCTTAAATACAAGAGCTCGGATGTCATTTAATAAATAGAACGAACCCGTAATGAGTCCTATGGTCTCTGGGCGTTTGTAAAGAATTGACAACGCCGTTCCGGGCGAGCTCTCGACTATGACAGTTTTAAATTTTAGTCGCTTTGCTATTTTTTCGAGTTCGTAGGGATCGATACTAGAGTGGTAGTGATCACCTCCTTCATTATCGAATCGTGTCAAGATAAGTGTTGAGCTAAGGTTACGGAGCCATTTAAGACTTCGTCCGACATCAGGATATTTCGTGGTTCCGAAGCTTACGAGTAGGGCGATCTTCTCAGTTGGAAATCGCGCTTGCA
Source organism: Candidatus Saccharimonadota bacterium (assembly GCA_015655045.1). GTDB lineage: Bacteria > Patescibacteriota > Saccharimonadia > Saccharimonadales > Saccharimonadaceae > UBA1547. Next base: position 4,090 of record JAATFU010000001.1, read on the forward strand.
TGCTTCGTACAAGTGCCTGAATTTTCTGTTCGTTATGTGAACCATCGAGAATGAGGGTTTTTCCACGAAAAATGACCGTTTCCATCCGTGCGGGAATTAAGGTATGGGCTGCTGTTCGGATATGACTAGCGGTCAGGGAGGTGCTCGCATCACGCTGGAGGAGATAATTAGTTGCTTCTATTGCAAGGGTAAGATTACGTTGTTGAAAGAGGGGCAGGGATTGAAACAATTTGTTAGTACTCTCTCCTGTCTGCTCAATAATGTAAAGCGGGGCTTTGTTCTTTTCACAAACCTGCTGGATAACTTCCATTACCATGGTGCCTTGACGGTGCATAAAGGTCGCGTTATTCATACCAATGATACCTGCTTTCTGGAAAGCAATCTCTCCAAGGGTATGGCCCAGTATTTCAGTGTGGTCAAGTCCAATGTCGGTGATAACACATAACTTATCGGACCGATCAATGACGTTTGTTCCATCGAGTAAGCCCCCGAGACCAACTTCAACGACCGCATATTCAACGTGACGGGCGTGGAATAACCAATAAGCAAAGGCAACGAGAACTTCAAAATAAGACGGATCGGTGTGGCTGGAATCAATGAGTTCAAGAAAGTGACTAAGTTCGCGACAATATTCTGGCTCCGGTAGACCCACTAAATTAATCTGAGCTCGTTCGTTTACCTCATCAATATGGGGTGAGACGGTGAGCCCAGCTGTATAGCCGGCCGCTTGTAGTAGTGCCGCGATGTAATATGCGGTCGATGTCTTACCCGACGTGCCCGCTACGTGGATAATACGCAGCTTATTTTGTGGGTTACCGAGATATGCCATAAGTGCCCTCATGCGCGCTAGGTTATAGCGACGCTTGGTGGTTGGTGGATGGATAAAGCCATTCAGTGCCTCTGAGGCTTGATGGAAATTCTCTATAACTCTCATACAATCTATTATAGCCCCTTGACTGTTCCGCTCATGCTATACTAATCGTATGAAACCAGATCAGCAAAGCAATTACTGGCAACATGATCCCGAGCAAGATCAAGCAGTAAAAGAACCTGAACTTTATACGCCAACCCCGTTTGAGCCTGAGCAAGATCCAACGCCAGCCGAAACGCAGCCTAACACACCCCCGTTAACCGAGAGTGTTGACCCTGTCCATTGGACAGCAAATGAATATATACACCTGGAGAAAAATGGCTGGTGGTTTGTGCTGTTTACTCTTGTGGTGTTTGCGCTGATTGCAATTGACCTCTTCGTCTTAAAGTCATACAGCTTCTCGGTGGTGGTTATTGTGATGGCAGTGGCGGTCATCGTATATTCTCGTCGTCCACCCCGAGCTCTCGACTACACTCTCAGTGGCGCCCAGGGACTTTACGTTGGTGAACGGTTATATCATTTCAATGAGTTTAAGTCGTTCGGCCTCATTAAAGATGGCGATCATCATTCGATTATGTTGATTCCAACCAAGCGTTTTTCGCCAGGTGTCTCAGTGTACTTTCCCGAAGAAGTTGGCGAGCAAATCGTTGATATCCTCGGTGCTCGCCTTCCTATGGAGTCGCTTAAACTCGACATTATTGACGTCGTCGTTCGCAAGCTACGGTTGTAAATTCACCTCTTGTCGTGCTACAATAACCGATGTTCGCTTCGTTTTTACGTTGCAGAAAGCACCTTCTAGTTACAAATAGAGCGTGTTGCATGTGTTTCATGTGTGGCACGCTTATATGGACTCGTAGCTCAGCTGGATAGAGCGTTGGCTTGCGGAGCCAAAGGTCGCAGGTTCGAATCTTGCCGAGTTCACCAATTAGAAACAACCGATAGAGATTTACTTGAGAGAGTGAGTCTCTATTTTTATCGAAATGTTGAGTGATTCGATTCCCTAAGCCCAAATGGATCTAGCCACCCAATACGCTCACCTCCGCCAATTATCCAACTAACCCCGCCGATCAACACAATTAAATTGGAAGTTATAGTTGCCGGTACCAAATACCTGGGCTAACTTAATCGCCTGGAAACCAAGTGACTTATAGCCATTTAGTCTACTTTCTTCTTTTGTTGTTTGGGCATACTCTACGAAATAATCGATGAGCGTAAAGCCTTCTTCTGGGGAATACATCACATTAGAGCCATCTTGATTCCACGGATCAAACTCAATCCCCAGCTCTACTGCGGTATCTACCGTTTTAAAGAATGAAGTCATCTGCGCATCACTGACTGAGGCGAGTTCCTCTTCGGCCATCGAGGCCACCGTCTTACCATTCAACAGGCCATAAACCGCAACACCAGCTTCAGTTGAAGCGCTCTCGATTTGCTCTAATCCGGCCACGTCTAGGCCTCGCAGGCCAGCATCGATTTTCCGCTGGGTTGCTCGAGCCGTGTTTCGTGGCCTATCTAGATGTGTCCATTTCACTGCAAACTTTGCTGCATACAATCGGTCATCCACTGCCGCTTCGTATACTCTCGATTCCGATCCTCCTCCAAGATATCTTACCTGCAAGGCACCAGTTCTAATCTCCTCAATTGTCGATTCAAACTTTTTGTATGGCTGAGGTATTGTATTTTTTTCCATAATTTTACCTCCAGTTATATTGTTTTAAATGAAAAAACTTCCGCTCGGGAAGTTTGATGCATAAATATCTTTAATCTACCCAAGCTGTGAATGGAGATGGAGATGGTTCAGTATTATAAATACTCGACAGATCATAAATGTATAATGTCATATTAATTTTAATTCGTCAACTCTGGCATACGTATCGGAATAAAAACTACTCGCTCGTTCCACTCCTAAAGCGGATGTCTAAGCCAGAGACAAGCTCCCTATGGGGGGAAGTCCGCACAAATTCCGTAAGGATGTCGTTCTAATTCGATTCAATGAGGTTAACCATGAAGATTGTTTTCAAACAATAAATAAAACTACTCCAGAGAACATTCTCTGGAGTAGTTTGCCTGTGCTCTGTTTGATGAGTCTTACGACCTAGCTTTGACAGATGCTATCGTTAGTCGTGCCATTGCTCTTCGTCAAGCTCCGCGTATGAGCCTGAGGGATGGCAACGGCGCTTGAGCACAACCTAGGCCGATACGAATGATTTAAACACATCGAGGAGTTAAAGCTACATAACCCGCTAGAGGGGTGGCTATTGAACCGGGGCATTGATATAATCCACTAGTCAGCCCATGGAGAGATGCAGGAGTGGTTGAACTGGCCGCTCTCGAAAAGCGGTGTGTCGCAAGATACCCGGGGTTCGAATCCCCGTCTCTCCGCCAAGTTAGTTGAATTAGAACCCCGATAATGAACTTTTATCGGGGTTCTTTATTGCTTGAACCCAGCTCGTCTGGAAGCCTCTATTGTATCTGATAGGTTGGATGTGATGGCCGTTGTATTTCTTGACTCCAAGAAGCTCATGCTCCATAGTCATATGTTAGTCATGTGGAAGCAAACTTTACGATCTAAGACTAAAATACTGGAGTTACCTCGCTAATGGCACGCCTTCCTCAACCGGGTGGTGATAGTGGTCAATGGGGTGCTATTCTTAACGACTATCTCTCTCAGTCTCACGATGATGAAGGCAGCCTTAAGACGGGCTCTGTAGGCGCGACGCAATTAAGGCAAAGTTCGGTGACAAGCTTCTCTCTTGCAGATGGCTCCGTCTCAACTCCCAAATTAGCAGATAATGCCGTGACGCCTGCGAAGCTCGATGCGTTAGGCACGGCGCACGGCATTGCTTCTTTAGATGAAGATGCTAAACTTCCCGAAAGTCAGCTACCGGATCGACTGGGGGTGTCGAATCTTGATACTACTATCAACACCGCTATTAACGCAGCACTGGGTAATGCGGGAAGTGGCGCGACCGGTATTCGTCTCGATGCTCTCGCGGCTGGACAGCGACTTCGAGCAGTCACGGCAGGTAATCGTTCGGTGACTGCATCTGGTGTTACCATAGGGACGCTTACCCCTGTGGCGACTATCAGCACCGTGACTGCGGCATCGTTGGGTGTGGCGACCATTACGGCGGTAGACGACCTTGTCACCCTTCCATCTGCACATGGTCTTAAGATAAATGATGTGATCGTGTTCGGCACACTGACTGACGCGGCCGGACTCACCGCGGGCCAAGTGTTTTACGTCCAGGCAGTGCCTTCATCGACAACATTTAAAGTATCATCCTCATTCGGGGGTACTGTGCGCAATATTACGTCGGATGGTTCCGCCGTTGCAGTGTATCGACGCGAATTTGCTTACCTTCGAGGAGAAGGGTATATTAATCCAGCGCTACAAGTAGTAAGCACGCGTCCTGTCCAGGCGGCAACTACCACACCGCAATGGGATTATATTGGTCCCGACCCAACTATCATTACCGTTGGAACCGGAGTTGCTTCGGGTACGTATCTCGATACTTCATTCCGATACGATGGCGCAGCAATCGACCTTCTTTTACGAAATACTGGTGGCGATAAACAAATCTATATAGACGGACTCTACCTTACAACGATCACCAACGCAGCAATTACAGCGGCAGGAGCAGCGTCTGGTACGAATGCGCGTCTTCCACTAGTTTTTTCGAGCGCCGGTATCCGCATTATTCGTGTGTTTGAAATGTCATCTTCTGCTCGATTTGTTGGTATGGATGTACCTGCAGGACAGCGAATTATGTACCCAGCTGGGCGGGCCAAGGGTCCGCGTGTGCTTGTGGTTGGAGATTCATTTACCGAGGGAACAGGCGCAACCGGCGGGTACCCATGGGTAGTCTGGACATCCTGGCATATGGGCTGGATTGATGTATGGAAAGCGGGTGCGGGTTCGACTGGTTACGTGGCTGATGGTACCCGACTCGCGCTTATCGATCGCTATACAAACGATATTATTGCACAAGCACCAGATATCTGCATCATCGCTATGGGGCTCAATGATCGGGTTAATTACGAAACCGATCCAACCGCTACACTCTCGAGTATTGAGACAATTTGGGATGCAGTCCTAACTGCTTTGCCTGCGATGCAACTCATTATTATTGGTCCTTGGCCCACGAGTGGTGGGGTGAATCCTGCATCGGGTATCGTTAACCTCGACGCCGATTTATCGAGGCTGGCAGCTGAACGCGCCCTCCGTTATATTTCGCCTGTCTCAGAGGGCTGGACGTTCTCCCTATCAGATGATACTCATCCAGATGCAGCAGGTCACGAACTCCTTGGTTGGCGCGTTGCTGGTCACTTGGACGTGCCTTACATTGCGCCAAACTCATAGACCTAAGGTATTATTTGGTATACTGGAGTCATGCAAGAACCCTCTGTCTTTACAAAGATCGTTACTGGTGAAATTCCAGGCGAGGTTATTTATCAAGACGAAGAGGCATTTGTGCTATTGACGCGTGAACCTCTTTCGCTAGGCCACTGCTTGGTCATTCCGCGTCAACAGGTAGACTCGCTCTGGGATCTCGAAGATACATCGTACACCCACTTGATGGCTATCGTTAAGCGTATGGCGCTTAAGCTCAGTCAGGTTTATGACTATCCGCGCATTGGCACTATGGTGGAGGGCTTTGGCGTGCCACACGCTCACATTCATGTCTTTGGTCTAGTCGAAGGGATTGAGCCAACCATTATTCGTCATGCCGCCAGTAAACACAATGCGACGGCCGATGAGCTAAAACTCGAAGCCGATAAGCTGCGCATCTAATGCCCATCCGTATTTTGGCCGTCGGCAAAAAGCATGAGAGCTGGGTTTCTGAAGGCATCGAACGATACCAGAAGCGCTTAAAGAAGCCTTTTAATGTTGAGTGGGTACTTTTACCACATTCGAGCCAGGAGGGCCTAGGAGCGCGCCAGGACGAGTCAAAGCACATACTTTCGCGGCTTGACGCTTCTGCTTATGTAGTGTTACTTGACGAACGAGGAAAAATGCTTGATTCTCCGACGCTCGCGCGACTCCTACAGGCACCACTCGAGGCCTCACAACCAGTTGTAGTTGTTATCGGGGGCGCATATGGGGTTGATCAGCTGGTGCGTGATCGTGCCCAGGTAGTCTGGTCGCTATCCCCCCTCGTATTTCCTCATCAATTAGTACGCCTTATCCTGACCGAACAGCTCTATCGGGCTCAGGAAATCATTGCCAATGGCCCCTATCATCACGCCTAAAGAGGCGGTAGTGCGTAATCGGTCTTATTATTTGATGCCACACAATTGACAATATACAAAGCTTATGCTATATTGAGTCTGTAAACATCTAAAAATAAACATGCTACCGTATATAAATCCCCTCCCCATTGTCATTACTATCGCCGCCGCTCTCGGTATTCTCTTTCATGATACTCAGTTTGACCACGCGGCAAGTGCTGCTTTGATGACACCAGTGAGCCTCTCGAGCTACGGAAGTGTTGAAACCGCGCTCCATTTAAATGACCAACATACGCATGTAGAGCGAGTCTCTTTTTCTAATTCGCAGCCTGTGACGCAACCCCGCTCGGATGATAAGAAATATATTCTCCAAAAGAAGTTAGTGAGTACTACTTTTGGAAGCGAATATAGCTGGCCATCAATTTAGCCATTTAGCTTAAGATAGTGAGCTCATTTTCGAGTCGTGTTGCTAGTGCCCTCTTCTCATTTAGCTGTGTACGCGATTCCTCGACAAGCGTTGCGGGTGCCTTCGCAATATAGGCCTCATTTGCTAGGCGCGCCTCGAGTGCCTGAATCATTGCGTGAGTCTCAGCCAGACGTGTCTCGAGATTTGTCTGGTGTTCGTACAGCGTTTCTTCGGAGACATCTAGCCACGCCTGCCGCCCACTCAAAGCAAGGCGAAGACCACGGGGCTGATCTGCTGTTTGCAGAGATTTTAGGCGAGCGAGTCGTTGGATGAGACTACCATTATCCGTAATTAGACTATCGTCTTGATACAGCAGTGTGTATCGCTCATTACCAGGTAATTCGGCCGTAATATAACGGATTTCCATAATTAACTGTTGGAGTTGGGCAAATTCTGCGGCCATAAGTTCGTCATAGGGCATCCCCTCAGGCCAGCTCGTTGTCATGAGTAGATCAGTGTGCCAGCTGAGGGTTTGCCAAATTGTTTCGGTGACAAAAGGAGCAAATGGGTGAGCTAACTTTAAGCTGGTATCGAGTACCCAGGCAAGCATTGCGGGGTTGTCCTCTTGTTTGCTGGCTTCAATAAACCAATCAGCGACACTATCCCAGACGGCATGGTACACGCTCTCACCTGCCTCGGCAAAACGATAGTCTTCAAGTTGACGTTGGATTGTGGTTGCCGCGTTATTAAGCTCGTTCGTAATCCAGTGATCGGCCAAGCTCTTTGGCTCAGGGGGAACGATAACAAATGAATCTCCGAGTTTATCTTCGACAAATCGGGCAATATTCCAAAGTTTATTACAGAAGTTACGAGCCGATGTGACTTTACTGAGGCTGAACGCCTGATTTTGTCCTGCGCTACGGCTTGCGACAAGCCCAAGGCGCAAGGCATCGGAACCAAATTCGGCAATTGTCTCCACCGGATTAATAACGTTCCCCTTACTCTTACTCATCTTGGCACCCTTTTCATCTAGTACCATCCCATGTAAATAGACATGACGGAATGGTACTTGATCAGTGACGTAGAGCCCTAGCATAATCATGCGGGCAATCCAACGATCGAGCAAATCACCTCCCGTTTCCATAACGCTATTGGGATAGAAGCGACTAAGGGGCCCATGTTCAAGAGCATCGGTGACAATAAAAGGCCATTGGCCACTGCTAAACCAGGTATCAAAGGTATCCTCTTCTCGTCGGTAGGTGTGGCCATTCACGGCAATAGTCTTCTCGTCCACGCGTTCATCGAATATCCAGTCGTTTGGATTATTGACATTTTGGAAGGCAGGAATTGGAATGCCCCACGGTATCTGACGCGAGAGGTTCCAGTCGTGGAGGTTATCAAGATATTGAATCAAAATGCGACGTCGGCTCTCGGGTGTGAAGCTAATTTCACCAGCTTCTAGGGCTTGTTTCGCGCGTTGTGCGAGGGGCTGAATCTTTAAGAACCACTGATCTTTAATAAGTGGCTGAATGGGTAGCCCACTTTTGTAATCATAGCCCACAGAGTGTTCGATGGTTGTTTCGCCTCGAATAAGCTCTTGGGCCTGAAGAGCTGCCAGGACTCTTTTTCGTGCCGCCTCTGGAGTCAGGCCCAGAAACTCCGGAGGGGTATTAATCATGGTGCCATCAAAGTCAATCACTTGAAGACGAGGCAAATTATGACGCTCCCCTACTTCAAAATCATTGGGGTCGTGAGCAGGGGTAATTTTAACCGCCCCCGTTCCGAAGGCAGGATCAACATACTCGTCGGCAATGACGGGAATTTCTCGATCAGTTAAGGGGAGTAGAACGCGACTCCCGATGAAGGACTTATAGCGCTCGTCGTTTGGATTGACAGCGATGGCCGTATCACCAAATAATGTCTCGGGTCGAGTCGTGGCGATGACGATTTCGCCGATTTTGTCGAGGGTGGGATAAGCAATGTGCCAAAGCGTCCCCTTCTCTGTTTTATGATCAACTTCAATATCGGCGTAGCTGGTTTGGTATTTAGTACTGTAATTAACAATCCGCTCACCTCTGTAGATGAGGCCTTCGTCCCACAGCTTCTTAAAAGTCCCATAGACTGTTTTGATAACCCTCTCATCAAGGGTAAAAACAAGGTCTTTCCAGCTCGCACTTACCCCGAGAGCACGGAGTTGAAGCTCCATGTTGCCCCGCTGGCTGTCCACGAAGTTCCAGACCTGGCTATAGAGCTGTTCACGTGAAAAGTCAAAACGGCTTTTGCCTTCTTTCTCGAGAACCTTTTCATAGACAACCCAGGTTTCAAAACCGGCGTGGTCGGCGCCAGGTATATAGATAACGTCTCGCCCTCGCATTCGGTAGTAGCGAGCTAAAATATCTTCAAGTCCCACGGTAAGGGCATGACCAATATGGAGATTTCCGTTGGCATTAGGTGGTGGCATGACGACACTAAACGGTTCTCCGACTCCTGTCGGATGAAACGCTCCACTTTGTTCCCATAGGGCATAGATATTTGGCTCGTATTGATTAGGGTCATACGCTTTCGCTAGTTTCATGTTGGCAACCTTACTTATATTTTCACGTGAAATTTATAGTATAGCGGAAAGAATTTTCATGTGAAAAGTGCATTTCACTCTCTCGCTCACCCACCTGTTTTCACCTTTAATTATACCATGACGTTGTATAATGGGGTATATGACAACAGTGAGGGTATGCCAAGATCAAGAAGAGTGGGACGAGTATGTCCTTGAGCACGAGGGCCATCCGCTCCAATTATGGGGTTGGGGCCAAGTTAAAACTGCCCACGGATGGGTAGCTGATCGATTATTTGCATATGACGATGAGGATAGGGTAGTAGCTGCTGCCCAAATCCTCACTCGACACCTACCATGGCCCTTACGAGCTTTTTCATACGTTCCTCGGGGGCCTCTAGGTAGCCAGGCGAGTGATCAAACGTTTCTTGATCTACTTGCCGACTATGTTAAGCGACACCACCATTCAGTAGCGCTTTCGCTTGAACCTGACACAGAGGAGTTTCTACTGCCGCACGGCTGGCAGAAGTCGGTGAACAAAGTACTGCCCGCTCAAACAATTATTCTGGACCTTACAAAGAGCGATAGTGACTTATTGGCCGCTATGGCCAAGAAAACACGACAGTACATTCGTAAATCTGCAGCAGAGGCTATGGCTATTAAACAAGTGCGTAGTCGTGATGAACTTAATAAATGTCTGGCTATCTATCATCAAACCTCGAAACGGGCCAATTTTGGGCTACACGATGACCAGTATTACTATGATGTATTCAATCAAATGGAAGACCATGCGGTTATTTTTGCTGCCTACGTTGAGAATGTACCGGTAGCTTTCTTGTGGCTTGCCCTTAGCGCAGAAACGGCATTTGAGCAGTATGGAGGCGTGAATGAAGTGGGTCAACAACTGCGGGTTAACTATGCGCTCAAATGGTACGCTATTCGAAAAGCAAAGGAGTGGGGGATCAATCGCTATGACTTCGGTGGACTACTCGGCGATGGGGAAGGGGTAACTACTTTTAAAAAAGGATGGACCGACCACGAAACTGAATTAGTGGGTACGTTTGATAAGCCTCTGTCTGCCTGGTATGGTCTATGGAAAAGCGGCCTTCCCGCTGCTAAATCCTTTGTGCATCGACTACGATCTATGAAGAAGTAGGCCCAGTTTCTACGCGAATTCTTGAGGTCATAAACTTGCCGATGTTTCGGCGCTGCTGTCTAACGGGGTGAGAAGCTTCGGCTACGGGAGCTGCCTCAATTGTTTCGGAACCGGGCATAAACGCATCGATACTCACAACCTCTTTTCCTATGAGCCTGTGAATCTCTTGTGTCTGGAAGTCAAAGTCCACTCGAGCGAGTTCACGTTCTTCAGGGGTTGCGTGTGGGTCATGAAACTCGGCCCATGCATTATGTTGGATACTCTCACGAGACTCAATTGACGGTAGGCCATTTGGCCCAAAACGTTCAGCTAGGATTGCTTGTATTCGCTCGCTCATGGCTTTGTGATTCCGTCTATGCTTATATGCAATGAATATTAGCACATTAATGCATAAAAGTCAATAAGCTGTTGTTTTATTACCAAGTTGTTTTAGTCATAGAGAGACTGGGAATAACTTCAAGATCGAATGGATTGGTTGGCTGTTTCTTCTGGGCATAATAGTATCCCAGCGTAGCAACCATAGCCCCATTATCAGTACATAAGTTCATCGGCGCATAGTCAATCTGTAGGGGGAGACGCTCACTGAGTTGACGGCGAAGTTCTTGGTTCGCGGCAACGCCCCCAGCGATAACAACTGATTTCGGATTGTACGCGGTAAAAGCCCGTTGTGTCTTGTCGACAAGCGTCTCAATAGCAATGCGCTGGAAACTAGCAGCAAAATTATCTCGCTGAACGTCACTGAGAAGCCCCGCAAGCTCGTGGGAAGGAAAAGTAATGTCAACGCCTACCTCACGTTGAACGGCCCTTAATACGGCCGTTTTAAGGCCCGAGAAGCTAAAGTCATATGCACCCGCAAGTTTTGCTTTCGGGAGAGGGTAAGCAAAAGGATCGCCGTCGAGAGCGGCAGCGGCAATAGCGGGACCACCCGGGTAGGGAAGGCCGATAATCTTTGCTACTTTATCAAACGCTTCGCCAATCGCATCATCTTGGGTCTGGCCGAGTAGCTCATAATCTCCGTGGTCTCGAAAGAGAACAAGTTGACTGTGTCCACCCGACACGATCAGGGCCAGCATAGGGAATTCCGGTGCTTTGTTGTTGAGGAAGTTGGCATAGACGTGGGCCTCCACGTGGTGGATAGGGAAGAGTGGTTTTTTCTTAAGAAGCGCTAAGGTGCGCGCAGCAAGGGTACCGACAAGAAGAGAGCCAACCAGGCCGGGTGCATAGGTCACGGCAATGGCGTCAATGTCATCCCAGGTAAGCTGGGCATCTGCAAGCGCCTGATTAATAACAGGATTGACGACCTCAATGTGACTTCGAGCCGCGACCTCTGGGACTACGCCGCCATACTGAGCATGAATATCAATTTGAGAATTCACGACGTTACTTAAAAGAATCCGTCCATCTTCGACGACCGATGCGGCTGTTTCGTCACAGCTACTTTCAATACCAAGTACTTTCATCTCTTCTATGGTAGCACGTTCCTATAGGGGTGGGCTAGAGAAGAGTAGGGAACATGAAGTGGCTCACGCTTTAATAAATAGCCACCCTACCGTTGCTAGAAAGCGACAATCTTGAGCTTCATGGGTATAATAACCACATGACAACTATCCGTCCATTCGTTAAAAGAATAATTCCAAAGCATCTATTTCGCACAATTGAGCCCTTTGGGCATTTGCTGGAGGCAATCCTTGCCAATATCCGCTACGGTTTCCCCGCTCGGCACCTCCATATCATTGGCGTAACAGGTACCAATGGAAAAACAACAACCTCTTTTCTTATCCACACCATGCTGGTTGAATCAGGCCTTCAGGCTGGTCTACTGACAACTGTCGCCTATGGAGTGAATAGAAATATCACCCCTCAACATGAGCACATGACAACCGTGGCTGCTGGCCCACTTCAAAAACGTCTTCGAGATTTTAAACGGGCGGGTGTTGATTGGGTGGTACTTGAAACTACCAGCCATGCCCTTGCGCAACACCGCGTATGGGGTATTCCCTATGAAATTGCAGTGCTTACCAATATTACCCATGAACACCTTGACTATCATGGTACCTTCGCTCGATACGTACGTGCCAAACGTCGGCTCTTTGAGATTGCCGCAAAACACGGTCGGGCTGTCGGGGTGGCTAATGCCGATGATCCAAGTGCAGCTTCCTTCATAGCAGTCATTCCGCACCCCATAAGTTATGGTATTAAAGCGGGTGAGCTACGCGCTAGCCAGCTTCGGTTGGGAGCAGATGGGAGTCAGTTTACTGCCACAATTGGCAAAGAGTCATATGCGATCCACTGTCGCATTCCTGGTGAGTTCAATGTCTATAATAGTCTGGCAGCAGTGGCGGTAGGTCGCGAGCTTGGGTTAACAAAGCAGCAGATCGAACAAGGAATTGACGCATTGGCTGGCGTCGAGGGACGTATGACTGTTGTTGATGAGGGTCAACCCTTCACGGTGATTGTCGATTTTGCGCATACACCCGATGCATTTGAACGATTACTGAAAGACTTACGAGCAACCACCAAAGGTAAACTCATTACGCTTTTTGGTTCAGCTGGGCGACGCGATGAAACCAAGCGAGCAATCCAGGGTGAAATTGCCGGTCGGTATAGCGATGAAGTTATTCTCACCGAGGAAGATGACCGAGACGTTGATGGCCATCAGATTCTGAATCAGATTGCTGAAGGCGCACAGAAAGCTGGCAAAAGACAGCAACAAGACTTATTCTTGTTGCTTGACCGAGAAGAGGCAATTGGCTTTGCCTTGACTCGAGCACACGCGCGGGGAGATACAGTTGTACTTCTCGGGAAGGGGCACGAGAAAACGATCGAGCGAGCCGACGGCACGTATCCATGGAATGAGATAGAAGTGACAAAAACCGCACTTCGAGCCCTTGAAAACGAAGCGTCAACCCAAGCTTAAGGTTGTGCAGCGAATATAGCCACCACCCTTAGCAAGTTCGGTGATTTCTGGAGTAACTACCTTCAGACCATGCACTTCAAGTTCAGCCTTAAGCTCAGGGGCATGGGCACTCATGACAACTACTTCACCAGTCGAAACAAGGTTTGTGGCAAATGCTCCTTGGGCCTCTCCTAGCGAAACGGTAATCTTATCCACACCGTCAAAAGCCGCTAAAAGTTTTTGGCTGTCGGGGGTGAATGCTTCGGGACAATAGGCGATTAAACCTTTGTGTGTCCCCTCGGGACCCTTAATAACAGCAAGTGCCAAGTCGATATCATAAAAGAAGCTGTCTGCCCACCCGGACGTAGCATTAATAACTGGCTGACCCTCGCTATCTAGTTGAGGAATTGTTTGCAGTTGGATACGCTCATACCCTAATGTCTCAGCCGCAAAAGTTTGAGCCTCAAGGTCACTTCGATACCCCTGGCCACAAAAGAGATAATTGCCGCAGGCAAGCGCATCACCTTGGCCGCTAAACTTTAAGCCTTCGGGTACGCGAACAACCCTAATGCCTAGATTTGTAAGTACCTCTTCGGCGTAGGCCTCTTCGGCCCGACGTGCATCTGGAAGGCGCGCGAGGACGGCTTGCTTATCACGAACAAGTGCCCAATTGGCTGTGTACACTCCATCCTGACTTTCGGCCGGAGAGTCGACGGTTATAACTTGAATATCAGCATCAATCAAAAGGTCGTGAATTGTTGCATGCTCGCCGGCTGCTTTGGTGAAGTCGACTGCCTCTTGGTGATAGTACGGGTTAATAGGCTGATCGGTGCGAAAGTGATTGGCATCAGACATAAGGACGATGGTGTTGATACGGGGCATGGGGATTCTCCTTGGATGTTTAGTAGTATGAGTCGTGGTTTTTATACCAGTGAAGTCGGTGTGCAATGCGTTCACCGATTGTCGTCCATAACTTATATTGAGTTGGTCGGATGACGAGGTCGTAGCATCCGACGTAATCAGTCACGGTTTTATTAAAAGCGGTTTTAAAGAGGCCGACCCCGTAGTGAGGATGATGTGGATTGTTCAATTCGTCACTGGGCGGCGAACCACAGAAGTCATGCAGGAGTGAGCCATGGTCTTTTGCCCATTGGATAACCTGCCACTGGAGAAGGTGACTCGCACCGTAGACTGTACGGCGTCGAACGCTCGCGCCATCTTTATAGGTACTTTTTGCGCCAAAGACCATCGCGAATGCCCCGGCGACAACCTTTGTCTCGACATAGGCAAAAAAGAGCTGTCCCGAACCGGCCGCTTCGAAGCGTTGCCAGAAAGTTCGAAAATATTCATAACTACGGATACCAAATTGACCTTCAGCCGTAATCTTCAGAAGCTCATACATAGTCTTACAATTTGCGTCAGTAGCCTTGACTTGTTTAACTGTCACCCCATCTCGCTCGGCGCGCTTAATAGCATAGCGGCCTTTTTGAGGTAGGTGCATCAGGATAGTTTCGAGCGGCTCACTGATGTCGAGTGTGATGGTTGAGGGGTTGGGAATAATCGGGCGAGCTTTGAGAAGGCCGTGACGAGCCAGTGTTGGTTGTTGTTCGCGGCGGAGTTCAGGCTCGATCCGTATGGCAAACACGCCACGTTTACGGGCAAACAGTTTAAGCTCTTTTAGAATCACCCATAGGTCCTTACTGCTGGTTATCTCGGGGCCCTTAGGGAGGTACCATAATCTTCCCAGGGGAGGAGTAAATTTTTCGAGCACCGTGAGTGCCAGCCCATCAAGTATTAAAAAGTGAGCCTTATAGCCACCAGTTTCCTTTTGCATGGCATATTCATAGCTCGCAAATACATTGCCTCCATCTGGATTGGCAATGATAAGTTGGTTCCAGTCACTAATTTCTTGAGTGGTTGCGAAGCGAACGGTCATATAACTCTATTGTATACGATAGAGAGCCCATGTCGACGGGTAAGAGCCCAAAACCTCACAACGCGAGATAAAATAGCGTTTGGGCCGAGTTAGCACTCTTGCACTTAGACTGCTAATTGGCTACAATGAAAGTACAAAACAAATCGGAGGAATAGTATGAGTTCACCTATTAAACCTCTGGCAGATCGTGTTGTTGCGGTGCGCGAAGTTGCGCAGGCAAAGACTGCAAGCGGACTCTATTTGCCAGAAACAGCTAAAGAAAAGCCGGTGATCGCAACGATTGTTGCCATCGGACCAGATGTTAAAACGTTAAAGGTCAACGACCGGATTATTTACAAAGAGTATTCAACGACCGAACTTAAGGTCGATGCGACTGAATATCTACTCGTTAAAGAAGAAGACGTCCTCGCGACGATTTAGGAAGTATATAGAATTATGGCAAAGAAAGTTTTTTATGATGATGATGCGCGCACTCGAGTACTCGGTGGGGCAAAAGCGCTCTACGATGCAGTGAAAGTAACCTACGGACCAAAGGGACGAAATGTGGTAATTGGCAAAGGCTATGGTGGCCCAACTGTAACCCATGATGGTGTGACGGTTGCCGAAGCAGTTGATTTACCCGACGTCGACGACGAAACGCTTGGTTATAAAGTAGGCGCAGAACTTATTAAGCAGGCTGCGAGCAAGCTGAATAAAGTAGCGGGCGATGGTACAACAACAGTTACCGTTTTGACCTATAGCATCTTAAAAGAGGCAAATCGATTGATTGCTGCCGGGCATAATCCTCAAGAATTACGTAAGGGCATCGAGGCAGCAGGTCTTGAAGTCATCGCTCGACTTGATGAGCTTAGTGAATCAGTTGAAGGCAAATCAGATCGTGTCGCTGAAGTGGCCACGATTAGTGCGGGCGATGAAGCAATTGGTAAGTTGATTGCTAGTGTGATTGAGAAAGTTGGCAAAGAGGGTGTGGTAACAGTTGAGGCGGGTCAAGGTCTCGAACTTGAAGCCGAAGTGGTAGAAGGCTTTAGCTTTGACCGCGGCTGGTCAAGTCCATTCTTTGTGACCGATAGTGGTCGTCAAGAAGCCGTATACGAGAAACCGGCTATTGTAATTACCGATAAGAAGGTCAGTAGCGCGCAGGAGTTCTTACCCCTCATCGAGAAACTGATTCAAGCTGGTCGTAAAGATATTGTGTTGATTGCTGATGAGGTTGAAGGAGAAGTACTGAGTGTCCTGATTCTTAACAAGCTCAAGGGCGTCTTAAATACGGTTGCCGTCAAAGCTCCTGCCTATGGTGATCGTCGCAAGGAAATTCTTGAAGACATTGCAACGCTTACGGGCGCGACAGTTATTAGCGAAGACCGTGGACTCACATTTGAGGAGGTGGGAGCTGAAGTAGCTGGTACGGCGCGTAAGGTCATCGTGGGCAAGGACGAAACTACTATTATAGAGGGAGCTGGCTCGGCTGCCGAGGTGAAGGCTCGAATTACGCAGATTGCGGTGCAAGCCGAAAATACGTCAAGTAGTTATGATAAAGAGCAATACGATAAACGTGCCGCTGCGCTCAGCGGTAAAGTTGCGGTTATTAAAGTTGGTGGGGCCACCGAAACTGAGATTGATGAAAAGAAGTTCCGTGTTGATGATGCCGTTGCGGCAACGAAGGCAGCTCTTGCTGAGGGAATCGTCGCCGGTGGGGGAGTAACCCTCGTGAACATCGCCGCAGGCATTGTCGCCGATGGTGCTGACAGCTTAAGCGCTGGTCGTCAAATCTTAAAGAATGCCCTGCAACAACCGTTCTTGCAGATTACCGCTAATGCCGGTCTTAATAGCGAGGCGTTGCTCGCGCAAGTGGAAGCCGCGAAGCCAGGTTGGGGTATTAATGTGAATACGCCCGAGAAGGGGCTCTTGGATGTTAAGAAGGCCGGGGTGATTGATCCCACGCGTGTCACTAAAGAGGCAGTTCAAAATGCCGTTTCTATCGCTTCAACGGCAGCCACTATGGGTGCGCTTGTCGTCGAAGTGCCAGAACCAGAAGCTCCTGCTGCCGCGCCTGGTGGCGGCATGGGATACTAACGCAAAAGCTCGTATACTCGAGAGTCGACATACAATATATACCCGCAGTAATTGCGGGTATATATGTACTCTGTACGAAGTCAGCTACTGAGAAAAGTTCTGTTCTAGACAGTGGGTTGTGGACTCGACAAGAAGTCGATTTCTTTGATGATGTCAAGAAGTGCCTGAGCGCGACGAGTCTCGTCAGGAATTTCCTTGGCGGCTGCATGAGCGGGCGCAATCAAAGTTTTATCGTCGGTGCTGCGAATGAGGAGTAGGTAGGTATCGAATTTCTCTTCTGGGGCTAGGCTCAGCTTATCGACCAGCGGTCGTAGTTCAACCAGAGCATCCTTCTTAATGTCATCGAGATCCTCAATTGGTGCGGATGCAAAGACGGGCGTTGGTGTTGGCATAGCAATCGGTGCTGCGGGGGCAGCTGCAACAGTAGGGGCAGCCTGGACTAGTGGCGCCGGTGCGGGTGTTTCTTCAAATTGCAAGGCATCATCCGCTTGCTGTGAAACGCCAGCTAAAACTTTCGCTAGTTCTTGGTCATCGCTAATTGCTTGTGTCGTTGGTTGTTGAAGATCCATGGCCCACCCCTAATGATTCTACTTATGCTTCTTTACTAAATACTGTATCATAGGTATATAGTAGTGGGCAAGAGCTCAAGTAGGGGTAGGGAAATATGTTAGACGATGCAAATGTATTAAAACAACGTGATCCACAAGGAGCATTAGCTGTTGCTGCCGGGCAGTACCAGCAAACAACATTCGAGGCCGCGGTTTGGAATAAGGAGCATGATCATCGCGAGATCACTTCAATTGTCGTTGCCGGTATGGGTGGTTCGGCCCTTGCTGCCCTAGTCGTGAAGATCTGGTTAAAGCAAGAACTAACCATCCCGTTTGAAGTAGTTCGCTCATACGATCTGCCAGGCTACGTGAATGAACACACGCTTGTTATTGCCAGTAGTTATTCGGGTAATACCGAAGAGACGGTTAGTTGTCTTGAGCAGGCCGAGACCAAAGGTGCACAAGTGGCGATTATCACTGCAGGGGGGAGCCTGATTGACACGGCCGGAGGCTTCCAAATAGCTCATGTTGCGTTGCCTGCGGGATTGCAGCCTCGCATGGCAGTGATCTATAATCTGCGAGCTCTCGTTGCCTTACTGATTAACTTTAATCTTGTGGCTGCTGAAAAGCTTGATGAGATTGCTGCTACTCAAGGCTGGCTCGAGACTGAAACGGCTCATTGGGCTGCTGACATTTCAACTGGCACAAACTACGCTAAACAACTCGCTCTCTTAGCCGTGGGCAAGACGGCTGTTTTTTATGGTGGTACCTTAACGGCGCCCCTAGCGTATAAGTGGAAGATTAGTTGGAACGAGAATGCAAAAAATCTTTCTTTTTGGAATGAATATTCTGAAGCTAATCACAATGAATTCATTGGCTGGACCTCGCATCCAATCGAGAAACCCTTCGCGGTATTTGACCTGGTGAGTCCGCTTGAGCATCCTCAGATTTTGAAACGCTTCACGATTTCTGACCGACTCCTAAGTGGACAACGACCAAAGGCAATACCTATTAATTTGTCAGGTGATTCATTACTCGGACAGCTTTTATGGGGAAGTATCCTTGCAGACTTTGTGAGTATTTATCTTGCTATCCTCAATGGAGTTGATCCAACACCCGTGCCATTAATTGAGAAGTTGAAAAGAGAGTTGATTGCATAGTGAAGATTCACCCATAGCGCTAGGTACTAGCACGGTATATGGAGAAATTGCATAAACTAATGCTGAGTATCCTGTTTAAATAATAGGGTTGAGGCTTATATAAATAGAGAAAGATAAAAACCGCACAGGAAGAGTGGTCTCATTCCATTGTGCGGCTAGTGTTTCTCTACTACAGGGGGCGTTGACGCCCCCTGTAGTAGGTTAGAGATCACCGATCGGCTGGCGCTGTTCGAAAGCAGCTCCATGGCCCTTCGGCTTCAGGGGGGTGGTGGATGATTCGTCGGTGCCATTGGCCTTGTGAAGCTTTTTGGCAGTACGCTCCCCGATACCTGCTTCTTTGAGAAGGTTATCGAGTTTCTCTTTGTCAATCTTGGGCATCTTCCATATTCTCTCGTCGAAGGGACAGAAACTCTTTTATTATGCCGCCATTTTTATAAGATGTCAATGGGTGGTTGTTATGATAGATGACATTGTTGCGTACGAGGGAATCTTCCCTGTCCGAATGCGAAGCCCCATCGAGATATTCAAAGGTAGGTACGTCGCTTGCCCAGTGTGATAACCAAAAACTTGCAGGTAATGGAGCATCGGTATACGTTGCGAAGTCGCTAAGGACGGCTAACCCAATTCTCATTTCTGCCGAGCCGAGTTCAACGGCTGCATGGCTAGTAAACAACGGTGGCCCATCTGCTTCGGAACCTGTCATAGAGACCATCATGAGGAATGGTAAAAGAACGATGTCTTCAATTCTATCTTTGTAGTATGCAGGATCGATCCTGAGTCTTTCTAGAAAAGAATTAACATCATCCCCCCAAAGCACAAACTTCTCGAATGCTTTATAAAAAGCAACTTGTAATGGGGATTCAAATTCATCCCACTCAGCTTCGGCTACGTCGACACGCAGGACACGTTGAAGCTCGGCTAGTCGCTCATCTCCTCCAGAAATTGTAAAAAAAGGAAGGATACATTCCTCGTAGATTTTCTGAGGAATAGATTCGTCGTCAATAAGGCCAGGAAGGACAGACTCTGTTATTTGGCGGAGAGTGTCAACGATGTTTGGTATATGGCTCGTGGCTACTTCATGAGATGAATCTGCAATCGTTATGTAGGGTGAGAGGTATTCGGCCAATTGCAGTCCCGGACTAATAGACCGTAGCTCGCTTAGTATATTAAAATCTAGATCAAGTTTATTATTGATTACATCTCGATCGATATGAACCGTGGCATGATAATTTGGATCCATTTGTAGCCAGCTACCATCTAGTAGTCGGACATAAACCGCAGCATGATGCGCATCATTCCGCGTAAGCCTATCTGAAAATCTTACTTCGATTGCATCAATAGCCGACTGGACAGGATCTGGTATTGAAAGGTTATACCTGTCTGTAATAATCTGCTTTAGCGATCGAACAAAATCAACTGCTGCAATGTCCGAATTATCAAAAAATGATTGTTCGACACCGGCGTGTAGCACATCAACGCCTGCTCTCTTAAAAAAACTAGTAGCTATAATAGACATACCCAAGCAGGTCGGAGGAAGCGTGTGATTTGGATATGAGCCGACTACCTTGGGGGAAAGTCGTATTGGATGATAAAGATGCGAGTCGTTTGTATTCGTGGCTTCCTCGGGCTGTCGAGCTAATGTGTTTAGACTATCCAATCTCTCATCGAGCCACGCCACAACCTTAAGTTGTTGCTCAATAGTTTTAGCCTGTTTGAAGAGTTCAAGTTGTGCAAAAGCGTCCTGCCCTAGGATGGAGAAAGACTCATTAATGAGTGCATTTCCAAAAGATTCTGCTTTTGCCAACACCGAGAAGTCTATCTCATTACTAAAACTTTTTGGTAGGCGAAAGGGGGTATCTAGAAGCATGGGTCGCTGTTTTTCGCTCTCAACCTCCTCGGTATTTACGGCCATATCAGACGGAATAATATTCAGACCGAGTTCAAGGGCTGCTTTGAGCCCCCGGGTCCCTAGTTGTGAGATAATCATTGCTTCGTCATTTTCCGCAGCAGCAGGAGGGGCAGCGCGTTCATATGGATAGCTGAGACATACTTCTTCCGCCATAGAGAGCAGTTCATCAAAAGCAGCTGCGGTTAGCAGTTGCTCCATACGCCCCTGTAGGGCGTTTTTTGCCTCTTGGAACTCCTTAGACATGAGTTCATACAACTATATACTGATATGTATATTAGTCAATGCCATCGAATCCATTTAAATTAATTATATTGACGGAGGGAATCCATCGGATCCTTGTGGGCAGCTCGAAAAGCAGGATAAAGCCCAAATATGACACCAATAACAACCGAAACGCTAAGCGCGGTCACGGCAATCTGCCAATTCAAAAGTGGATCGAAGGTAAGAAAGCTAGTGGTAATGCCAAAAGCCACAACATAGCCAAGGATGTAGCCGACGAGGCCTCCACTGATGCTAATAGCCAATGATTCAATCAGGAATTGCCAAGCAATGTCCCTATTACTGGCGCCTAGGGCTTTACGAATACCGATCTCGCGAGTGCGTTCGGCAACCGTCACGAGCATGATATTCATAATGCCAATACCGCCGACAAGGAGAGAGATGGCCGCTACCGCCCCACTTACGCCGGCGATGGCGTAGAAGAGCTGACTGGTTGGCTGAGAGATTTGGACACCCGAGAGCACCGAGAAATCAGTCTCACCTTGATGATTGACGATCAAGCTCTTGTTGACATCAATAATTGCTTGATTCAAATGAGCAACTGAGTCGGCTTGGACATCAATTTGTTGGAGCTGTGAGACACCTTGATTCAGCTGTTTGCCGCTGGCAAAGTTAATAATAGCCGCATTATCAAAGTCGACCCCATTATAGTTAATGGGCTGATTTAAGCGTTTGAGAACACCAATAACGGTAAATGATTGGCCGCGAATGGTAAGTGTCTTGCCAATTGACTGCTCGGTGCCAAAGACATTAATTGAAAGCTGCACCCCAATAACAGTGGTGTTCTGCTTAACACTTGGATCGAGAAATTGGCCACTACTTGTCTCGAGATGGCTAATGGTCGCCAGTTCAGGGGTTGACGCGACAATTGCCGAATCATTAGGGGCGACACTACTGGCTTTAATGACGCCGCTTAAGATCATAACGGGAGCAACAGCTTGAATATGAGGAATGGCCGCGACAGTAGTAAGATCATATTCGGTTAACGTACTTGTCGAAAAGCTGCGCTCCGCTTGCACCTGAGCGAGGCCGGATAGGGGATCGGTTGTCTTGCCTGGACGAACCACTGCAATATTGCCGCCGAGGGTATCAACTTGGTCGCTAACAACTTTACTCGCGCCTCCACTGAGGGCGAGAATGGCTGTAATGCTCGCTACACCAATCGTGACGCCAATCATAGTTAGGAAACTCCGCATGCGACTAGCCCGAAGGGATTGATGGGCATTCTGGATATGGTTAACGAGGAGGAAGCGCATTATTTCTGCTTCCTTTTTGGGGTTGTCGACGTGGCTGCCTTTTTACGACGTGGCTTCTTTGGAGATGGTTCTGGTATAACTCCTAGAGGGCGCTTGGCGAGAGGGTCGGGAAGTTGAAAAACTTCAAACGTGTCGGTATCAATATGGCCATCAATCATAGTAATAACTCGACTTGCATAGGTCGTGAGCCGTGGGTTGTGGGTTACCATGATAATAGTATTACCGCGTTTATGTAGATCAGAGAGTTCCTCCATAATAATATGGCTAGAGCGGGAGTCGAGATTGCCAGTTGGCTCATCTGCCAGAATAATTGACGGTTCATTGACGAGCGCTCGGGCAATGGCCACGCGCTGCATCTGACCACCAGAGAGCTGGTAGGGCATATAGTATTCTCGTTCGTTCAAATGAAAATTAGCCAAGATGTCACTAGCTAGTCGTAAGCGCTTGAGACGAGTAACACCTTTATAAGCAAGCGGCAAAGCAACATTCTCAATAACATTGAGACGAGAAATAAGGTTAAAGCTTTGGAAAATAAAGCCAATTTGTCGGCTACGGATTTGAGCCTGTCGCCGTTGTCCGATAGTTGAGACGTCCTGACCATCGAGGAAGTACTCGCCGTCAGTCGAGCGATCAAGTAGACCAAGGATATTCAGGAGAGTAGTTTTACCACAGCCACTCGGACCCATAATGGCAATGAACTCACCTTTTTGAATCGTTAGATCCATGCCATCAAGTGCAAAATGTTCGGCATCGCCAATACCAAACCGCTTTTTCAGGTTTTTCAGTTCAATAACAGGAGGTGTTGGTATTTGTGCCATTCATGTTCATTATGAGAGGTAACTTGACAGGATACAACTACAATTGTGCAGTGGAAATGACAACCCTTTAAGAATGGTTGCTATAATATATCATATACGGAGAGATGGCCGAGTGGTTGAAGGCGCACGCTTGGAAAGCGTGTGTGCCAGCAATGGTACCGCAGGTTCGAATCCTGTTCTCTCCGCCACAGTAGTCACATCTTAACGAACCCTTTTTAAATTTGAATCTAAAAGTGTGATGTATAATAGACTTTGAAATAAATCCGCCTTGCGGTCTGGTCGTATAGCCAACGACATAAACAGACTTGCGGTATCTATCGAATACAGGCTGGTCGATATTTTAACAAGGAGATCAACATGGTCGATCGTGACGAAAAACGAATCGGGCAGGAGAAAAAGGCCAAAGAACAGTACGACCAGTGGCGCGAGCTATCGCAAGCACACTGGAGTCACTGGCGCGCTTGGGGTTCCTGGTTTAGCTGGGGTTCCCCAGTTGGACTAGGGCTATTCTTTGTCTTACTCGCACTCTCTACTGCCATACTGATGTGGGCTATTAAGTTCTAGGTTGCATAGAGGTATAAAAGCACCGCTTTAAAGAGCGGTGCTTTTATATAGGCATTCTCGTTCGATGCCTGGTATATGTACATATTTAATATAATGTCTTTAGACTGCATGCGCTAAGAGTGATACGCAAGATGAAAGAAGACAACGCTATATATAGCGTTGTAAATAACAAACATGACGCTATTACAAATCTGTAAAGTGTTAAGGCATGCCATTTATGCTTGTGGTGAAAAAAACACGCGAAAAGACTTGAAAACCATACATGTGGGGTCTATAGTCATACGCAAGCACTACATATGTAGTACTGACATCAAAATACACATTTAGCAAGGAGGAACAGAGGTTCATTGACGGAACCCATCTTCTTGCACGCCTAGGGAGGTGAATGTGCGATTTAGGGTCAAGGTAATATAACAAAAAGGAACTAGGGGATATGAGTACAATTAGTGTAGTCAAACGCGACGGCACCCGCGAAGACTTCGACGCCAACAAAATTAACTTGGCACTCGTCAAAGCGAGCGAAGGTTTGCCTGATCAAATCAGTAAAGTCGTCCAAGTAGCCACCGAATTACAGCTAACCTTATTTGATGGTATTACCAGTGAGCAGCTTGATGAAGCAGTGATCAATACGGCATTACAAAATGTCAAAGAGGATCCTGATTTTGACATCATTGCAGCGAGGTTGCTGCTCAAAAATATCTATAAGAATATTCTCGGTAATTACGAAACAGATGCTGAGTTAAAGCAGTTGCACGAAAAGAAATTTCCACACTATCTGAAGCAAGGTATTAAAGATGGCCTCCTCGATGCACGTATGAATGGAACCCTCTTTGACGTGAAAACACTTGCCAAGGCGCTTGACCCCTCTCGAGATAATCTCAGTAAGTACCTCGGAGTAATTACGAATAAAAATCGCTATGCTTTACGCCAACAAAGTGGCGAACCAATCGAGACACCTCAATTTACGCATATGCGTATTGCGATGGGCCTAAGCTTCAATGCCGAAGATCCAACTGCCGAAGCACTTGATTTTTATCACCACCTTAGCCAACTTGATTATGTTCCTGGTGGTTCAACTAGGGTTAACGCCGGAGGTTCATTTCCGCAGCTTTCCAACTGCTTTCTGATAGAAGTTCAAGATGATATGGAATCAATTGCAAAAGGTGTCCGTGACGTCATGTGGATTGCAAAAGGTACCGGAGGTATTGGTATTAGCATGAATAAGCTTCGTGCAGCCGGTAGTCCGGTTAAGACAACTAATACTGAGTCGACTGGTCCGATTCCTTTTATGAAGATGGTTGATACCGCTCTTTTTGCAGTCAGTCGTAAAGGCAAAAAAGCTGGTGCTGCTGCCCTGTATATGGAAAACTGGCATTTGAATTTTCCAGAGTTTCTCGATCTTAAACAGAATTCGGGTGACCCATATCTACGTACCCGCCTTGCCAATACAGCCGTCTTCATTAGTGATGAATTTATGAAACGAGTTGATAATGATCAAGATTGGTATCTCTTTGATCCGGCTGAGGTTAAAGACCTACCAGAGTTATATGGTGCAGCGTTTAGCACTCGCTATGCAGCATACATTAAAAAGGCAGAAGCTGGTCAGATGCGTGAGTTTCATAAGATTAAAGCTCGTGACCAATTTCGACAAATCCTTATTACACTTCAAGCGACTAGCCACCCATGGCTTACGTGGAAAGACACGATCAATGTGCGTGCTCTGAATAACAACACCAGCACCATTCATTTATCTAATTTATGTACAGAGGTAACCCTACCGCAAGATAAAGACAATACGGCCGTGTGTAACCTCGTTAGTATTAATTTGTCAGCTCACTTAAACAGGGATGGTACCTGGGATTGGGAGCGTCTTGAAGCAAGCACGCGTAGCGCTGTTCGTCAGCTTGATAATCTGGTTGATATTACCAATACACCCGTACCAGAAGCAATGTATTCGAATTCGCAAAACCGAGCCCTTGGTCTAGGCGTGATGGGCTTTACCGATGTAATTGAGAAGTTAGGATATAGCTATGAATCTGAAGAGGCCTATGGTCTGATCGATCAGCTGGTTGAATTTGTCAGCTATCAGGCAATTGATGAATCTGCTGATCTAGCCAAGAAATATGGGGCATACCCAACCTTTCAGGGTAGTGGCTGGAGTAAGGGAATTCTCCCAATTGATACCATCGATACACTTGCGACAGATCGTAAAGTTAAGGTTGAGGTAAACCGCAAGACACGACTTGATTGGGACGCTCTACGTACCAAAGTAACAAAAGGCATGCGCAATGCAACGCTCATGGCGATTGCGCCAACGGCCAACATCGCGCACATCGCTGGGACGACACCTGGTCTTGATCCTCAATTCGCTCAAATCTTTAGCCGTGCCACGTTAAACGGAAAGTTCTTAGAAGTAAACGTTAATCTCGTGAATGACCTTAAACAACTCGGCCTTTGGGATGAAGTAAAGGAAGATGTCTTACGTCTCCAGGGTGACGTCCAACAAATTGACGTGATTCCACAGCGAATAAAAGATGTATACAAGACGAGCTTCCAGCTGTCGCCCTACTCATTTATTGAAGTAGCTGCTCGAGCTCAGAAGTGGGTAGACCAAGCTATTAGCCGCAACATGTATCTCGAGACTCGTGATATCGATGAGATGATGGATATTTATAGTGCTGCATGGAAGCGTGGCCTTAAGACAACCTATTACCTTCACGTGAAGCCACGGCATAGCGCTGAACAAAGTACCGTGAAAGTCAATAAGGCCGAGAGTAGCGGTGGGCCACGTAAAGCAGGCTTTGGCTTCGCCAAGAAGCAAACAGTAGGGGTGTAGGTATGGTAGTAGGAAAGTAATAAACCAAAAAATACACGAACAAGTATAAAACTAGCATAAGAAAAGGGTAACACAATGAACGCATCAACAATTATCGATGACACAATGACACTTGAAGAGAAACTTAAGGCAATTGATGCCGCTATGGCTAATGCTCAACAGCAAGCCAATGATGATGCTGCAGCTCGTGGCCAGGTTGCAGCTCCACTTGATCCAGCCGACTTAACAATGTGTGAAGGTTGCCAGTAGGAGGCGTTATGAGTAGTAGAGAATCTGAACTTTTTGCCTTCGACTTTATCGACCGGGACGTTATAGAAAAAAAGCGCGACAGTGCAGTTAGTGCAATCCAAGAAATTGAAGCAAATCTGGAGAACTCGGCGGGGATGACCGAAGAAGCTCGCAAGGAATTGCAAATGTCTTGGGTAAAGTTCCAAGAGGATATAGCCCTTTTAAGCTTGAAATTAACTTATGGTGCACAAATGGAGGCGGCGTAGGTTATGCCGGGAATCTTAGGCACTGGAATTCAAGATGGGCTACTATTAAAACCTGTTAAATATCAATGGGCCATGGATCTATATGACCAAGCTGTGGCCAATACGTGGTTCCCGAATGAGATTCAACTCGGGCAGGATTTATCTGACTGGAAGAAAATGACCGAAGAAGAGCGTCATGCGGTTACTTTCCTTATGAGCTACTTTAACCCGAATGAGCTCCTAGTAAACAAAGCCTTAGCGTTTGGCGTTTATCCGTACGTGAATGCGGCTGAGTGTCATCTCTACCTTGCAAAGCAAATGTGGGAAGAAGCTAACCACTGTATGAGCTTTGAGTATGTGCTTGAAACATTTCCGATTGATCGAGACCAAGCCTACGCCGCACACGTTGATACACCCTCAATGTCACGTAAGGAGGAGTTTGAAACGAAGTTCATCAAACGTATGACCGAGCAAACGCTTGATATTACGACCACTGAAGGCAAAAAAGACTTCGTTCGTAACCTAATTGCCTACAATGTCATCCTTGAAGGTATCTGGTTTTATAGTGGTTTTATGGTCGCCTTATCTTTCCGACAGCGCAATTTGCTTCGAAATTTTGGAAGCTTAATTGATTGGGTAGTGCGAGACGAGAGTCTTCACCTGAAATTTGGTATTAACCTTATTCTAACCGTCCTTGAAGAGAATGAAGATCTGCAGACCGAAGAATTTGCGGCTGAGATCAAACAAATGATTCTCGATGGTGTTCAGATGGAAGAGGAATACAACCGAGACCTTTTGCCTAATGGTATCCTCGGTCTAAATAGTGATTACATCAATCAATACGTTAAGTACCTGGCCGATCGTCGCCTTGAAGAGTTAGGCTTTGAAGCTTACTACAAAGTGTCAAACCCTGCGAAGTGGATGGCCGCAGCTAATGATACGTTGCAGCTTGTCAATTTCTTTGAGAGCACCAACACGAGTTATGAAGTGAATGGTAGTACAAGCCCCGTTGTAGGCCAGAGCCCCAGCGCTGATCGCGACGAAAACGACCCAGATACAAGCATTCTAAAACAGTAGGAAAGCTTCAAGAAAATAAGCAAGATGCTATATATAGTATAGTATCGAGTGCACATGAGGTGTATACTAAAGGGATGAAAACAAAACTAGTTATCTTTGGTATTACCGGTGATTTAAGTACGCGAAAACTCATTCCAGCCCTCTCGCAAATTATAGAGACAGGCAACTTTGAAGACCTTTCTATCATTGGAGTGTCTCGTCGACAGCCAGACCAGTTTCAACTACTCGGCGAACACCATGAACAGCTGAATGGTACAACTACAATCTTCTCGATGGATTTGACGCAAGCAAGTGAATACGTACGCCTAAAGGAATATATCGAACTGGGTGATGATGAACAGGCTATCTTTTATCTATCGGTACCACCTGAAAGTATGGCGCAAATCGTAGAACTACTTGGCCAAGCTGGCCTGAATACTCCAAATGTGAAATTGATGCTCGAGAAGCCTTTTGGTACTGATCTGACATCAGCCCATGAAATGATTGATCATGTTGCTGCGTACTATCAGGAATCGCAGATATACCGAATCGACCATTACCTAGCAAAAGAGATGAGTCAGAATATTGTCGCGTTTCGAGGCGGCAATGCACTATTCGACCATGTCTGGAGTGCTCAGGCAATTGAAAAAATTGAAGTAGTTGCCTATGAACAAATTGGAATTGAGGGACGAGCGGACTTTTATGAACAAACGGGAGCATTGCGTGATGTTCTGCAAGGTCACCTTATGCAACTTCTTTCGCTCATCCTGATGGATATTCCGCACGACTTTGACTGGAGTGAAGCGGCAACATATCGCGCCCAGGCTCTTGCAGATGTGCGACCGGCCGATCCGGCAAAGTCCCAACGGGGCCAATATGCATCTTATCGTGATGAAGTTAAGAACCCCTCAAGTATGACCGAGACATTTGTTCGCCTCGAGCTTGAATCCACCGACCCACGCTGGGAGGGGGTGCCTCTTATCCTTGCCACGGGCAAAGGACTGAACGAAAAAACTACAGAAGTCCGAGTTCATTTTCGAAAGTCACATGAAGCGCAAACAAATTGCTTAACATTTCGCATTCAACCGAGCGAAGGTGTTGAAATTGACCTGTTTGTGAAGAAGCCAGGCTATGATCGCGAGTTTGAAACAAAAACTCTTTCGTTTGAATACGATAAGAATACCCGTCTACCGGACGCCTACGAACAGGTTATTGTTGATGCCATCGCAAGTCGTAAAAGCTTGTTTGCCGGCAGCGCTGAAGTACTTCGGGCATGGGAAATTGTTAAGCCAGTTCAAGATAGATGGAAGACACGTTCCGATGATCTTATTCGCTATGATAGTGGCGCTAATCCAGTAAATATAGCGTAGAATATACAACATAGCACGCTACATATAGCGCGCATGGATCAAAATATGCTACAATAAAATCCCATGGAAGACTCAATCACTCATGGGAAAAAACAGAAATATATATTTGTAACTGGGGGTGTTCTCTCTGGGGTAGGTAAGGGTATAACTGCTGCCAGTATCGGCGCAGTACTACAGGCAAAGGGCCTCGTGGTGTCAATTCAAAAATGTGATCCGTATCTTAATGTAGATGCGGGTCTTTTGAATCCAGCGGAACACGGCGAATGCTTTGTCACAAAAGATGGGGCTGAGACTGATTTAGATCTTGGTCATTATGAGAGATTCCTAGACGTAGAATTAACTCAGAAGAATGCAACACTCTCAGGTAGGCTGTTGAGCCAGCTTATTGCCGATGAACGAGCCGGCAAGTTTGGTGGTAAAACAGTTCAACTTGTACCCCACCTTACACATGCGATTCAGGATGCGATTGAAGAGGCAGCTGACTCGGATGTACATATTGTTGAAATCGGGGGTACGGTGGGGGATTACGAAGGCCTAAGCTTTGTCGAGGCAATCCGGGAATTCTCAACTCGGGTCGGCCGCGAGAATTGCTTATATGTGCACGTTGTCTATGTGCCATTCATTGGCACAAGTAAAGAATTTAAGACTAAGCCAGCCCAGAATGCATTGAATGACCTACGCGGTTTTGGCATTGTACCTGATGCGGTTGTGGTGCGGACTGATGATCATGCACCTGTCAATGTCGCTCGCAAAATCGCCTTATTTGGAGGGGTGAGTGAGTCGGCGGTTATCTTATTGCCGAATGCGGAAACTGTTTATGAGGTGCCACTAAGCATTGCAGCCTGTGGTATTAGCGACGTCCTCGCTCGCTTTACTCATAACACAGTGAAGCCAAATTTAGCAGCTTGGAAGAGACTAGTTCGTCAGCATACCAGTCATCCCGAGACGAAGGTGGATGTGGGGATTGTGGCGAAATATCTTGATAACGAAGATACCTACATCTCGGTGTTAGAGGCGCTCAAAAGTGCTGCCTGGGCCGAGAAAGTTGACCTCACAATTAGTTGGATTGATGCCGAAAAGGCGACCGTAGCTGACTTTGCCGCTCATGATGCGCTACTTGTACCGGGCGGCTTTGGCCCCCGGGGGATTGAAGGTAAAATAGCTGCTGCTCGCTATGCACTTGACCACGATGTACCATATTTGGGGCTGTGTTTGGGCTTACAGGTAGCGGTTATTGCCAGTAGTCGGAAGGCTGGCTTAAAGGATGCGAACAGTACTGAATTTGTACCTACAACGGAGCAGAATGTGGTGTACATTATGGCAGGACAGCAAGGTAAGGAGTCAACCGGTGGCACGCTTCGGCTCGGTGATTATACGGCGCACTTAAAAAAAGATTCAAAAGTCGCCACGGCGTATAAAAGCAGGACTGTTACTGAGCGTCATCGGCACCGCTATGAAGTCAACCAGGCATTTTTAGGTGACATTGAACGAGGAGGCCTCGTCGTCAGCGGTACTTCACCCGATGGTAAGCTAGTTGAATATATTGAGTCACCTGTGAATGAGTATTTTGTTGCTACCCAAGCACACCCGGAATTTAAGAGTCGTCCGATGCGAGCACATCCATTATTCCAAGGCCTGATTCGTGCCGCCAAACTGTCATCGATTGCTTGACGCTTTCTGTAGTCCCGTGATTAACTGAGGCTACCAACAAAACACAGACACAAAAAGGTACGGTACAACCCATGGAAGATCCCGAACAGACTCACAGTGACGATATGAATGTTCTTAATTACTTACTACGAACAGTAAAGGGTCTACGAGCCGTCTTGGCCGATGATGAACTTGAGCATATTCCTGACGAAGACGTTACCTATTCTTAATCTTTTTTATTACCTCTGTTATATAATGAGACGTAATGGACACTATTTCTCAACTTATTCGTACGGTTCTTGCCGATCAGTTCGGCCTTGACCAATCGGTAGAACTGTCGCGACCCGACTCGCAATTTGGCGATTATTCGACCAATGTAGCCTTGCAGCTCGCCAAACCACTCCAAAAGAATCCACGAGAGATTGCTGAGGTTGTGGCATCGAAGCTTCGAGAGAACCCTATCTTTAGTGCCATCACTATTGCAGGCCCCGGTTTTATCAATCTGCGTCTCCATGCCGCATATATTGCCGATGAGCTCAATCACGCATGGTCACAGACCTACGGTGAGAATACAGACGGAGCAGGAAAAACAGTCATCGTGGAGTATCCGAGCCCAAATATGGCTAAGCCCTATAGCGTTGGGCACTTACGACCAGGTAATCAGGGCTGGGCTGTGAAGCGCTTAATGGAGGCAACGGGCTGGCATGTTATTACTGATAACCACCTCGGTGATTATGGTGCGCCATTTGGCATTTGGGTAGTGGGTTTCTTAGAGTTCAGTAGCGAAGCTGCGCTTGAGAAAGACGGGGTGTATGAGCTTGGTCGGGTATATATTCAGACCAAGAAAGCCCTTAAAGAAGAGAAGGAACGCGGCGAGTCGGTTTTGGCTGACGAAGTGCAGGCTTGGCTTCTCAAGCTTGAGCAGGGTGACCACCAAGCAAAAGCATATAGCGAACGATTTAATGCCCTCTCGCTTGCTCACATTCACGCGGTGATGGCTCGTCTTCATATATCGACCGACTATGAGCTTGGTGAGGCATTTTTCGCACCTCGCGGCAAAGCGGCGGTTCAGACGTTACTTACCTCTGGTATAGCTACCCAAAATGCAGACGGCTCAATTATTGTTCCGCTTGACGAATATGGCTTCGACGTGCCGCTACTTGTGCAAAAAAGTAATGGTGCAGCTCTTTATGCTACCACCGATTTAGCCACGATATTATATCGCGAGGAAACGTGGCATCCAGATCGAGTCATTTACGCAGTGGGGAGTGAACAGCAATTTTATTTCTCTCAATTATTTGCTATGGCAAAAAAACTAGGGATTCAAACCGAGCTCTATCATCTCTGGTTTGGATTTATTGATCAGCTCAATGAGGATGGAACACGGGAGAAGATGAGTAGCCGTAGGGGCGTTGTCTTGATGGAAGAGCTACTGGATCAAGCCGATGCGAAGGCGCGTGAGATTGTTGGTGGCCGCGATATCTCTGATGACGATATTAAGAAGGTGGCGCTTGGCGCAATAAAGTTTAGTGATTTTGCGGCAGATCGTCGTACCAACATTCTCTTTGACTGGAATTCTATTTTTGCTTTGACTGGCTTTAGCGGGCCCTATATTCAATACGCTGCCGTTCGGGTGAACAAGATTCTACACGACAATGAAGTGGCTCAAACTGATATCTCAGCTTATGCCTACGAAACTGAGAAATCTCTTCTTCTAAAACTGACTGACTATCCTGATGTCGTAAGATTAGCGGCGCGTGAGCTTGAGCCACACAAGGTAGCTACATATCTCTATGAATTAGCCCGCGAGTTAAATCGTTATTATGAGACCACACGCGTATCTGATGCTGAGCCAATCGAGAAGGCTGCTCGGCTGCAAGTGCTTGAGAAGGTGCGCCATATCTTTGGGCATGGCCTTAGCCTCCTGGGTATTGAGATTCCCTCGCAGATGTAGTCTTGTCGCCCATAATAGGCTAGTGGTATAGTCATAGGCACTACTGAAAGAAGTATATACCCGGGGAGTTCTCGGCGATTTTTTATTCAGCTAGTAGGTCACCCAAGTTCAATCGGACTTCGGTATTAACATAGGAGGAGAAGTGCCACGTACGCTCGAAGACATAAAGGTACAGGTAAGACGTGCACTGAAGGAGAAAGAGGGAGCGCGAGTTCAAGTTGAACGTGGTCGGCATTATGGCAAGAACCTTTGTCGAGCGTTCAACATTACCGGCGTCAGCGAGAGCATTGTCTGCAGTGCTGTTAACGAGATGACGTCTGAGGGAGAGCTCTTTGAGCATCCCTCGGTTAAGAACATAGCAACATCGGGGAGCACGAAACAGCCTCGCATTGAGCACTACGTTACGCTGTCGCTCGCCTAATCTGCCGTCTGGGGTGGCATGCGTGCCACCCCAGAGGCGACTTCTCCTCCTTATCTAAAAAATGCTATAATACTCTTAGAAATAAGAGGATTTTTTATGTCAACGACTCAAGATAAAACGGGCACCACTACCAAACGGCCAAGGAAAACTATCGGTGTTAGCCAGCTCTTAACAACCGATGCTTCTGTCATCGCTAAGGCTGGAAAGTCACAACTATCTGATTTCCTTAACTTTGTGCGCGAACAAGGTGTCGTCGGGTTAGCAGTTGGGTTAGCAGTCGGAACGGCGGCGGGGGCGGCTGTTAAACAAATTGTGGATGGGTTCATTAACCCCATAGTCGGTTTTCTTATTGGTGGGATTGATCTTATGCAGCTAAAATGGGTTGTCGTTGGTCCGAATGCCAGCGGTAAAGGTGGACTTGTGTTTAGCTGGGGTGCCATTTTGTCTTCAATCATTACGCTGCTCGCAACTGCGTTTGTTATCTATTGGATTGTGCATATTGGGAAGCTAGATCGACTTGATAAAAAGAAGGATGCCTAAGAATATGGCTGTACTTCAAAAGACACCCGAAGAGTGGCACAAAAAACTAACCGACGAGCAATATGAGGTCTTATTTAATAAAGCAACTGAAACACCGTTTTCGGGGGAATATGATACAACTTTCGCTGACGGAACATATGCTTGTGCGGCCTGTGGTACAAAGTTATTCGAAAGTGGTACAAAGTTTGATGCGCACTGTGGCTGGCCAAGTTTTTATGATGCGATTCCTGGTACGGTTGAGTTCCACGACGATCTCACAATGGGTACTAAACGGATCGAAGTGACGTGTGCAACCTGTGGCGGCCATTTAGGACATGTTTTTGAAGGCGAAGGTTTTGATACACCAACAGATCAGCGGTATTGTATTAACTCGCTTAGCCTTCTATTTACGCCAAACCCATAAAGGCCAATATTTCACAAGTTGCTTTCTAGAATAGCAATGGGTAGGTGCGCGATGATGACATTAATATGAGACAATAGAGACTATGGATAAAAAACTTGCTAATACCACCTCAAAGCGCATCCTATGGATCGATCTCGAAATGACTGGGCTCGATGCCGATAAGGATAAAATACTCGAAGTAGCTGCCATCGTGACAGACTGGGACTTTAAAGAGATAGCTACCTATGAGGCTATTATTCACCAGACCGATCGAGTACTCGAAACGATGAACGACTGGTGTATTGCCCAGCACGGAGCAAGCGGACTAACCGAACGAGTCCGCCAGAGTCAGACGACAAACGAAGAGGCTGAGGCTGCATTGCTTGCCTTCCTTGACGAGCACTTTGATGCGCAGCTGCCCGTCCTACTAGCGGGCAACTCCATCCATATGGATCGTCGCTTTATTACAAAATTATGGCCACGACTTGATGCGCGTCTTCACTATCGAATGCTTGATGTGAGTGCCTGGAAGGTCGTCTTTGAAGCGAAGTTTGGTAAGCGATTCAGCAAACCCGAAGAACATCGCGCGTTAGGGGACATTCAAGGAAGTATTATGGAATTACAATATTATTTGAGTAAAATAAGAGTATGACCCATACGGAAATTCATGACTATTTATTAAGTCTGCCACATACGTGGCTAGATTTTCCCTTCGGTGAAGAATCATCGGTCTATAAGATTGGGCAGAGCGAAACGGGTGAAGGTAAGATGTTCGCCATTATAGCCAACAGCGCGAAACCACTTCAGATCAGCCTTAAATGCGATCCGCAGTTAGCCGAACGCTTACGGGAAACTTACGAAACAGTGTTGCCTGGTTATCATCTAAGTAAAAAACACTGGAATACAATTATCTTAACAGGGCAAGTTCCTGACGATGAGCTTAAGAGCCTAATCCAGCTGAGTTATCGACTGGTGAGCGGTGACGACACGCTCACTGCTAGCTATTAGCTATTTGTAGCGTTGAAATTAAGAAGTTGCTTTTGGATGGGGGTAAGGTTATTGACGGCAGTCTGTAGAAAACTCTTGAGATCCTTGTTGCCGGTATTATTATAAATTTGCTGCATAAGGGTGAGGACAGTCGAGAGTTGGTAGCCCATTTCGCGAGCGTAGGTATTGTCGTATACAGCATTTAAGCGCGCATCTTCAAGTCGAGCAAGTGTAGCTGTGCCAGACTCTGATTTAACAATGTCTTTATTAAGTTTTGCGATAGTGACGCCTTGGGTAGTGAGGGGCGCAACGATATCACGATTCGTATTAGTAAGATACAATTGCAAAC
The DNA here is from genome assembly GCA_015655045.1 of Candidatus Saccharimonadota bacterium. Classification (GTDB taxonomy): domain Bacteria; phylum Patescibacteriota; class Saccharimonadia; order Saccharimonadales; family Saccharimonadaceae; genus UBA1547. The sequence goes on from JAATFU010000001.1 coordinate 39,763, forward strand.
TACTGTTGAGGGCGCGTAATTCAGTACTTTTTAGTTTAGTCTGTGCATCGGTGGCGATAGTAGCCGTGGTGATAAGGCGGGCTGCGAGTCGCTGTGTCGTTTGTTTGTTGTTGCCAGCCGAGGCGGCGATAACACAAAGAATGATTGTTACTATAACAAGACCACCCACAATACCAAGGATCATCATTTGCATACGCGTAAACCGATGGCGCTGGGGCGCTTGGGGTGCAATCTGGTTAAGGTAATCCAGAGGGGGAGGGGTAGGTAAGGGTTGAGATTGATTAGGATACATCTACAGACATTTAACCATAAACAATAACAGAGGTAAAGGATGTTATACTATATGCATGCAGGACGCGAAGGAAGAAGTACGGGCTCGTCTCAATATTGAAGACGTCATTGGGGAATATGTTCAACTCAAACGCGCGGGTCGTAATTTCAAAGGCCTGAGTCCTTTTAGTGGTGAAAAAACTCCAAGCTTTGTTGTAAGCCCAGACAAGCATATTTGGCACGACTTTTCGTCGGGACGAGGTGGCGATGTGTTTACCTTCATTATGGAAGTTGAGGGTATGGATTTTCGGCAAGCTCTCGAGCATCTGGCTCGTAAAGCCGGCGTAGAGCTTGCGGTATATGACGATAAGGGCGGCAAAGCCTTAGCCGAAAAGAAAAAGCGACTGCTTGAAGCGCACGACTTAGCAGCTAGTTATTATCAGCAGAGTTTGATAAAGAACCCACACGCTGTTGAGTATGTTTTTGGTAAGCGGGGACTGAGTAAAGATATTGTTCAGGAGTTTCGTATTGGTTATGCACCAACGACGGGGGATGCGCTTGTCCAATTTCTTACGAGGAAAGGCTATACGACTCGTGAGCTTGCAGAAGCGGGACTAACTAACCAATATGGAGGGGATATGTTTCGGGGGCGGATGACAGTCCCTCTGATGGATAGTGTCGGGCAGGTGATTGGTTTTACGGCGCGTATTTTAGTTGATGACCCTAAAGCACCTAAATACTTAAATACCCCGCAGACTATGCTATATGACAAGAGTCGTCACGTTTTTGGTCTGTCGCAAGCTAAAGAAACAATTCGTAAGGCAGACTACGGTGTGATCGTCGAGGGTAATCTCGATGTCATTAGTAGCCACCAAGCAGGCATTACGGGTGTGGTCGCAACAGCGGGAACGGCTATTACGGAGTATCATTTACGCGCGCTTCGACGCCTGAGCGGAAATGTTCGGCTGGCTTTTGATGGTGATAAAGCTGGTGTTGCTGCTACTGAGCGGGCGATTCCAATTGCTCAGCAAGCAGACGTACAGCTCACTATCATAACGCTATTAGACGGTGCGAAGGATCCAGATGAGTTGATTCAGAAAGATCCCGCGCTATGGCAACAGGCGATTGAGCAGGCGGAACCATTGGTTGATTGGCTCTTAACTCACTATGCAAGTCAGGTTGACATGACGACTGCTCGAGGAAAAAGCGCCTATACCGCAGAGGCTCTTAGGATCATTGCTCTTCTTCAAGATCCAGTTGAACAAGAACACTACATTAAGGTGGTGGCGCAAACGACTGGTGGTAATGCGCTGAACCTCACGAATCTACTAGCGAAAGTTGATACGACACAAACCAAGACAATGGAACTTAAGCCTGTGCGAGTAGAACCGCAAAAGACTTCTTACGATGCTTGGTCTTATCAAGACAGTTTACTTGCTGTCTCGTTGATTGACGGAGCGACACATGAACTATTTGCAACCTTTGATACGTCAATGTTTGAGGGCGAACAACGGCAGGCGGTGGCACACTATCTAGCAAACTCAAAGTCCAAGGCTGTCATCGATACTCCGAAGGCCTTGCAAAAATACGACACCTATGTAAAAATATTACTATTAAGGGCCGACGCTCGTTATGCCGACTGGAACGAACAAGATCGTTACTTTGAATCGGCTCGATTGCTCCGCCAAGTTGCCAACGAATACAAGAAAAAGCAAAAAGACCTATTAACCCAACAATTACGAGATGCAGAAACTGTCGGCGATGACGCCAAGGCAACTGAAGTTCGTAATATGATCAATAACCTGATCAAGGAGATTCAAAGTGGCCAAAGATAAACCAACGAAGAAAGATAAAGTAGCTGACGAACCGGTTATTGATGAGAAAGATATCGTCATTGATGGTAGTGGCGGTCCGTTAAGTGATATTGATGAGCCAGCCATCGAGGAGCTTGAGGACGAAGAAGAGGATGACGAAGATGTTCTGAATCAGGGTCAATACTTTGATGATGCCAGTGACGATAGCGTCCGTTTGTATTTGCGTGAAATTGGCAAGATTCCACTACTCAATGCCGAAGAGGAACTCGCGTTAGCTCAGCGAGTGGTCGCTGGTGAGAAGAAGGCTAAAGACAAAATGGCTGAAGCAAATATGCGCTTGGTTGTTTCTATCGCTAAGCGCTACAGCGGCCGTGGACTTGATTTTCTTGATTTAATTCAAGAAGGTAACACGGGGTTGTTACGGGCTGTTGAAAAATTTGATCCAGATAAGGGCTTTAAGTTTAGTACCTATGCTACCTGGTGGATCCGTCAGGCTATTACGCGTGCCATCGCTGATCAAGCTCGAACGATTCGTATTCCTGTTCATATGGTTGAAACAATTAATAAATTGCTCCGTACGCAACGTCGCATGACCCAAGAGCTTAACCGCGAACCGACGATTGAAGAGTTAGCCAAAGAGCTCGAGATGGAGCCAGATAAAGTCGAGTACGTCATTAAGATTAAGCAAGATATTACATCACTTGATGCCGGTGTCGGTCGTGATGGCGAAGATGAAGATTCGGTGCTGGGTGATTTCATCGAAGATGAGGATGGTAAAACACCAGAAGAATCCGCTACGTCACAACTGCTGAAAGAACAAGTTCAGGCAATCCTTTCGACACTTTCAGATCGAGAACAGAAGATCGTCAAGATGCGATTTGGTCTTGAAAATGGTAAATCCCATACACTCGAAGAAGTGGGCCAAGAGTTTGCTGTCACACGTGAGCGTATTCGTCAGATTGAAGCCAAAGCACTGGCAAAACTCCGCAAGCATAAAGACGCCAAGAAACTCCACGAGTACCTTGGGTAGTCATTAACGTTACACTAAAACGTCCCTCTTTGGGGCGTTTTAGTTATATTGCAGATCCTTGTCTCAAACTGATGAGAGCCTTAATTAGGCTCTAGAACTTGGTGGTTGTAATGAGTTGGTCAATCTGGTGGTGTAGCGTCTCGAGAGACCCTTCGTTATTAAGATAATAATCGGCAATTGCGATAGGACCACCTTTTTGAATGTCTTCGATTTCATGCCAGTCTCGGTCGTCGGCCTCAGCTTGAGTAAGTGGGCGTTCTGGCCGGATTGCTAGGCGACTGTGGCGCAGGCGTTTTGGTGCCACAACGGCAACAACAATGAGTTCACCGGGGAACTCATGCTTGAGGGCCTTATACTCATCCCATGAGTAGAGACCATCAGCGACAATGCGGTCTTGCCCAGCAGCAATAAGATCGTTAATCTGTTTTATTATTCGACGAACAATAAAGTCGGTTCCTTCTTTTTGTCGGATTTCGACACGGAAAGCATTTTGATTCTCCCAGGTAGGTTCTATATTAGCTTCCGCCATGGCTTGATAGAGCACGCCACCAAAATAGACTTTAGGGTAGCCTTTTGTAGTTGCGTATTCTACAGCAGCACTCTTGCCAGATCCAGATAACCCGACGAAAGCGAGTATTTTAACGTTTTCGTGGTAGCTCATGAAACTATTGTATCAGATTAAAGTTGCTCATGCTTGGTACGGTGCAATTATTGAATTATTATTAACTAAACTAAACTTGGGGGTATGGTGTTGGAAGCAAACGGGAGAGAAAAGGTTTCTGTAGGCAATACTAAAAGTGGGGCAGAGCGCGCTGTATCGGAGGAATTTGCTTTAACCGACGACGAGGTTGAGGTCTATCGTGGACATCTGAGGGCTATCCCTGAAACAGCGCCATTGACCGACGAAGAGGTTAATAATTTCTTGGGGCGATCAATAGCACCAATCAAAGTCGATAGCTCGCTTGCTTGGCAAGCTTTTGGGCTGTGTGCTCAAACTGATCCAGAGCTATTCTCCCCAGGAAAGGGAGACTCAACCAAGGATGCAAAAGCTATATGTGCTCGCTGTGAGGTTCGATTACAGTGTCTAGACTATGCTCTTGAAAACGATGAGAGATTCGGTATTTGGGGTGGCCTCAGTAGCAAACAGCGGGCTAAACTGAAACAACAGGACACGCACGCGGGAGAGCTTAGCCAGTTGCAATATTATGAAAAAAGTAGCGAAGAAGAGGAAATAAACTCACGAGGTATTAAGTTGCTCAGTCATCGCGAGCATCGCGTCGGGCAACTCTTGCGGATGACCCAGGCGAGTACTGGCGAGTCTCAGATGATTACGCAAAAAGCAGAACTTATTGAACACTTGAGTGAGGTCATTACTGGTAGACTACTGCAGCTTGATGGTGATGAGGCAAGGCGGGACAGGTTGACAGGGTATTTTCGAGGTGACCACTTAAATGAAGCGAAGAAGCGGTACGGTGACGATATGGGACTATTTCGTCAAATATTATCTGGCGATCTCCTCGCCCTCCATGACCTTTTAGAAGAACTACTAGAAGCCCACAGAATTACCAGCGAAGACGGAAAGAGCTTCATACAGAAGTGCTTGCAGGAATATGAGCTCATAAGTCGCATGGCGTAAGACATCGCCGATAGCTAGTGATTGACCCTTGAATACTCTATACTAAGCGTATGACAAAACGTCTTGCAATTATTGACGGAAAATCTGTATTCTATCGTGGGTATTATGCTATGCCGGGACTGTCGTTAAGTGACGGTACACCGACTGGTGGCGTGTTCGGTTTTGCCTCGCTTGCTATTGAGCTGATTAAGAAACTCGAACCAGACTATGTGGCTGTTGCGTGGGATAAAAAAGGAACCAATATCCGCAAACGACGCGAGATTTATCCTGAGTATAAGGCGGGTCGCAAGAAAGCGCCTGATGATTTTTATGCGCAACTACCCCTCCTCTTTGAACTACTTGAAGCATTTGGCTGGCCGTTATATGAACTTGATGATTATGAAGCCGATGATATTCTCGGAGCTTTTGCGGTGCAGGCAACTGAGCGGGGGATTGAGACAGATCTACTGACCAGCGATCTTGATGCGCTGCAGCTCATTGGCCCTCTCACAAAAGTCTACGCTTTAAAGAATGGCCTCTCGAACCTTGAGGAGTTTGACGTTGCCTACTTTGAAAAAAAATATGGTATTGGCGTTGAACAATTTCTTGATCTCAAGTCCTTGAAGGGGGACTCGTCCGATAATTTACCAGGTGTACCGGGTATCGGAGAGAAAACGGCTATTCAACTCCTTCAGGATTTTCAAACTCTCGATAATATCTACGTTCACATTGATGATATTAAGCCAACCATTGCGAAGAAGCTACTCGCGGGTAAAGAGCTTGCCTATATGAGTAAAGAAGTAGGTCGCATCTGGGTAGATGCGCCAATAAAACTTGATTGGGACGAGGCTGACATTCATCATACCAATCTTGACCACGTCGCCGATGTCCTGAAACGTTTTGAATTCTCTTCACTTGTAAAGCGTCTTCCAAAACACATGCAGGCCATTTCTTCGGGTCAACTCCAGGTTATGGCCCCCCTCGAGCTTAATGCGTTAATTGAGACGCCGTGGCCACAGACCGTATCGATTGATGGGCCGGTTGTGCTTCATGTTCGAGAGGACACTATCTGGCTTTCGACAGACGGTAAGACCATATCGCAGGCACTGATTGATGACCTTGATCGCAGTGTCTGGCGTGTCTTTGAACTCGCGACAGTTATCAGTTATGACAGTAAGATGCTATATCACCAGCTCGCGGCGCACAATGTATTTGTGAAATTTGGTGAACTGCATGATATTCATCAAGCTGCATTTTTGATTAATCCCCTTCAGCGTGACCGATCAATTTCGGGTCTTATAGGCAGTGAAGTAGGGGATGACCCGATCGTTGAGGTGGCCGCCCTATGGCGCCTATATGCCCAGCAGGGCGAGGCTTTTGCGGCTGAGCCAAAATTTGCAAAGATTGCTCATGAATTTGACTTTCCTCTTACGCACATCCTTTTCTTAATGGAGCACCGGGGAATTAAAATTGATAGTTCCTTACTTGCTACGATGAGCCAAGAACTGGGGACAGAACATACTCGTCTCGAGCAAGAAATGTATACAATGGCAGGTTACGAATTTAATATCGGAAGTCCGACTCAGCTATCTGAAGTTCTATTTACTAAACTGCAACTCCCTACGGCCGGCATTAAGAGGGGCAAGACGGGTTATAGCACGGGCCAAAAGGAACTGGATAAGTTACGTGGCCAACATCCTATTATCGAACTTATTGAACAGACTCGTGAGCTGGCGAAACTCAAGAATACCTATGTTGATGCATTGCCTAAGCTAGCTGATAGTCATGGACGTATTCATACGACCTTTAATCAAGATGTTGCCAGTACGGGCAGACTTAGTAGCACGAATCCAAATCTACAAAACATTCCTGTTCGAACAGAGCTTGGCCGACGAGTACGCGAAGCTTTTATTCCTGAAGGCGATAAAGTATTTGTGAGCGCCGACTACTCGCAATTTGAACTTCGGCTAGCTGCGATCTTAGCTGGCGATGCACAAATGATCAACGATTTTAACGGTGACGTTGATATTCATACCAAAACGGCTAGCGAAGTATACGGTATTCCGATGGACGACGTTACTAAAGCTCAGCGTCGTGATGCAAAGGTTATTAATTTCGGTATCCTCTACGGTATGAGTCCGCATGGACTGAGTGCAGCAACAGGTATGAACTTCTTTGAGGCCAAGAAGTTCATTGATCGTTATTTTGAATTACGGTCACCAATTCGAGCCTATATTGATAAAACCCTTGAGCATGCTCGGACCGATGGGTATGTTGAAACGTATTTTGGCCGCCGCCGACCAACACCCGATATTCATAGCAGCAACTTTATGGTTCGGCAGAGTGCAGAGCGCGCCGCAGCTAATATGCCAATTCAAGGTACGGAAGCAGACCTTATGAAACTCGCTATGATTAAAGTCGACGAACAACTGGATGGCCTTGGAGAGCAAATTCTTCAGATTCACGATAGCATTTTGGTTGAGACCCCTCCCGAGCATGCCGACGAGGTGGGGGAGATTCTCAAATCGGTCATGGAGGGCATTGCACCGGAGTTGGGGATTAAGCTGCGGGTAGATGTGACGCAAGGAAAGAATTGGGGAGAATTGTAGATGGGAGAGATTATATACAATAAACTTGTGCGAGATAACATACCACACATCATCATAGC
>JAATFU010000002.1 GCA_015655045.1 Candidatus Saccharimonadota bacterium
ACTTGCTCAAATAAACACCGGAACCTTCCCCACAGCTAATGACTGCTCAATAACTCCCGCTCCTAATACCATCTGCTTAAAAGCAAGCACCAATACTACCTACCAATACACGGTAAATAACTCAACTACTCCTCCTACCTTCTGTCTTACTGTTACCAATGGCTCCACTAGTTACTTCACGACAAATGATGCCACTCCAACTGCTGGTGGTTGTCCGGGACATGGAGTAGGGGGAAGCAGTCCCATAACGAACCTAGCAACGAATCCGAGTGCAGAGGCAGGTCTTACCGGCTGGGCCAATCGTACCGGTTCTAGTCTTTCGCTGACGACAACAAATCCAATTTTTGGATCTACGTCTGTTGTTGTAACTGGGGCTGCATCGGTGACTTCGCTTACAGCTATTACGTCTACGAATAATACGCGTATTCCAGTGACCGCCAATAATAGTTACGCGGCCCAAGTAAACGTCGAAGGACTTGATGTACCTTCAAGTTACTGGTTAACAATTGATTGGTATGCCGGGAGTACTTTTATAATTTCGACGCCCGTATCAAGTTCGGCCTTAATACCCGCAGGAACCATAGTGAAGCCTACAGTGTCCGGTACGGCACCAGCTACAGCGACTGCCATGCAGGTATATATTGGGATCAGTGTTCCATCTCCTTCTACTGTTATGAATAATCGTTGGGAACTCGATGGTGTAATGGTCACTCAGGGCTCTGCTTTCTACACGTATGCTGACCCCATCACCAATCCCACTTCTTGGGTCTGGAATGGGACACCAAATGCCTCAACCTCAACAGGACCTGCTTTATGAAAAGAGTATATCTCCAAAAACCAAACTCTTCTCGTGGTTTCACTATTGTTGAACTCCTCGTTGTTATTGTGGTTATTGCCATTCTAGCGGCGATTACCATCGTGGCGTACTCGGGCATACAAGATAAAGCGCGACAAGCAAAGATTACTTCTGACCTCGGTGAATTAAGCAAGGCGATTATACTAGCCCGAAATAGTCGTGGGAGCTTCTTGGCGGACATAGATAGTAATACGGCTACCTATAATTCATGTTCGTCTAAACCGACAGGAACAGACCTGGCAAGCTTGAGCCTATCGGATGCATGTTGGGCGAATTATACTGCAGCACTAACGGCAATATCGAATGCGAGTGGGGTAGGCGTGACTGGACTCAAGGACCCATGGGGTAGGCCGTATATGATAGATGAGAACGAAACAAGTTCAACCTGTGCCAATGATACAATCGGTACCTTCGTCAATCCATTCGTAACCGGTGCGGCTGGAAGAACAAATACGGTCGCTGTTCCAAACTTTAGAACAGATTGTTAATTCAAATACATTTACCTAGACATTGATACATAGCTCTCTCATCTTGCTTGTAAAAAGGCTTCACGATAACTACTGAAAATGGAGGTTTCGAAACCTCCATTTTATTTCTCTTTCTCATCTGTTAAATACCCCCATATATTCCCTCTATATGTATATAGAGAGGAAAAAACAAGGAAAGACGATAGACGACGAGGGGAATGGTAAGGGGCAAACAAGAGAAGAAAAAAAGAAGCTACCATGGTGCTGAGGCGATACTGCCTAGACAGAGCAGCGCTTTTTTGATAGAATAACAGAGTAACAATTATATATAACACAACCTATGCGACAAACTCCTGAAACTTTTCGGGCGCATAGGTGAGGAAAAAGGAGTTCATAAACATTATGGCAGTAACTGTCGATATTAAAGACCTGTTCGAAGCAGGCGTGCACTTTGGTCATAAGACGAGCCGTTGGCACCCTAAGATGGCAAAGTACATTCACAGCAAGCGTCAAGATAGTCACATCATTGACCTTGTAAAAACAGTGGAAGGCTTAGACGTTGCTCTTCCCTTTATTACGAAAGTTGTCGCGAGTGGTAAGCAAGTACTATTTGTCGGCACGAAGAAGCAAAGCAAAGACCTCGTTAGGGCAACGGCTGAATCACTCAACCAACCCTACGTCACGGAACGTTGGCTCGGTGGTACGCTAACAAACGTTTCAACCATTGCGCAGCAAGTCAAGAAACTGAAAGATCTTGAAAAGCGCATGGCATCAGGTGATCTTGAAAAGCGCTATAACAAGCTTGAAGTGCAACGCTTCCAAGAAGACATTGATGAACTGAACGCTAAGTATAGTGGTGTGAAAGACCTAAACGGTCAACCCGGTGTTGTATTCGTGGTTGATGTGATCGGTGATATTAATGCAATTAAAGAGGCAAAGACTCTGGGTATTCCAGTCGTCGCGGTAGTCGACACAAACGCTGATCCAAGTTTGGTTGATTATGTTATTCCTGGTAATGACGACGCTATTAAGGGGATTGAACTACTCTTAAGCTACGTTGCCAGCGCTGTACGTGAAGGACAGGGTGCCCAAAAAGCAGTAGACAAAGAGGAGAAATAAACGATGGCTGTATCAATTGATGACATCAAGAAGCTTAAAGAACTGAGCGGTATTGGTTTAACTGATGCCAAGGCAGCGCTCGTTGAAGCCGATGGAGACTTCGACAAGGCCTTGCAAGCACTACGCAAGAAGGGGCTAACAAAGGCTGAGAAAAAAGGCGATCGTGAAGCCCGTGAGGGTATTATCGATAGCTATGTCCACGGTGGCCGCATCGGGGTACTCGTGGAAGTTAACTGTGAAACTGATTTTGTGGCTCGTCTGGATGGTTTCAAAAGTTTTGCGCACGAGATTGCCTTACAGGTGGCCTCAATGGCTCCGATCTATGTATCGGAAGCGGATATTCCAGCCGAAGAGCTAGAGCGTGTTCGCGCAGAAGCCACCGAGCGAGCTGCCGAAAGTGGTAAGCCAGCCGCGATGCTTGAAAAGATTGTCGACGGACAGGTTAAAAAGCACTTTGAGGAAAAAGTACTCTTGAGCCAAGCCTACATCAAAAACGACAAGCAAACCGTGGGTGAGTTCTTGAAAGAGAACGTTGCTATCTTAGGCGAGAACCTGGTTATTCGCCAGTTTAAGCGAATTGAACTGGGTGTGAGCGAATAGCACACTGATGCACAGAAAATCGCCCTTCCGAGGGCGATTTTTGGTATACTAAGACAAGAAGAAAGAGAGAGTATGTTTGATACACAACCCTATGAAGATAAAGCTGATAGCGCCATTGCGCATTTTAGTGATGAATTAAAGAAAGTCCGAACTGGACGAGCCCACCCCTCCATGCTTGATAACTTGAGTGTTGAAGTATACGGTCAGCGTCTGCCACTCAACCAAGTAGCTAACGTTAGCGCACCCGAACCGCAATTGCTACAAATTACGCCGTTTGATCCTAGTAATGTCCAGCTCATTGCGGCTGCAATCCGGGCCGACCAGAGCCAAGGCCTCAACCCGAGCGACGATGGGCGAATTGTGCGCGTTCCCGTGCCGCCACTGACCGAAGAGCGTCGTAAGCAACTCGTGAAGCAAACTCACGAAAAGGTAGAGGAAGCTCGCATTGCCCTACGTAACATTCGTCAGGACGCTCTCAAGGAAGCGAAACGCAAGAAAGATGCCAAAGAGCTATCTGAAGATGACGTCAAGCGCATTGAAAAGCTGATTGATGGCCTCCTTGTTACGATGAACGGGAAGATTGATGAACTCTTCCACGCTAAAGAGAAAGACATCCTCACTATTTAAATGACCGATATGACTGTACCGCGCCACCTTGGCTTTATTGTGGATGGGAATCGTCGGTGGGCGAAGAAGCATGGCCTGCCGACGTATGAGGGCCATTTAGCCGGTTATAACACTCTCAAGGATATTATTGTCGAGACGATTGATCAGGGAGTAGAATATATCTCGCTCTATACATTCTCGACTGAAAACTGGCAGCGAGCTAAAGAAGAAGTCAGTAATTTGATGGGGCTTATGATGCGACTCTTTAAGACAGACATGAAACTCTTGCTTGATAATGATCTTCGTTTAGTAGTAGCGGGGTCACGAGATCGCTTGCCGAAGAAAATGAATGACGCCATTGATACTGTCCAAGAGAGAACTGCTCACTGTCGCAGAGGGACAGTAGTGGTTTGTTTCAACTACGGGGGTCAACAAGAAATTGTGCAGGCAGTTCGTACCTTAATTGAGCAACACGTTGCGAGTGAGGAGGTGACGATTGAGCGTCTTAGTGAGGCGATGTATCAGCCAGAGGTACCACCCGTTGATATGATTGTCCGTACGTCGGGTGAGAAGCGCCTGAGCAACTTTATGCTCTGGCGTTCACCATATAGTGAAATTTTATTCTTGGATAAACTGTTTCCTGATATGACAAAAGCCGACGTGGCCGCTATAATCAAAGAATATACTAACCGTTCGAGGCGATTTGGGGGATAGATGCAGATAATTCTTGGTGTCATTTTAGGGTTAATTATTCTAGTCATTTTAGTTGCTGTCCACGAGCTTGGACACGCCATTGTGGCAAAGCGTAACGGTGTGGGCGTGGAAGAATTTGGTATTGGTTTTCCACCTCGAGCGTGGAGCAAGAAGTTAAAAAATGGAGTCTTGTTTAGCCTGAACTGGCTCCCGCTTGGTGGGTTTGTACGTATGCAAGGTGAGCACGATGCGGCCGATGCAAAAGGTGATTATGGAGCTGCCAGTTTTTGGCAAAAAACTAAGATTTTATTGGCTGGCGTACTCATTAATTGGCTCGTGGCAGCCATTATTTTAACGTGTCTTGCATGGACGGGATTGCCAAAGATCCTTGATAACCAAGTATCAATTCCGAGCGATACAACGCTCGTTCAAAAACCAGTTGAGCTCACGAGTGTTGTGAAAGACTATCCAGCGGCTGAAGCAGGCTTACAAACGGGGGATACGGTTATTTTATTTGCAGGTGAGGCGGTACCCACCACCGACCGGCTGATTGAACTTTCTCGACAGCATGCCGGCGAGACTATTACAGTGGTTTATAGCCGCCACGGCGAAGAGCAGAGTGCTCGGGTAAAGCTACGCGATAGTTCAGGTCCTGTCTTTGGGGCAAACATCGGACAACGCCAAGTCATAAAAGCGACCTGGTCGGCGCCACTAGTCGGAGTCGCTACAACAGGTCAACTGACGTGGGCGACGCTCCAAGGGCTGGGGAGCGTGGTTGGTAACCTTGCGAGCGGCTTAGTGTTGCAGTTGAGTCCAGATTCGGCGACGCGTACTCAAGCATCGGCCCAGTTACAGACTGTGGGCGATAGTGTGGCCGGGCCTATTGGCATTCTCGGGACGATTTTTCCTGCCGCCGAACAAGCTGGACCAACCCAACTCCTTTTCTTAACTGCGGTGATCTCGTTGACATTGGCAGTCATGAACGTTTTGCCAATTCCTGCGCTCGACGGTGGTCGTTGGTTTACGATGGCAGTATTTCGATTACTCAAACGGCCCCTCACTAAAACAATTGAAGAACGTATTCAAGCGATTGGTTTTTACATTCTTATGGGCTTAATTATCTTAATTACGATTCAAGATGTCGGTCGACTCTTCAAATAACGTGGTGGCTCACTCAGCCGAACCGCTTTCGCGGCGACCGTTTGTGTGGTCGTGGTCGTTACTCGTCTTGCCACTGTGGGTCTTTGTCAGTTTTCATATTGGCGAGGTAGTGGTAGAGCTCATTTTGGAGGCTCTCCAGCTTATGGGCATATCCCTTGCGAACCTTAATCAGTCGGTCCTGAGTGCGTTGATTGCGGCCTGTATCTATGGGCTCACGGGACTCGTGGTGATTGGAGGTCCATGGCTCGTGCGACGGTATCGTACGACCCGTCAGGATGTTGCGCTGACGCGCCTCCCGTCCTGGACAGACATTTTCATGGCTCCGGCTGGACTCGTGGTTTACTTCATCCTCTCGGCCATTCTGTTGGTACTGGCGGCTCATGTTATACCAGGCTTTAATGCTGACCAGGCGCAAGATACGGGTTTTGCGCACTTAAATTACCAATATGAATACATTCTTGCCTTTTTGACTCTGGTGGTCCTCGCGCCGTTAGCCGAGGAGATTCTGTTTCGTGGCTACCTGTTGGGTAAGCTTTTGAAGGTGGCGCCGCTGTGGCTTGCAATTCTTATCACAAGCGTCCTGTTTGGTATTCTCCATGGCTCATGGAACGTTGGGATTGATGTCTTTGCGCTGAGTATTGTGCTGTGTATCCTGCGGGTTAGTACGGGTAGTATCTGGGCTGGCGTGCTGCTTCATATGCTCAAAAATGGAATTGCCTTTTATATCCTCTTTATTAATCCGACATTATTCTCTACACTGGGAAGATAATATGAGATTAACCCACCTTTTCACTAAAACAAGTAAAACTGCTCCTGGCGATGAAGTCGCACGGAATGCCCAACTGTTAATTCAAGCAGGTTTTATTCATAAGGAAATGGCCGGGGTGTATGATTATCTACCACTTGGCAAACGCGTACTCGATAATATTATCCAAGTCATTCGCGAGGAGATGGATGGGATCGGGGGCAATGAAATAAGCCTAACAGCCTTACAGCAAAAAGATCCTTGGGTTACGTCTGGTCGCTGGGATGACCAGGTAATGGATGTCTGGTTTAAAACAAAACTTGCAAACGGTACCGAACTTGGCCTTGCGCCGACGCACGAAGAGCCAATTACTCGTCTGATGAAGAGCCATATTCATAGCTATAAAGATTTACCGGTCTATCCCTACCAGTTTCAGATTAAGTTTCGTAATGAACTGCGCAGTAAAAGCGGCCTCATGCGTGGACGCGAGTTTTGGATGAAGGATTTGTACAGTTTTAGCCGCACCCAGGCAGAGCATGATGCGTTCTACGAAGCCGTCAGTCAGGCGTATCTCCGGATCTATGATCGCCTGGGCCTTGGGGAACTCACGTATAAAACATTTGCCAGTGGGGGGAGTTTTGCGCAATTTAGCCATGAGTTCCAAATCGTCAGTCCTGTCGGAGAGGATAAAATTTTTGTTCACGAGCCAACCCGAATGGCGATTAACGAAGAGGTTTATACCGACGAGGTGTTAGCCCAATTGGGAGTGAAGCGCGAAGACCTTGTCGAAAAGACGGCAGTAGAAGCCGGGAATATCTTTACACTCGGGACGCGCTATAGCGAGCCACTTGGTCTGATGTTTACTGATGAGGCGGGTAAGAGTCAGCCGGTTATCATGGGAAGCTATGGGATTGGTCCTAGTCGACTCATGGGACTGATTGCCGAGCAGTTTGCAGATGAGAAAGGCCTCGTGTGGCCGGCCGTTGTGGCCCCAGCGCTGGTCTATCTTGTCTTGATCGGTGAAGGCGAAGTACAGGCCGAAGCAGATAGCCTGTATGAGCAATTGCAAGCGAAGGGGATTGAAGTACTGTATGATGATCGGGATGAACGGCCTGGTCAGAAGTTTGCCGATAGTGAGCTGATGGGTATTCCATATCGCGTCACGGTTAGTGCGCGTACTCAGGCGAGTGGCCAGTATGAATTTTACGTCCGAGAATCAGGCGAAACGAGTCCATTGACAAGAGCAGAGCTGCTTGCTAAACTAGTTTGAATGCTGGTGCTGGGGGCAAAAACGCTACATGTGGTGTAGACTCTATTCAAAACGGTACCATTTATAGTAAACTTAAGGAAAGAACAAACTATGAAAAAACTCTATCAGATCACAGACGAAGGCAAAAAAGAGCTCCAAGTAGAGCTTGATAACTTAAAGAGTCGTCGGGGTGCCGTCGCACTTAAGATTGCCGAAGCGCGTGATTTTGGTGATCTGAGTGAGAATGCGGAGTACGATGCTGCCCGTGAAGAGCAGGGCTTGCTTGAAACTCGAATTGCCGAGATTGAAGACATCCTCCTCAACGCTGAAATTATTAAAAGTAGTAGCAAGACAAAAGTTGCCCTTGGTAGTAAGGTTGAACTGAAAACTGGCAAAACAATCGTCGGCTATACTATTGTTGGGCCTGTTGAAGCCGATCCACTGTCTGGTAAGATTAGTAACGAATCACCCATTGGAGTCGCGTTGTTTGGTAAAAAAGTAGGTGAGAGCGTCAAGATTACGACGCCAAAGAACACCGTTGCGTACGAAATCGTTAAAATTAGCTAGTCCGCTTCAAAGAAATTACTCATGAGGCCCATAATCCACCGCTAACAGGCGGTGGATTATGCTATACTACGGGGAGTATGGCGACATTAAAAGATTTTCGCGATGAGCGACTACGAAAACTTGATGAACTCAAACAGCTTGGCATTAATGCCTATCCGGCTGAATCTCACCGCACACACATGGCAGGAGATATTACTGCCCATTTTGAGGAACTTGCCTCACACACCGCAACGGTTGCCGGACGTATTACGGGCATTCGAAAGTTCGGCAAACTTGCCTTTATTGTGGTAAAGGATTTTAGCGGCTCGATCCAACTCTTTCTTCGTGACGACAATGTAGCATCGCTCAATGCTGCCGAGAGCCAGCTGGGAATTGCCGAACTGCCGCTGCTTGATACGGGTGACTTTGTGGAGGCAACTGGCCAGATTATTAAAAGTAAGACTGGTGAAATCTCGATTGACGTAACGAGCTTACGGCTATTAACTAAAGCACTGCGACCACTACCTAGTGCGCAAGAAGGTTTTACGAATAAAGAAGAGCGAATGCGTCGTCGTTATGTCGATATGAATGCGAATCAGGAAGTCCGTGACCGTTTTATTCGTCGCAGCACGTTTTGGCAAGCGACGCGTGACTTTTTGAATCAACATGACTTTATTGAGATTAATGTGCCCGTGCTCGAACACACAACCGGAGGAGCAGATGCGAATCCATTCGTAACCCACATGGATGCGCTCGACCAGGACTTTTATCTGCGAATTAGTCACGAGTTGCCATTGAAGCGTTTGCTCGGAGCAGGGTTTGAGAAGGTGTATGATATTGGGCCACGTTTTCGTAATGAGAACTACAGCGATGAGCACCTTCCAGAACATGTTGCCATGGAATGGTATTGGGCATATGCTAACTGGCAAGATGGTATGCGCTTCATGAGCGAGATGTATCAATATGTTCTTCAAAAGAGCTTTGGTACGCTTGAGTTTGATCTCAATGGTCATCATGTGAATATGGCAGGTGAGTGGGAGGTCTGGGATTATGCGACAGTCATAAAAGAGCGATATAACATTGATGTTTATCAATCATCGCTTGATGAAGTGAAGCAAGCGCTTGTCGCCAACAAACTTGAGGTTGAGCAGACCGAAAACCGCGCGCGTGGGATTGATAAACTCTGGAAGCATATCCGTAAGGATGTAGCTGGTCCTGTTTGGTTAATTAACACGCCAAAATTCATTAGCCCACTTGCTAAGAGCAATCCTGATAATGAGCAAACCGTTCAGCGCTTCCAGCCAGTTATCGCCGGCAGCGAGCTGGGCAATGGCTTCTCAGAGCTCAACGACCCCCAGGATCAGTTGGCGCGCTTTGTCGAGCAACAAGGGATGCGTGAAGCAGGCGATGAAGAAGCGATGATGCTTGATATTGATTTTGTTGAAATGTTGGAATACGGTATGCCACCGGCGTGTGGCTGGGGCTATAGCGAACGAGTTTTTTGGATTTTTGAAGGTGTGACAGCCCGAGAGGGTGTGCCATTCCCACAATTACGACTCGAATATGACGAGACGACCCGCGCACTCTATCCCGACGTCAAACTTGACTAGGCAGTCGTAAGAGAGCGAACAATGCTTGCAAATGTATAGTAATTCAGTTACTATATAAGTAATAGTAAACCTGATCCTATTTCCTAAAGGAGGATATGTTCGTTATGACAAAAATTGCAGTAATTGTAGGAAGTCTTCGCGCTGAATCAGTGAATAAACGGTTAGCCCAGAACCTGGAGCGCCTTGCCCCAGCTGGTACCACGTTTGAGTATACAGATATTGCGAGCTTACCACTCTTTAATGAGGAGCTTGAAGGCAACTACCCAGCTCAGGCTCAAGCAATGAAAGATGTGGTGGCTGCGGCTGACGCTATTTTATTTGTCACGCCGGAATACAACCACTCTTACACTGGCGTCCTCAAGAATGCCATCGACTGGGGCTCTCGTCCTTGGGGTAATAACAGTTGGGCCGATAAGCCAACCGGTATTGTAGGTGCCACAATTAGCCCCAATGGGACAAAGTTTGCTCAGGCAGCACTCGCTTCAATTATCGAATGGTTTAAATCACCGCTCTATGTTGACCAGAAGGTCCAACTCAGTGTGACGGAGAATACATTTGATAGCGAAGGGAACTTAAAAGACGAGTTCCTTGACGGGGCTAAGAGCTACATTGAGGGCTTTGTCGCGTGGGTCAACGACAACCCAAGTACGCCGGCCGAATAGACTCCTCCTTGGTTATGTAAAAGAGCCGCATCATTTGAGCGGCTCTTTTGCTATACTAGAACTACTAGGCGACATAAGGGGGACTATGATTGAAGTGAAGCACGTCACGCGCACGTATGGCAAAAAGCAAAATGCTTTTAAGGCCCTCGATGATATTACTTTTACGATTCCAGACGGCGCAAGTGTCGCTATTATCGGTAAATCAGGAAGTGGTAAATCAACCTTGATGCACACGATGAGTGGACTTGATCACCCGGAGGTGGGTGAGGTGATTATCGATGGCGAAGATATCCTAAAACTCAAGCAAAAAGAAGTGGATTCGTTTCGTTCTCGCAAAATGAGTTTTATCTTTCAAAGCTTTTTTATTCAGCCGAACGAGACCTGTTTTGATAACGTAAGTCTTCCTCTTGAAATCGCAAACGTTCCGTTGAGCGTACGTCATGAGAAAGTCGAGCAGGCGCTCGCTGCGGTGGAACTGCTTGATAAAAAGAAATCGCGCGCTCGAGATTTGTCTGGTGGACAGAAGCAACGCCTCGCAGTAGCCCGGGCGATCGTCAATGATCCGCAGGTGCTTTTTGCAGATGAGCCAACGGGTAATCTGGATAGTGTGACCGGTGAGGTAGTCGAAGATTTGTTGTTTGGGTATAACAAACAACACGGCGCTACGCTCATTATCGTAACGCATGACCCAGACCTGGCGGCAAAGTGTGACATTCAAATTCAGATTAAAGACGGTAATTTAGAGTCAATTATTGGGCTTACTCCACAAGCCGCTCTGGGAGATCAGCTATGAAAATTCAAGACATTACCAAACGAGCAGCCCGTAGTTTACGTCAAGCCAAGGCTCGTACGTTACTCACCAGTCTCGCAATTGGGGTGGGTGCTTTTACGATTACCCTCTCACTAGCGGCCGGGGCTGGTGGCAGAAATTATACCGACCAGATTGTTAGTGCGAATACCGACGTTCGAGAACTGAGCGTTACTAAAACGCCAGCTACGAAGCAAGATGGGCCACAGAAATACTCTGAGACGACTGCCAGTGTCTCCAATGCGTTGTTTTCAACCGATCCTCTGACCCAAACTGACATTGCAACGATTCAGAAACTAGATAATGTCGTGTCAGTCTCACCAAACTATAATCCGCAGGTAAAGTATATTACCCGGGCAGGTCAGGATAAGTACGTGGCAACGCTCAGTACGTTTAGTCCGAGTGTAACTCTCAAATATGCGGCTGGATCAGTTACGGGTGATTTGTCGGATCACGACATTATCCTCACCGAAGAATATGTCACAGCTCTCGGTTTTAGCTCAGATCAGGCAGCGATTGGTAAGACGGTTGATATCGTGGCCGATAAGCTTTCGGCGCCGCTGACGGCACCAGAGAGCCAAACCTTTACCTATACCATTCGGGGCGTCAGTAGTAAATCAGGACTAGCATTTCGAGCCCAGAGTTCACTTCTGGTATCGAATAGCTCGGCGAAGATGCTCTATGATTACATCAATGCGGGGACACGGAGCTACAATAACTTCCTCCTTGCCGCTGTTCAAGTCACGAGTGCCGATAAGGCCGAATCGGTTAAGACGGCGTTAGCCGCTAAGGGTTATACGGCCCAAACCGCCTCAGACATATTGGGAGCGATTAATACCTTTATCAACGTTTTGCAGGCCATTCTACTCGGTTTCGGGGCGCTAGCGGTCCTGACGTCGGTGTTTGGGATTGTAAATACCCAATATATTAGTGTGCTGGAGCGAACCCAGCAGATTGGTCTCATGAAAGCGCTTGGCATGAGTCGACGTGACGTGGGGCGTTTATTCAAATTTGAAGCGGCTTGGATTGGATTCTTGGGTGGAGCGATCGGGGCAGGACTCGCGGTTATTGCTGGACTTGTTAGTAACCCCTTTATCAGTAAGGCGTTCGACCTTGGGGATATTAGCTTGCTTGTCTTTAATCCTGTTAGTGTAGGCATAGTGATTGTCGGATTAATTCTGGTGTCGGTAGGGGCAGGGATTATGCCTGCTCGTAAAGCCTCAAAGCTTGATCCTATTGAAGCGCTTCGAACCGAATAGCCTCCCTATCTTATTAACCGGGTCGATCAATGGTGTACAGGCGACTCTTGATTGAGTGGTCATAGGCTTCGACCACCGGCAGGATACGCTGGATGAGCGCCTCTTGGTACTGCGTGCGGTTAGCGGTTGGGTCGCCGTGGCTAATACCATCTAATTTAAAGGTCACATGGGTGAGGCCGGCATCTTGGGCCATCTGATCGATACTGTGCTCGGCTTTGGTTGAGTTCACTACGTTATCTCCCGTGTCGCTGAGTGGGCGAATCGATAGGATGATTGGTGGTCGCTTATTTTTTACGTTACCGATTGCTTTAAGATCAGACGCAATTGAGGGACTAACTACCTCAAGGGCTTCAGCTGATGCGAGGACACTCGAGATAGCATCAGGATCATAGATTTGCTGTAACACGTCGCCGATACCGAAATGCTTACCCGCAAGCGCAGGTGTCTGCTTCATGCGCTGATCGGCGTAGAAGTATTCAAAGGCAGGATGTTTTGTGAGGTTAGGCAGGAGCGAATCGGCGGTCTGGAGGTTGGCGAGGCTTTGACGCTTATCGGCGCGAAGGCTATCGACGTTTGGCGGTGTGCAGTCGAGCATGAGGAAGCGAACGCGTATATTACTCGGATCCTCTTGGATAATACGGGCGACGGCTGCGAGGGTGATACCCGATACACTTGTGCCCCAGAGCCCCACCTCAGTGCGACCTGATTCTTTGACGTTTTTTATAATCTCACGGGCAATTGCTTCGTGGCTAATCCCAGTGTTATCTTGTTCGAGTGCTTCTATAGCGCCAATAGTCGAAAGGGGTGCAAGAGCTTCGGCGTTCGGGACGGAATTTCTCACATTGAAGCCACCGGCGATAACCGTCTCAGCGGCGAGATGATTTGGTTCGGCCATGACCTCAATGAGTCGCGGTTGGGTATCGGAGAGTCGTTGTTCTTCAAGGGCAATAGGCAATATGTAGCCACCGAGGGCTATATTGCTAGCGAGGAGGAGGCTACTGAGGATCTTGTTACCTATTTTCTGGTGATGATAGGCACGCTCCACATAGCTGAGTTCATCTTCAGCGGGGAGTTCCAGTAAGGAAGGGGTCAAGGCTTCGGTGGTAACCATGATTAGTGGTTAGTATAGTCTCTTGGGGTCCTGATGAAAAGTTTGCTACAATAATAGACATGCTAGATATCCGTTTTATTCGTGACAATGCCGAGGCCGTTCAGGAAAATGCCCGCCGTAAAGGCTATGATGTTGATATTAAAACACTTGTTGAATTGGATGATACACGCCGGGTGCTTCTTGGACAGGTAGAGGAGCTGCGCGAGAAGCGTAATACCATTGCAACTAGTATGAAGGGTGGTCGGCCATCTGATGAACTTATTGCCGAGGGGAAGGCGCTTAAGGAACAGCTTGGTGGCCTGGAGGCACACTTGAAAGAGGTTGAGCAGTCGTATATGGAACTACTCAAGAAAGTACCCAATATGGCTGCTGCTGACGTGCCATATGGTTTAAGTGAAGACGAGAATGTGGTGGCGAAAGTTGTCGGCCAGCCAACACAATTTGACTTTACACCCCGTAACCACGCGGAGATTGCCACCGAGCGACTCTGGCTTGATAAAGAGCGAGCTGCTAAGGTAGCGGGTAGTCGTTTTGCCTATATTAAAGGCGACCTCGTAAAGCTTCAGTTTGCCATTATTCAATTTGTCCTTGATACCCTAACGGATGAGGGAATTTTGACTAAGATTGCCCAAGATGCGCATTTGCCTGTCGTGCCTCGGGCCTTTACGCCTGTCTTACCTCCTTTGATGATTCGGACGGACCTGTATGATGCGATGGATCGGCTTGAGCCTCGTGATGATCGCTACAAGTTGGAAGATGATGACTTATGGCTCCAGGGGAGTGCCGAGCACGTGCTGGGTAGTATGCACGCTGATGAAATTCTTGAGGAAGCACAGCTGCCGCTACGCTACGTTGGTTATGCGACGAGTTTTCGTCGCGAGGCAGGCACGTATGGTAAGGATATGGAGGGCATTCTTCGGATGCACCAGTTCGATAAGCTTGAAATGGAGAGCTTTACAATCGGGGAAGACGGATTGAATGAACATCTGTTTTTTGTAGCTATTCAGGAATATTTATTAACAACTTTAGGGCTGCCATATCGGGTGATTCAAAAAGTCACTGGTGATATTGGCAAACCGGATGCGCGAGGTATTGATATGGAGACTTGGCTACCAGGCCAAGATCAATATCGCGAGACGCATACGGCTGACTACATGACTGATTACCAGTCACGACGTCTCAAGACGCGGGTACGACGCGTCAATGGTGATGTCGAGCTTGTGCATACCAATGATGCGACCGCTTTTGCTCTTGGTCGCATTATGATCGCCATTATTGAAAATGGGCAGGATCAACAGGGAAAGATAACAGTGCCGGAAGTGCTCCAAGCGTACTTGGGCAACCGATCGGTGTTATAATAGAACTACCAACTAAGTAACTAGGAGGGTAGTATGATAACAGCAATTGAGATTACGGGCGTAAACTATGAAGTCGATGAAACGACACGTAAATACGTCACGAAGAAGATAAGTCGGCTTGATCGTTACCTTCCGCGACACGCTCGCAAGACCGCCTCGGCTGAAGTGAAGCTAAAGCAGGTTAACCGTGATCACGGTAATAAATATGAAGCTGAGATCATTTTTCAGGTGCCTGATCATATTTTAACTGCTAAAGATACGACGGTGAATATGCTCGCCGCGGTGGATATTATTGAAGCTAAACTAATGACCCAATTACGTAAGTATAAACAAGAATCTATTGGGCATATTGGCAGGCGTGGGGCGATGAATCGATTCAAGCGAAGTTATGCGCGTGAGCTATAGGTAGATCCTCTCTGTGTTATACGAAACTATGTAAATAGTAGTTTTCTCGAGTATACTTATGGGTATATAGGCATAAGTAGGATAAAGGGCATCATGGTGACATCTCACAAACAGTCTGGTTTCACCATCATCGAGCTCCTCGTCGTTATTGTGGTTATTGCCATCCTGGCAGCTATAACTATCGTAGCCTATCGGGGTATCTCCCAAAGAGCCATTGTTTCTTCTCTTTCTTCAGATCTTGACAATGCTTCAAAGCA
>JAATFU010000008.1 GCA_015655045.1 Candidatus Saccharimonadota bacterium
TGCTTTGAAGCATTGTCAAGGTCTGAAGACAATGAGGCTACGATGGCTCTTTGGGAGATACCACGATAGGCTACAATGGTAATGGCTGCCAGGATGGCGATGACGACGATGACGACCAGGAGCTCAACGATGGTGAAACCAGAGGCACGTGAATGAGTCGAACGAGAAGTTGTCATTATATGCGGATCCTTGTTTGAAAAATATAGTACATAACGCCTATGCTTAAGGAAATTGTAGCATAAGAGTACTTGCGCGCGCCAGGACAGACAATCTGCTCACTCCCCTTTGACAATTCCATCAAAAACAGATACAATACTTCAGATATGAAGACTAACCTACACCCAACCGATTACCGTCCCGTCGTATTTAGCGATGACGTGGCTGGGTTTGCATTCTTGACTCAGTCAACTGCGCAAACCAACGACACTATTAAATGGGAAGATGGCAACGACTATCCTCTCGTTAAAGTACACATTTCCAGTGCTTCTCACCCATTCTTTACCGGTGAAGAGAAGATTATCGACACCGAAGGTCGTGTCGATCGCTTCAAGGCTAAATTTGCTGCTGCTGAAGCGCGTAAAGTCGCCCTTGCGAGCAAAGCGAAGAAAGCTAACGCCGCCAAAGCAAAAAAAGCTAACGCTGACCAATAGCCTATGTACAGGAAGAGGATATCAGCAATGATATCCTCTTTTTTGTTACAATAAAACTAACCCATTCGAAAGACATAGACCAATATGGCAAAGATAGCACTCAACATCCAAGAACTACAAGCCGAGAAACAAGCCCTCGGTACGTTTTTGGCACGCCCTGATGCGTATGCCGACGAGGACTATACCGCCAAGAATAAACGCTTCACGGAACTTGATACTATCCTTGAAAAAGCCACGTTGCGCCAGACTCTTGAGGGTCAACTCCTCGAGGCCAAAGAACTCGCTGGTGGCAATGATGAGCTCGCTGACGTTGCGAAGCTCGAGATCAGTGACATCGAGACGAGCCTGACGAAGCTTGAAGATGAACTATTCCTCATGCTTGCTCCAAAAGACCCCAATGATGAAAAAAACGTTATTATCGAGATTCGTGCTGGGGCGGGCGGTGACGAAGCAAGCCTATTTGCTGCCGAACTCTATCGCATGTATCTACGCTACTGTGAGAATCATAACCTGCGCACGGAGCTTATAAGCGAAAGTGGCAATGATACCGGTGGCTACAAAGAAGTTATCTTTACTGTCAAAGGCGAGGCTCCCTATGCCCAACTCAAGTTTGAATCAGGCGTCCACCGCGTTCAACGAGTACCATCGACGGAATCACAGGGTCGGATTCACACCAGTACCGTCACCGTGGCAGTGCTCCCTGAAGCGGCCGAAACCGATATCGAGATTAACCCCGCCGATCTTCGCATTGATATCTATCGAGCGAGTGGTCACGGTGGACAAAGTGTTAACACGACAGACAGCGCCGTGCGGATTACGCACATTCCGAGTGGCATGGTTGTGACTAACCAGGACGAAAAATCTCAAATCAAGAATA
This sequence comes from Candidatus Saccharimonadota bacterium, assembly GCA_015655045.1. Classification (GTDB taxonomy): domain Bacteria; phylum Patescibacteriota; class Saccharimonadia; order Saccharimonadales; family Saccharimonadaceae; genus UBA1547. Next base: position 1,528 of record JAATFU010000008.1, read on the forward strand.
AAGACAAGGCGATGAGTGTCCTACGTAGCCGCCTCCTACAACAGAAGATTGAAGCCGAACAATCAAAGCTTGCTGCCGAACGTCGTAGCTTGATCGGTAGTGGTGACCGAAGTGAAAAAATCCGCACCTATAACTTTCCGCAAGACCGCATTACCGACCACCGTATTGGCTACAGTCGCAGTAACATTCCCGCTGCCATGAACGGTAGTATTGAAGATATAATCGAGCAACTCCAAACCTATGAACGCGAACTTGCCGCCAAAAGCGCTAGTAATTGAGACGTGGCTCCACGAGGCGGCCCAGCAGCTGACTGCCGCCAGTATTGCTAGTGCCCGACTCGATGCCGAGATTATTCTTGCCCATACTCTCCGAAAGCCCCGTACGTATCTTCACGCCCATCCCGAACTTGAGCTCGATCCCCGTACCCAAGAAATCGCCAACGCCCGCCTCAGCCTCCGACTTGATCGTGTCCCGATCGCCTACATTATTGGCCATAAGGAGTTTTACGGACGCCGCTACATCGTCACCAATGCAACCCTGGTGCCTCGTCCCGAATCGGAGACAATGATCGATCTCTTGAAACAGCTTATCCCAGCTGACGTCACAAAGCGTCTCGTTGATGTAGGAACGGGGACGGGCGTGTTAGGTATTAGCGCAAAACTCGAGCGACCCCGCCTTGAAGTTACGCTAGCCGACATTAGTAAACACGCTCTAGCGGTAGCGACAAAAAATGCCGAAGCATTTCAAGCTGATGTCGCCCTAATCCAAAGCGACTTACTCGATGGGTACCCTCTGACTGCTGATATTATCCTCGCCAATCTGCCCTACGTGGATCCTGCCTGGGAACGCTCGGAAGAGACGCAATACGAACCGGCCCTGGCTCTCTTTGCCGATGATGCGGGACGGGGCCTTATAAAGAAGTTGATTCGTCAGACGCAAACGCGCCTTGCTCCTGGTGGCTACCTTTTTCTTGAGGCTGACATCTCACAACACGCCACTCTCGTGACATACGGCACGACTCACCACCTTCACGTGCTCGCTGAGCAGGGTTTTATCATCGTCTTACAAAAAGAGTAAGTCGCCTACTATATATTGCTGGTGTTGACGCCGTCAAAGACAAATAGCAAAACAGCTACGATGCTTATCGTGAACAAAAGAGGTAAGAGAATATCATTCAAGCGAATTCTCTGGTGGTGGAAATACGAGTCATACGACTTTTGTGCCAAGAAACCAAAGCAAAGCACAATGAGTGAGACTTGTGGTAATAAGAAGTTTTGGAGTATGGGCAAGCGGTACGCAATTGTCCAGTGGTAGGCAAGCCAGCCGATTTCTCCCAGAGCTAGCCCCCACATGAGACTGAGTGTCACAATATGTGGTTCCTCATAACTACTTAGGACGTGTCGAGCAGTTCCATAGCCAATCACCCACATGAGCAGCACAGCGAGCGAGGCTGGCCAATTGTAGCCAATCATATAAATAGCTGCTACACCGACAAATAAGCCAACCGCTGCTTGAGCAATGACATACGCTCGCTTAGAGCGAGGCTTGAGGAATAAGAGCCAACCAATATAAAGCAGCGTCAGAACAACCTCGAGCCCTAACTTCTGCTCATCGGTTGCTACCGTGACACTACTTGCATACAGGAAGATAACCGTGCTGACACTCACAATCACATCAACCAGATTAGCCTGGATATTCACAAACCAATACCGTGGCCGGACTGCAAGCACTCGCCATTTACTCAAAAGAATGAGTCCAAAAGCAAACCAAATTGATTCGGTTGAACGAATGATCAGTAATAATGCGATGGCAAGCGCAACGTTGAGGGCGGTATACACCACTTCACTCAGGAATGAGCGGCGCCGAACGATCTTTAAAAATTCCATAATCTCATTTTATTATACCACCCACTCTCTTAATTGGAGGTGGTTTTCGTTGCACCGACAATGATAACGAAGTTGGTTCCGGCCGCAGGGCTAACTGGTGGCTTGGTCGTCAGCACGGTGACACCATACAACTTCTCAAGAGCAGTCTTTGTTTCTGGCATGCCAGTACCAACTTGGTAGATTGTAATACCCGTGTAGTTCGTAGTGTCAGCATCCCCTACATCGGTAACTGTGTAACCAAGTGCCTTCAGAGCAGTTGCCTTCGTCTGGGCAACCCCAGGTACCCCAGAACCATTCAGAACCACAATACTTGCGCCCTCACGTACGACAGGATCACTTGAAAGTTTCTTGGCAATGATAGCCTGGAGATCGGTATAGTCATAGGTACCGGCGATAGGGCGAACAACACTCTGTCCATCGACATTACCAGTCGTCATCACTGCCGTGTCACCATCGACGAGACTAATCGAGTGGATATCGGCATCTTTAATGTTCTCAGCGAGCGATACTAATGTCTTGACCTCATCTGCCTGGAAAGTCGTACGCAGGTTGTTGCCAAGGCTATCTAGGATACTACTGACTTTTCCAAGGTTCGTCAGTACTCCGACGCTTTGAGCTTTATCACGAATCGCCGTAATAATCTTCTGCTGATTCTTTTCGCGGTCAAAGTTTGACTGTTCAAAGCCATACGTAGGATATGCGTCTCCCCGCGCCTGGGCTAAGTAGAGCGCATGCTCGGCATCAAGTGTGACGGGACCATTAGGGTAATCGATATAGTGGCCGTGCGGTGGACAATTCGCTAAACGGGCTTTAGTCGTTGCGCCACACTTCCAGTCAAAGTTACTGTCCATTTGTCCAGCTGCATCACGGCTTTCAATCGTAACCGTAATACTGCCACCGACCGCGTTGACGATATCACGAAAAACGGTGTAATTGACATTGACTCCATATTGAATATTAAGCCCAAAGATATCACCCACAAACCCCGCCGTCTTCGTCAGCGCTGCCCGATCACCATCAACACTCGTTCCATCACCTCCGACACAGCTATAGTAGACATTAATCTTGCCACGATAACCCGAATCACATGCTTCACCATATTGGACGTAAAGGTCTCGAGGCACGCTAATCATATAGGCATTTTTATTATTCTGATCTACGCTCAAAATCATCATCGAATCTGTTAAATTACCCGCGTCGTGACCTGGATCATCTTGGGAGGTACCTAAAATAAGGATATTTGTTCGGCCATTATCATCCTGCTGCAACGGAACCTGTTTTTGCGTCAGGACATCAAGGATATTCCCTTGAAAGATATTCCCACTGGCATGAATGGCTCGATACGCAATGTAGCCACCGAATGCCAGAAGCGCAACAAGTAGGACAAGACCGACCCATTTAAGGATACGGCGTGTTTTACTGCGGGGTTTTTTGCTTCCTTTACCCAAACGACGACGCTGGCGGCGACTGAGCTTTTTAGTCGGCTCATCGGTCCCAATACTACGTAATGATTCGTCGATATCAGATCGGCCAATCCCTTGCCCCACCCGACGTTGACCAACGGTCTCACGAAGAGTATCGTCATCTGATTGCAGAGCCTGATAGACCGGGGTTTTGAGGGCAGCTCGTTTTTTTTCGTCATGAAGATCACCTAATTGGCTACCTGGGCGACGTGGTATAAAACCATCAATAGAAGTTCGTTTATCTTTCATAAATACTCATACTACTATACCGTACCAACCGACACTTTCAAATAGTCGAAAACATAATCGTTATGCTATCCCTTCTCAACCAAACCGTGTATAGTGAGTATATTCATGGAACTATCATTCCTTCAGCGCCACCCGTTCGTTAAAGATGCAATTAATATTGCTATCTTCATTATTTGCGTGCTCATTGGTACTTTGCTCATTAATACATTTGTATTTCGAAGTTTCAGTGTAGTTGGCCCGAGCATGGAAACAACTCTCTTTACAGGTGATCGCTTAATTGTCGATCGTCTACCGGTTACCTTGGCGCAAATTGAGAATAAGACCTACCAACCGGCACGTGGTCAAATTATTGTCTTTAAGAATCCTCAATTCGGCTCAAGTGGTGAAGATGAGTATATTGTTAAACGCGTCATTGGTCTCCCCGGTGAACATGTCGTCCTCCAAGATGGCCACTACACTGTCTATAACGCCGAGCACCCAAATGGCTTTAATCCAGACGATGCGAACCATGGCGAACCAGGTAGCCCCACAAGTGGTACTGTCGATACAACCGTACCGGCCGGTGAATTGTTTGTCTCCGGAGACCACCGCCAGGGAAGTTATTCATACGATTCCCGCAATGGGCTGGGGACAATTCCCCTCTACGACGTTGTGGGACCGGTGGGGGTTCGTATCTTCCCCTTCAATAAAATTCGTACCTTCTAATACATCTCTTCCATACGACATTTTTTGTCGCAAATCGTGTCGGGAAGTATCATTTTTGTCGTATGAAACTAGTCTAACTCGCTTGAACGACCTATGCATATATCAGGGGCGTTACTCTGTTTCGAGAAGGTGTTGGATGCGCTGAAACTCCTCATCATTTTTGAACTTAATAACAATCTGCCCCGCACCTTTCGTATTAGTACGAATCGACACATCAGTACCCAGTCGCTTCTTAATTCGTCCAAGTTCCGCTTCGTGCGCCGCTGATACGGTTGATGCATGCATCGTTGTGGCGCCGCGAGGAGTTTGCGACTGTTTCTTGAGGTCAATAATATATTGTTCAATCTTTCGGGCGCTCCACTCTTCATTCATAATCTGAGGCAAAAGCGTGTTTACTACTGCCTCGTCAAGGCCAATGAGAGGACGAGCCTGACCTTCGCGCAGTTTCCCATCAAGCAAGGCCGTCCGAACTGCTTGCGGCAGCTTTAAGAGCCGCAGGGTGTTACTCACTGCACTCACCGACTTATTGCCTACTCGTTTCCCGATCTCGTCGAGGCTTAGGTTAAATTGGTCGCGCAACTTTAAGTAAGCAGTTGCCGTCTCGAGGACATTTAGATCACGTCGTTGCAAATTTTCAATCAGAGATAGTTCAAGTCTATGCTGACCACTTAAGGTACGGATAAGAGCCGGGATTTTATCAAGTCCTACGAGCTTTGCTGCCCGGAAGCGTCGTTCGCCTGCCACAATTTGATAGCCATCTTCAAAGGGAGTGACGACAATAGGCTGCAAGACGCCGTGTTCTTGAATAGAGGCAGCTAATTCCTCAAGTGCCGTCTCATCAAACGAGCGACGTGGCTGATCGGGATCGGCCACAATCTGGCTTAACTTAATCTGGCGTAGTTCGCTGACTTGCTCATCCTGCGTAGCAGTCGGATCGAATGATTCATCAAGTAGATCAAGCGGAATCAGCGACTCAAAACCCCGACCGAGACCCTTTTTAGATGCTGCCACGTTCAATCACCTCCTTCGCAAGTGCCTTGTAGGCTCTCGCCCCTTTTGAAAACTTATCATACACGCCAATCGGCACCCCGTGACTTGGTGCTTCGGCTAAACGGACATTGCGCGGAATAGTAGTGGTAAAGACCTTACCAGGAAAATGTTTTTTAATCTCCTCATGGACTTGCGTGCTCAGAGTTGTTCTGGAGTTGAGCATCGTCGGTAAAACACCAAGCAACTCAAGCATCGGATTCATACCCTTACGCACTAACTTCATTGTCTCGAGAAGCTGTCCAAGGCCCTCTAGGGCATAGAACTCAGTCTGAACGGGCAGCAAGACATAGTGCGCCGCGATCAGACCATTAACCGTCAGCAAGCTGAGACTTGGCGGACTATCGATAATTACCACATCATAGTGAGCTGTACTAGCTTCAAGCGCTGCCTTGAGACGCGAGAAGCGTCGATCGGCCTGAGCAAGTTGAACTTCAGTGTTGGCGAGGAGTGGCGTTGTGGGCGCAATGAATAAGTTTGCATACTTGGTTGGCAGAACCATACTATCGAGTGGCGTCGTTTCCATCATGACATCAGCCATCGTCTGCTCTAGTATCTGCTTGTCGATGCCAAGCCCACTCGTGGCATTCCCTTGGGGATCAAGGTCTACAAGTAGCGTCTTCTTGCCACCTTTGGCTATGTAATACGCCACGTTCACTGCCGTTGTCGTCTTACCTACCCCACCCTTTTGATTCGTTACCGCAATTACTGTCGCCACGTCTATATGTACCCTCTTCTCTTTTGGCCTATTATACCATGAGCGTAACAAAAATCCCCGCTGCATGAGCGGGGAATGTTGTTATTTGATCGAAGTAATTTCTACTTTCGAGTACTTCTGGCGGTGACCCGTCTCAGTGTGAACGCGCTTTTTCGCCTTGTAGCGAATGACACGAATTTTATCACCTTTGACGAGGTCATCAATAACCGTCGCGGTTACTGTAACACCTTTGACAGTTGGTGTACCGACGGTAGTCTTCTCGCCATCAATAACCAACAGTGCATCAAGCGTGAGCTCTTTTGTACCTTCAGGGAGGAGGTCCACCAGGAGGGTCTCTTTTTCAGCGACAATAAATTGTTTGCCACCGATCTTAACGACTGCTTTTGTCATATTTGTTCCTTTAATTTAGCTAATCAATTGCCTATTGTAACAGATGTGTTAAAGGGAAGCAAGCTCCGGCTATCTCGCCAGTTACTCTTAACGTTTATGGACGAACATTAAGCCAATTCGCTCAGCTGCCGTGCTAAGTGTCGCAAAACGTCTTCACTATTGAATGCCAATGGAAGCGCCACAGCATCCTTAAGGTTGACCCATCGAGCTTCGGCAATTTCAATGGGATCTATAGTAATCTCACCTGCAAGATACGCTGCCTTAAAAATAGTCACTCGTATGTTACTTGCGGTATTATCTACGACCGACAGTATTTCCTCTGGACGGCACACTATACCTGTCTCCTCTATAGTCTCCCGTACCGCGCCCTGCTTCAAGCTTTCTCCAGGTTCAACGACTCCACCGGGGAAACTCCAATGGTTCATGAATTCTGGGTTAGTAAATGATCGGACGAGCAGTACTAAGTCCCCTTTAACCACAACTGAAAACGCGCCTTGATTCATACGTTATAGCCTATCACGAAACAAGCCTAGAAAGACCCATGACCAGCCTGTAGGGCGTCTATCCGATCATGATTAAGTCCGTAGTAGTGCGCGATCTCGTGCCATAAGGTTCGCTTCACCTGTTCAAATAATTGCTCGGGACCGTTTGTTACTCGAAGCAAGGAATTCTTAAATAATGTAATTTTATCGGGTAACACAAAGTTGTACCCCGCACCGCGTTGGGTCAAAGGAATACCTTCGTACAGTCCGAGTAAAATGCTGTGCTCGGTAAGATGAGCTTTTTTGCTTTGGTTTTCATCTGGTTCATCAGCATACACGATTGCCACGTTATTAAGCCCCTTAATATACTTTTGCGGGAGTTCATCCATGGCACGCGTAATCATCTGGTCAAAATCTTGATCGTTCATATACTGAGTATAGCGTTTATTCGTCAGAAAAGTTAAACCAATCAGGATCTTTCTCAATATCCTGTACAATGTGATCCCACGACTCTTCTAATTCATCCTCATCAATATCGTCATCAAGCGTAATATTATCGTCGCGTGCGTAGTCATCAAGCGGACTCGTAGAGGTACCGTCGTCATTTGGCTCGACTGGTTGAAGCTGGAGGTATTGAAGTTCTGACATGTTTATTTTCGCTTTTTTCTGTAACTACATTAGCATAAACATCTTCAAATGTCAATAAGACTATTAGTCACTTATGCCTTGATGGCAGATAGCCGTTACGGAGATGCGGACATACCCTAAATGACACAGGACCTATTGTGTCGATACTCCGTCTGGGGAAGCCAACTTCCCGAGGTAAGTCCCTAGTCCCTACGCTTTTTGAAGCGAGATTATAAGGGGAAGCTTATCAATTGTAACTTCTGTCGTATAGTCAAACTGGCCGTCACTTACTAATTCGGTGCCGAGCGTCTCTTCCAAGATAGCCTCTTTATATTCTTGGTAGGTTGCACTAATATCATCATCTTCAGACGAGAGACTCAAACGAATTCGATCTTCAACATGAAGGCCCGCTTGCTTACGTGCATTTTGAATGTGACGAACAATTTCACGCATCAGTCCCTCGCGCTTGAGTTCGGGCGTTATGGTAAGATCGAGCGCTAAATTCTCACCAACGAGCACCTGTTTGACGTTTAATTCATCAACCAGAATCGTCTGAAAATCAATGAATGTACCCAGCGCCGGAATGGTGACGCTTGCTAAAGGTTGGCGTACCTTCTGATGCTCTTTCGCACGAATACTTAACCCTACATTTACATACTCACGGACGGTTGCCATATCTTGGAGCAAGAGTTCATTGATATGCCCTACGTGTGGCCAATCTAGCAAGTGAACACTTTCTCCCCCAGTGAGCTTCTGGTAAAGCTCTTCGGCCAAGAATGGCGTAAAAGGCGCTAAGACTTGAGCGAGTTGCACCAGTACATAATGGAGTGTCCGATACGCATTTTGTTTATCTCTATCCTCCCCGGCTTTCCAGAAACGACGACGGCTTCGGCGCACGTACCAGTTACTTGCGTCCTCAATAAAGGGCAGCACAGGCTTCATGGCACTTGGGATATCATACCCATCCATGTGTTTCTCGATCTCTTGAGTGAGTTGGTGGACTCGACTTACAATCCAAAGATCAAGTGAATTATCGAGACTATCAGTTGGATCCGATAAATCACCCGTAAATTCCCAGCCATCAACTTCCGCATACATCGTGAAAAAATCGTACATATTCCAGATCATGCTGAGTTTTCGAGCCACATCGCCGACCTCTTTATCTTGAAGCGCAAAGTCTTCACCGTTGAGAACCGGTGATTGGAGTAATAGGAAGCGCAAACTATCGGCTGAGTACTCATCCATCAAAAGATTAGGATCGGTGAAGTTTCCAATACTCTTACTCATCTTGCGGCCATCATTACCCGCAATATTCCCTGTCACGATCACATTTTTAAATGCGTTCCTGCCGAATAAGCCGACATTCACAGCGTGCAGATAGTAAAACCAAGCCCGAACTTGTCCCACGTACTCAACGATAAAGTCACCTGGAAAGTTACGTTCGAATTTCTCGACGTTTTCGAAGGGATAATGGAACTGCGCAAATGGCATACTCCCACTCTCAAACCAGCCATCCATGACTTTGTCGATACGTCGATATGTTAGTCCCTCGATCTCAAAGGTAATCTCATCTACCCACGGACGGTGGTAATCTTCTAGCTCCACGCCACTGAGTTCTGTCAGCTCGGCGTAACTACCAATGACTTTAATATGTTCCTTACCTTCGGCATCAATCGCTTTCCAGACAGGCATAGCCGTTGCCCAGAATCGATCACGCGAGAGGTTCCAGTCAGGCGCTTGTTCGATAGTCTTTTCGAAACGACCATGTTTAATATGGTCAGGAAACCAAGTAATATGTTCGGTGTTTTGCTCAAGCATTTCAGTTCGCTGTCCATCGATATCCATAAACCAGCTGGGATGCGCTCGATACATTAAGCGGGTACCTGTTCGAGGGTTGTGTGGATACTCGTGTTGGATATACTCAATCTTCCACACCATACCGCGCTCAAGTAATTCCTTAGCGATCGCTTTATTACTCTGCCAAACGTCCTCACCTTTCCAATCGCCTTCAGTATAGACACCGTACTCATCAAGTACATGCACCACGGGAATATTAAATTGTTTCGCAAAGATAAAGTCTTCTTCGCCATAAGCGGGTGCCAAATGAACAATACCCGTACCAGATTCAGTCGTCACGTACGCTGCATCCCAAATTCGATGGGCGTTCTCACCCCGATTCTCAAATAGGGGTTCGTACGACTGCCCGACGAGCTCATGTCCTTTCAGGCTGCGGATCACGGTATAGTTAAGTGGCTGGTGCTTCTCGTCGGTGAAAACTTTCTCCACAAGCTCTTTTGCGACGATAAAGTGTTCGCTACCAAGCTGCACTTCGCTATACTCAACTTCGCCATTAACTGCGAGGGCTGTATTTGCTGGTAGCGTCCACGGAGTGGTCGTCCAGGCTAGCAGTGAATACTGCTCGCCGACCACCTTAAACTTCACGTACACGCTAGGATCAGTCACCATTTGATAGGCGCCGGCATCCATTGTCACTTCAGCTTTCGAAAGTGGTGTCGCCCATTTTGTATCATACATAAGGACACGCTCGCCTTCGTAGATCTTACCTTTTTCATAGAGTTGCTTAAAGGCCCACCAGACAGACTCCATATAACTTTTATCCATCGTCTTGTAGGCACCCTTAAAATCAACCCAACGTCCAATTCGATCAACCGTCGCTTCCCAAAGATTTCCAGTCTGAATCATGCTCTCGCGAGCAGTCGTAATATAGTCAGCCAAGCTAACACGAGTACCGATCTCATGCCGATCAACAATCCCTAATTTTTTCTCAATAAAGTTCTCGGCAGGAAGTCCATGGGTATCCCACCCCCACACACGCTCTACGTGCTTCCCTTTCATTGTTTGGTATCGAGGCACCGCATCTTTCACGATCGAACTTAGTAGGGTTCCATGATGTGGCACACCCGTAATAAATGGAGGGCCATCGTAAAAAACGTAGGAGTTTTCGATAGGTCGCGAAGCGACCGATTTTTCAAAAGTCCCTTTATCCTTCCATTCTTGTACTAAAGCCTTCTCGTATTCAAGCGCTCGGCGACGGGTGTTTGCTGTAAATTTCATTGGTTTTCCTTTCTAGAAAAACAAAAATCCCTATTTAGTCACTGGAATCCTGATTGCTCAGGACGGTACCATCCAGTTTCTAAAAAGAGATTCTTTTTAGCGCTTAGTTATTCGATCTAACGAGTCGAGCATCGTTCGGGTCTAGTCTCATATATGATTTCTTCCGAAAGCATTCGCAGCTGATAACCGCTCATCCTCAAATAAGGAGTGCCTATGGTACGTAGTATAGCCAGTTACCTCTTCGGATGCAAGATATGGACGATTCCGTTTTATTGCGCAAATAAATCTGGGCCATATTTAAGGATTAGGCTAGCTAGTAGCGCAACGACCAGTGCCCACAGCAACATCTTGTCGTAATCCTTTGCAATGAACGCCTTGAGTCTCTTCGCCACCCTCTTTGGCAAATAGAGATTGTCTTCCCGGATATTATATCTGGTCATCGAGAAGAAGACGAAGGTTGTCGACAGCGTAACGAGTAAACACCATGGACAGATTGCTTGAATCACAAACATACTCACAAAGAACAAATAGTATGCGAAGAGGAACCCAAGCGTATAGACTAATTGCGCCGCAAACAAAAATTTGCGTGGGAAACGCACCCCCGCTAGTCCCGCGATAGCAACAGTGATCACTACCGGCTCGGCCATAAGACCGAGGAAGCTATTAGGAAAGCCTAGGAGTGAGGCTGAGGGGTGTTTAGCGACTGTGGCGCAGTTAATAATCACGTTGACGCTACAGCTAAGAGAAGCATCCGGGTTTTTTGCTATATCAATTGCTTCAGACGACAAGACGAAGGCAGCCAGGAGACTAAAAACTGCCCCGACGAGCATACTCGTGAAGATCCACCGATTATCTCGTATTCTCTTATCTTCATGGGTAAAATACGCTTTAATATTACTGAACATAATAACTCACCTCACTAATTGTTGGTAACGGCAACCCACTCCACGTATTCTGCATGACGCTATCATCTGATAGCGCTATAACGGTGGGATATTCCACAATATCGTATGCTCGGCAAAACTGCTCACCGTCAGAGCTATCTGGATCGAGGGTCTCGAGTACGTGACCTGTTTGACGCTCAAAATCCCGAAGGAAATCGAGAACGTCCCTAGTGTAATCTGATTCGTCTTTGTATACCACGACGACGCGCATGTGGCTACGCCTGAAGACCGGTTATTTTTTGAGCTCGTTTCTGCTCGAGGATTTTCACAAAATCATCAAGCGTTTTGAACTCGTGATAAACACTGGCAAAACGAACATAGGCTACCTCATTGCGAATCGCAAGCTCGTCTAGCACCTTGTCGCCAATTTGCTTTGAAGTAATTTCATTCTCGCCAATAGCGTATAGAGCGTCTTCAATTTCGGTAATCATTTCTTCAACCTCAACCTCTGAAGCAAAGAACTTCCCGACCGAGCGTTTAATAGCCGTTGCTAATTTATCTCGGTCAAATAGTTCGCGAGTGCTGTCTTTCTTGATTACCGCAAGATTTGGCTTTTCTACCCGCTCATACGTCGTAAAGCGTTTACCGTCTGGTGCTTCACGACGACGACGGATAGTAACCCCGTCGCTCACCTCGCGCGATTCTATCACCCTGCTATCACCAATTTTATATGTGGTCATCTTAACAAAAAATCCTATTAGTCGTTTGACTTCTTATTCTTCTTACGACGACGCAGGAAAGCTGGTGTATCAGATTCCTCTTCTTCGTGTTCATTCGGCTGATTCCAGATATCATGCGTATCCTCTTCGGCAAAGACAGCCGCTGCATCACTGTGGTCAAGGTCTAGATCAATTGCTTCCACCGCTTCGTCACTTACCTGAGCATTTGGCTGAACAGTGGTTGTTGAGTCACTTACTTGTTCGCCTGGTTGCGCAGCATGAAAGTACGCTGAATCAAATCCAGTCGCAATAACAGTAATGATCAACTCATCATCAAGGTCAGGCTTGAGTGTTGCACCAAAGATAATGTTTGCATCTGGAGAAACAGCACTGGTAATGATCTCAGCTGCCTCCTGAATTTCACTCATGCTCATATCATAGCCACCCGTGACATTGAAGAGGACACCCTTCGCCCCGTCGATTGAGACCTCGATTAATGGAGATTCAATTGCCTGCTGGGCAGCCTGGGCGGCTCGGTTATCACCGCTTGCTCGACCAATACCCATAAGGGCCGAACCGGCATTACTCATAATCGCTTTCACGTCGGCAAAGTCGAGGTTAATCAGGCCGTGTTCCGTAATAAGCTCTGAGATACCCTGAACACCCTGACGCAGTACATCATCAGCGATCTTGAAGGTCTCAAGTAATGGGGTACGGCGATCAATCGTCTGAAGCAGTCGATCATTTGGAATGGTGATCAGCGTATCGACTTGTCGTCCAAGCTGGGAAATTGCCCACTCTGCATTTTGACGACGCTTCTCGCCCTCAAAGCTAAAGGGTTTTGTAGCAACCCCAACGACTAAGATACCGAGTTCACGGGCGACTTCAGCCACGACATGGCCTGCGCCACTTCCTGTACCACCGCCAGCACCGATTGTCACGAAGACCATATCCGCACCAGTGATAGCTTCGCGGATCTCATCGCGTGATTCATTGGCAGCAGCTTCACCGGTTGAAGGATCAGCTCCGGCTCCCAGTCCACCAGTAGTTGTTTTGCCGAGGTGTAATTTAATGTCAGCTTTACTGTTGTGCAAGGCTTGGGCATCGGTATTCATGGCAATGAACTGAACACCAGTTAAACCAGCATCTTTCATGCGGTTGACGGCTGAACCACCGGCTCCACCCACACCCACTACTTTTATACTGGCAAACGTTTGTATGTCGCTAGGTTTTACTTCAGGCATATTATCTGCTATCTCCCAATGTTCGTATTCTTTACCTAGTATAGCACTTGTCGATGAAAACGCTACGCTCGGAAACGGCTCATAAGCCGACTAATCATACCTGAGGCCTGCGATAGTGAGGCCTTGGCATTTTTGTGTTCAGCGTGCTTGTTTGCTCCGCCCCCATCAGCATCAATTAACATCAGACCAAGGACGGTTGCAAACTGAGGCTTCTCAATATCATCGGCTACACCCCCATATCCTGTTGGTTTCCCAATCCGTGCAGCAAGACCGAGCGCCTCTTTTGCATACTCAACAATACCTTTTAGCTGGGCAGTTCCTCCGGTGAGTACAATACCGTTAGGAAGCTTGCCAGCCCGCCCAGCTCGCTTTAGCTCTAGGGTAATTGCATCAAAAATTTCTTCAAGGCGAGCTTCAACGATCTCATCGATATCTGTCGTGCTAAAGCTATACATCTCACCCTCGTATTTCAGAGTAACCCCTGAAGACTCACTACGTGTCATGGCTGAGGCGTGCTCAAGCTTTAACTTCTCGGCTACTTCGGGATCGGTCTTGAGACCAATTGCTAAGTCGTTCGTAATATTTATTCCACCAAGTGGAATAACAGCTGCAAATTGTAGATCGCCCTCTTCGTAAATCGCCACATTTGTTGTCGCACCACCAATATCAATCAGAGCAACGCCATTTTCAAGCTGCTGTTCACTCAGAACTGCTCGTGCCGCAGCGACACCCGAAACAATAATCGCATGTGGTAATACCTTGGCCGACTCGGCAGCCTTCTGAAGATTGGTGAGATGTGGCGCTAAAGCAGAGACAACATGAGCATCAATTTCAAGGCGCGTACCCGTCATACCAAGTGGGTCTTTAATGTTATCTTGTCCATCAAGCTTATAGGCGTGAGGAACCACTTCCAAAATCTCACGATTAGCCGGAATTTTTCCAAGTGTTGCCACTTCTTCGATACGCATAATGTCATCGTGAACAATTTCATGATCCGCGCTACCAACTGCAATCATGCCATCGGCGTGTGTACTCATAATGTGTGCGCCATTAATGCTAATCGTGGCACTATCTACCTGGTAGCCGCTCATACGTTCAGCTTCACCAAGCGCATCATCAATTGCTTGTGCCGGCCCAGCCAAATTTACGACCGTCCCCTTGCGCATCCCTGTATTGGGCGCGCTTCCTACGCCGACAATTGTAGGCGCTCCCGTCGTGGCGTCAATGTGACCAACCACGCAGCGTACCGTTGTTGTACCTATGTCAATACCGACAGCGTACCTAGAGTTTTCTTGCATGGTTCTTAGTATATCGCTTATGCGAGAAGTTGCAAAGTCTCAATAGCTGAGAAAGGAATGAAACCTCATCAAGAGGTAACCTACATCATTCGCATCTAGAGCTGCGTTAAAACTTCAACACCATCTTCTGTTACTAAAACTGTGTGTTCAAAATGGGCAGCAAGGCTTCCATCACGAGTTCGAATCGTCCAGCCATCCGGATCGGATTTAATTCGTTCACCGCCAAGCGTTGCCATGGGCTCAATAGCAATCGTATCCCCTGGCGCCAAGAGCACCCCTGTGCCTGCCCGTCCCCAATTAGGGACTTCTGGGTCCTGGTGCATCTCATGTCCCACACCATGACCAACAAGTTCACGAATAATCCCTAGCTTACCTTCACGTAAGACTCGTTCGACCGCTGCTCCAATATCTCCCGTATACACGGGGCCTTTGATAGCATCAATACCAGCAAATAAGCTCCGTTCAGTAAAGTTAAGTAAGTGTTTCTTAATACCTCTTGGCTCTTCTCCGACGATCATCGTAAAGGCACTGTCAGTTTTCATACCTTTATACGTAATCACGAGATCAAAACTCACCACGTCCCCTACTTCAAAAATGTATTCAGTTGGAATGCCGTGGACAATGGCGTCATTAGTCGAGATGCAAATCGCGTTGGGAAAATTAACTTCTGCCGTCTTATAGGTCGCAGTTGCACCAAGTCGTCTTATTTCGGCATCAACCCACGCATCAGCTTCAAGTTCACTCATGCCGGGCTTCACATGTTGTCGTAAACCTGCAAAAATGGTAGCGAGTATCTGCCCGCCCTCGCGCATGGCTTGGACTTCAGCACCTGTTTTTATTGGTTGGCTCATACCAACTTACTCGCAGTCAATTCTTCCATAATTCGGTCATGCACTTGGCCAACCGTCCCCGTACCATCAATGTGAGCAATGGGAATGTTTTGCTCCGTGAGATAGTTAAGGATCGGGTATACCTCTTGACGATATACCTTGAGACGCTCATCAATCGCCTCTGGCGTATCATCAGTTCGCCCTCGCACCGCAAGACGCTTCAGCAACTCGCTTCGGGGTACTTCTAAGACGACTACAAGGCCAATTGAACGGCCATGGAGCGGCTGACTCTCAACTAACCACTGTGCCTGGACGAGCATTCGTGGAAAGCCATCAAGAATCACCTGATTAATACTAGCAGCCCGAGATAAGGCTTCACCCATAATGTCATTCACCTTATGTGGATCGACTAGTTTACCGGCAGCCATTTCATGTAGCAACGTAGTGTCATGTGTATCACGCAGAAGTTGACCGGCACTCAGCCAACGCCAGCCTTGACGTGCAGCCAAGATTTGGCCCTGAACACTCTTACCAGCTCCAGCGGGACCAAAGAATATAATCATGACAAGCTTCTCCTCTTTTTATTGCAACGCAGTTTTAACAAGTCGAGCGATGGTTGCGCCATCGGCTGCGTTTCCTAGCTCTTTTTTAACAGCACCAATGACTTGGCCAAGGGCAGCGGGACCACTTACCCCGAGTCCTCCAATGATTCGAGTGACAACTGCGCTAATGTCTTCCTCAGATATCTGGGCGGGTAAATACGTTACCAGAATAGCAGCCTCAGCTCGCTCATTATCAGCAAGTTCAGGACGATCCGCTCCTTCATAAATAGTTGCACTCTCATGACGCTTTTTGACTTCACGCGCAATCAATTGTTCAATCACCGTATCATCCAAGCCTTCGTCGCGCTTATTTTGCTTTACTTCTTCGTCAAGAATCGTCGCCTTCAGCCCGCGTAAAACTTCACCTCTAAAACGATCGCCGCCTAATAAGGCGGCTTTAAGATCGATATTAACTTGGTCTTTGAGGGCCACGATTTAACGTAGTCCTAGACGTGCTTTGTTTAGTTTGTCGGCTTTGCGCTCTTTGCGAATAATCGCCTTTGCACGACGCTCAGGTTTACTCAGTGGTTTTGCGAAACGCATTGAAGCCTTTGCTTCAGCGAGTACGCCACTTTGCAAAACTTTGCGGTTAAAACGACGAATAATATTCTCGTTTGCTTCTCGTTCATCTTTACGTGTTACTTGTACCATATGAGGTGTATTGTAACAGAGAATGAACCCCAACGCAACAGGTTAGTCACGTTCAAGGTGGAGCAAGCGACCCTCGACCGTGCGACGCCCCTGCCATTCATTGATAGTCGGTTGAAAAAGAATATGGATATGCTCACCAGGTTCAACAAAAAAATGCTCCGGTGCGCTAAAGGCCATAAACTGCATATGACTACCGCGTTTATCCTGTAAATCAAGCTTAAGGTGTTGTGCCTCAGCCCCCATGCGACGAACGTTCGCCACAATTAAGTTGGTCGCCCGAAGGATCGGCTCCGGGTTACCATGACCAAACGGTTCAAGCGTCGCCAGCTGATCGATCAACGATTCGGTAATTTCGCCCAGATCCTCAATCACCACATCTGCCTTCGGTATAAGCAGGCTTTCCTGATTAACAAGTTTCTGGGCTCGATAAAATTCATTCACCCGCTGACGAAACGGTTCAATGTTGGCCGTTGGCAAGGTCACCCCTGCAGCAAGCGTATGCCCCCCACCTTTGGTAATAAGATCATCACTAGCTCGAATAGCATCAGCTGCGCTAAAGTTACCGTAACTTCGAGCCGATCCTTTTGCTTCACTACCCATCTCCTCGAGTACATAACTCGGTTTTTTGTATCTTTCAAGTAGTTTAGCCGCCACAATCCCGACAATCCCATGGTTCCACCCAGGACTACTAACGACAAGCACAGGCAGGTCACGATACTGCTCGGCCTGAAGTAGTGCTTCCTTAAAAATTTTATCCTGATCCAAGCGACGTGCTTTATTGAATGCATCAAGGCGCTGTGCTTTTTCAAGCGCGTCCATCGGGTCGGTTGCTCGAAGCATATCAAGTGAGTACTGGGCGGTCTCAAGTCTCCCGGAAGCATTCATTCGCGGACCCAGACCAAAGCCAAGGCTCCGTGCATTTACTTTCTGCGGCTCTACTGCAGCAACCGCCATTAAGGCCTTAAGCCCTGGCCGTCGACCCTTAGCAAGAACTTTGAGGCCCCAATACACATTTGCTCGATTCTCATCAACAAGAGTCACTACGTCACAAACCGTGCCTAAGGCGACCAAGTCAAGTAACCATTTTTCCTGCCCATCAGCAAGGCCGGTCAGTCGAGTCTGGAGGGCCTGTACAAGTTTAAAGGCCACGCCCACACCAGCCAGATCGATAAATGGGTAGCTGTGATCAGATCGTTTGGGGTTAATAACCGCAATCGCTGGGGGCTGGACAGGTGCCACATTGTGATGATCAGTGACAATGACATCTACCCCGAGCTGACTGGCTCGCCTAATTTCAGCCTCGCTCAAGCTTCCACAATCAACCGTCACGATAAGTGTGCTTCCAGTGGCGGCAATCCGTTCCACTGCATCAACCGTCAAACCATATCCTTCAACAAAGCGATTTGGTATAAAAGCATCAACCCGTCCAAATCCAAATGCTTCAAACGATTCAAGTAAAACAGTTGTGGCGGTCAATCCATCAATGTCATAATCACCGTAGATAGTAATATGTTCTTGATCGTCATGTGCCCGAACTAATCGTTCAACAGCTTTGGCCATATCGGGCAACAAGAAAGGATCATGGCGAGCCTCGTAATCAGGGTGAAGAAATATTTCGCGTCGCGCACCAATAAGTCCGCGAGCGGCTAAAATCTGTTCAAATAATGACATATTAAATATCGGACGGAGAACGCTTTGGGCGTCCAGCGTGTTGTTGGGACTTTATGACGATACTTTGCAGTTCCTTAAAGATTGGGAACTGTTTATTGGTAGAATAAATTTTAATATTACCTTGCTTTTCGCTGGTTAAGAAGCCGACTTTTTCCAGTCGTTTCAACTCACGTTGGATATTACCAGGATCTTCCTTAATAAGTTTCGCAAGTCCACGTACGTGGGTGCGAAAATCAGGATATTTTGCGTAGACCACTACGATTTTGCGCCGCACCCGAGATGTAATAAAAACGTCTAACATGTATTCCCTTATTTATAACTCACCAATTCCGTTGCTTTTTATTCTACACTTCGTAGGCTAGTACGGTCAACGCCAATTCAGGACAATTTGGTTAATTTTAGCGATTGTATCTTCGTGAGATGGTATCGTATTTTGATTATAATAGTGGTCAACGCTCATGAAATTCTCTTTCACATCTAGGATATGAAGTTCGTCAGCCAAAATATGAAGGCGGTCCACAGCCTGAACACTTGCCGTTGGGGTTGCCACCACTAAGCGTTGGACACGGATTGGTTTCATAAATTCAACAGCTACATCAATCGACGCACCACTAGATAGCCCATCCGAAACAAGAATAACGATGTGGTCACGCAAAAGATCATTACTAATAATTCCCCCATCGCCAAGGAGTCGATTAATTTTCTGAAAGACTTCACGTTTTTGTTCATCGAGGTAGCCATGATACTCACTGGCATATTCTTCAATCTCACCCGTCGAAAACATACCGTTATACGTAAAGTTACCGTCTTGAGCCATAGCACCAAAGCTCATATCTTCACCCGGTACTTGGATATCTTCAATAAGCAACATCGTTAAAACACAGTGGAGTGCGGTCGCTATCTGTTCGCCCACGAGTACCGCTCCATCACTCAGCGCTACTACCGCACAGTTTTCATAGCGATATTTTTCAACAAGTTCAGCTGCCAGGATCTGTCCAGCTTGTTCGCGACTCTCAAAATACATATGCTTAGTTTAGCAGTATACTAAGAGTTATGCACTACTACGAGGTGGCTCCTATCCGCATTATTCGCCTTGGCAGCGATTCTTTTACGTATAGCTCGGACACCCCGCTACCACTAGGCACAATTGTCACTGTCGAAGTTGGTAAGAAACAACTTATCGGGCTGGTTATACGACAAACCACCCGGCCACTCTATGCCACAAAGCCCATACATTCGGTTGTTACTCCTACGCCCATTCCTGCTCAGCTTATCCAACTCGCTCTCTGGCTCAGTCGTTATTATGTGACCCCTCTTGCGACTGTTCTTCAGACGGTCCTGCCTCGAGGAGTCGATAAAAAGCGACGCGCTAAACCAGCAAGTATTGAGGTTACACCGCGTGATCGAACAAAAATTGTAT
The DNA here is from genome assembly GCA_015655045.1 of Candidatus Saccharimonadota bacterium. Lineage (GTDB taxonomy): Bacteria > Patescibacteriota > Saccharimonadia > Saccharimonadales > Saccharimonadaceae > UBA1547. Next base: position 21,489 of record JAATFU010000008.1, read on the forward strand.
TCAATAAGCAACAGCAACTCGTCATTGATACGCTCCATAAAGCCCAGCCCGGTAGCTTTCTCCTCCAAGGCGTAACAGGCTCTGGTAAAACGCGTATTTATATTGAACTCGCTAAAGAGATGGTCAGCCTTGGTAAATCTGTCATTGTCCTCGTACCAGAAATTGCCCTTACGTCTCAAATCATTGCCGAATTTTCACAGCACTTCGCTCATATTCTTATTACCCACTCGACTATGACCGAGGCCGAGCGTCACCTGGTATGGCAACAAGCACTTCAGGCAACCGAACCGACCATTGTCATTGGACCACGGTCGGCGCTCTTTATGCCACTTCAAAACATTGGGGCAATTATTATCGATGAGGCCCATGAGCCAAGCTTCAAGCAAGAGCAAGCTCCACGCTACTCGGCACTACGAGCAGCTACTATGCTTGGCCGCTATCACCAGGCAAAAGTACTCTTTGGTAGTGCTACGCCAAGCATCACCGATCGCTATATCGCCGAACGAACACCCGGCTCTCTCTTGATTCTCGATACTCCAGCTCGGCTCAATCGTCTCGCCTCTACCCTACTGCTCGTTGATATGACCAAGCGGGCCAACTTCACGCAGCATCGATTCCTATCGAACCAACTCATTGAGCAACTCGGCGAGACGCTTGAAGCTGGTAAACAAGCCTTGATTTTTCATAACCGTCGGGGCAGTGCGAGTACCACACTCTGTGAAAACTGTGGTTGGACCGCCGAATGTCCAAATTGCTTTGTACCCCTCACGCTTCATGCCGACCAGCATATACTTCGCTGTCATATTTGTAACCATACGGGAAAAGTCCCTACATCATGTCCAGTTTGCCATCACGCAGATATCATCTACAAGGGTATCGGCACGAAGTTAATCGAATCGGAACTAGCAAAACTATTTCCTAAAGCCCGCATTGCTCGATTTGATGCTGATAATACCGAAACTGAAACCGTGAATGCTCGTTATGCCGAGCTTTACAGTGGCGCTATTGATATCGCCATCGGTACGCAAGTTGTTGCCAAGGGACTTGATCTTCCGCAGCTACGAACGGTAGGTGTCATCCAAGCTGATAGCGGACTCAGCCTCCCCGATTTTAGCTCACGAGAACGTACATTTCAGCTACTTGCCCAGGTAGTCGGTCGGGTTGGTCGGAATGAGCACGTCACCCAAGTTATCGTTCAGACATATCAGCCCACCCATCCAAGTATTACGGCAGGCCTCTCGCAGGATTATGAGTCGTTCTACGCCGAAGCGCTCAAAGAGCGTCGTAAGGGCCTCTTCCCACCCTTTACCTACCTGCTCAAGCTAACCTGCATTTATGCCTCAGAGGCCGCAGCTGTGCGTAACGCTCGGCTCGTTGCAACAGAGCTTGCTACGCACGTCGCTGCCGACGTGACGATTCTCGGCCCTACCCCTTCATTTTACGAGCGTCAGCACGAAACCTATCGATGGCAACTCGTATTAAAGAGTCCCAAACGAGAGCACTTGGTTGCCGCCATAGCGCATATTCCCTCGACTCATTGGCAATTTGAACTCGATCCTACTAGCCTCTTGTAGTCACCCCTGGTATAATACGGTGAAATGAAGAAAGAAGATATTATTACTCTACCCCAGGCGCACTTGCGCCAAAAATCAACTCGTGTCCGCGTGGTGGGCGACGAAGTCTCGGCACTGATCGATGATATGACCTCCGCCGCGCTTGACTGGGAGGATAGTCGACCGCATGAGATTAGTGCTGCCTTAGCTGCAGTACAAATTGATCGACTCGAACGAGTCATTATTGTTCGGAGTGACTTCGACGACAAAGCAGCTCGCGAGTTTACCGCTCTTATCAATCCAGAAATTGTGAAATACGAGGGCGAGATTACCTATGATTACGAAGGTTGCCTGAGTGTCTCAAATATCTACGGAAAAGTACCTCGCTACAATAAAGTGCGCGTCAAGGCTATTAACGAGGCTGGCGAAGAGGTACGCTTTAAGGCGGACGGCTTTTTGGCTCGCGTAATTCAACACGAGATTGACCATACAAACGGTATCGTCTTTATTGATCACATTAGAGAAAAACCAGATGCATTTTATACACTCGATGAGAAAGGCGAGCTTCAACCACTAGACTATGATGAACACATCAAAACCAATTCTATTCTTTGGGACTGAAGATTTTAGCCTTGTTGCCCTTCGAGCACTCTTAGAGGCACATTATCCGATCGTTGCCGTCGTGACAAAGCCAGATAGTAAAAGTGGTCGGGGCCAACATCTTACACCACCAGCCGTTAAAAAGCTTGCTCTTGCCTACCATATCCCCGTATGGCAGCCAACCAAAGTTCAAGAGGTTAATCCTGATATCAGTGCCCTTGGCGACGTAAGTGGTGTACTTGTGAGTTTTGGTAAGATTATCCCTTCATCAACTCTCAAACTCTTTACACCCGGCATTATCAATGTTCATCCTTCGTTGCTCCCCGCCTATCGCGGCCCCTCGCCTATCGAATCGGCTATTATCAATGGCGAACACGAGACAGGCGTTTCCATTATGCAGCTCACTGCTGCCATGGATGCAGGCCCTATCTATACCCAGGTTCATTACACGCTTACGCAAACCGAAACCCAGCCAACCCTCTCCCAAACGCTTGCCCAACTAGGTACTTCAACGCTCCTAGAGGTCCTTCCAGCTATCCTTGATGGCTCACTCCAGCCACAGCCTCAACAAGACGAGCGAGCCACCTACAGCCATCTCCTCACAAAACAGGATGCTTGGCTAGATCCAGCGCGCATGAATGCACAACAGGCAGAACAACGTATTCGAGCATACCTTGATTTTCCTAAGACAAAGTTCACTATTCGGGGGCACGCAATTATCATTACCAAAGCACACATTACCTCCACCCAGGCTTCATTGCTTGACGTTGCGTGTCAAGATGGTACTTTCCTCTCGATTGATGAGCTTATTGCGCCCAGCGGACGACGCATGAGTGCTGCTGCCTTCCTGAACGGCTACGCTGCTGTCTGATCAGATCCTAAGATGGCCTCACGGCCACCAATAATTTCTTTCTTGAGATCATCAAGTACTTGAGCTACAACCTCGCGGTAGTCGGGGCGATTGACTTCAAGCCATTTGGTTGCTGCATACTCGGCGCGAAGACCCGGGTCATTAACGTCAAGGCCTGTTGCCTGTTGAATACGGCTAAAGGCTTCGTCGTTATGATAATTCGGCGCATATTGAGCTAGCCATGCAACAATAACCTCATCCTTTCGATCAATAATCGATTCAAATTCTTCAAGCTGATCATCGCTCATGCCATCAGAGAGCTTTGTCCCCACACGAAGCTCCAGCTCATCATAAATATGCTGTAAGAAGGGCTTTTTTTGTTCTTCTGGCAAATCATTTAAGCCAACATCTTGTAAAAATTTATCGTCTAGTTGAAACATGGTCTATCTTCTCCTTAGATTACGCGCACGCTATCTTTCTACCCATTATTGTACCACGCAGACGGTGTTAACCACCGAGGCTCAAGGCAATAAAGGCTATTTCAGTTTTCGCTTAATAAGCTCACGAGTAAAGAATTCGAGTTTGTCACCTTCCTCTAAGAGCAGCTTCTTACTGGTCTTGAGACTCAGTCCACACATCTCACCCTCGAAGACTTCTTTAGCTTCTTGCTGCTGACGCTGCACACTCGTCACTTCTGTTTCTGCAATAGTCTCTTTACCTCGGATGACTCGGGCAAGTAGACCAGTCGCTACCTTACCGCTCGTCACTTCGCCACCTGCAATGACAGTATCTTTTAGAGTGCGGAAGATGGCCTTAATAGTCAGACTACCAACAGGTGTTTCGACGACTTCAGGCGCCAACATTGCTTCCATCGAGGCACGTGCGTCATCGAGTAACTCATAGATGACCTTATACAGTCGAACTTGCACCTTGTCGCGGGCAGCGAGCTGCTTGACGGCCGGAGGAAGTGTCACATTAAAACCATAGATAATTGTTTCTTGATCAGCTGCCAAACGAACATCATTTTCTGAGATGTTGCCCACACCACTGCCAATGATACGAAGAGCGATCTCTCCATCTGTATCGATAAGACGTAGGCTATCCACGACAGAAGTGAGTGAACCCTGTACATCTGCTTTAACAATGACATTTAGATCTTGTGATTCATATTGCTGATTCATCATCTTAAGAAGGTCTGCACCGGTTATGTTGGTGCTAGCAGCATTCTTTTCATGTTCAATCCGAGCAATTGCCACTGCACTTCGAGCTTCTTTTTCGCTTTTAACTGCGATAAAGCGATCACCAAATTGAGGTAACTCTTTAATCCCAGTTACAGTGACTGGGGTTGAGGGACCTGCCGATTTAAGAGGCTTACTCGCAAAATCTAGAAGCGTTCTCACTTTACCATATGCTGTCCCCGCCACCAGGAAGCTCCCAGGCTTTAATTCACCTTGCTCGACCAACAGGCCGACAACCGCACCTCGCCCAACTTCCATATGTGATTCAATGACCAAACCTTCCGCTGGGGTATCAATATCGGCCTTTAGCTCTTCGATGTCAGCCACGAGCAGTACCATATCAAGTAGGGTATCAACACCCTGACCGGTCTTTGCACTGACTTCAACCATCACCGTGTCCCCACCCCATTCTTCAGGGTTTAGTCCATGTTCAGTGGCCAATTGGGTTTTTACAAGTTGCGGGTTAGCAGCTTCCTTATCAATCTTATTAATTGCTACCACAATTTTAGCGTGGGCATTCTGAGCAAAACGAATAGCTTCAATGGTCTGTGGCTTTACGCCATCGTCAGCTGCAACTACGATAATAACTACATCTGTTAGGGCTGCGCCGTGCTGACGCAAGGCCGCAAAGGCCTCATGACCGGGTGTATCGAGTAGGGTGATGGTTCGACCATTCCGAATAGTCTGGTAGGCGCTAATGTGTTGGGTGATACCACCCGCTTCACCTTCGGCAGTCTTCGTCTTTAGAATTGAATCAAGTAAGCTGGTCTTTCCATGATCAACATGTCCCATCACGGCCACGATTGGGGGACGCGCAACTGCTTTATCGCTCAGCGTATGCGTAACATGTTCAACTCCACCGGCACTTGCCTTTTTCTCAAGTGTAACATCTAGGCCAAGTTCCTCAATAATAATTGTAGCCGTCTCGAAGTCAATTCGTTGGTTGATGGTCGAAACGATCCCATTTTTAAACAGCTCACCAATAAGATTGGTAACGGGCAGATTTAGCTTCTCGGCTAGTTCACCTACGGTAATCGAGTCGGCAATAACAATAACTTTCTCGGCCATGTTGAGAGCTCCTTTCTGCCCGCGTTATGCGGTCGTGTGTTAGTTTATTTCTTTGATTTATTACCAGGGAGGCTCAGAGAGATCTTACGGCTCTCTTTTTCAACGTCAAGTACAACAAAGTCTTTTCGTTCGTTGAGAGTAAAGACCTTCTCTGGATCAGCATCACTGCCTTCACCAAGCTCACTGACATGAACAAGCGCCTCAACTGCTGGACTAATCTGGACAAAGGCACCAAATGGCGTAATGCGTGTCACCGTACCCTCAACCTTATCGCCAGGCTTGAATTGATCTACTTCGCTCATCCAAGGATCCTCTGAGAGCTGCTTAATACTGAGGCTTAGGCGATCTTTGTCGATTGCGATAATCTTAGCGTCAATCGTCTCGCCAACTTTAACGTAATCGCTAGGGTTATTAACTCGTTCCCAGCTAATTTCACTAATGTGAACCAGACCCTCAATACCTTCGACATTTACAAAGACACCGAAGTCAACTACACCGGTGACGACTCCCTTGACGGTATCGCCTACCGCTAATTTCTCGAAGCGGGCAGCTAAGCCATCTTTAATTGCTTCTTTTTCACTGAAGATAAGCTTGTTAGCCTTACGATCACAATCCAAGATACGGACGTTAAGTGGCTTACCGATGAGCACATTGAGTCGTTGCAAAATTTCATCTTTATCACTTGAACCAACCCGTGGATAGTGTTCCGCTGAAAGTTGTGAAACCGGCAAGAATCCTCGCACACCATCGTATTCAACCAAAAGGCCGCCACGGTTAGCATCATACGGAGATACTTCAATAATTTCGCCACTCTCCATCTTCGCCATAACTTCATCCCAGCCGCGATCCTTTGCAGCCTTACGCAGTGACAGCAATGCATAGCCGTTGTCTAGCTCTGGGTCAACAATACTCGCAGTTACCTCATCGCCAATTGTTAGTGCGCGAGAAAAACCGACTTCACGTCGAGGAACAAGGCCGATGCCTTGAGCACCGAGGTCAACTAGCACCTCGTGCTTACGAATTACTAAAATTTTACCGACGATTGATTCGCCCTGGGTTAGTTGCTTAGCAGTCGTATCTGCGTTTGCAAGTAAATCATCCATTGTTAATGTGGCTTTTGCCATAAGTCTTAGTCAGACTCCTTCCTTAATTAATATTCTTGGGGCGCATGATAACACAGCAACCCCATAGACTGGGTCTTATTGTACCTCAGATACGGAGCCAAGTCAAAGGGAGTGAACTGCGTTGCGACGCGAGACAATATAACTAACACTCACTGCCGTTAAAAAGCCCACACCAAGCAACTGTAAGAGCGAGAATGTCATCCCTGTGGTCGGCAATTGGCCGGTAGAGGCTGTCGCAGACGAACTCGAGCTTGTGGTCGATGCTTGGGGAGCGGATGTAGTCGAGGTACCGGGTGTCGGCGCAGGGCCCGATGCTGGATTATCGGTGGGTTGAGAAGCGGCATCTTTTGCTTGTTGTTCGGCGATAGTTGTTGCCTTATCAATCCGTACTTGCTTACCCCGCTCTTGTGCAAAGTAGGCACCTGTCGTTACGAGTGCAACCAATATAACACCGATAACGATAAAACTTGTGAGCGAACCACCCCATTTGATTCGTGCCATATAGTACCTCGATTTCTAATTTCCTCCATTATATGCTCTTACTACTTTTGATACAACCACCTTCCCCTCGCTCGCACCCCCCAAGCTACATGGCATTTCAACCGCAGCCCACAGGCAAAACAACTGCCAGTTATGCTACACTAAAAACATGTTAGTGACGGTCGACACGGGTGGGACAAAAACGCTGGTTGCCAGCTTCTCGGAAGAGGGCGTTTTGGGTACGCAAATACGTTTTGCGACCCCTCCTAATTCTGTTGACTATGTCACTCAGTTGCGCAAACTCCTGGTAGAAACATATGGAAATGAACGAGTTGAGGCAGTTGTCGTCGCTCTGCCTGGGATTATTAAAGACGGTGTTGCCGTATGGTGTAACAATCTCAAATGGAAGAATTTTGATGCCCAAGAGGCATTAGCTGGAGTCCTTGGCGATACCCCTATCTTGATTGAAAATGACGCCAATCTCGCAGGGCTTGCCGAGGCACGAGTCCTTCACCCTATTCCACATTCCGTGCTATACGTGACAGTCAGTACAGGTATCGGAACAGGTGTTATTACCGATGGACACATTGATCCCGGTCTCCGCCACAGTGAAGGTGGTCGTGCCCTCGTCGAATTCCAGGGGAAAGTAAGAGAATGGGAAAGCTTCGCCTCTGGCCAGGCAATCTTTAAAACATATAAGAAATACGCTCGCGATATCACCAAAAAACGAACATGGAATGAGATTGCCGATCGTATTAGCCGCGGCTTCCTAGCCGTTATCCCTATAATTCAGCCTGACACGATTGTGATCGGGGGAAGTATCGGGACTTACTTTGAGAAGTACGGCCCCCAACTCCAAGCAATTCTCTATGAAAAGTTACCCGCTCATATCCCTAGCCCCACACTAATTCAGGCGGCCCATCCAGAAGAGGCTGTTATTTACGGATGTTATTACTATGCTCTCGATACACTCGCTTCTCCCACTTCTTAAACAAGCCTATCCTCAGCTTTCGTTTCGACCAGGAACTGACTTCTCGTGGTCTCCTAGTGAGCAAGTAGTTTATTTTGAACCCCACGCCGATGACCAATGGGTTATGTTGCTCCACGAGACGGCTCACGGCCTTCTCCGCCATACAGACTACACAAAGGACGTGGAATTACTCAAACTTGAACGCCAAGCATGGGATCGAGCTCAAGAGCTTGCTAGAGGGTACCATGAGATGATTCAGGAAGAAGTAATCGAAGCTAACCTTGATAGCTATCGAGACTGGCTCCATAGCCGCAGTACCTGCCCAGCATGCCGCGCAACAGGCGTACAGGTTAAGAGACGTACCTATAGTTGTCTCGCCTGTCGACACCACTGGCTGGTCAATGAGGCACGAACCTGTGCGCTCCGACGCTACGTCGTCACCTCAATATAGATAAATAAAAAACACTCTCTCGAGTGTTTTTTATTTATCAGAGCTATAAAGATTAGCTTGCTGATACAGGCGTCTTTTTACGACGACTAATCTTACCGCCCTTAGCGCCCGCAATACGAGCTAGGTCGGGGTTGGCAGCAAAACCGCCAGTGTGACCAAGACGACCACCTTTTGCACCAATCTTCGCATAGAACATTGGATCTTTAGCTTTGTTTGCTGCTGCAGCTTTCATTCCACCGGCTTTCGTTCCAGCCATAATGAGTTCTCCTCTTACTTAAAAAGATTTCCACATCAGTCTAGACATGGAAACCCTCGTTTTTACCTCACACATGGTATGTGTATGTAATGTATACTAGCATAGCATATGCACTTTGTCAAGGTTTACATGAGCATTATTATATTGTATTGATGTGATTGCAATGAGTAAGTCAATGTGCTCATGCTACTATTGCACATATACCCTGTATGGGATATTATAAATAAGCACCTGTTTGAATCCAAAAATTATGATTCATACAAAAAACGACCACATCTGCGAGATTGGTCGTTTTTTGTACCTAACACCTATTCATCTTCTTCGATTGGAAGAACTGCCCCAAATTTATTGCGCGCGACCCTCATGCCCACCTCCTCACTATCAAGCTCTGTATCTGCGTCCTCTACTGACGAATAGTACGCAAGTTGCACATCACTTCGTGATAAATCCGAAGCCAGCCGAATAAGGATACGAGCAACACGCTGCTCTTCGGAGGTATCAGGTACCCACCATCCTCTTCGATTATATTCATCGGCTTTCCCGTACGCTACCCGCTCAATCTGATGGTCGATATCAGTCTCGTCAACATACCCTACCCCCACTTCTCTACTCAGAATTCGAAGTGCAAAAATAACCGCATTATAGAAATAGGGCGTTTCAGCGTTATCGAACTCTTTTCTATATTGCCCGGTTAGCTCAGCAACGGCTTGTACCCAAGCAATATCTCTATTGGAAAGTTCCGACCTATTAAGCTCTTCCCCACCTCGCTCGCCCATATACCCTCTTTCTAACGCTCAGTGTACTCCAGCAACAATTGCTTCGTAAACCCCTAGTCAGAGAATTTGGGATAAAATTTATCAAAAGAAAAAGACCATCCTATTCGGATGGTCTTTTTATAATTCGGCATCGTGCTAGTTTCCCGCTTGTGGCAGTATAATCGCCGCTGCTGAGCTTGACTTCTGTGTTCGGAATGAGAACAGGTATTTCCCCAGCGCCATGGACACCGAAGTAAGGCTTAAGACACGTTGTGCTGATATAAATGAGATCAGTGGGTCTAAACCTTGCTTCGATGTCCAAAACAAGATGGTACACGATGCTATGAATGTAAGTTTCTTAAAAACTGACGCTATCAATGATTATCATTAATTACTAGTTAAGTCTACCTTATCACCTCTGTTAATGCAAGCATTTACAGTGATGATAAGGACATAAAAAGGCGATGGGACTATTAGTATGCTTCAGCTACATGCATTACTGCACTTCTACCTTGCACCTATCAAACTGATATTCTTTCAGTGTCCTCATAGGGAAATCTTATCTTGAAGTTAGTTTCGCGCTTAATATGCTTTCAGCGCTTATCTATTCCAAACGTAGCTACTCGACAATGCAGCAGGTGGCCACAATCGATACACCAGAGGTTTGTCCACCCCGGTCCTCTCGTACTAGGGGCAGATCTCCTCAAATTTCCTTGCGTCCGTACCGGATATAAACCGAACTGTCTCACGACGTTCTGAACCCAGCTCGCGTACCACTTTAATCGGCGAACA
>JAATFU010000003.1 GCA_015655045.1 Candidatus Saccharimonadota bacterium
CACTGCTGCCTCCCGTAGGAGTCTGGACCGTGTCTCAGTTCCAGTCTGACTGATCATCCTCTCAGACCAGTTAACGATCGTCGACTTGGTGAGCCATTACCTCACCAACAATCTAATCGTACGCGGGCCACTCCCAAAGCGGATAAATCCTTTAATCCGAAGATATTATGCGGCATTAGCTACCCTTTCGGGCAGTTATTCCTCACTTTGGGGCATGTTCCCACGCGTTACTCAGCCGTCCGCCGCTCGTCAGCAAGTAGTAAACTACTCCTGTTACCGCTCGACTTGCATGTGTTAGGCACGCCGCCAGCATTCATCCTGAGCCAGGATCAAACTCTCCATAAAAAGATGTATCAGATAAATCTGATACTATCCATACTCAATATAAACTGACGATGATTTGCACAACTAAATTGTTAACGTTCATATTCATCTGTTCAACTCCACGTTGCTTCGCATCTATACAGTTGCGACCAGACTTAAACAATCATACTCCAGATATCATAGAGGCGTCAAGTGTTATTTCACTTATCTTGTTGCTAAAAACACAATGATGCCAATTAAAGCTCCAAATATAGACCCAATAAGCACTTCAAACGGCGTATGACCTCTTGCGGTACGAGGCAATCTAATGTCGCTTTTCAGAGAACGAATAAGCTGCGTGAGAGCTTCGCCCTGCTCACCTGAGGAGCGTCGAACTTTAACGGCATCATAGGTAACAATCAAAACAAAAAGGGTAGCTAGTCCAAATAAACCGGATCCAGGCCCGTCTTTGAGTAGAATGACCATCCATACCGCAACCGAGGTTGCTGCGTGAGAGCTCGGCATCCCACCAGATATAAATAGCTGGTGGGTAAAATCAAGTTGTTTGCCGCGACTCACCGCAATGAAATATTTCACCACGTGAGCCGCGAGCCATGCGACAACCAGTGCGAGGAGATAGGGCGAGAGAATCTGAGGCATTAGATCTAAGCCTCAATCTCTTCCTCATCGTCGTCGATAGCGGCTACTTGTTCTGGCATGAGCCCCAGAGAAGCAACTTTATCACCTTCGCTCATCCGCATAATACGAACACCCTGCGTAGTTCGTCCAAGCGTTGGGATGTCCTTAAGTGCCACGCGGATCGCTTGACCCTTGTTAGAGATGAGTAAGACTTCACTTGCATCTGCTTCAAGAGTACGTACGGCAATGATTGGACCTGTTTTAGCTGTTACAACTGCCGCTTTGATACCAACTCCGCCACGTTTATGCGATGGGAAATTCACCACCTTCGTTGCCTTACCATATCCGTTTTCACTAATTACCAGTAGACTCCGACCATCGTCATCAACAATATCCATGCCTACTACTTGGTCGTTTGGTCGGAGGCGAACCCCACGGACTCCACGAGCTGATCGCCCCATTGGACGTGCGTCCTTCTCTGTAAAGCGAATTGCCTGACCAGCCGAGGTCGAAATGATAACGTCGTTATCACCCGAGGTCTTCTGAATCCAACGAAGTTCATCACCATCATCAAGTTTAATGGCGATAAGACCATTCGTACGAATATTGGCGTAGTCCTTTAAAGGTGTCTTCTTAATAGTTCCCTTGGTGGTTGCCATAAAGAGATACCCTTCATCGCTCGCATCTTTTTCGTGACGAATGATTGAGGTAATTCGTTCCTCTGGCTGCAGTTGTAGTAAGTTGACTGCAGCTACACCTTTGGCGGCCAGGCTTGCAGCAGGCACCTCATATGCCTTTAGGCGGAAGATACGGCCCTTATTCGTAAAGAACAGCAGATAATCATGAGTACTTGCGGGAACAAGCTGATCAATAACGTCCAGTTCCTTTGTGGTCATACCTCTTTTACCCTTACCGCCACGATGCTGTCGACGATACTCACTAACTAGCGTGCGTTTGATGTAGTTTTCAGTAGTAAGCAAGATGACTGACTCTTCTTCGGGAATTAATTCCTCATCACTAAACTTACCGAGTTCATTATTAATCATCTTTGAGCGACGAGGGTCGTCGTACTTATCCTTCATCTCCGTCAACTCTTCTTTAATAATACGAAGGATTTCTTTCTCATCGGAGAGGATTGCTTCCAGCTTCGAAATTAATGTGAGGAGTTCGGCAAGTTCACTTTCGATCTTGTCGCGCTCGAGTCCTGTCAGACGGCGCAACTGCATGGCAAGAATTGCTTGTGCCTGAATCTCCGATAGACCAAACTTCTCAATTAAGTTCGTTTGGGCTTCTTCGCTAGTTTTACTTGCGCGGATAATCCTAATAACTTCATCGATATGATCAAGGGCAATTTTATACCCTTCAAGGATATGCGCTCGAGCTTTTGCAGCTCGCAGTTCAAACTCTGTTCGACGACGTACCACTATCTGGCGATGCTTAATGAATTCACTTAATATCTCTGGCAAGCCGAGGATACGTGGCTGAATGCCATCAATTAAGGCAAGCATATTATAGTGAAAGCTGGTTTGAAGAGCCGTCATCTTAAATAGTTGATTCAAAATCTTCTTTGGGTATGAATCCTTGCGCAATTCAATCACGACACGAACTTTGCCTCGTGCACTTTCATCACGCAGGTCACTAATAACGATTTTTTTATCTTTATGGAGTTCAGCGATCTTCTCTATAAGCGTTGCTTTATTTACACCAAATGGCATTTCCGTCACCACAATTTGACTTCGACCTTTTTTGGTTTCTTCAATGTTTGTGACGGCACGTATAGTAACGCTTCCGCGACCCGTTTGATATGCCTGTTTCATCGGTGCACCACCATACACAATAGCGCCCGTTGGAAAATCTGGGCCCTTAACGTATTGCAACAAGTCGTCCACAGTCGCTTCGGGGTCATCGATTAAGTGAATCGTTGCATCAACAAGCTCGCCAAGGTTGTGGGGCGGAATACTGGTTGCCATACCAACGGCAATACCAATTTGACCATTTAAGAGAAGGTTTGGTAACTTAGCTGGTAGAACCGACGGTTCACTTTCGGAACCATCATAGTTGTCTCGAAAATCAACTGTATCTTTATCTAGATCAGTGAGAAGCTCATTACCAGCTCGACCAAGGCGTGCCTCAGTGTAACGGGAGGCAGCGGCCGGGTCACCATCCATGGAACCGAAGTTACCCTGACCATCAACCAGCTTGTATCGCATTACCCAATCTTGAGCCAAACGGACCATTGAATCATAAATAGCACTATCACCGTGTGGGTGATACTTACCCATAACATCACCAACGATACGGGCGCTCTTGCTAAATTTACTACCTGGACGGAGATTCTGCTCACCCATTGAGTAAAGAATACGGCGATGAACTGGTTTGAGCCCATCGCGAACGTCAGGCAGGGCTCGATCAATAATCACGCTCATCGAGTAGCGCAAGAAGCTGTCTTCCATAACATCTTCTACTGTTCTGTTTTCAACAACACGCGAATGTATCTGCTGAACAAACGGGGTTATCTCATCTTCAATTGGTGTAATTTCGTCATCATTCATATTAAATATCCAATTCTGCGAGGTTCACAAATTTAGCTCGACTTTGTATAAAGTTCTTACGAAGATCAACCTGATCACCCATTAGCTTTGTAAAAATTGCATCCGCCTTCTCAGCGTCCTTCACGGTAACCTGGATAAGAACACGGTTTTCTGGATTCATAGTTGTATCCCAGAGCTGTTCAGCATCCATTTCACCTAGTCCCTTATACCGCTGTAGCATCGTCACGCCAGCCTGCTTATTGCGGTCACTATCCTCGTCTACATTCGTACCCTTATCTTTGCGTTCGACAATGAGTCTATCAAGGATCTCATCACGCTCATCATCGCTATAAGCATAAAACTTCTTCTGACCTTGACGCAGGAGAAATAGTGGTGGCTTTGCAAGATAGACATAACCGCCATCAACTACTTCACGCATATACCTAAAGAGGAAGGTCATTAGTAATGTTGCGATGTGACTACCATCAACATCGGCATCGGTCATGATGACAATACGATGATATCGTAGCGCGCTAACATCAAATTGATCACTAATCCCCACCCCTAGCGCTTTAATTAGATTCACAATTTCATTATTGCCAAGCATGCGGTCAAGTCGTGCACGCTCAACGTTGAGCACTTTACCACGAAGCGGTAAAATCGCCTGGGTACGGCTATCTCGTCCAGATTTTGCCGAACCACCAGCTGATTCACCCTCTACGATATAAAGTTCCGACTCACTTGGGTCTTTGCTTGAACAATCCGCTAGCTTACCCGGCAGACTCATACCATCCAGTGCACCTTTTCGGATCACGTTATCGCGTGCTGCACGGGCAGCTTTACGCGCCCGAGCGGCCAGGAGAGCTTTGCCTACTATTTTCTTCGCGACATTTGGATTTTCATCGAGATAATACGAGAAGTATTCGTTCATAACCTGCTCCACATATCGTCGTACTTCAGGATTACCAAGCTTATTCTTTGTCTGACCTTCAAATTGAGGATCAGGAAGCTTCACAAGGATGACTGCCGTTAGACCTTCACGAATATCATCTCCGCTAAGGTTTTCTTCTTTCTCCTTAAGGAGCCCGCTCTTCCGAGCATAGTCGTTAATAACGCGTGTTAAAGCCGATTTAAAGCCAATTAAATGTGTTCCCCCGTCAGGAGTAAGTACGTTATTGGCAAAAGGCTTCACAGTTTCAGTAAATGTCTCATTGTACTGAATGGCCACTTCTACCATTGAGTCTTCGACTTGGCGTTCGACATAAAAAACATCGTCACTTACCACGTCTTTACCGACGTTAAGATTCTTCACATAACTCTGAATACCGCCCTCAAAGTAAAATGCCTGACGCTCATTTGTTCGTTCATCACGGACTGCCACATAGAGGCCCTTAGTTAGGTATGCCTGGTGGCGAAGATAGTTAACTACCCATTTGTAATCAAATTCGATTGTTTCTTTAAAGATTGTCTCATCGGGGTAGAAAGTAATCGTAGTCCCATTTTCTGTTGATTTTCCCACAACTGCAACCTCACCTTGAGGCACTCCCCGAACGTATTCTTGGCGATATAGCTTCTTATCTTTACGAACTTCAGCAATTAGTCTATTAGACAGCGCGTTGACAACGCTCGATCCAACACCGTGCAAACCAGAGGATACTTTATAGCCTCCATTTCCAAACTTACCACCAGCATGTAAAACGGTTAAGACAGTTTCGAGTGCACTCTTGCCTGTTTTTGCCTGAACATCGACTGGAATACCGCGTCCATCATCGTAAACACGCACTCCGCCATCGGCCTGGAGCGTAACAACAACTTTAGTTGCATACCCTGCAATAGCCTCATCGATAGAGTTATCGGCAATTTCTTTAATAAGATGGTGTACACCGTCATAGCCAGTGCTACCAATATACATACCTGGTCGTTTACGGACAGGTTCTAGGCCTTCGAGTACCTGGATTTGAGACCCGTCGTAAGATTTATCAATTTTTTGTTTAGCCACTATTACTCCCTCACTTGTTTCGGACTTTTCTGTCTATATACAATACATTCTATTATACCAAAAAAATTGTGTTCACTCAAGCTATTGCACTGAACATATTTATTATGCTAATGTTAGGCCAAGAGGTAACCTAAAAAATAAACATGTTTAGAAAATTAATCTCCAACCTATCATTTAGTCCAGCTCTCGTCGGCCAACTTGCTTTTTATGCCAAGCGCCTAAAAAAAGAAGAGGCCACTCGGCGAATTGGGCTCGTTTTTGTTGTCCTCGCTCTCATCGTACAATCTTTGGCTATCTTTCAGCCAGCTCAATCGGCCAACGCCGCTAACCAAAATGACTTTGTTGCCGGAGGACTAGGTCTTGGCTCAAGCCGCTCAATCAATAACTTCCTTGCTCCATACGACGCGAACACAAATAACTTAAAAGATGTCATGACGTATATGGGCATTACTCGGGATCAAATCAGTTCAGCAACATTTACTTCGTGGACACCCAATGATAAGTATTCCTGGGGCTTTCAACCGCGCTTTAGTTATGCCCAAGGTGAGCGACAAGTGAGCGTCACGAACGCCAGCGGACAAGCTGTCACCACTGTCTACGCTCGTCCCTACAAGCTCTATGGCAATGGCAACACTCCAGTCTACGGCTGGGTAGGACATTCAGATCGTGTTGGTTGGTTTGCAATTATGCAAGCTTGTGGCAATCTCGTAACAGATATTATTCCTTCTCCACCTCCTGTTCCTCCGACTAAGTGTGTATACAATACGGCCATCCTAGCCGATAACAAAGATTGTAAGCCCTGTCCTGGTAACACCTCTATCTGGATCAATGATAAATCCTGTATTCCAAACATTGCCAAAACAAAGTCTGCGCTCAATACAACTCAAGGTTCTGTCGATGCCACAACCGTAACGGCACACGCCGGTGATCGAATTGTTTACACCATTACCGTTGAAAATGTCGGTCTTGCACCTACCACTGTACCGCTCGATGAACCCCTTGCCGATGTTCTCGAATACTCCACTCTAGTGGATAACGGGGGCGGTACCTTTAATGACAGTACAAAGACTTTAAGTTGGCCAACTGTCACCCTGGCGCCAAAAGCAAAACAAGTCCGTAGCTTTGCCATCCAAGTACTTGATCCGATCCCTGCAACCGCTCAAGGGGCAAGCGATCCTACGTCATATGACTGTGTTATGACAAACGTGTTCGGTAATGCTGTTCAAATCCGTGTTGAATGCCCAACGCCAAAGGTTGTCGAACAAGTAACAGCCGAGTTGCCCCACACTGGACCAACCGAAAATCTAATCTTTGCTGGTATTGTACTTGCTATCGTGACCTACTTCTACGCCCGTAGTCGTCAAGTTAAAAAAGAGGTGCGCCTCATTCGTCGTAGCGTTAACACAGGAACAATTTAAGCGACTCAAAGTTTAATAAGGTGGAAATATGACTAATAGCAATAACCCAGAACAACTTAATAATGGCCCCGAGAGATCGGCTGAAACTTCAGGTGAAACCGCTAGGGAGCAGCTCGAGAAGCTAGCGAACAATGCCGAACGTGGTATTGAAGCACCACATGACGGAGAAAAGAGTGCCGAACGCGCTCGCCACGAAGCACTTGAATCCGCTATTAGCGTAGAGAGTGGTGGAGCGGAAACATATCGAGATAGCGAGCCAGCTGCGGCGCCTGTTATCCGTCGCGGTCCCATTAGCAAAAAACAGCGCGAGAATAGCTATAAGCGTACCATGAAACAAGTTCAGGCCGAACTCCCTCCTGTCGAACGAACCTTTAGTAAAATTATCCACAATAAAGCTATCGAGAAGACGAGTGAAGTTGTTGGGAGTACCGTAGCCCGACCAAACGCCATCTTGGCAGGAGCTATTTTCGCGTTTGTTCTCACCCTTATAACCTATCTAGTAGCAAAAAATATTGGCTATAGCCTATCTGGCTTCGAAACGATCGCCGCCTTTGTTATTGGCTGGGTAGTTGGTATCTTATACGACTATCTCCGACTTTTAGTTACCGGTAAGAAATCATAGTTCTCTCTAATACTATTTCAATGCTCCACTAGCGTAGCTTAATCGACACTTCGTCTTGCGCATTTCCCGTAGGGTCATGAACATGTAATTTGTTAAATGGTTCTGCTTGTGTTTGAGGCTCGCTTGAAGGCGAGAAAGGCGTAGGCGACTCTTTCTGCGTCCGAGGAGATTGATGAGCTTCTGGAGGCTTAGGAGCAGCTTGAGGTGTAAATTGTTGAGGCGTCGTACGTGTCTGAGTTATCGCAGGCTCCTGTGACGTTATCTGTTGACGTTTTGCGAGCCACTCATCGAGAAACGAGGAACCTGATGAGGGCGCTACGGTAGCGGTTGACGAAGGGGCCGAAGACAGCGCCGGACGTCCGCCACTACTAAACTGGTTATTATTACCGAGCGCATTCATACGCTCTTGTTGAGCCCGCTTCAGAGCATCCATTTTCGCCTTTTTAGCAACATCCCCAGCACCAAGACGGGCAAATATCTCCTTCTCTACTTGTGCACGAGGACGACCATATTTAGCGGCTGATAGTTTCTTAAGTGCATCCCGAAGCTGAGGATTCGATTGACCCATCGGTGGTACGAGAGACATACTAAATGCAGCCGATGGTACATTATTAATCATCACAGATGCAATCGTTTGAAAGTTTGGCAACTTAGTAAGATCTTCCGCGTCAAATGTCGGTGCGAATTTCTTCTGGAGTATTTCGGCATCTGTAATACCGATACGACCACTAATCACCGTACCGATATTTCCGATAATCGCCTCGCGGATCTTATCTGTTAACTGGGTCATAAACTGATTCGCTAAGACGAGGTTGAGACGATACTTTCGAGCTTCTGATAAGATTGATTCAAAACTATCTGTAGCAAAATTCTGAAACTCATCAACGTAGAGTGCAAAGTCTTCACGTTCTTCTTCTGGCACATCAGCCCGGCCCATTGCTGCCGCTTGAAACTTCATTACAAAGATCATACCAAGTAGCTGCGAATTAAGTTCGCCCGTTCGCCCCTTAGCAAGGTTTACAAAAAGGATTTTCTTATTATCCATAATGTCACGCAAGTTAAACCCGCTCTTCGTCTGACCAATGACGTTACGCATCATCTCGTTCGAAAGGAAAGCACCAAACTTACTCACAAACCACCCAAGTACTTCAGATTTATTTGCATCACTGGTTTGAGCCATTTCCTTGTTCCAAAAGTCGAGCACTGTTCGGTCAGTCACGTGTTTTATCTTCTCGTCTGTAAATGACTGATCATTAAAGACCTGCGGCACGTCAATAAAGCTCGAGCCGTTTGGGTCGCTCATAATCGTGAGAGCTGCGTTACGAAACCAATGTTCGTAGCGAGGGCCAATAATACCAGTATGGCCTGGATCATATAGTCGATAGAGCATCGCAATACTTTCTTGAATGAGAAAGTCTCGTTGATCTTGAGTATCAAATTCAAACAAGTTTAGTCCAATTGGATTCTCCATATCGGCAGGACTAAAGTAAATAACGTCTTCAACTCGTTCTTTCGGAACCATCCCAAGCAGTTTCTCAACTGAATCACCGTGTGGGTCAATAAAGGCAAAACCTTTGCCGTCCATCATGTCTTGAAATGCTAAATTCTCTAATAGCCCCGATTTACCCGTTCCGGTCTGCCCAATCATATAGGTGTGACGACGTCGGTCATTTGTACTCAAACGGATCTGCTTCTTGACCCCTCGGAACTCATTATATCCAAGCAAGAAACCCTCTTCCATGACTTGTGTCGGACCGTCCACCTGTTTTGCCATCTGACGCTGGACTTGTGAAGTTGGAATACTGTTTTGATCAGGCAGGTGGAAGAGAGTCGCTAGCTCAACGCTATTAAGAATATTCTGGCTGATACTTTGAGGAAAGAAACGAAATATATAGGCTGTCACAAGCTCATCTATATCCTTAGCTACACTAAACTTAAACCCATTATTCACAGATGAATCAAATAATGAAAAAGCTGCAACAACATTTTTCAAGAGACCCTGCGAGCGCACAGAACTATTAGACGATACCACCACCCTTACGAGGACCTCATAGCCTGGGTGGCGAGTCTTTTCCTCGATTGCCTCAACGAGGCCCTGTTCCAACGAGGAAAGTTGCTTATCTTCTGCTTTTGTCTCGCTCGTCTCAGGCGGTTTCCATAAGGCTTCCATAATATCTTTTGGCTTTAAACCAGCAAAACCAGCCTTTTTCACGCCTTTGTCTTTTTTGATCTTATTAGCCGCATCGACTGAATTTCGCGTCCAGCCATCTGCTGCGGGACGTATTAACAGCTGGACAGCAATGCCATCCTCCCTGCCTGCCGCAGATAATGCATTCAACATGGCACGTGCAGCATCACGCTTTGATTCCTGGTACGTAGCGATTGGATAAACAAAGCTTTTCTTTAGCGTGAACTCACCGCCAATTGTTCCGGTCATTTTTCCCGTCTGGCTAAAGATATTCCGCTCTTCTACCTCTTCAAGACGAGCCGAGGGATACGCAGCAGCGATTGCCTGTCGCACTACCTCGATCAAGACGGTCGGCACAACCGCATAATAATGAACTAGACCTTCGTGCGCCACAATCTCAAGCGAAAGATGACGTTGACCATATACGCGGCTCTTAAAGCCTTTCGTAGCAGTGCTAGAAATAATGTTATACATTACCTGTGCCTGCGATAAGACTTCTTCGGTAAGATCACGCTCATCGCGACCATTTCCTTCAAGGTCGTCACTTGATGGAGGAATATGAATATAGAGGGGTACCATTTTAAGACCGCGTTCGTAATTCTTAGCTTCTCGTAGAGTCTTACGATATTGCGAATAAATAAAACCCCCAACAATCCCCACCAAAATCAATACAATAATGATTGTTATGATAAAACCTACCATCTTCTACTGCCTTCTGGTGCGCTTAGTTAGCGGCACCAGGTTCCCTTCCGTAACGCTTTTTTAGATAATCGATTTGGAGTTGGCTCACAGCAGCCTCGCGTCGATATGGATCGTCCTTTGTTTCGACAATAATCTTCTTTGCTCGGTCGACCCATTCTTTCTCTATTAGATCCTCATCCGCTGCGACCAACGGACTACCTGTTGTAATTTGATCAGCAGGCATCGTATCGTCCGGCACAGTAGCAATAGGAAGGGGCAAGACAAGCGGCAGATCTCCATCAACAGTAGCCGCTTGAGCCTCGGCCGCCTGTTCGTGACGCTCTGCTCCCGTTTCTATACCTGTTTCAGGCGACGGAAGTACTGGCACGCGTTCACCCGTCTGCTCGTATTGAACAGGTGTTTGTTCGGGGCTAAACTGCGTCGAAGAGACTTCTGGCTTCATATCTGTAATTATAGCATGTCAATAACAAGCTTATGCCATATAAATCATTGAATTCTTTTTGTAATATACAGACAACCGATAACAACAAAAAGTAATACGAGTATAAATCCGTATACGCCGATCGAACCGACCGACTGTAAACCTATCAGCATAATAGGTGCAGCAGCCAAAATTGTTGAATAGTAGTAGGCACTTCGAAAACTGAGCGCCGTCAATGGTTTCTTCACGGTAAAGCTCACCGACAAGTGTGCGATGAGACGGCTCATCGCATATAAAAAATAAGTCACCACTCCAAGTGATGACAAATAAGCACAGATAAAAATAACTAGAATTCCAAATGGGCCTGCCGTAGCAGGCGTCGTACTATTGAGGAGAATAGCAAGCACTATAATTCCTATCACCGTTACAGCTGCAATTGTTTTCTTTAACATGGTATTGCTTACTATAACACTTCCATTTTGGGTTTATAAAGAGAGAAGGATGTCTACATGGATTGTCCGAACGACAGACATATTACATAAGGCGAGCCACCACATAAAAAATTTGAGTGTGCCTGTCATGTCGTTCGAGACAATACGCTGACCGCTCCGAGTAAACTCGGGGCATATCGTTTTGTTTTTTTGTGTTTGTATGAAGTGTTCCGCTACATGGCTAGTACTATCACTACTTATCTTAGGATAACTAGGGAAAAACTAGCCATGAGGTACTGGCTATACAAAGCTCACGCGTACTTGATATCGTTTGATATCGTTTGGCGGAGCATCGGTGACGACACTTCATGATACTAAAGGTGCGTGACTTGCATGTGCAAATTATTGTGAGTATCGGTGTTGCCACCGAGTTTCCGTCAAAAAACGATCTCGATGAATGTTGAATTGTTAAGGTGTTTGTATCTTTACTGTTTGGCTTTGTGTTTGTGTGTGTAAAAGCTTGTCTTTACACTAGCATAAGCATGACCCGTCGGTCAATGCATCAATAAGGTTAATTCGATGTAATTATAACTTTTTACTTTGTAGTTCTTATTTTAACAGTTCTAAATATTACGTATAGATATAGTCACAACGTTGTAAAAAAGTAAAATTAAAAATATTAATTCAGAATAATGTCCCCTCGTTCAAGTGCTTTGCGCACCAATTTGGCATATGAAGGGCCCAACTGACTTGCAAGCAAGTAATCCCCTCTTGCTCGCCTAATTAGTTTGACTCTTTACTATTCGAATCCTGTATTTGTTTATTGCGAACACCAACTAAAGTATTTCGGGGAATGACTCATTGCCTAGCCAAACTTCATATGTTTGTTTTTACTCAACATGCGCTATACAGCGTAACCTAGTCTCACAAACCTAAAAGACATTTGAATACACAGCCTAGTGATATACTCCAGGCTCTCCTGTGACGATCTGCGACATTTGACCACACACAGTGTGCTGCGAATTTTTCCACTAGCCTATTCATTTATCCCGCGGCCTAATACAATAAAAATCAATGAAATAACTAGCGACTTGTTTGGTTTTACGGCGACAGTTTTCGTACGTTATTAAATAGTATTGACTGCCTTAAGTTGTCCATTGTTAGTAACCTACACAAGAGCGGAGGTTAGTTAGGCTATTGGAGGGTTTTTATTGTCTAACAGATGACTTTAGGTCGGTTATCCACACGTGGTATTTTTTACGCAAAGATTTTCATAATTATCATTGACACAAGCGCTTTGGCATCATATTATAGGGGTAGCTCCTGAATAAAAAACTTATACAGAAGCCAAAAATAAACAGCTATCAAAAACTCCACATCAAAACAACCGTTCCTCGCAGGCGGTTGTTTTATTTTTCTTCTATTTACTTGTCTGCCCTACCTATTGTTGCCTATCTAGCGTTAACCAAAACGAAAATATCCCAACTCACTGGTTGGGATATTTTCGTTTTGGTGGAGCTGCGGGGAATCGCACCCCGGTCCGAAAGGTAACAAATTATTTGTCTACAAGTTTAGTCTACCTAGCTGCTTAATGACATTCAGAACTAAAGGGAAACGAAAATATCCTTCATGTCACGCAATAAAGTGTCCTGATTTGTTGTTGCTGCCCCACAAATCAGTAAGTAACATCGTATATAACACCCTCCTGTCGTATGTTACCTAGACAAAAAGATGGCATTAGGGATTAACCTAAGCTGTTACTGAAGAAACCTGAAGCTTGAATGGACTAAAGTCCACTTGGGCAAAGATATTCTTAAGTGATGCAAGTTTGTTTGCAATTAAATTATGTAGGTTACGCCTACGGTCGACTTGCAAAATAATTTATTAAAATCCTTCCGTCGAAAGCTAAAGTCAGCCCCAACGTAACTCTTTTATTGTAACATATTTTTCACTCCCTTACTAGATAGCTGTGGCAACGTGGTTATTTATCGGTCGATATTATCTATCACACAGCCTACCGCTTTAACGTAGCTGCAATTTACTCCCTTGTCTCATTGACCAGGTGTCTACCAACAAACCTAGACTTCCTGCGGTTTGAATGAAAATATTGATGATATATATACAACAAATAATTATAGCTACTCTTGATGATACTTTTTTCATTTTGTTAATTACTGGGGTGGACGTTGTGATAAAAGCTTCGATATATTAAATTTTATGCGTTATTCTCGTAACACAGTCACTCACTTCAACGTACCTCTCGCTAAACTGCTCGGACTTACTGGAGTCTATATAACCGATACTTTTATATCACTTATGAATGAAGGTGCGTCTTTTGAGGAGCTTCCTAGGCTCACGTTCATTTCATGAGACATTCTGATGATATTCGGAGCGGGATAATAAACCCTTGATATCCTCGGTGGTATCTGGTAGAATAGCATACGAGTAAATGCTCAAATGTTTGCAGACTCTTGGAAGGAGATCCACGATCAATACAACCATACGAATCAACGAAGCGATTCGCGCCGAACAACTACGTGTCATAGGGCCGACTGGTGAACAATTAGGTATCATGAGCCGCGCTGAAGCACTGAAAGTCGCCGAAGAAGCCGGAGTTGATCTGATCGAGATCTCACCGAATGCTGAACCACCCGTGGTGAAAGTTGTGGACTGGGGTAAATACCAGTACCAAAAGATGAAAGAGCTCCAGAAGAACCGCAAGAATGCTAAGGTTGTTGAACTAAAGCAAATGCGTTTGGGACTCAAGATTGGCGCTAATGACCTAGAGATAAAATTACGCAAGATTCGTAGTTTTCTCGCAGATGGTCATAAGGTCAAAATCCTAGTTGTCTTCCGCGGACGAGAAATGGCTCACCAAGAACTTGGCTATGCAATGATCAACCGTATCGCTGATCAACTTGCCGAGGATGCAATCCTAGAGCAGAAGCCTCAGATGGCTGGTCGCAATCTGAGCATAGTAATAAGGAGTAAATAATGCCAAAGATAAAGACCCACAAAGGAACTGCGAAACGCATTAAGATTACCAGCACAGGTAAGCTAACGCGTCGTCGTGCATTTGGGGCTCACTTACTTTCTAAAAAAAGTAAGAGCCGCAAGCGAAATATTAACACCACTGCATTCGTTACGGGTGCAATGGCTAAAAACGTTAAACGAGCGTTAGGAATTTAGTTATGCGAGTTAAAAGAGGTGTCACAGCACGTGCTAAGCACAAAAAGATCTTAAAATTAGCTAAGGGTATGCAACACAACCGCACCCGTTCATATCGCCTAGCAAAACAAGCTGTCGTAAAGGCACTGCAATATGCCTATCGCGATCGCCGCAATAAGAAAAGAGACCTTCGCGGCCTTTGGATTACCCGAATCAATGCCGCTGCACGTGAGCTTGGCACGACCTACGCAAAGCTAATTGCTGGCCTCAAAGCAGCAAATATCGAACTTGATCGCAAGGTGCTGTCTGAACTTGCCGTAAGCGAGCCAAAAGCGTTTGCCGAAATTGTTAAAACTGCACAACAATAAAACCACTCACCGTGTGTAATATCTAAAAAATCGCTTCATAATGAAGCGATTTTTTAGTGACAGTTCATCGGTAAGCCGGGTTCTGTCGTGGGTGATCATCTATCTAGTCAAGTAGTTGCCTACTTGATCAAGCGGGTATCGATCTGCGGACGGGCCGCCCTTAATGCAAATCTCCTTGCAGCTGACAGGGTTTACCTTCACGCCACGTCACCGTGGAATGCTGTGAGCTCTTACCTCACTCGTTTCATCTTTGCCTTTTTCAAGGTAGTTTCGTTTCTGTGGCACTTTCCCTAGGGTCGCCCCCGGTCGCCGTTAGCGACTGTCATTGCCCTACACTGCCCGGACTTTCCTCTTATGTAAACATAAGCGATCACCTGACAAACTGTCAGGTCTTAGTATAGCAAACCTATAGGATCTTCGCTTGATGTTTATCAAGGATACTATTTACCATTGCATCTGCCAACTGATTCTCTTCACGCGGCACGTGCACAAAGGAGACTTTATCAAACTTTTCAATCAAACCTCGAATACGCTCATTGATTGGCCAAAGCTCTCGGTTTTTAATTTTATAAACACCCCTCATTTGATTCACGACCAAGAGACTATCAACCCTGAATTCAACACTCCGGGCCCCTAGTTCTAATGCTTGCTCAAGTCCAATACGCACGCCCTGATATTCCGCCTGGTTATTTGTCGTAATGCCAAGATATAAACCACCTTTGTCGATAAGTTCATCCTTATGATTGAATATTACATACCCCGCCGATGAAGGCCCCGGGTTACCGCGCGACCCCCCATCTGAGTAAATAGTCACGTGAGTGATATCTGTTGTATTAACAGCAGCAGTATTAGAAACTTCGTGTTCAGGACTATCTGTTGAGGTAGGCTGAGGACTTCCCTCAAGTACCATTCGTGAGCTATCGCGTAAATTTAGTTGTTGTAAAGAGTGCATCGATTGCCATATGTACGAATTGTAGTGTTGTCCTATTTTAATAGGCTGATCAGCGCGCTGAAGCGAGATATCATACACTAAGATAATGTTTTGAGCATTGCCCTCTTCGACATTCGTGGTAGCTATTGCATCCACTAGCTCAACTGACCGCACATCTAGACCTGCTTCAGTATAGAGATGTCGTCGCACGGCATCATCGGGTTGTTCGTTTGTTTCAACCCGGCCACCAGGCAACTCATATACGCCAACTAAATCAGGACGTCCCTGACTTCGACGTAACAATAAGACCTTGTCGCCCTTGCGGATAATACCCTGGACAATAACCCGTTGTTTCATATAATCTTATACCGCTTCCTGTCATAGTGTCACATACTTCTTTTGCTACTAGTTTAACATTAGCAAATTAGATTAACGAGCTAGATAACAAAAAAGTCCCAAAAGGACGGTTGGTGTTTGATATTCCCCGCTTTGTAGAGCAAAGGTGGATTCCCGCAGAATGTCCCCACGGGAACAAACTATCTTGGGATTCCTATCAATATGATGTTAGGAAAATCATATACACCTAGGTACCTTCTGGGACTCTTCTATTATACCATCGCTCATTAGACGAGGCCAAATATGTAGGCGAAAATACGAATAAAGAATGCTAGCATAACAGATAGGTAACTTCCGAGGATAGAACTCCCTAATAGAACAATCGCTAGGATAACCAAAAAACCGTATCGTTCCAGTTGCTCCATACCACGACGTACAAAATCTGGGGCGAGAGCATATAATACGCGCGAGCCATCGAGGGGTGGGATAGGAATTATATTAAACACAAAAAAGCCCAGGTTGACCGTCACGGCTACGCTCGTGAGTTCTTGTCCAATTCCTGTAGCTGGCGTGCCCAGTAGCACCCATACGCCGAAGCCTACAAAGGCAATCAATAAATTCGTTAAGGGACCAGCGATTGCAATAAGGGCCGCCCCCCATTCACCCCACCGAACATTATGGGGATTAAAGGGTACCGGTTTCGCGCCCCCAAAGATAGGCAGTCCTGCAATAGCCAGTAGAATCGGTAGAATAAGACTAAGGAAAGGATCAATATGCTTAAGAGGGTTAAGAGATAGGCGACCCTGTAAACGTGCCGTGTCGTCGCCTAACCAATAGCCCACATATGCATGCATCGCCTCATGAAAGGTCATCGATAAGAGAATAACCACTAAGACAATTGCCAAATATAAGAAATCAATATTCATTATCTCCTATTATATCAGCTGTGTCGCATTTATATTGTACCTCTGTCTTATTGACGTAAAGTGTAAAAAACGCTATACTGACAAAGATTGTTAAAAATAAGTGAAAGAACCATTATGGCAGCACGATGTGAACTAACTGGAAAAGGCAAACAATTCGGCAACAATGTGAGCTTTTCGTTGCGTCGCACAAACCGCGTTTTTAAGCCTAACCTTCAGAAAAAGACCTTTGAATTCGAAGGCCAGAAAGTAACGATGATCCTGAGTACTCAGGCAATTCGAACTCTCAAGAAAAAAGGTATCTTAGCCTAGATTATCTTGAGTTCTTAATATAAAACACCTCTTAGGACTAAGAGGTGTTTTATATTAAAATGGATACTGTTTAACTTCGGGTCAACTCAACAATTGTCAATGTTGCTGGAATCGAGGTTGGCGCTTTTACCTTATACTTTGCTGTCGTTTCGACTGGCGCACCCAATTCCTTCACAAAAGTCTCAAGAGTATCTTGCGGTACTTCATATGTTAACGCCGTATCGGCATAGTGCGTTGGAATAACTACCTTTGGATCAATTTGACGCGTCAGATTTGCTGCTCCTGTTGCGTCAAGTGTATAGCCGCTTCCGCCAACTGGAATAACAAGGATATCAATCAGTCCGAGGGCTTCAAGCTGTTCGTCGCTTAGCTTCTCATAGATATTGCCAAGAACGGCAATCCTTATATCACCCACCTCGATTCGGTACATAGTCGAGAGCAGCTCAGTTGAGGCTGTATCTAAATGGCGCTGAGCCGGGATACCAATGATACCAAAGCCCGCTACACCATATTCTCCAGGCCCCTCGATAAGTAACTTAGCATCCTGTCCATTGGTAGCGAAACGAGCCTCTGTGGCAATCTCAACAGCATCTTTAATGACAATATCCTTCAAACCAACTATCGAAAGTTTTGGATCAAACACTAGTGTATCCTTCTTTGTGGTTAGGATAACTGTATTGCCACCTTTATATTCAATATCAAACATCTTTTATCTCCTTTTATTTGCTCAGTACGGTATCTGCGTCAATGACGATTGTATATTTACCGTTGAGAATCTCTGTAATAAATCTATCTCGAATACTTAAGCGGTAGTAGAACTCGTCATAAGATAGCACACTATAATTAATCTCGCGCCCTTCACCTTTTTCAATTACCTTAATCGCTGCCTTTACTTTTGCAGCTAGTGGATTCCCCACGAGGAGGATATCGACGCTGCTATTAGAGCCTCTTACTAGTACTCCCGAGAACAAGGCAACTCGTAGTCCACTAATACTCCGTATGGCGGCACTATAATCATCTGCAGCGACACTTGCCGCAGTAATCGGAGTGACTACTTCATTCGTGAGCTTATCACCAAAGATGGCTCGTAATGGAATATAGTAATCATATCGTTGATTAACTTGGTAATATAATTTGTTATCTGCACTATCACTGGTAATTACGCCAATTTCAAGCATATTCGATAACTCGCGGCGAACGGAGTTGATCTGTTCATCAATCTTGCGGGTTATCTCGCGAACATAAAAAGATTGACCTGGATTGTTCAGGAAAAGATGCAAGAGTTTTACTCGCGTCTTTGAGCCAAATAGTGCGTCAATCATTCTACTCTCCTCGGATAACTTTCGTGTTCTATAATATCACGCCTGTTGCGACTTAGCGAGCCGATCAAGCACATATTCTTTTACCTGCCCTACGGGCAGCCAGGTGATATATTGATTACGCCGTAGCCATGTAAGCTGCCGCTTAGCAAGCCGCCAATCAAGGGTAACATTCTTCTGCTTCACTTCATTTAACGTCATCGTCCCATTTAGGTACCGATGCAGCAATGGGTAGATATTCCCTTTCATCGCCTCGCTATCCCAACCATACAATTTGCCCAAGTTTTTTGCCTCTTCGACAACCCCAAGGTCAAATAAGTGTTCGGCTCTCATTTCAATCCTTTGTCGAAGAATTTTTTTATCTGTTGTTATTCCAACAATTATAGTATTTTTAACAGGGGTAGTGTGTTTATCAGAGTTCACTCCTTGACGCTCTATAGCCCGTATAACATACCGTTTATTTTGATAATTTTCAGGTAAACTAATGTTGCTTTTCTTACAATATTCATATAACTCAGGCAGACTCATTGCTTCCAGCTTACCTCTGTATGACAAATCTGCAGGCTTTCCTAATTGATAGTCAAAAATTATTGCATCCACATACAACCCTGTTCCACCAACCAGTATCGGAACATGGCCGCGGGCTCGTATCTCAGCTATTTTTTGTTGAGCATACAGTTTAAAATCAGCCACGGAATAACGTTCATTGGGTTCAATCAAATCCAGTCCCCAGTGTGGTACTTCTGCCTGTTCTGCAGGCGACAACTTGGCAGTCCCAATATTGAAGTGCTTATAAATTGCACGTGAATCTGCCGAAATAATCTCCCCTTCACAAGCCACGGCTATCTCAATTGCAACGTTTGACTTACCACTTGCTGTTGGTCCAGCAATAACAACTAGTGGCTGTTCTCTTATAGTTTCGGTTGCCATCGTCGATCCTTGAACTTTTCAACTACAAACTCTGGAGAAATCTTTACGCCTTCCGCTTCAAGCATCACCGCCTGAACTTCTCTTCCTCCATAGTAGCCACTCGCCAAACCACCAAAACGATTCACTAATCTATGCCAAGGCAAAGACTCATCGCCGTAGTGCGCAATCATACCGACAGCGCGAGCAGCGTACGCATGACCAGCAAAGGCAGCCAGATCACCATACGTCGTCACGTTTCCAGCTGGCACCCCAGCCATTAATTGATGGATTTTATTGCGAAACTCGCTATCAATCATAGCTAAATCTTCTTGAGATAATCAGAGAGGTCAGTAAGTAAGATTTTCTCTTCGCCAGTTTGGGTTCGAACACTCACCTCTCGCTTTTCTTTATCCTGTTGGCCAATAATTAACTGAACAGGGACCTTCCAGGTAGTTGCTTCACGAATCTTCTTACCGAGCGATTCATTACGATCATCAGTTGTATAGCGTAGTTCGTTGTATTTAACAGGTGTATCGAGGACAGTCTGATCAAGAGTGGCTGTTACCTCTTTTACATAATCAAGTACTGTATCGTTGATAGTCAGAATGCGAACTTGTTCTGGGGCAGCCCAGAGAGGAAACCAACCAGCTGTATGTTCAATAAAGACACTGAGAAAACGCTCAATAGAACCAAGTAATGCACAGTGAATCATCACCGGTGTTTGAGCATTACCTTCGGCGTCTGTATATACGAGCCCGAAACGACCAGGCTGCACAAAGTCGAGCTGTACGGTCGCCACTTGATGTTCACGACCAATAGCATCCGTGGCCATAAAATCAATCTTAGGACCATAGAAGGCAGCCTCCCCATCTTGTTCGAAATAGTTTAACTCATTTGCAATAACAGCCGCTTTTAGTTGCGCTTGAGCCGACTCCCAAAGTGATAGCTCACCCAAGTAGCCATCGCCTCCATCACGATATGATAATCGAACACGCAAAGGCATATTAATTGACGCATAGAGCTTACGAGCAGCCGCGAGTAGATTGTTAATTTCATCTTCAATTTGATCTGGTCGACAAAATACGTGACTATCATCCTGGGTTAATGACCGAACACGATTCAACCCACCCAATTCGCCCGTCTTCTCATCGCGATAATCCGTCGTTGTCTCAAGATAACGTACTGGCATATCACGATAACTACGTGGTCTCGATGCAAAAATTTGAGTATGGTGCGGACAGTTCATTGGTTTTAAAGCAAAGCTATCACTTGTCTCTTGGCTTGTGACTAGAAATAGTTCCTCGCCAAACTTCGCCCAATGTCCGGAAGCTTCATATAGCTCCTTTTTCGTAATATGTGGCGTCCAAACCTTTTGAAAACCGTAACTTTGTCGAAGTTGATTCGAATATTGACTAACAATGTCACGAAGCACCGTTCCTCGAGGAGTAAATAGTGGTAAACCAGCACCAACCAAAGGAGACAGAGTATACAGATCGAGTTCTTTGCCTAATTTGCGGTGGTCACGCGTCTTTGCTTGTTCGAGACGCTCCAGATACTGATCAAGCTCGTTTTGAGTGGCAAAAGCAACCCCATACAGGCGCTGCATCTGAGGATTTGTCTCTTTACCACGCCAATATGCGCCAGCTACTCGTAGAAGCTTAAAAGCACCTACATCTTTAGTGTTTGCGACATGGGGACCACGACATAGATCAACAAAATTGCCATTCTTATAAAATGAAACTGTCTCAACGGCTGACCCACCGCTTGTCTTCAGTCCAAGTTCATCGGCATCAAGGTCCTTAGCCACAGTTGTACCAGCACGTTTCAAATCATTCAATAATTCTTCTTTATATGGTTGTTTGTTGGCGCGCGCCCATTCGATCGCTTCATCAATCGGCATTTCGAAACGTTCAAAATTATCCCCATAATCAATTAATTTATGCATCTCTTTTTCGATTTTTGGAAAGTTCGCCTCTGATATCTTTAGTTCGCCAAGATCAATATCGTAATAGAAGCCATTATCCACCACGGGGCCAACGCCAAACTTAGCATCGGGCCATAATCGTTGCACCGCTGCAGCCGTAATGTGCGCCAAGCTGTGTCGCATTGCATGTAATTGGTCGTCGTTCATGGTTCATACTCCTTTTTTGATAAATAAAAAACATGCGATAGTTACATTTAAGCCTTGTCTTTAAAGGTTAAATCTATATATCGCATGTCTCGGACCCAGTAGTATTCTTATGCAATACTATAGGGTGGTTCCACCGGACTTCCTATAAATTGATATAGGCACTTGTAAGAGAATATGTCATGGTTCATCTTATCCATGGAACTCAACAACTGGTTAGATTGCATCATCGTTCAGGTATTATCATACCATATTCTTGCGGTAGCACCTCTACTTTGGTATCCTTATATAGCTTGGGTCCTTAGCTCATTTGGCTAGAGCGCCACATTGACGTTGTGGAGGTGAGAGGTTCGAATCCTCTAGGACCCACCATTGTTTTTATTTTTAGCCCATCAGAAGTCCTGATGGGCTTTTAGTTTACCCACACGCCTTCAAAGTTATCCACCAGTGATTCGTTATATTTCACGTGAAGACTATATCATGTGAGGTATATGAAGTAACAAAGTGTTCCGTTGACTTTTGTTAGTGTTTATGCTAATATTAGTCTATGGTAAAGAAATTACAGATCACAGCCATGGATAAACCATCTGAACTTGAACGCTTTAATATTGGGTTTGAGTACGATAAAACACTCCAAGAGGTGAAACGCGAAGTACGTATTCGTACGTACCAATAGGACCCTCCCCCCTTTCCATTGATTGTCATCTATATAAAAAGATCCTCGCTCTCAACGAGGATCTTTTCTCTACTCTTCGGTAAGCCCCTACTTGTTACTTATCATGTCGTTTCTTAGCTTTTTTAGATCGCACCACGGATGCATGAGTCGCTTTGTCCGTAACGTCGAACTTGTCTAGATAATGTCCGGTGGCAAGGCGTGCCTGAGAGTACAAGGCAGAAGTCGCGCTATACCCAATCGCAGTCACAGGCATGAGTACCCACTGCGCTATCATAAAGAAACTACGGTGACGTTTATAACGCTCTGGACGAGGTGGTAACATCTTAAAGGCAAGGAAAACAGTAATAAATAACCCGATAAGGGCAACCTGTTGAATACTACTAATGACATCTGGCAACTGGTGTGCGGGCACGCTACGCGCAGCATTGCTATTAATGAGAAGCGGCACCCATCCCCCCACTGCCACGAGCACCGAAACACTTGCGAGCGTTACATGCCCGTCTAGCAAGCGTACGAAGCGCCCAAAGCCTGCGGTGAAGCTAATGTTACGCTTACGCGTAAATAAGTGTACTGCCACGTAGGGCACGTCTGAAGCACCATAGGCCCATCGTCTTAACTGAATAAATTGCGCCTTGAGCGTCTTAAGGTAAGTATCCGATAATACCGCGTCTTGGTAGATAGGAACGTGAATAGGAATAACATCATAATTACCCCCAAAATAGAAGTAGCTTCGCCAGTATTGGTGACCGTCTTCTACAATGGTTCGAGTACTCCAAAAATCCATTTCGACCAGTGCATCCATTGGTTGTGAATGCGAAGCGAAGTTACGGAGAGTGTGAGGGCGCATCGAGCTAATAATATTCCAAAATGAGTTACCTGTTGCCACTACGCGCATTGGTGCTGGAGCATCCCATATATTATTCATAAATAATGAGACTGGTTGATATGCAAGGTGTTTACGGTCTTCTCGCACGATATATTCATATGTCAGATAGTCAAAATAGGTAGCGTGAGGGCGATTATCACTATCTAATGTCGTGACAATAACGTCCTTATACTCAATCCCCTGCGTTGGAAGCCAGTCGCGCAAGAAACGTCCTGCATGTGTAATGTTGCCACCCTTACCAATTACCTCATTGGGGAGATCTTTGGGGTGCTGAATAGCGTGAAAAACGAAGAATTTATCACCAAATTTCTTTTCAAGTCGTTGGACCGTTTTCTGTATGGCCTCCCCACCCCGTTCTTCATAGGCTACCACAAGGATAATCTTATCGTTATCATAGGTAGTCGCAAGCACTGACTGAATAGTTGGCTCAAGGATTTCATACGATTCATTGTAAGTAGCGACGATTACTGCATTATATAACTGTGAAGGGCGAGGAAATGTTTCGGGGTCAGCGGCCATAAGGCGAAGATTATCAATATGTGCATAGATACCAAACGACTTTGCTCGAGTATAACGACCGACAGCATAGGAATTCTCTGGATCTTCGAGGTCTGCGAGTCGTCCGTGCCAATCAACTCTTTGGGCACTTTCTAAACGATTGCGACCCCCAATGGTGTGGATCGCAATACCAACCGCCTTAACAAGCAGGGTAATGATGACAAGCATGAGGTAGATAGCCGCTAGAATTGGATTAACAAGCGATAAGATAATAAGCAATGCAAATGCACCATAGCTCAAAATAGCAGGTAGCATCTCAAAGAAACGATACTGTCGCGTCCGCTTACCCATTGGTATCTCGAGGTCAATATCAATCATTATCTATAACGGTGACCATACATTTAACAAGGCCGAGGCAGTAATCCAGCCAATAATGATAATTGCGACCCCCATCCAGACAAAAGCAATTGCGAGCGAAGGCCCTTTAAGAAGGAGGAGCTTAATGCCAAGTATAATATGAAATATTGCAACAAACAGAGGGAAGACGGCAAACGTAAGGAGATAAAACCATTGATCACGATATAAGTGGGTTACCCCGTATGCCGTGTAGTGGGAAACGAGTTGAAGTTCACTTGGATGGACGGTCAGAGCGATGTAGATAACAGCTCCGATTGCTAATGCAAGGAGACCACTAGAGAGTACCAGTAGATACCTATTGGCAACAAGTTGTTTCAGCGAATCTATAATAACTGTCTTCATGGCTTGTATGGTGCGGATACAGAGAATCGAACTCTGCTCTCAACCTTGGGAAGGTTGCATATTAGCCACTATACGATACCCGCATATCGTCGTGGAGCCGCTGTCCGGATTTGAACCGGAGACCTACGCTTTACGAAAGCGCCGCTCTACCAACTGAGCTACAGCGGCAGTCAATCGATCACTCTCGATTATACCATGGTAGCCACCGAAAATTAAACGCCGCCTCCCCTGTTGCACGAGTTACTAAAAACTGATATCATACTTTAAGTTCACTCAACTACTATGTGCTCGTAGTGAAGGGGTTATCACGCCTCCCTGTCACGGAGGAGATCGCCGGTTCAAATCCGGTCGAGCACGCCAAGCTTATTTAAAAGAGACCAAGTTAAATTGGTCTCTTTTATTAGATGGAAAATTCCTATTTCTTGAATCGCTCGGCGACATAGTCCCAATTAACGACATTCCACCATGCCTTAACATAGTCATCTCGTTTGTTTTTGTAGTCAAGATAATATGCATGCTCCCATACGTCTAATCCCAATAAAGGCGCGTCGAGACCCTGACTCAATGGAGTATCCTGATTCGCCGTAGTAATAATCTCAAGGTCTGGCTGTAGCCATGCCCACCCACTACCAAAAACTGCTAGTGATTTTGTTGTAAATTCATCTACGAAGGCTTGATAGCTCCCGAACTTGCCCTCAAGTGCTTCAGCTAATGGGCCCGTCGGCTGACCGCCTCCTGTTGGTGACAGCCACTGCCAGAATAATGTGTGGTTATAGTGTCCTCCACCATGATTACGAACTGCCGTACGTACCGATTCAGGAACTGCCGAGAGATCCTGGAGTAAGCTCTCAATCGGTTGACCTTGCCACTCAGGAACAGCTTCGAGTGCAGCATTGAGCTTATCGACATAGGTCTGATGGTGCTTATCGTGATGTAGTTGCATGATATCTTTACTGATGTAACGACCAAGTGCATCATAATCATATTCGAGAGCGGGTAATGTATACATTGTTGTTATTCTCCTTTGATTTAATTAGTTGTCGTCTTAGGAATAGAAATAAACTGCTTTACTTTTGTTGTTGCATTTAGCTTCGCGAGATTGTCAGTAAAAGTACTGAGCGGAATCTGGATAAACTCATAGCTCACAGTACTGCTAGTACTATCAAGGAGTCGTACGAAATAGTAGCCATCGCCCGCTGTCGACGTAATGACAGAGGAGATTTGGTTCTTTGCTAACTTTGAAGCCGTTTGGGCAAGACCTCCATCTTGATTCGTTTTTGGTACCATTCCAGAGGTGCCATAAGTTATTTTTGTTAACCCTTGTCCATTCAAAGTAGTGACGAGCGTCTGAAAGTTCACCGATGGATCGCTCATGGCTTTTTGAATCGTAGCAACTTGAGATGTTGCATTTTTATCAACAGCGTATGCTACTTTCTGCAAAAGTAACTTCTCCTTAGTGGCGTGGCGGTACTCATCTGGCGTCCAGCCGTAGTAATCAAGGATTACGGCATCGTATGTCTGTTGCGAGATCTCGCCATCAGATGATTGCCGCTGCGTTTTCAAGAATGCTTCAAGTTCGCTGTCGCTCACCGTAATCTTTTGCTCAGTCGCTAGCTTTGTAGCGTACGCGTCAGCAATAGCATCTTCAATCGACTTCTGCTTAATAAAGGCCACCTGACGTTTCCCGTCATCTGTTTTCGGGTTTACCTGCTCCTTTTGCTGAAGATAGTGAACAGAACTCAGATACTTCATAAGATAATCGCTATATGGTACGGCCTGTCCATCCACGGATGCCACAGGAAGGGGCAACACCTTCGTAAGGCGGTACATAAATGTGCTCGTATTTTGGGCTACATATAGCTGCTGCCACACGACGCCACCAGCTACAATCAGGGCACCAAGGCTAATAAGAATAGCGTTAAAGACAAGACGGTGACGAGCGTACTGAACGGGATACTTGAATCGTCGACCACCAGCTAAGATTCGTTGACGATGCTCTGCAATCGTATCACTAGTGATACGAGAAGATGGTGCTTCTTTTCTATGTAATTTTTTAAACAGTTTCTTCATAATCTCCCTGGTCATCGCTTGCATTATTAACTGCGTCTTGTAGCTTGTTGTAAATTTTATCTGGATGTTCAACGTTATGAATCACCAAATCACCCACAAAGGTCTGGATAACGATTGTACCGTATTGTAAAATCTCACCATTAAATCCTGGTATATTATAGCTTATGTTTTGAATCTTTGATAGCTTCAGCTCAATCACATCTTTTCCAAACAGACCTTTTTGGGTTACCTGACGAATACGCTGATCGGTCACGATGTAAATGGTAAAATACCACATGATAAAGTGATAGAAAAAGAGAATTAAGCCAAGTAGTAGTCCTCCAACGGGCAACAAGAAGAGCTCAAGATTACTTTGCCAGATGAGTGGCGGGATTGCCGACAATGCAAATGGAATCAACAGAAGATAGAAGCCCTTACGCATTGCAATAATATGGCGTCGAAAGATAAACAACAATCGCTCATCATCGCGCTGCCCATCAAATTCAAGTTGGTCGTTATGTGATTTAGCCATATAGTTCCTTTGGTACCCCGGGCAGGACTTGAACCTGCAACCTTATCCTTAGGACGGATCTACTCTATCCAATTGAGCTACCGAGGCTTACCACCGTATTGTAGCATATAACAGGGGTGTCAGCGCGTAAACTTCTCATTTAAAGCTTGGTATTCATATTGCTCATCCTCGGTAAACCAATGGGCAATCTCTTGTGCCGCCTCCTCGGGGTCACCACTTGCATGAATCAAGTTAGGAATACCCTTTACTTGACTATCGGCATACCCGAAGCTCATATGTGAATAATCGCCACGGATTGTACCTGGAGCTGCCGATTTGGGCTCAGTTGGGCCAACCAGTTTACGGACAAGCTCCACGGCCTCGACGGCCTCGAGTACCATAGCGATGACCGGACCCTGCACCATTGCATCAAGTGTCACGCCAAATGCTTTTTCGCCACGGCGAGTAATCATCTTCCCAATCTCTTCGTAGTGCTTGTAGTAGTGATCTTTATCGGGAGCTAGCATCTTCGTCGCCACAATCTTAAGGCCGACACGTTCAAATCGGCTTAAGATCTCCCCAACGAGTCCACGCTGAACGGTATCTGGCTTAAATAGTACGAGTGTCTTCTGAATATCGGTATTGTCCATACTTCTCCTTCTTATGCATTACATCTTATTGTATCAAAAGCACGATAGTTACCGCAGCTGCTAGGCCAATACGATACCACCCAAAGAGTCCCAGTCCGTGTCGCGATAGATAGCGGAGCATAAAACGTACGGCAATCATGCCGGCAATAAAAGCTGCAATATTACTAACGATCAACAATTCAAGATGTGACGCTAAATATGCCCGTTCGGTTGAGCCCGCAAATAGCTTCAGCATGACGCCGAGCATAATTGGTAACGATGCAAGGAAGCTATATTCGGCAGCCGAAGCTGAATCCAGTCCTGCAAGTTTACCTGCAATCATCGTTGAGCCCGAACGTGACACGCCCGGTATAAGAGCAAAGATCTGCACAATACCAATCATAAAGGCTCGCCATGCACTAAGTTTCTCTCCATTCTCAACTTGGCTTGCTCGTGGCAGCTTATCGACAATGATCATGAGTGTCCCAACGACAACTAGTCCTACAAGTACCACAATAATGCTACCGAAAAACCAAGATGAGTTTATAAAGTCGGATAAAAGATAGCCAACGATGCCCGCAGGGATAGCGGTAATAATAATGTTACGAGCTAAGCGTACATTTTTATTTGCAAATACATCAATAAGGATTTTCCAAATACGCTTACGGAAATAGACAAGAAGTGCGAGAGTTGTGCCGATATCAATAAATTCAAGAAAGAGATGATCTGAGGCCCCTGAGAAGAAATACTGTGCAATAACCAAGTGACCCGAACTACTGACTGGTATAAACTCGGTAAGCCCCTGAATGATGCCGAGAATAATTGTTTCGAGTATATTATGCATGAGTATTATTGTACCACCTACCCAGATATGAGCTATGCTTAGAGTATGTATATGTCAGAGCTTATCCTTGACTACATTGAACACCTCGAAGTTGAAGGCGGTCGTTCGGCACGTACAGCCGAAAATTACACCCTATACCTTGAACGGTTCGTTGAATTCACAGAGGATATTATGGTTGAGAGAATTACCTCGGAGATTATCCGTAAGTATCGACTCTGGCTTAATAGATACAAGAATGAACACGGGGATCAACTCTCACCTATTACTCAAAGCTATCATTTAATTGCCCTTCGTGGCTTCCTTGGCTATCTTTCAAAACGAGATATTACAAGTTTATCTCCTGACAAGATCGAGCTGCCAAAGACTGTTCGTAAACAAGTAACCTTTCTTCATTTTGATGAAGTAGAGCGACTTCTGTCTGAAGTGAGCAGTGACGACGAGACAGGTCTTCGTGATCGATCTATTATTGAGTTGCTATTCTCAAGTGGTCTGCGCGTATCTGAGTTAATTCACCTCGACCGTGATCACGTCAACACGAAACGTCGTGAGTTTATGGTTCGAGGAAAAGGACAAAAGGATCGACCAGTTTTTGTTAGCGAAATTACTGCCCAACATATCGAAGAGTATCTTGAGGCACGTTCCGATAGCCTTCCTCCGCTATTTATCAGCTACAGTCGTAATAATCCTACAACCATGACCGGTGACTACCGTCGACTCACAGCTAGAAGTGTACAAAGAATTGTTAGTCGCTATAGTCGACTTGCCGGCATCACTAAGCACGTTAGTCCACACACCATGCGTCATAGTTTCGCTACTGACCTCTTAATGAACGGAGCAGATATACGCAGCGTCCAGACCATGCTTGGTCATAGCAACATTAGTACGACCCAGGTCTATACCCACGTTACCGATGAGCACCTACGAGAGATATACGAAAAGTTTCATAGCAACACAAGCGAACAATAGCTTTATAGAACCTACGGATTACATGGATGAGCCGCAATGTACTTTGTGTAATCGGCAACGTTATCTGTCACTACAAAATCCTTACAAAGATTGCCGGTAATATCGACAGCACTCTGAGGATATGGAAAATTTGCATCTGTTAAAGTAACCCTTGTAGCTACTCGTCTGAATAAATCATTTGCTCGACCCGTCGAATCAATTTCTGGCTGTACCCCATTAAATTGCACACTTGAACCACCATTTTGGAGGCTTACTCTATAGTTAGTTGCATTGTAGAGCGAACTTACTCGTAAGAAAGCAGTACGATCACCCCCATTAATGGGTTGTGGCAATGTCAACGTTGCGGTACAGGCATACCCCCCCGCTTTTAAGTCCCCCGTACAGGTGATCGGCGTCGGGCTAGCCGTGGCTGTCTTGCGCGCATCATTACCCGAGAATGAAGTTGCAGGATCATTACTTGCAACTAATCCAGTAGTTCCTCGAGGATAGAGAAAGAGCGTATTGGCATCACTTTGCCCGGTTGCATTCGTATCATCAAAATCATTTAATGTGAACCCATTGCTTCCAAATTGCATTAATTGAGCTCGCATAATCGACGGCCGATTTGGTTGCCACTTATTCTGAGCGAGAAGCGGTTCGGGTGTGACGAGTGAGTTTGTTAAATCAACTTTCGTACCATCATAGGATTGAAGATTTGCCGTGTCGAACCATTGAATGGTAACTGTATCGAAGCTTTGAGCCGCATCAACAAAGAGTGGTACGACCGCAGACGCATTTGCATCAAGCGTTCCCACGTAGTCATCGGTTTTTGTGGTAATTTTCACGCAGGTATAGGCTTGGTTTTGTTGAATCGAGGTCTCATCGGCCGTATCGGTTGGGCCAACCGCTCCGAGGCCTCTTGCAACCGCAGAACATGAACCCGAGGCGATAGCATTATGAGCATTTGTGCAGGCTTCCGTTGTCGATCCCTGCGTTTGACAGGTCTGATCAATAATCAAAAGGCGCTTCGCATCCTCAACGCCAGCCTGGGCTGAATCGTATGCGCTCTGCGAAAGGTCATTTGAGCTCGCCTGTTGTTGATTCGTCACCATGAGACGAATAAAGCTAAGTGTAACAACCGTCATGAGTAGAGCCGAGAATACGACGATAAAGAGCGAGACAGCACCATGTTGTTTTAATTGCTTCACGTTATAACCCTCTTTCATAATTACTGTACCGTATTCCCTGCCCGAGCTACAATATCAAAAACGCTAACTGAACAATACGTCAGATCAGCTCCGTCTTGGCCCGGTGCCGTACAGGTCGCCGAACCATCCGTACCGTAGGTTAATGCATTCTTATCATTTGTTCCCAAGCTTAGTTGAATATCATACAGTTGCTGTCGCGTCTTTGTGTCAATGGCTGTTGTATTCGATTTAATTGTAAAGGAGTGAATTGCGAGCTGGTAGTCACCTGTAGCAAGAAGCTCCGTGGCCTTTGTGGCGTCAATAGCTAGAAGTGGCTTCTGTAGACAGTACAACGCACCAGGGTCTAATACTTTCACAAGATGTATGTCTGTACTAGAATCGAGTCCAGCATATTTATTGACATTTGGATTCTTGGCATTGAGATCCTTACCGTAGTTCCAGATGTAGCTATATTGACCAATACATAATCGACCCCCCCATGCTTGTGGTACGTAATGACTACCACTTCCTGTAGCAATCGAGAATGGAGCAGATTGACGAATAGCATTTTGAAGTTCGGTCGCCACTGCTTGACCTGTTTGATCTACTTCCTTAAGCATGAGTCCCCGATTATA
Source organism: Candidatus Saccharimonadota bacterium (assembly GCA_015655045.1). Classification (GTDB taxonomy): domain Bacteria; phylum Patescibacteriota; class Saccharimonadia; order Saccharimonadales; family Saccharimonadaceae; genus UBA1547. The sequence continues at coordinate 31,268 of JAATFU010000003.1, forward strand.
TATGTTACCAATCTGAATAATAGTCATGGCAATAGCTATTAATAATACGGAAATAAAACTCATTGCGAGCATGAGCTCGATGAGGGTAAAGCCTCTCTTTTTATCCACGTGGTTCATATAGCCTCACAATCGTTCCAATGGTTTGCGGTACAGACAATCCAGCAGCACTCCAGCAAGCATTGATATGAAAATCAATATATCCACTCGTTGTCTGTGAAGGGTCGCTACTCGCCGGCGAGCGAACTGCCTCAATCCAGATCCCTTCAGCGTTTATAAGACTGTCGGCCGTATCATAATTCAGTTTTGCATACGTTGTGGCCATAGTGAGTTTTCCATCAGTAGGTGCAACAAATTTCGCGTTATGCGTATCGATTACAAAACTTCCACTTGGTGGAGTCGGACAATCCGTCCCTACCGCGCCAAATGGCATTGCAGTAGTAGGATTGTCGTTGGTATCAATTGCCGCCCATTGTCCAGCCGCAGTTGAAGCAGCGTAGCTACTATACGGTTGGCCAAATTTATAGGCCGCAATGAATGAGGTATTTAAAAACCGTAAAGCCTCGGCTTGTCCATCAATTTGTTGACGCACAAGAGTAGTCTCAAGTGCCCTTTCAGCAATTGCGCTACCCTGATTCATGATCGATAATGTCCCAACTGCTACGAGGCTAAATACCGTAACCGCAAACAACACTTCAATAAGCGTATCACCCTTCTGGCGCTGCTTTAAACGACGGATTAACATGTCGAATCATCTCCCATATCGTTTGAGCGTACTTGGATATCGTTGGCATTCGTTGCCGCTTGGTTGATCACTACAGCCAAGCCACCGTCGAATAACCCATTTGAATCAATGCACAGACGACGCTGCTCTTGTCCAGGAACTGTATTGCTGGCTACAATCATATCACCCAGACCTGTACTGGTGTCATCGGCCGTAAAGGTATAGTTTAGCCCACTCGTTGGTGAACGCAGAATGAGAACACTAATACTGCGCGGATGAGTTGACGACTTAGATCCTGAACCACTTGATGGCCATGCAATACCCGCCCCCCATTCAAGATCCGAGGTCTCGGTGGAGTCGCTCACAACCGCTAACTTGTAGGCCTTTAGTTGGGCTACGTCATTGAGTGAATCGATATTTGCAGCAGGAGGAAGGCCAATCACCGTACTAATTGAAATCTGAGTATCAACAACTGTTACATACTTCCCAATGACGACACAGTCTGATTGCCCAAGCAACGTAGCCGTAGAATCTCCGCTAAGTGCCGTACAGGCATCAGAAGTTGACCGATCATTGCTGACACTTGTTACGTCTGAATATTGTCGCTGGAGAGTTGATTGGAAAGTCGTTACGCTATCTTTATAGCGCTGCTGGTTGATAGATGCCCCAGAACCCGCCAATAAGGCAACGACTAATATACCAGTAATCGACAAAAAGAGCATTGTCTCAATAATTGTAAAACCGAGTTTATAGCTATTGCCCATTTGCCCTTCATTATAGCATAAGCACTACGGTCAATTATGCCCTAGAGCATGCCGACAAGGTAAAAACTTAACAGGTAGCCACCAAAGAACTGAGCTACGACGGTACCCGCTATAAGTAGGGGGCCAAATGGTACATGAGCCTCTCTTGTTAACTTTCCCGAAATGAGTCCGGGTATGACAACTAGACAACCAATCACATTTGCTGCGAATAAAGTGATAAAGGCAAGACGCCAATCAGCGAGCAAGAGCCCTAGTCCGAGTCCTAATTTCACATCGCCTAGCCCTATCCAGCGGCCCTTAGAGATAAGGTAGAGTGCCAAATAGAGGCCGCTAAGGATAAGGATCGCTCCTAGTGTGGACCACAGTGCCTGAACAATGTCGGTTGTTGTTAAAAGCGTGAGAACGACATTAACGATCCCAAACCCAATAACCGTAAAGCTAATCCGATCTGGAAGCAAAAACCACTTTGCATCATAGGCGAATAGAATAGCAAGCCCTACCCCTGAAACAAGCCATATAATAAGTCGCGTAATTTCAATGCTAGTCGTGAGCTCATATGGCCAAAATATGTATGAGCCGACAAAGAAGAGCGCCACCCCAAGTTCTATCAGCGGCTCAAACCAGCCAATCGGATGATGACACTGTCGACAACGACCACCCAGTGACAACCAACTCACGAGTGGGACGAGATCATACCAACGAAGTGTATAGGAGCAATAGAGACATTGTGAACGATCATGCGCGAGAGATGCTTTAGTAAGCTTACTAAGTCGCTTATATTCTTTAGCGTCAACTGGCTCTCCATTCACTTTATCTTCTTTTAATTGGCGGGCTCGCAAGCGCCAAACGGATGCTCCTGCAAAGCTTCCTAGACATAAGCCAACTAGTACCAGTGCAACGTAGATAATAACTGTTTCCATAAGCACTATCATATCAGGTTATGGTAAAAACCTCATAGAAATAGGGATCCGTAGATCCCTATTGAGGTATTGCGCATACACTTATAGACGAGACTTAACTAGCTTGACAAAAGTATGCACCGCCACCCGATTCAAGCTTAGTCACAACGGTGAACGCTCGCGTAGAACCCTTGAGAAGGGATTGTTTATCAACTGCACTATCACCACAGGTAGTTCCTTGAGTAACGGTTACTACTCCGTCAGCCGCAGTAATATCTTGTGCACCTGATCTCGTACTGACAACAATGCTCGTCGTGTTATCAGAGACATCCGTCACATAGGAAGCTAATTTATCAGTTGTAGGGAAAGTTCCCCTGTTGTTACCTGTGTACGCAGCTACTCCTGAAGCAACTGAGCCAACATCACTCTTGCGCGCCGTATCACGTTGGTTACGCTGGAGAGCTGGTAAGGCAATAAAGACCATTAAGAATATCAAACCTGCAATCGCAAGCACCAAGACGACTTCGATGATCGTAAATCCTTTTTCTTTTTTTTGAGTGCTCATAGAAATTTTTCCACCTTTCACATGAACTGATTACTTAATGCGCATAACACTTATGCATATAATACCCTGTCTGCTCGGCGCTGTCTAGACATTAATGCCATTCACCAAGCTATAGATTGGCAAGAGAATCGCTCCCACCATGCTACCAGCTACAACTGCAAGGACAACCATAAGAATAGGCTCAATAGCAGTTGAAATTGTCTTGATCTGCTGATCAAGTTCATTCTCATATACCTGCGCTGCCTTACCCATCATCTCATCAATTCGCCCCGACTGTTCGCCAATCTTTATCATTTGCGGTACAAGTGGCAAAATATAATCTTCTGGCTGGAGTGCTGCCGATAGTGCCTTCCCTCCCTTCACTTTCTCACTTGCGCGAGTAATACTTTTCTCAACAACCGTATTGTTCAATGCCGTCGCCGTGATGCGCAACATATCAAGCATGCTCACACCCGTTCCAAGAAGTGTCTGTCCGGTTCGAGTTAGGCGCGCCATGTACAATTTACGAAACATTGGCCCAAAGACCGGAACGTTAAGCTTAAATGTATCAATAAACTTAATACCTGATGCCGTTTTCATATATTGTCTACCGAAGTAGACTAGGGCCACAACGGCGATCAAGACGACCCACCAATAGTGCGATAAGAAGTTGGCTGCATCCACCATAATCTGAGTTAAGAATGGCAGCTGCTTCTTTAGGTCATGATACAGCTTCTCAACTTGGGGAACCACGGTAAAGAGCATGAATGCCATCACGCCGAGGATGACAACCAATACGATAATCGGATATGTCAGGGCACCCTTAATCTTACTCGCCGTATCAGCATCCTTTTCTTGTTGATCGGCTACTCGTTGCAACGAATCATCAAGTGTACCCGAGAGCTCACCTGCCGCTACTAGTGACAAAAAGACTGGATCAAACACATCAGGAAACTTGGAGAATGATTCAGAAAGCGATTTACCACCTTCGACTGAGGCAGTAATCTCTTGGACAATGGATTGGAGTTTTTTATTCTCAGTTTGTTCAAGGACCGTATGAAGGCTTTGGGACAGCGGTAACCCTGCTCCAATCAGCGTGGCCAATTGTCGAGTAAAGACGATCTTATCCTTTGTCGTAATACGTCCCGTAAGACGCGCAATAAGACTCGGTTCTTCTGACTGCTCTTTTATGTTCAGCGGGGTGAAACCTTGTTGAATCAGCAAATGAGCTGCAGCACTCTCAGACTCTGCCTGGAGAGTTGCCTTAGTGATCTTATTTGAAGCTTGATCACGCGCTTCATAAGCAAATTTCTTCATTAGCCTCTCATCAACCTTTCGAACTCAGTCAAATCAACAGCATACTCACGAGCGTTATCGTAGGTAACTGTACCGCTTTGGACGAGTCCTGCAAGGGTACGGTCCATTGTCTGCATACCCTGATCAGCACCTGTTTGAATAACAGCATCAAGTTGATGAGCTTTTCCTTCTCGAATGATGTTACGTACGGCTGGATTCGCGACGAGCACCTCTGCAGCAACCACCCGACCACCGCCAATAGCTGGAATAAGACGCTGTGAACAGATTGCCATCAGAATATTTGAAAGTTGGGCACGAATCTGTGGTTGTTGATGGGGCGGAAACACGTCAATCATACGGTCAATCGATTGAGAAGCACTATTCGTGTGAAGGGTCGCGAAAACTAAGTGACCTGTCTCGGCAATTGTAATCGCTGCACTAATAGTTTCAAGGTCACGCATCTCACCAATCAGCACGACGTCAGGGTCTTGACGCAAACTCGAACGAAGGGCCGCGCTAAAGCTATAGGTGTCATAGTGCACCTCTCGCTGAACTACAACCGACTTCTTTGACTTATGTGTAAACTCAATCGGGTCTTCAATCGTAATAATATGCTGGGCTCGTTCGGTATTGATCTTATCAACAAGCGCTGCCAAAGTGGTTGACTTACCACTACCAGTTGGACCCGTGATAAGCACAAGGCCGCGGGGATAGTCAGCAAAGCCCATAACTACATTCGGCATGCCCAGCTCGGTGACTGATTTAATTTCGTTTGGAATGAGACGAAGCGCCGCTGCAAGGTTGCCTCGTTCATGATACGCATTGACGCGAAAGCGACCTAACGTTCCAAAGGCAAAGCTAAAGTCGAACTCTTTATCTTTTAACAATATTTGTCGTTGGTCTTGATCAAGAATAGCAAAAATTAAAGATTCAACCGCCGCTTCATCGAGTGGATTGAAGCCAATAATAGCCGCAAGGGCACCATCAATTCGAAGCATTGGCGGTAAACCAACCTGGATATGCAAATCCGAAGCATGTCTCTTAACTACTTCCTCGAGTAGTAGTTCGATCCTCAGTTCTTGATTATTCATAATGTCCCACCCTTCTAGGCCGTATCAGCCGCTACACGATTTACTTCTTCAATTGTTGTCAGACCCTGCAAAGCTTTCAAGTAGCCGTCTTGACGCATGGTAATCATACCTTGGCTGACGGCCAGCCGCTGTATTTCGCTACTCGTTGCTCGAGCAACGATGAGGTTCTGGACAGCCTCATTGACATCCATGACCTCATAAAGCCCGGCGCGTCCGCTATAACCTCGAGGCGTCTGCGGGGTATCAATACCCTTGACTAGAGTATAAGCGTTTTGACCCGCTAGGGGCAAGTCTTTATAGCCCAAATCTTGTGAAGCCAATGCCACGTCGGCTGGCGTCTTCGGTAAGAGATGTCCAATAGTCGCCATAATGCTCTGGGTTTCAATTGGATTTGACTGATACGTTTCTCGTTTTGGTGAAACGCGTCGAACTAATCGTTGTCCAATGATGGTATTAATTGTGCTTGCGATCAAGAATGGCTCAATCCCCATGTCGAGCAATCGTGGCAACACGCCCGCCGCACTGTTGGTGTGAAGCGTGCTAAAAACAAGGTGTCCCGTGAGAGCCGCTTGGACTGCCAAGCTGGCCGTTTCACTATCGCGAATCTCCCCTACCATGACCACATCAGGGTCTTGACGCAAGATTGAACGAAGGCCATTGGCAAAGGTAAGGCCCACCTCGGCATTCACTTGAATCTGATTGACTCCATCCATTTTATATTCAACAGGGTCCTCGAGAGTCACGATGTTAACAGTATCGTCTTTAATTTCTTTAATCAGAGCATATAAACTAGTTGACTTACCACTACCAGTTGGGCCAGAGGTCAGTACCATGCCATTTGGTCGACGAATTCCCTTGCGAATCGCCCGCAAAGCTCGACCTGCATACCCCATATCTTCAATATCGAAGCTGTTACCCGACTTATCGAGTAAACGAATCACAACTTGCTCACCCCACACCACTGGACTGATGGCGATACGGAGGTCAACTTCCTTATTAGCTACCTTAACAGTAAATTGGCCATCCTGTGGAATACGGTGTTCGTCAATCTTAAGATTCGAGAGAATTTTAATACGACTAACCAATGCTGGCTCAATACTTTTGGGTAGCTGCATGATCTCGCGCAGTACACCATCGACGCGACAACGAATCTTTAAGGTGGCTTCGAGCGGTTCGATATGCACATCACTCGCTCGGGATTTCACTGCATATTCAAGGATGGTACTTAGTGCCTTGCTGATTGGTGAATCCTGTACGATTGTCTTCACTTCACGGTCGGACTCGCTGCTCGCTTCGGCCTGGCTTGCTTCAGCCGCCTCATCTACGCTAGAAAGGTCAGTACGATACTGGTCGAGTACATGACGAACACCCGCTTCAGAGGCCATAAAGACCTTCAGGGGGCGTTGAATACGATTTGCTAGATAATCAACCGCCTGGACATTATTGGCATCAATCATGGCCACTGCGAGACGATTCTGTACCTCGGCAAGTGGCACAGCCATGAATCGTTCGGCAATATCCTCTGGCAAAAGTGTTAAAACGTTCTGATCAATAATACTACTAGTCAAGTTCACGTACGGCACGCCCGACACTTGAGCGATGGCATGGGTTAACATCTCATCATCAACAATATGTTGCTCAGTCAGCAACCCGAGAAGAGGCTTATTTGAACTGGCCGAGGAGTTTTGAGCATCTTTTAAAACAGCCTCGGTGACTAAGCCTTCGTCAATGAGAAGACTAACGAGTTTTTCTTGAATATCGCCAGTCAGGAGAGCCATGGGCCAAGCCTACTGCGTGCTACCGTTAATTTGAACTGGAATTGACGGGTTGATCGCATCTTTGTTGAAGATTGTTGGATCTGGCTCTTGAATGTTTGAGTCAATCTTATCAATTGTCTTTACTTTGACCGTTTCCTTTGAGATACCTCCAAAGAGAGAGTTCGCGACAAAATACGCTATCAGTACGCTTACTGAAGCGATGAGAATGATCATAGCTATGTCTGATTTTTTCATGATTTTACCGTCTTATCCTTTAATTCAAGTACACGAGCTGGCTCATAGAATGCTGCTCCCTCGATATTCATCACCTGTCCATTGCCTTGATTCTCAATTTTCAGTGATGTGATATCGATCACCCGGATTGATCGCTCTAAGTTTGTAAGAACTTGTTTAAGCGCTGCGGTATTACCACTAACCGAGAAACGAAAGGTAATCTGATTGCTATCACTCGAAGTGGAAGCATCAGGCGTAGCGGTAGAAGTAGATGCCGCATCATCGGATAAAGCTTCGATACCAATCACCGGATCAACCTGAATTGAATTTAGCGTGAGGCCAGGAATGTTTGCAAGTAATTTATCTTGAAGTGACGCACCAAGGGCTAGTGAGTTCGCCTCTGATGGCAATGCATCGAGAACAACCTGAACCGCCTGATCTGACGGGTTAGCCTTTGCGTCAATGAGAGCTTGGTTAGTATCCAATACTCGAACTTGGGACTCAAGCTGACTGATAACATCATTGTCGGCCTTTAGCGTAGAAACCGTCTTATCTTTTTCGGCCAGGACTTTTTCATTAAAGAAGAGCTTCTGAGCAAGGAAGATAGAGCCCACAGCCGCAAACCCAATGACCACTGATACTATTGCAACCCACACAAACATAACTCGGTTTGCCCTAGCAATTTGCGTTCGCTTTCGTAGTGCTGAATCTTTTGATTGTTGCATATTATTGTGCCCCCGTCGTTAAATCAGTTGCCCGATCAGCGAATATACTACTTGGAATACCGAGGCTGGAATCAGTTGCATTACCAATGTTAGTAATTAAGACAGTCGCATTCTTTGAGGCTGGTGCAAAGAAATCGGGAGCATACTCAAAACTCAATGTAAAACGAAGTACCTTCTGGCCAGATGAATCTTCACCGTAACTAGTATTACTGATGCTTATATTCGAGGCCAATGCTACCTCTTGGTCGCCTTGGTCATTCGTAAACTTTACCTTAGCAGCACCAAGTGTCTTCTTAAATACATCAGTGGCAGAAAAGCCATTCGGCGCCTGCCCTTCGAGAGTAATAGTACTGGTACTGGCATCAAGTGACAAAGTTGATATTTGAACATCATTAGGGGTCGGTGGAATAATTGCAGTGAGCATGTCAAACAGTCGTGAATCAATGTTCTTTTCTGAATTTAAGGTTGTAATCTTCGTAAGTTGGTTCTGAATTGTGAGGGTTTTTGAGAGATCCTCAACACCCGCAAGCTTACTGCTCCCCTGTTTAATAGCCGTGTCACTGAGACCACTCCGAACAGCCTGGACACCAAATACATAGATAGCAAGTAACGTAACAATCGCGACAGCTACAATACCAATCAAAATCGCGACAGTAATGACGGCCGAGCGAGTACGTTGAGCACGGATTAGTTCTTGTTTAACATCCGGAACAAGGTTGATCTCAATCATTTGTTGTTCCTCCGCTGGGCAAGGCCAATCACAGCTGCAAACTCGGAAGCAACGCCACCAAGTTTCTGTTGATCAGCTTGCGCAACTCGTACTTTTTGCCATGGATTTGCCACGCTCGATGCAATACCAGTCTTCGCTGTGACATATTCACCGAACTGAGGCACCACAGCGGCAAAACCAGACAAAAGAATACCTCCCACTGGTGTATTGGGATAGCGAGTTTGGAAGAACTTGATTGATTTCACAAGCTCAGCTGCAAAGTTATCAAGTGTGCTCTCAATCGCCCGGTAAACTTGACCTTCGAGGCGATCGGGTGCAAGGCCAAATTTAAGGATAAACTGACGTGCCTGATCGTCTTGAACGTTCAAATTCTGAACAGCAGCCTTCACCAGTGAACGTAAACCTGTTGGGATGGTACGAACAAGGCGAGGGGCATTATTAAAGGTAATCGCAAGATCGGTCGACTGTTCACCGACGTCAATAATAAGCCGAGCGTCCGTAATACCGCTTGGGAGTAATGAACGAATCATCGCGAGTGGATCTGGTTCAGCAGCAATGACATTAAGCCCCAAACTCTCGATAAACTCTAGACGCTCTTCAGCATAGGCATTTGCAGTACTTGCAAGGAGAACTTCTTGTTGCTTTGGGTCGTGGAGTGACTGACCAAGTAACGCCCAATCTACCTTTGTTTCGTCAATCGCCATAGGAATATACTGGTCAATCTGGTATTTGATCGTGCTCTTAAGCTCTGTCTCGCCCATGTTTGGTACGTCAATAACCGTCGTAAAGGTCTTGTTTGACGGCAAACCGATTGCTACATTTTTTGTCTTGATGCCACTCTGCCCCACAGCTGTCATAATCACCTCGCCAAGACGACGTATACCTTCAGGAGAACTACTACTCATTGTTTTTTCATCAAGCGCCGCATAGCCATAGTGCTGAAGGCTCCAGCTATCAGCCCCACTTGAAGAGAGTTGCACTACGCGCACTGCGTTAGTGCCGATATCTAGTGCAAAAAAGTCGCCCACTCCTTTTAGTAATGCCATATTGTCATCATTATACCGAACCATAAGCAGTAAAAGCAAGTTGGAATTGAATCTTAGAAGCGAGGTGGCAACTCAGTTGTGTACGCAGATTGAATCCGACCGGCGCTCACGGCTTGGCGATACGACCACAAGAAAGCATCAGGACGAAGATTAAATATCTCTGCGGGGAAGCCACTGTCTGTCGCTGTTCCCGATCCAGCGGTTCGATTCAAGAAGAGTTTCTGCGCCATAACTGGCCCATTGATAGTTAGTTGATCCTTACAGATATTAATTGTAAGTGGAGCAGCCGACGAACACGTATTGATGGTCCCGTCAGTTGCACCAGTCGGCTTCGCAATAAGCCACGCGTCGACGTTCTTGACGCTATCATTAATCGTAATATTTTTAGCAATAATAACGGCCTGCGGAATGTCGGCGATTGTATGAAGCGTATCGGTTGTATAATGCATATCACCCGTAATAACCACGTTCGCATTTGGTGCATTTAAAACGAACCACTCGCCAGCCGCTAGTGTGCCACCGACGATTGAGATAGTACCTGTTGCCGCGTACGCCCCCTGGGGCTTTTGGGTGGTGATATTAAGTGTCGGACTCACCCCTAGATCCACACCTCCCGTAAAGCTAGCGGCTACATCAGGAATAGCTTGAGTATTCAGATAGCCCCCCTTTGGTGTGCTCGTGCTGCAGGCTAGGCTACCAGCATTCGTGAACGTTAATTTACTATAGTCACACACACCAGTTGCTGCCAAGCCCGTTTTTGCTGAAAATGCCGAACCTGAACCAAGTCCACTGATTGTTCCCGAAGCAAAAGCACCGTATTCAACCCAGCTTCCAAAGGTACTCTGTCCCCCTCCGATATTCTTAACTGAAGTGCTCGTATCGATGTTACCCGAGGCAGCTATGCCGCTGTAGGTTTGGCCAACACTTACATCTCCGCCAAGGATTTCAATCTTTGGCTTCTTGGCAATCACCAGACACACCGGATTAGAATGTGCCCACTGCCCATCGCTATCAGAACGTTGCTGAACCGATAGGGCATAGCAGACTTTGCTTCCCGCCGGGTAATCTGGAACTGTCTCCGTTGGATTACTTAGCACATGATTGCCTACTGCAAAAGAAGCTCCGGTTCCCCCGTCAAGCCGGGTAAGATTATTGCCATAATATTGGGCTGGCGCGCTCGGACTATTGCCCGCACCTGGATATGAGCCCGTAGGGCTCACGATGAATTGTGAGAGTTGCCACTGAGTATTGGTACTCGACGCCTGTCCAGTATTATTAACAGTCGGGGAAAGTGTCACCGAACTTCCCGCTTCGGCTGCTGTCTGATTCGCAGATATAGAAGGGTTCAGTGTGTAATTAAGGGGCATATTCACAATACCGGGATTATCCCCAACTGGGTTTCCGCATGGGTTACGCATTACATAGACTATACCTTTACCTGTCTGTCTAAACACCGTCGATGGAGCTGTATCCGATCTGTTAAACATACCGACATCGACACCACTAAACATTTTCGAGCTATTATACTTCATCGCCGAGTCTACTGTGTAAGAGTAGTTTTCTGTGGAGATCTGGACAGACGGTTGTCGGATAAGGTTTTCCCAATCTTGAATCTCGGCATTTGATGGAAGTCTATTGCTTCCTATCGGTACTCCTCGCATGGTTTGGATAATATAGGCCGCACCAACCTTCTTTCCACCGCCACAACCCTTACCAAATGGCGTATTGAAAGCGTTAAGGATGAAGTTAATAAATGTCTCTTTATTTGCTCCACCAGTATATCCATTGAGAATGAGTGCGCAATTACCATAACTTACCGTTCCGGGAGCTCCCGAGAAGTACATCCTACCAATATGATTAATGGCCGATGTTTGTGTAGGAGGAGCGACCATTGCAAAATTAAGTGCCAGGGCTATCACTATTACAAAACGGCCTGCAAAACGTAGTTTAGTTCGCATCTTGTAATATTCCTATTTCTTGGTTGTAGTAACCATATGAACTTTGCTCCATCGAATCTGCTTTAGTAGGATCTCCAATACGCTCAATAGCTAATTGATAATACGTAATCGCCTGCTTATTATCACCCATTCCCTGAGCGATCGAAGCAACAGCCGCCGCCGATTCAATAGTTGGATTTAATGAATCTGCCTGTTTAGCATATTCGAGAGCCGACGTGTAATCACTACCACTTGTAGGCGAACCGGCGAGTGAAGATTTTTGGCTATAGATAGTTGCTTTTGCCGTAGAACTCGTCGCTTGTTGTAGTGCGCTATCGAGTATTGCTTGGCCTGCCGCGGGTCCGCTTGTTTCTGCCGTCGTAACTGCCTTATCGTATGCGGTATCTTGGGCTTGAGCGGTTGACGTCGTGCTGGTGGTAGCACCCTCACTACTATTTGATGATGATTGAGTGCCAGGCTGAGAATAGTACCAATATGCTATCAACCCTAAAATTACGAGAACTATTGGTAGAATTACGAGAAAGAGAATTTTTTTTCGCCTTGTAAAAGCGGAGTGATGATTTTGGAAATTCGCTTCCGATTCTCGTGTGTTAGCTTTTTGTTTGTTCATACATATTCCTTATGTTTATAGTCTAGCTTGCATAAGATGACTTGTCTACTATTCGATACTCTTTGGTGCAATGTCCGTATACCGAATCTACCTATATTCTAGTGACCATAAGTCAACTGAAGGAATCAATTTAATACTCGACCACTCTATTTATACTAACTATGCTTGAAGTATGGTGGCTTGATTAATGAATGATCACCTCTGTTATGATATACTGAGCGATATGAGTTTATCTATCGGCATAGTGAGGACTTAGCTATACCATTCGAGATGACGATCCAGATGCCCGCACGACCGAACAAAAGAGGTTACCCGAAACGACTCCAGGAGGAAATATGGCACAAGTATTCAGCTTCACTCACCTATCCGGCGGGCAACGAATTTTCCTCGGAAACCCGCGTATAAATTCAGATAAGCCTGACTATACCGGCTATCAGTATTTCGATATCTATGACGACGAATACTTGGACAATAGATTGGGCTGTATTGGTATTCGCATGACTTCGACCGTCTCCGACCTCTGGGAATTCGGTCAGAATGATGCTCGAAAATTGCTCAGTGAAGTAATGCGGCTCGCACTCCCTCTCCTAGATTTACCTATTTCATTAGAGCAATATTCAACAATTAAAGGTGGTTACTTCCCAATCGTAGAACTATTTTGGGAGGGTAATTCATTCTACGATGAGAAGAATCACATAGTACATGTACTCTCTGGGAAATCCCCAGAAGATTTCTTTAAGACCGTAGTGTTCAAAGGTAAGTTCAAGGACGAAAGCGTAAGAACTATCATCTTAGCTTATGGATACCTCGAAAGTCTTAGTAGTCAGTTCGGAGACTTTAGGTTTCCTTCGCTGGAACTTCCTCAAGCAATATGGCCTATTAACCCCGAACGAGTTACTAGAGCATACTATGGTCTTGTGGAGGACGGCTTCCTTGAGCCCACAGGCGGTAAAACGAGCTCTGGCTTTTCAACATTCACCCGCATACCCTCACATACACGTCGTCTGATCGAGAATATCGAAGAGCCGACTGCAGGAGAAGTTCAGGGCGTTACTCCGGATACCGAACCAACGCCATCAATCGCTCCTTACATATCAGAGAAGATCGCCGCGAGCCTTCTGGCATCCGCGAAGACTCGCAAGTACCACACAGCAAAACTGGAAGAAATAATATTCGAGCTGAATGATGCCGTTGAACGCAATAAAGCTTTGTCTGCCCACTCTCTAACTAGAGCCCTCTTGGATCACATCGCTCCGTTATTCGGACATAAGACATTTGCACAAGTCGCCAATAACTATTCTTGGACTCAAACGGATAAAAAACGTGTTCAACAGTTGGATACGATCTTTAGATTTGACGCTGACGATTCGCTACACACTCCGATTTCAAGCCGCGCTACAGATATAGATATGCAATCGATTCCCCTAATACGTCGGACTATAAACGTAATATTAGAAGAAGCATCAAATCAAAAATGATATAGGAGTTTACAATGGCAGTCCCGCAAATCATTTACAAGATAGATGAAGTTATTCAATCAACAAGCACTTGGACTGAAGTTGAAGTAACCTACGTATTAGTTCAGACTCGAAAACTCTTAGACCACGCTAAGGGCGAAATTAAAAACGGTGAATACACACAGCTGAGATTCTACTGCGACTGGGTGGTACATGTTAACAAAGACTATATCGACGCGAACACTCTTAAGATCCTAAAAGGCGTAGAGAGCGGGATGAAAGAAATGATGGGCAGACCTAGTTATCACAGTAAAGAACCTATCAGCTTTGCGTATTTCGATAATCTTCAGAAAGAACTAGCAGACTTCTTAGTAACACAAGGTATCAGTCCGACTTTAACTGAAAGTGATGTCTGGATAGATGTTATTTCAAGTCTCGTGAAAATACTCGAGAACCAACCTTTGAATATTAAAGCCTCTTACGGAATGATAACCAAGTCATTCGAGTTTCAGCCAAGCGCGCCCAGAACCGTATGGCTAAGGGCGATTTTTAATGAATCTTTTCAAGCAGCGGACGGCGTAAGTTATGGTTACTTTGATTTGAAAAACGCTTATTAACTCCGCATTCTATTTTGAAGACTTCTGCGCAAGCAGTTCTAGTTCCTGCGAGTAATCATCCGGATCAGAATCAATACCGATATAGCTGGTGCAGATCTCTTTAACAATTTTTAAATAAAGCTCTCTTAGGTGCGTCATATCTTTCTCGATAGTTTCAGTATCCGGATAGGCCTCAAGTACTTCTTTGATACTGTGTTCGTCTTGATGTGCGGTACCTTTATTTAGGTAGAAGCTGAAGTGCCCATGTATCTCTTCGAGCTTGGCAATCTCTTCTGCTCTTAGTTCAGGCTTGAGCACTTTATTCAACAACCTCCTGACTGAGCGTCTACTAGATAGATCCGTCATCCTCCGCATATCCAACGCGTATGACTGCAGGGACATACTCATTACACGCGGCAGGAGTTTAGATTCGTTCTTTAAACCAATTGCGTTGACCTGTTTAAGTACTTCTAGATCTTCTTTTGCTTCGTCGTAATTATGAGAGAACTTATAAAGATAGTCCCCTAGCTCTTCGTGATCAGAAGTCGGCACAATGGGAGCAAATTGGAAGGCTTGTGCGAACGCCTCTTCGCCAGGTGAACGACTCGTCACTTCAACAACTCCAGTTCCTTTAAGATATCATCTGGTGGGTTATCGTACTCAAACCCCACTGCAATCTTCACAAGGCTTGTATCACCCTCTTGAGTTTTTTGCTCCAAGTAGGTCTGTAGGTCTGTATAAAGAGTTTTTATATCTACTCCAATGTGATCGTGCATCATAATATGTCCGCCGCCGATTGTAAGAGATATACCCCAATTTATGGTTCGATCTTGATAGATAGCGTGCTGAAGTTGATCGTTATGTATTAGCGCGTGCCTAAACATTCTCCAAGTTAGCGCGGGTACCGGTATGCCTAGCGCTTCGCCCATAAAATCTTCTATCTTCATTTCTTCAACTTCAGCGACCGCTTCAATAACAGGCATAATCATCCTTACGCCTGACCAGAAACCCACACCCGCACCCGACGAGTGTTGATTCGATTCAATCAGTTCAATATAAAACCCGAGTTCATTCGCTAGTCTTTTCGATATGCTTGATAAGTACTCCGACTTTGGAAACTCTTTGTACACAAAATGTGATCCTGACGGTGGTCTCTTCATATACCTATTGTAGTCCCTTTGTATCAGATACGTGAGAGAGCGAATTTCTGCACAGACAACAGAGGTAAAAGCCTAAAACACTTGCTCCCTCTCTACGCGCAAGACCCCGCCCCCCCTTTCACTTCATTCATTTCTGTACTTAGTGCGCGCGCAAAAAAATTATAAATTAAGTGCCGTATACTGGTGGATCATCTCTTTTAACTCAGTCCAGCTTGTCGCTCCGTCGCGCGGGTAGTGCGCTAAACCGCCGGTGTTACAGTAGTTGTAAATCTCGAGGATCTTGTCCTTATTAGCGAGAAGATCTGCGAACATTTGACCCGAGTTCGACGCGACCTGTTCAATCATCTCGTTCAGACTATCTTTCGAATAACCGAAGTATTTTTCTTTGATCTTAGTTTCCAAGCAAAAACGCAGCTTCTGTCCGTAGACGACTATATTCTCGTCTGTGCCAAGCTCCGTATCGATATTTTGGAAATCGAGTTCAAAGCTACTAGTAATCGTTTCAAGGTTGGACGGCACATAGTGAATCGACGAGCCGGCGCTCGAGAAAATATAGTAGTAGTTCCTGTTACTGATTTGCTTGAGAAGATACGTTTTAAACAATGGATCGCAAGTGAACACAAAGAGCTGTCGGAACGGCGCTGTGATGTCGGCAATTGTCTGCGCTGTTGTTTTGCGCTTACCTGCGTCAAAGTTTGTGATCGGATCATCGAGCACTACAATCATCTGATCTTGATCTTTCATCTTTTCCAACATCGCAAAGAAATATGCCAACGCAACAACCTGTCGCTCACCGTCGCTTAATGAGTCCATTTTGTCTTTACCATTCACCTGAATCATAAAGCCACATTGGGCAGGACTTTCGATCTTCCGACGATCAAATGTCGACTTACCGCCGATATTGAAAACACTCATCTTCGGGCTTAGTATTTTTACAAGCTCGGCAATTCGAGCATAGTGTTCCTCGACCCACTTACTGAACTGGTCGACTATTGCGTCTTTTGTAGTTTGATAGATCCGCTCAAGTGCGTCGACGACGGTGTCATTCTTCGAGATTTTTTCATACTGATCGATCAGGCGAATTAGTTCGACCTTGTTCGTCATATAAATAATCTCAACATCAAGTTTAGCGATCTTCTGGTCAAGTTCTGCAATACGATCGCCCAATTTACCGCCCGACGCGTCAGTCTTGAGTTTTTTGATAAGTTCATTGATCGCTTTAACGGTTGTATTGTGCGAGTCAATCGCCTTATCAATACGTGCAACAACTTTCTCTAGGTCTGCGTACTTTGATCCTGTTACCTTTTCCAGTGTCTTAGCGAGCTTGGTATCAATGAGATCAATCTCGTCCTTAATCAATTGGCGATCCGCTTCGGTTGCACTAACTACCGCCGGATCAGTTTCGACCGTTACATACTTCTTTGCTTCAACAAGACGATCGTTATTAACGTGAGGCTGTTGAACATCTCGCAAGTTCCCCAAAAGTACTTTATATTTTCGGAGTTCAGAAGCCACTTCAGTCTCCGAATCACTAAACTCTTCCGTAAAGATTTTTTTATACGAATCGGTCAGAGGTAGACCTACGACGCTTTGTGTACAATAAGGACAATGGTCAGGATCTTTGCTGAGAAGTTCCGTTCCCTCTTTCACAAAGTGTTGCTTGTGCTCAACCGCAGCTAGGGCTTTTTTAACGGCTTCAGACACTGAAAAGCCGAGAAGCTCATCAACTTTAAGATCATACTCTTCTTCCACGCCGCCTTTATAACGCTTGGCCTTGAGAGTTGGTTTCTCGTCCACTTCGTCAAGCAGCTGTAGCGCAGCAATTTCTTTTTCTTTCTTCTGAGCTTCCGCCAGCTTTCCTCGCTCTTCGACGAGTTTTGCTTGTTCAAGTTTAGTGTCATCGAGCTTAGTTGGATCAGAGGCTTCAATGAGTTTTCGCGCCGCATACACGTCACTCGCGTCCATATCTTTGGGCGACAAAGGCGCGATGTCTTGTGCATTTTGACGTTTGAGCTCGTCCGTTTTTTTCTTCAGCGTGTCCTTAACTTTGATAAGTTTTTCAATCTCTTCGTTATGAGAGCCGAAGTCCCCCAGAAAAACGATATTCTTTCCTCGTTCAGCATCGCGGCCGCCCGCACCTTGCGGAGTTTTACCAGTCGAGTGAACATAACGATCGATATATTCGCGATCAAAAATAATGATCTTCTTCTGGAGCGAGTTGTCTTTCCACGACGCGCCGTCATACTCAATGTCCTTGTCCTTGCGCATTGATACAACCAACTTTGAGGGCTGATCTTCCATATACCAATTCTTTTCGATTTGGCCATTGAGCTTCATCGCTACGAGGATCTTGATGAGATTGCTTTTTCCGCTGCCGTTCTCGGCAAAGATTACATTATTCTTCACAAAACTACTGACATCGTTACCTTTAATCGGCAGATTAACGGTGTCCCATTTGTACCCAACATACGACAATACATTACTCGCCTCGACGATACGCTTAATCATCGGTCTTTTCTTCCCCTAAGTAGATATGAGATTTTTCGGACAACGCAGCAAGAATGTCATCGACCTCTTCGTCGATATGCTCCCCCACAACCGAACCGACTTGCTTGTCGAGTTCCTGTTTGAGGCTTGCTGACGTTTCAGAAATAATCTTCCCCATACCTGTTATTTTACACGAATAGTTGTGGAGATTACAGCATAAGCGTTAAGAGTTTTTGGAGTCGATCTCAATCAATATCTCAAAGAACTCTACTAGCGAAGCGAGATCTTCGTCAGACAGCGAGTTCTGCATTGATCCTCTTGCGAATGTTGCTCTCAAGTGTATTCAGGACTGGCGCGATATAACGCCCTGTGTCAGAGGTAAGCGCATTATGCCCCTCAACAACGTGGCTCATAAAGGCCACTCCAATTTTGGCGGCTGACTTCATAGCCAAATACTCACGAACACGATTAGTCATCAGCTCATAATGCGGCTGTCGGTCACCTTTCGCGATTACCTTGTCCTTTATGAACCGATCAAATACGTCTGACAGCACTTGGTCTAGTTTTTCGCTCGAAATACCCCTTTCAATAAAGAACTTGTACGCGTACTGCAGCGCGACATAGTCGAGTTCATCGCTCAACTTCGAGGCATTAAAGCCGATTATACCGTTCAATTCGCGCTCCTTATCAACAAATACTCTATTCGGAATAATATCGGCTCGGAAAACTAGAATATACCCAAGTATGTGTTCAATGGATCGATCTTTGTACACTGGTGCTGTTCTCTTATTCAGGCCAAACATATTTATAGATTAACACCAACTCTAGTGCGTGGTCTAGTATTGGTGTTTGGTCTGTAATGAAGTTATGAAACCAAATCTCGGCAACATCACGCGGTTACAAAAGAATGCTGAAAAACAAAAGTTCGGCAACCACATCGGTAAGCGATTGCGTTCTGTTCGCGAAAAAGTCGGGATCAGCCAAGAACAACTCTCTGAACAAGCCGGCTATTACCGAACATACGTAGGTCATATTGAAAATGGTAAACACTCCCCTAGCGTTCATACTATGTGGCGTTTGGCGAAAGTAATGAAAGTGGATCTGGGCGACCTACTCAAAGGGCTGTAGCGTGGATCAGACTTTGCTGAAATTACGTCGTGCTCTCGAAGAGGGCTACGAGATTCAGCGTAAAAGAAATGCGTACAGGACTCCAGCGATTCCAAAAGCCGGCGATCCTGACTACAGGTCTTTTGAACACAGTATGGGTGAACATTACCGACAGAATCATCGGCCGCAAGATTTCACCGATTGGACGAATAATCTCGCAGACCTTTTCTCTACTTATCGACTTAACTTTGGACGCTTCAAACACATCACCGATTCCGGTATCGATCCCGAAACCGACTCTCACGCAAAGGCTTTCAAACGCCAACTTGATGAGCTCGACAAGATCACCAACAACACCGATTATTTCAGATCCTATCAACTTCTACCGGCACACCCCGAGATCACTTTCGAAGATCGCCGACTTGCGCAAGGCTACCAATTCCACAACTTCAACCAGAGCAACCCTCACGTCGTGTCGCTGCTAACGCTGCTATGGGAAGATCGTAGAATTGAAAACGAGGACGGTAAAGTGCTCCGCGCCGGCAAGCCAACTACGCTACCGCGAATATATAAAACTCTCGGACTAACCCACGACAGTTTTGATTTAACAGTCCGCGCAATTCACGCTGCGACTCACCGCAAAAAGATCGATCTAAAGATTCGATACCCGAAGCAGCAAGCGCAACTCGTTGCGATCCAAGATTCTATGTAACAAAAATTTGTTCACTGAAAGAAAATCTACCAATTAACAGAGGTAGATTTTTCAATTGCGTTACTACCAAGAATACGCCCTGACGAGCCTTTTGGCCGGCCGTAGACTCAATTGAGAATCGATAAAAAAGGATCATTTATGAACGAAATCGGGAATGAGAATAGCGAACTGAATAAGAAACCGACTGTACAGCAAGTTGATGATCTTGCGCGTGCAATATGCAGCCAGTTCAGTAATCACGAGTATTTCAAATGGTACTGCTCGGCAATATGGAAGCTCGGCGAACATCGTGTTCAAGAGTTACGCGCACGAGTGAGCGACGCAAAAGATCCTGCTCGCCTATTCACCACACTCTTAAAAGAGGATCTGAAAATCTATGAAATGAACGAAACTCTCCGAAAGATGTTGGGTGGGAAATAAGATCGAACCAGTCGTAATTTATGAGCCGCTCGAAGAATCAGCGGAAATAAATGAGGTATTTGATTATATTTTTGCTTTAATAGTAACAGATGATAATACGCACTAGTATTGGGGGGTGAATGAAACGCGCAGCACTATACGCTCGAGTCAGTACAGCTCGACAAGAACAAGAAGAAACTATCGATTCGCAGATCGCCGAAGTTAAGCAGCGTATCGATGAGGACGACGCATTTCTTACGACCGAGCGCACCTACGTCGACGAGGGCTACTCTGGTTCAATGCTCGAACGACCCTCACTCGACGCTATGCTCGACGCAGCGAAGAACAAAGAGTTCGACGTCGTCTACATTTATGATCTTGGCCGTCTGTCGCGACAGCTCTCTCACCTACTGATCGTTATCGAGCAGCTCGAAAAATACGAATGTGAGGTCATATCACTGCACGAACGAATCACCGGAACACCAGAAGATAAGTTCTTGTTGCAGATTATGGGATCAATGCACGAATACGAACGTGCAAAGATCGCTGAACGTTTTCGTAGAGGTAAAATGTACAAAGCGCGAAGCGGAAAGATCGTCGGTTACAATGCGCCCTATGGTTACGTCTATAACAAAGAAACCGGATCGTTTGATATTAACGAATCCGAAGCTGAGGTCGTCAGAAAGATGTTCGAGTGGGTCGCTCACGAGGGTTTATCAACCTATGGCCTAATTAACCGACTGCACGATCAAGGCATTATGCCGCCAAAGAACAAAGACGAATACTGGAGTCGAAGCCCAATCGCACGAATCCTCAATAACGAAACATACATTGGCAAACATCACTTCAATAAGACCGAGTCGATACTCCCCCACAACCGCAAAGAGTCGAGCAAATATCGCAAGATTCAAAAGACCGGCCGGCGCGTCCGCTCACGCGATGAGTGGATCGAGTTCGAGGTGCAACCTATCATTAGTAAAGAATTATTTAAGAATGTTCGTGTACAGCTTGATCGTAATTCCAAGTTCAACCCGAAGAATCGCAAACACCAATATCTCTTAACTGGCCTAGTGAAATGCACCTGTGGCTCGAACAGAAATGGCGACGGCCCTGCCGGCAAGAAATACTATCGCTGCACAAGCAGAAATAAGTCGCACCCAATTAAGAATCATTGTACGGTCGGCGGCATAAACGTCGGCGTTGCTGATAGTGTCGTCTGGAATAAGATATCAGACCTACTAACCCGCCCAGAATTGATCCGTAACCACGCTGAAAGGTGGCTTGAACAGCAGAAAAGCATAAAGACGATCACGAATACGGAATCATTAACCGGCCGTCTTACAGAGCTTCAGAACGAGCAGCGACGCTACGTTGAGGCCTATGGAAAAGGCCTTATGCCGGAACAACTATTCTCCGAGAAGATGAACGAAACCAACAAACAACTCGACGCTATCAATAAAGATATTACTAATGCTTCGGTAAACAGGGGTATTCTTGCTAAGATAGATATTGAACAGCTTATTCAACGAGCTACACGAAAAATCGAAAGCCTCGAGTTCGAACAGAAGAAATATATTATCGAGCGTGTGATAGATAAGATCATCGCAAGCCCACAGGAGATTACAGTATGGGGACACTTACCCACTCAAGCACTAGCATTCGCGGAACAGGTCAACTATGGCTCTCAGCATAGGAATTGTCGGCCTCCCAAATGTCGGGAAATCAACTCTCTTTAATGCACTCACGAATAACGACATCCTGGCAGCTAATTATCCATTCGCCACAATTGAGCCAAATACCGGCATCGTTGCCGTACCGGATGAGCGTCTCGCTCAACTTGGTAAGCTCTATAACTCTAATAAACTTATTCCTGCAACTGTTACCTTTGTTGATATTGCCGGCCTTGTAGCTGGCGCAAGCCAAGGTGAAGGCCTAGGTAACAAATTCTTAGCTAATATCCGTCAATGCGACGCTATCATCCATATTGTCCGAGCATTTAACGATCCAGATGTGATCCATGTCTCGGATAAGGTAAGTCCGCGTGACGACATTGATATTATTAACACCGAGCTAATCCTGGCGGACATCCAGACTATTGAAACCCGTTTACCAAAGGTCGCAAAAGAAGCCAAGGCTCAACCAACAGCCCGTGCTCACGCCAAATATCTCGAGGATCTCCTTGTTCATTTAAAATCCGGTACCCCCCTATCCGCCCTTACCTCACTCCAAACCGAGTACATCGCAGATCTTCATTTGTTGACAGCGAAGCCAGTCATTTACGTCTTTAATGTAGATGAGGCAACCTTATTAGATGAGGCAAAAAAAGCCGAGCTGAATGCCCTCGTCTCACCTGCCCGAACAATTTTTGTATGCGCAAAGTTAGAGGAGGAGTTAAAGGGTCTGACACCTGAAGATGCAGCCGAACTCTTGGAGAGTTACGGTGTTAAAGAAACCGGACTCATGCAGCTCATTCGCGCAGCTTACGACACTCTCGGCTTACAAAGTTATCTCACAGCTGGAGTTCAAGAAGTCCGTGCCTGGACTATCAAAAAGGGTGCTACTGCTCCCCAAGCAGCCGGTGTTATCCATGGTGACTTTGAGCGCGGTTTCATTGCCGCCCAAGTAGTCGAATATCATGATCTTATTGCGGCCGGCTCAGAAGTAGCTGCCAAGGCCGCCGGAAAAATGCGAACAGAAGGCAAAGAGTATATTATGCAGCCGGATGATGTCGTTGAGTTCCGCTTTAACGTCAGTAAGTAAGCTTTAGACTTTTTTGAGAGGTTTTAGTAAGTAGAACCGTTCTTGATTACCCTTCGCGCCTGCTACATCACTATCGCGTTTATCTTGAATCACAAAATAATCACGCGACCAAGTCTCAAAGTCCTTAAGAATCTGACGACGGATCGCATCGTTCTTAATAATGCCTTTATTTGTTTGATCCTTACCAGCTTCAAATTGTGGTTTCACCATAGCAACGATTTGCGTTTGCTCATTAGAGAGAAAATTATACAAATGCGGCAAGATCTCACGAAGACTAATAAACGAAACATCAATGACGATAATATCGGGTACCCCCTTCATATAATAGTCACGGATATCTGTCTTTTCATGCAGCTCTATCTTAGGATGCTTACGAAGGGATGGATGGAGCTGGTCGGTGCCAACATCTACCGCATAAACCTTCTTTGCACCATGTCGTAGTGCATAATCAGTGAATCCG
Organism: Candidatus Saccharimonadota bacterium; assembly: GCA_015655045.1. Taxonomy (GTDB): domain Bacteria; phylum Patescibacteriota; class Saccharimonadia; order Saccharimonadales; family Saccharimonadaceae; genus UBA1547. Next base: position 54,781 of record JAATFU010000003.1, read on the forward strand.
CCCGTACTGCTGCCGACATCAAGAACTACTTTAGCTTTAAACTCAAGCTTCAATATCTCCGCAACCGATAATAGCTTTAGACCTGCTCGACTGACATACTGTTCTTCGGCAGTTAACTTTAAAATATCATCTTGGTTGACAAAATGGCCTGGTTTCTTAATAATTCGACCGTTGAGTGTTACTTTCTCAAGTTTAATCCAGCTCTCGGCTTGAGATCTGGTGGGTACAAGTCCCCGACGGACTAATTCGCTATCAAGTCGCTGTTTACCCACTGACGCTCCCTGGGCCAAACGGTTTCGTTAGGCCAGCCATGACTTATTTCTTTCGCTCTCGGTACTCGCCTGTCGTAGTGTCTACAGAAATAACGTCACCGGTCTTGATGAATGAAGGAACTTTTACAACCAGACCCGTTTCAAGCGTTGCGTCTTTTAACACACTACTTGTCGTGTCACCCTTGCTGATGCTTTCCGCATAGGTGACCGTAAGGTACACATTCTTTGGAAGCTCAACGTTAATAATGGTGCCATTAAATGACTGGAGTGACAGAGTCTCCCCTTCTTTTAGGTATCCGGCTGACTCTTCGATAATATCGCCTGGTAGTTGAAACTGTTCAAAAGTTTCTGGATCCATAAAATGATAGTCTGTTCCATCAGTATAGAGATACTGGACAGTTTGGCTTGTCACTTCGGCCGTATCAATCTTATCTTGGCCCTTAAAGGTCTTCGGGATAACGCTTCCGTCTATCAGGTTCTTGAGCTTCACATTCACAATACTGCCGCCGCGACCCATGACCTTTTGATTATAATCAAGTACGCGAAAAGGCTTGCCATCAATCTGAACGACAACACCTTTTTTAAGATCAGTCGGCTGGTAATATGCCATCAGACTATCCTTGGGTAACAAATGGTAACAGGGCCAAATGACGAGCACGCTTAATAGCGACTGCCAGTTGACGTTGTTGCTTTGCACTGAGCCCAGTTTTACCAATTGGCTCAATCTGTCCGTACATGTTAATGAATCGCTGCAGAGTTTTGACATCTTTGTAGTCAAAAAATGCGGGGGTATCTTTTTTAAATCGTTTTACTGCCATAATTATTCTCCTAGAATGGAATCTCACTTAAATCAATTGGTTTGTCGTCGATATCTTCGATAACGACATCGTCGGTTTTGCGGCTACCTGAGCTACTTGAAGAGTTTGTTGAAGCTGCTTGAGTAGCACCATCGCTTGGCCCATCGAGGAAGGTGACGTCAGTCGCAGTCACTTCAACATTGCTACGCTTTTTTCCTGTCTCTTTGTCGTCCCAGCTGTCCTGACGCAGACGTCCTTGAACGAGCACACGACGACCCTTCGCGAGATACTGAACAACAAGATCACCCAGCTTCTCCCAGGCGGTTACGTTAAAGAAGTCAGCACCATCATCTTGTCCAGCACGATCAACTGCAATGCTAAAACTCGCAATAGTTTTTCCTGTTGTGGTGGTGCGCTGCTCTGGATCACGCGTGAGACGACCCAGTAAAATAACTTGGTTAATGCTTCGTGCCATACCTCTTTACTCCTCTTCTACGGCGTCGTGAGACGCTCGTGTCTTAGCTTGTTGTTCTTGCTCTTCAAGTGCTTTACGGCCCTTATGATCAACGGTTGCGAGCAAGTAACGTAGAACTTCATCGGTAATATTCAACGTATTGCTAATCTTGAGAGGTGCATCGGCAGGTAGTTCGACGTCAAAGTAGACGTACACCGCAAAATCCTCTTTCTTGATTCGATAAGCTAATTTTTTCTTACCCCAGTTATCTTCGCGGGTGATCTTGCCACCAGCAGTCGTGATGATATTACGCACGATGGTAAGAGGTGTTTCGATATCAGCCTCAAGGTCGGGATGAATCAGAACTGTTAGTTCGTATTCTTTCATATTAGATTTCCTCCTCTGGAATCCGTTATGGATGCTTATAGCAGGTATAAGCCGAGTTATTAACCCTTTAATTATAGCAAATTGTTGTGGATAAGTCTAGAGGTCATCGGTTGTAGGGTTGAGGTCATCGAGACTATTGATTAACACTTCGCGCGGACGAGCCCCGTCGGCCGGACCAATAATCCCCTGGTCTTCCATCGCCTCGATCAAACGAGCTGCTCGGGCATAGCCAACCCGAAGACGGCGCTGTAGTAAGCTGGCGCTCGCCTTACCACTGTCCACCACGACACGCAAAGCATCTTTATACATATCATCATCACTATCGGTGTCAAAGTCCATTACCACCCCACCCTTACCGTTTAACTGGACTGGCTGGCTTACCACTTCGTCGTTATACTGTGGTGGCGATTGCATGTGAAGGTGGGTTGTTATCTTCAGTACTTCATCATCAGTTACCCACGCGCCTTGAATACGTTTTGGCTTACTCATACTTGGCGTCAGAAGTAACATATCTCCCTGGCCGAGAAGTTTCTCAGCACCAACCTGGTCGAGGATTGTTCGACTATCAATTTGCGAGGCAACCGTAAAGGCAATACGAGCAGGAATGTTCGCCTTAATGAGACCCGTAATGACATCGACAGAAGGTCGCTGAGTAGCAAGAACAAGGTGAATCCCCACCGCTCGAGCTTTTTGAGCGAGACGTACAATCAAGGCCTCAACGTCACGAGCTGCCACCATCATCAGATCGGCTAACTCATCAATTACAATGACGATATACGGCATTGCGCCATTCTCGTGTTCTTGAGGAATACCGGCCTCGTCATTAATCGTCACCTTCGTGCCATTCACACGAATCTTTTGGTTATATGACTGAATATCGCGAATTTTTTGTTCGGCTAAAAGATGATAACGTCGCTCCATCTCATTAACTGCCCACTTCAGGGCGCTAATTGTTTTATCTGGCTCCGTGATCACTGGCGTCAATAAATGCGGGATATCCTGGTATGGAGCCATCTCTACCTGCTTTGGATCAACTAGAATAAGCTTCATGTCACTAGGACTGTTACGGTATAGCAAGCTTGTAAGGAGGGCATTGATCATAACCGACTTACCTGAGCCAGTTTGCCCAGCAATCAATAGGTGGGGCATCTTATTCAGATCACCAACTACTGCCTCACCAGAGATATCCTTACCAATTGCAAAACCGAGTGGTTCAATATCGTCTTTCCACTGTTTACTTGTCAGAATACTATACAGACGTACGTCAGCTGCACGACGATTTGGCACCTCGATTCCGACGGCTTTTTGGCCTGGAATTGGTGCTTCAATACGTAAACTTTGTGCGGCCAGATTAAGGGCAATATTGGTTTCGAGTGCCGTAATACGCGTCAACTTCACACCACTTGGCGGACGAAGCGTGTACTGGGTCACCTTTGGACCAATGTTTGCCCCTTCCATATCGACGTCTATATTAAACTCACTCAGGGTGTCTTTAATAATTTGAGCGTTTTGTTGCACATCTCCAGCATCGGCTGGTGCCTGCTTCTTCTCGAGCAGATCAACACTTGGAGCTTTCCAGTTTGGATCACTCACAGTTACAAGCGCTGCTTGTTCCTCGGCAACCCGATCACGCGCAACACTACTCTTAAGACTCGAGAGACGGGATTGTTTCTTGTCATCACCTATCTCTGATGCGTCAAGCATTGGTACGCCCGCGTTCAATTTGAAATGACCGATCGCTGTTGGCTTCGCCGCATCCATAGCGGCAGCATTACGCATAACTTTAACGTTGGCTTCCTGTTCACTGGTTTCGCGGCGAGATAATTCCCATAGCTTCTTAATAACCGTAATCGGTGAGACGCGAATAATAAAGAGGATAGTAATTAAAATGAGTAGCACATAAATAAATGCGGCCACACCACTGTTAACGAGTGCGAGCATGCCGCTATTAGCAAGATCACCAATGAAGCCACCCGTTGTTTTACCTTCACTGTTTTTAAGAAGACCGAATAGGCCGGCTACCCAGACAAGCGATAGAACAGTTGCAAACTTCATAACAAATGGTAAGCGATTGTCTTCAGCCCGAAAGATCTCAACGGCGACATAGACAAAAAGAAGCGGCGCCACATAGACGGCATAGCCAATCGTTGCTAGGGCTGCCCCATGAAGCCATTCCAAGACGGGCCCGCCAGCATTAAACCAAGCAATCACAAACATAATCGACAATGCGATAAGGAACACTGCCCCTACCTGTGACCAGAACCCACTTGGCAAACTATGTTGCGGCGTCTGGCGAACCGGAGCTTTCTTTTTGCGAGAGTATTTTTTCTTTTTTGCCATAATCTATCTTATTATAAGCGTTTTAAGCGCCGTTTAATAGTTATATTATAGCAAAATTTACTACATTTTGCAAGAGGCTTATGGCTATATAACACTCCGTACTTCCTTTAAATAGTGACAGAACTTCGCGACGTAAGGTCTATACACAAAAACCTCGCTGTTGAAGGCGAGGTTTTTATTAGGCTAATCCCGAAAAACTAGTAACCGCGGGTGTCTTGACGAACCTTTGGATCGTTCGCTTCAGTATCGGGCACCTGGGGCTCTGGGAATATCCGTGGAGCAGCAGGAAGAACTGGAGCTTCAACTGGTTCTTGGTCAAGTCGATAGGTATTTCCACCCGCAGGCTTGGTGTGTTGCTGACGTCCCGCTTGGTGATCACCATGATCACGTTGCTGACCACCGCCACTACCACCTACTTCATTAATCACTGGAATAACGATTGGGGTTCGACGTGTTTGATCGTACAGAATATGGGTAATCTCGTCTTTGAGCTCTTTCTTGATAATATCGAGGTCAACTCGTTTACCTGAAAAAGCACGTGAAACCTTCTGTTTAAGATATTGACGAATCGTTCCCATGAGCTCTTCACTATCTCGAAGATAGATAAAGCCGCGGCTAATGATATCTGGGCTCGTCATCAAGCGACCGCTGCCCCGTTGCACCGTCAACACCACCACAAACATACCTTCGGTTGCCATGTGGATACGATCTTTCAAAACTACTTCGGAGACAATCGCCCCACTGTCGTCATACATAATGCCACCGACAGGGATGCGTCCTGCTTTTTTGGCACCATCGGCTGTAATTTCAATTACGTCACCGCTGTCACAGACGAAGATGTTTGCCCGTGGAATGGCTGCCTCTTTTTCGGCAAGCTCTGCATTGTGTACAAGCATATGGAACTCTCCATGAATCGGGAGGTAGTAGGTTGGGTTAAGCGCGGTAATCAGCTTGACGTGATCATCATAGTATCCATGACCCGAAAGGTGAAGTGGACCAATACCCGTGAGGTGGGTTCGGCCATTTTGGATGACATCGCTGCCTTCGCGCATGAGACCATCAACCGTACGCACTACATATTTTTCATTACCAGGGATTGGGTTGGAGCTAAAGACAATCACATCACTGTTCTTTACCTTAATAAACTTGTGCGATCCTGAGGCCATTCGGTTCAATACGGCGTTGAATTCACCTTGAGAACCTGTACAAATAATGGTTACTTTGCCATCAGGGAGCTTAATAATGTCTTCCATTTTAACGACGACATCCTTTGGAACCTTGATGACTCCGGCACGAAGTGCAACCTCAAGGTTTTGGATCATACTGTAGCCTGCAAAAGCAACCTTGCGATCATGATTTTTGGCTTCCTCAAGGATAATTTGCATACGGTGAATCTGGGATGAGAAACTACTCATAATCAGACGGTTGTTAGGATATTTATCCATAATCTGGCCCATAGAGTGCTGAATATCGAACTCGCCATGGGTATGCGTACCCTCGGATTCACAGTTCGTCGACTCGTTCATGAGCATTAAGATACCTTCCTTGGTAGCAATCTCTGTCAGACGATCCAAGTCAAACTTCTTTCCATCTACTGGTGCCTCTTCAAAGCGCCAGTCTCCCGTATCAATCAATACACCAAGTGGCGTTCGAATGACAACCGCAGTTGCATCAGGAATAGAGTGGTTCACGCGGACTAGTTCAATACTAAAGTTATCACTGATTTGCACAATTTCATGGGCTTCAGGATTCATCTCATTATATTCCGGCTCGAAACCACTGACGGCTTCTTCCATCGTGCGTTGAATCATACCAAGGGTGAACTTGCTACCATATACTGGTGCGGGGATCTTATCGGCCACATGGCGATACGCGCCGATATGGTCAAGGTGTCCGTGTGTAAAGACATGGGCTCGAATCTTGTGCTTATTCTCTTCAAGATACGTAATATCAGGGGTAATGTAGTTAATGCCTGGATAATCAGCACCAGGAAAAAGGAAGCCACAATCAATAACAATAATCTCATTGTCATATTCAATGGCCATCATGTTCTTGCCGATACCCATTTCACCAAGTCCACCGAGTGGCATGATCTTGAGTTTTGGACCATTAACGCGTGGTACTTTTTTCTGGTCGGCTACACTATATTGACGACCTTCGTAGCCGTTATAGATTGATTTGTTAACTGGTATATTGATGACGTGCTGGCTCGCACGCATATTAACACTTTCACTGGTTCGACGTTGTGCACGAAATACTTCGCCTTTTCGCGTCGTGGTGTTGTTTAATACTGTATTTGTTGAACGCTGACGCTGCTGTGTCTGCGGACGTTTTGCCTGATCATCAGGCTGTGTGTTTGAGAGTCTTCGTTGACCCATAAGTTATTATTTCTCCTTGTTTTGTTTAACAAAAAATTAATGATGTTCTAAAAATAAATACGAGTGAGGGGTTCGAAATTGATCTACAATTAGTCGCTTCCCTCTTTATCAGTGACTCCAATATAGCAAATTTTACCTGTTTTGGCAAGTTATAACTTCTCAATGATGCGTGGAACCTGCAAAAAATCATCAATGAGTGTCTGGCGCATAGCCCCGTTATAGAGGGCTGCTGCCGGATGATAGAGTGGAATAACGACGAGACGACCTTCGCCAAAATGAATTCGCTTTGGTTGTCCATGAACTTGGCTGATCTTCATGTCTGGTAAAAAATACTCCATGCTATGACGACCGAGTGTAATCACGACTTTCGGCTGGATAATCTGGAGCTGTTTGAGGAGATATGGCCAAAAGGCCTTTTTCTCTTCCGGAAGCGGATCGCGGTTATTGGGTGGGCGATATTTGACGATGTTGGTAATATATACGTCACTTCTTACCATATTGGCAGCGGCAAGCATTTCGTTAAGGAACTTTCCTGCCGCGCCCACGAACGGAAGACCTTGCTCATCTTCATTTTTACCAGGAGCCTCGCCAATTAAGACAATGTCGGCATTTAAGTTACCGTCGCCCATGACTAAATTCGTTGCTTGTGCGGCAAGTTCAGAACAGATGTTCTTTTCGAGGATATCTGTTCGTACACGGTCAAGCTGGGCTTGTTTGCTCTCTACCACGATTTCATTTTCCCCTACGTTGCTTTATCTTCTGCTGCGATCGCCTACTATTTTTATTCGATGTTACGAAGACTGAGGCTTAAACGGCCACGATCATCAATACCGATAAGCTTGGCTTTCACGATCTGGCCTTCAGTAAGAACATCTTCAACCCGCTCCACTCGATGATCGGCCAACTCACTAATATGCACCATGCCATCAACTCCGGGCATAATATTAATAAACGCACCAAAATCCTTGATACTCACCACTTTACCCTCGTAGATTGTCCCAACCTCTGGCTCTTCGGTCAGGCCCTTGATCCAGGCAATCGCTTTTTCGATACTTGTCGTATCTTGAGCCGCAACCGTAATAAGACCATTATCTTTAATGTCGATTAACGCACCGGTTTCGGCTGTGATCTTGTTAATCACTTCTCCACCCTTACCAATCACTGCGCCAATCTTATCTGGATTAATCATGATCTTCTCAATTCGCGGAGCGTATGGTGACAGCGTTGGACGCGAGGTCGCAAGTGTTTCAAGCATATGTTTCAAGATAAAAGCACGGCCAGGCTTAGCAGCTTCAAGCGCTTGGCGTAAGACCGCAACGGGCAAACCATGAACTTTCATATCCATTTGAATAGCCGTAATACCCTGGCTGGTACCTGTCACCTTAAAATCCATATCCCCGGCGAAGTCCTCGGCATCAGCAATATCAGACAAAACGTATGGGGTATCCCCGTCCATCATAAGGCCCATCGCGATACCCGAGACAGGAGCTTTGAGTGGTACACCGGCATCCATCAACGCAAGGACACTACTACAGGTCGCTGCCATAGAGGTTGAACCATTCTGGCTCATAATCTCAGTCACGCTTCGAATAGCATACGGAAAATCTTCCGCAGATGGCAAGACTGGAAGAACGGCTCTCTCGGCCAAGTAGCCGTGGCCAATTTCACGACGACCAGGTGAGCCGAGGCGACGAACTTCACCCACGGTATAGCCCGGCGCATTATAGTGATGCATATAACGACGTTCACCATCGTTCACTTCCATCGTATCAACCATTTGGGCATAGCTCAGTGGCGCTAATGTCACAATATTGAGGCCCTGAGTCACTCCGCGGGTAAAAATCGAGGAACCATGGGCTCGCGGTAATATACCGACTTCACTTGAGAGGGGTCGGATTTCAGTTAGCTGGCGACCATCAGGTCGAACTTGTTGAGTAATAATTCCATCGCGGACGTCCTTATGAAGCGCGCTCGTAAATGCCTCATCATATTCATCGCGAAGTGCCGCATAGTCCTCGCCGTGCTGCTCGGCCATGTGTTCATGGAAACTCCACCGAAGCGTACTGACAAGCTCATTTCGCTCTGGATAGGGCAACCGGAGGGCATCGCCTAATTTATCTACCATCCAGTCATTAACGGCAGTTTGAATCTCTTCATTTGGCACAATGAGACTGTACTCAAGAGCAACGGGAGCTACTCGTGCAACTAATTCCTTCTGCAACGTAATTGCTGGTTGATACTGCTCAAAAGCCCAGGCAAGAGCATCGGCCACAACATCTTCGCTCACTTCGTTCGCGCCAGCTTCGACCATAGTAATACCCGTTTCAATACCAGCTACGACTAAATCAAGGTCGCTCTCGTCTCGTTCCTCTGGACTCATAAAAGCTTTGAACTCACCATTTACACGGCCGACGCGAAGGCCGGCTACTGGTCCGTCAAACGGCGTCCCGCTGAGCATCAACGCCGTGCTCGCCGCAATCATGGCGATCGCATCAGGCCGAAAATTTGGATCAAGGCTTAAAACACTCGAGACAACCTGTACTTCTTGTCGATAGCCTTTTGGAAATAAGGGTCGGATCGGACGATCAATCAACCGGCCAATTAGAATAGCTTCATCGCTTGGACGACCTTCGCGTTTGATAAAGCGACTGCCACTAATCTTACCGGCTGCATAGAATTTCTCTTCATAGTCAATACTAAGGGGGAAATAATCGAGCACAACCGGACGGCTCCCTACCATAACCGTTCCCAGTACGACGGTGTCACCATAACTCACGAGCACACTCGCAGTTGTCCGAAAACCAACTCGGTTGACTTCCAGAGTGAGCGGTTTACCGGCAAACTCTGTGCTTACTTTAATAATCTCTTTACCATAGGGGTTAATAACTGACACGCGGGCCTCCTTTTATATACCCACTAGATCTAATAAGTAACGGGTGCAGAGGTTCTTGAGAAAGAATACCTGTATCCACCACTTAAAACTAGTGAGTGTGTTTGACTCCTTTATTATACCCTACTTACGAACGACCTCGAGTGTGATCTCCCGCCGTTAAGGGAGAATGAAAACAATACCCGCCACCACGATACCAATAGCAACTGAGATCGTTGAGACTAAGATGGCCTTACGCTGATCTTTATGGCGATATTCGGCTTTTTCAACACTCTCGCGTGTTGTGAGTGAGGTTCCCATATTAAAGAGTCCTGTCGTACCAAAACGTACGCAAAAATGAAGCGCTGCCTGAAGATAGCCCATAGCACCAAGCGTTGCGGGAATAAATAAGATCAAGCGCCAGGCGTGTGGCTGAACGTCTGCTACTAATAAAACGGCAAATAAAATGACAGTTGCGAATAAGCCGACCACACCAGCCAAGCGTCTGGTTTTAATTTCAGCAGGACCAATATTACATACACCCGGAATATAAGAAGTTGTACTCATAGTGTCCTATTATACAGGTTTACTCCCGTATCCTCTACTCATTTACGTGAGGTTCTCTCGCGCCCAGAAACAGAACTTCTCATAGGAGTTGAGCTGTTGTCGATCAACTTTTGCATGATCATCGCTATTCATTCGAGCAAGTACTTTGTCGCTGCCATCGGGAATAAATATCTTATAAAGTTCACTCCATGCAGTCTCTGACTCATACGTATCAATCTCCGAAGTAATAACCCCGCGATACGGAGCATCCTCAAAAATATGTTCTACACCCTTTCCGTCAATGAATACCAGTGAGCTAAGAAAATATGCCTGGCGATTCTTCTTGCCTTTCATAAACGAGATAATACCCTCAATGCCGATCGTACTGAGCATATATTTAATATAGGGGCCCGGGAAACCGCCAAGGGCAGCGATATGAAATGAGCTATCATCAACCAAGACAGGCTGCCTCAGTAAGCTGTATGCTTGACGCGCTTTTGCAATCGCAACCTCAGTCGCCGTGTCAGCCTGCGGCTCCATCAGCTCAAGTGATTGCTGCACGATCTGCATATCGAGACCCAGTCTCGATATATGACGATGCATTGACCCAACCTTACCCTTATTACTTGTCGCAAAGATAATTTCCTGCATGTTGATAGCTCCTTATACTATGAGTATACCAATCTTGGCTTTATACTGAAGCCATGATAGATAGACATATCAATGTTCGAGCAGTTATTTACAAAAATGGGCTTATTTTGGCTCAGCAATTAGCCCCTAGACACGGCGTTGTACCCGACTATTGGTGCACACCAGGGGGTGGCCTTGAAGTAGGAGAATCATTAGAGCAGGGGCTACGGCGCGAAATGATCGAAGAGACAGGCATTGTCCCAAGGATTGGAAAACTCCTGTTTGTCCACCAATTCCATGACGGCGTAAAAGAACAACTCGAATTCTTTTTTCACGTCGAAAATAGTGCAGATTACACCCATATTGATCTTACTAAGACAAGCCATGGCGAACTCGAGATATCGAACGTCGAATTTATCCCCCCAGATGAGCACCGACTGCTGCCGGCTTTCCTGCAAACTATTGATATTGCACGTTATATCAATATGAATCATCCCGTCTTTATAGATAGCGAGCTACTCGACCAGCTGTAGCTCAATTGCGCGACTTCCACGTCAAGACAGTTATGGTCCGTACTATCCTACCGTATATCGCGACGACAAAAGAACAGCCACCCCCCGACGAGAAATACGATAACGAGTGCTCCGTAAACAATCAAGTCTAAGGGATCAAACACGCCTTGAGCAATATCGGCTGCGGGGAAATAATGCAAAATTGAGAGTTTCTCATAACTTGCCAGCCAATCGACTGACACCGAAAAAGTCGTCAACAAAAAGCTACCAACTGCAATGAGCACACCCAGCCCGGTTGTCAGTCCGCGGCGACCGGTTGCCAACCCGATACCAAAAATAATAGTTGCCAGTGCTACGGCCAAAAGCCACATCATCCCAGAGAGTCGCAGAAGTACCATGATATCAAGTGTCTCGTGAATAGCGAGAAGTCCACATTCAATACCGACAGCCGTCAGCATAGTTGCAATCAAACAAATTGTAACAATCGCCCACCATTTACTCATGAGAATTCTAGTTCGACTCAGTGGTAGCCCCACTAACGTTCGCATGAGACCGGCGCTCTCTTCACCTACAGTCAACCCCACCGATAGAAGGATCGAGAGAACGCTAATAAAGATTGGTATGCGTATGTTAAATAGCTGGCTTCCAAGATACGTCGGCAATGTATTAAGGTCATTTAAATTACCGACCAACCCCTGAAGAGCGGGCGGTAAGCTCCTAATAAGTTGATCTAGGCTGCTGTCCTGATGAAAGGCGGGATAGAATATTGTCATCAGGTAGCCTAAGAAGCCCAGACCAAGCCCCCACCCAACAATAAACGCCCTCTTGTCGTATAAGGTTTTAAGAAAAAGATTACGCATGCTTCTGCCCCTTCGTTTCAAGTGCATACAAGTCGTCAAAAGCCTCTTCGACCGTGTGGTCGGTGATTGATAAATCAATCAACTGAGGAATTCCACCGAGCCATTGTTGTAACTTGGCAGCACTTGCCCTATACACGAAGGATACTTCAAAACCCTGCGGATGTTCAAGGCGAGTCACCTCCTGCGCATCGCTGGGCGGTTGGATCTCATAGCGGCTTACTAGCCGTACCGCCTTACCTCCACCAGTTAGCAGTGCATCTGAGGGAATGTCTTTGATAAGCTGTCCGTTCTGGATCAAGAGAATGCGGCTGCACACATCAAGTACTTCGTTAAGGTAGTGCGATGACATAAAGATAGTGGTACCTTTTTGAGATTCCTGACGAATCAAATTCACAAATGTCTGTTGCATTAAAGGATCAAGTCCACTACTTGGTTCATCCAGAATCACTAGCTCTGGACTTGCCATGAAGGCCGCTATTAAGGCAATTTTCTGCTTATTACCTCTTGAGAGATCACCTATCTTTTTATTGAGTTGGGGATCAAACATAGCAGATAACTCCCCTAAACGGGTGTTGTCACGCATGCCAAAGCGGCCCGCCACAAATCGGAGATACTGCGAGCCCGTCAGGTTAGTGAAGAGGCTCATATCCCCACTCGTAAACCCAATGCGGCGATGTGTTGTATGGGCCGTCTCGGGCAGGACAGTTCTGCCAAATAGCGTGACCGTCCCGCGGGTTGCTCGCAAAAATCCAAGCATCAGGTTAATTGTGGTTGATTTCCCTGCACCATTGAGACCGACAAAGCCAACTACCTCACCTTTATGAATCGAGAAGCTGACTGCTTCAATTGCAGCCACACCATCATAGTGTTTTGTTAGATCATGGACCGTCACAATTGCATCAGTGTTCATATGTCACTAGTATACAGCTAGCTTATGTATAGTGTACGGATAAACAAAAACTCCGCAAATTATTTGCGGAGTCCGAGAGCTGCGACCGTTGCCTTATAGGCGTCGAAGTCATGGGCTTCGAGGTACTTCAGCAGCTTTTTGCGGCGACCAACCATCTGGATCAAACCACGGCGTGCCATATTGTCGTGCTTGTTTGTCTGAAGATGCTCGGTAATCTCCTTGATACGAACAGTAAGGACAGATGCTTGCGCCTGAGGCGAACCAACATCGGTCTTATGTGTTTGTGTCAAAGCGAATGCCTTGGCTTTGTTTTCTGCTGTAATCATCAGATATGTACTATAGCAAAGTTTTACACAGCTTTCAACCCCTTATTGCGTCGCTTTACGCTGGGCTCCGGTAGGTGTTATATAGGAAGTTGTCTTATTGACAAAATTGCAATAATGTACTAGAATGATGCAGTTCATAGGTTTCCACCTTTGAACGCTCCTTTATATCGATTACTCTCTTTGTAAAGAGACGAGTTTTCATTGGAGCGCAGAGAAGGTGAAGAAATACTTCACGACAATCAACGACAGTGAAAGGAGGTGGTCTTCATGGCCACCGCATCAAGCTCCACTCCGAAAGTGAGGAGACACATTTGGAGATGGGCCAATCCCCGTCAAGTACCACCAAAGCAATACTTCCTCGAGTTCGGGTTGATCCTTGCAGCAGTCATCGTAGGGGGCGCTGCCCTCTTCGCTGAAGGCGAAGGAGCTACCAAGAATCCGTTGATCGGCTTTGGTTACGACAAAACGGCCGCTTTCACCATTGGTGTGTATACACTCGTGGTAGCCCTGTGGCCTATCGGGCAACGGCTCGTCACTAAACCACGGCCCGCTCGATCCCTACTCTCATTGATAGTAGCTTTACTGCTACTTGCTGTGGGAGTGTGGCTTCTAGCATGGTTTGTCATGCACTATGCAGCGCGAATTGGCGTTGCACAGTGGCTCTGGGAAGCTAGGGTTGGTGGCGTAGTGGCGCTAGCACTGAATGTGGTACTGGTTCTGAGAGTCAGTGCTGTGATCGGTGCTTCGCCTCATCCCAAGGTCATATCTCAAGCAGAGACCCTGGCGAAAGCTGAGGCCAAGCTGAAGAAGATCAATGAGAAAGCGGAGAGCGCTGGTGTCATCCAAAAGAAGGCGCAAAAGGCAAGGGATAAGGCTCAGAAAAAGGCCGCCCTAGCCCATAATGCGGCTGAAGAAGCCAGTAAGGCGTTCTCAGAGGCTCAAAAAGCCAATAAGAACACTCCTCAAGTTAAGGCCGAAAAGGCGGCGGCGGCAGACGTTGCCGCGATACAGGCAGACCTAGATACCGCACAGAAACTCATTGGGCTTCTGCCTAGTGAGATTCCGAAAGCCGACCCCGAGACCCGAGAGCGCTTTGAGCAACAGCTCAGAGATGCAAAGGTTGAGATGAAAACAATCAAGACCGAACTCACGAGAGCCCGTAGGACGCTTACAGCTGCCCAGCGTGCGAATAGGCTGTCTCCAACGAGTCAGGCACTGATCGCAGCGGAAGCAAAGCGTGATGCGATGAGTAGCAAGGAGGCCGCGACCAAGACGAGCTTGGAAGACGCCGAAGCTGTTCTTCGGCAAGCTGAACTCGCCCTTACCCAAGTGGGGGAAATTAAGGAAAAAAAGGAGAAGAAAGTTGATACCGCTAAGGGCGCGCTTGAAAAGGCCCAAAAGGCGGCAGATAAGAAGGGTGGAAAGTGGATGACACTAACTATCCTTCTTGCCATCCTCATGTTCATCGGCTACACCAGCTGGTTTGGATGGGTATTAACAAGCGCGAATATTTCGCTAGGTTAGCGACTGAGTGGGTGGCTGTTTCATACAGCTACCCACTCCGCTCCTCACCTTCTCTGCACAAATAACTATATATGGTATACCGTATTGCTATCAAAACACTATTTGAGTGTGTTGGTTACACTACGCTACATCAATAAAAAAATGACGCCTACCCATTGACAATACATCTGTAAAATGCTATTATTACAGGTGATATGTGGGAATCTACGATACTCACTTCGCACGGGGGCAACTCTATGCGGAGAATCTTTACCTATGCCGTGTCCGCACTCGTGGCTGCCTTTTTATGGATACTTATTATTAGCCCCTCGGTTCATGCTGCTGATGCCACCTGGGATGGCTCCGTAATCACCTATGATGGCCACCCCTATAGTGAGACGAAGGCGACAAAAACCAGTA
Source organism: Candidatus Saccharimonadota bacterium (assembly GCA_015655045.1). Classification (GTDB taxonomy): domain Bacteria; phylum Patescibacteriota; class Saccharimonadia; order Saccharimonadales; family Saccharimonadaceae; genus UBA1547. The sequence goes on from JAATFU010000003.1 coordinate 69,985, forward strand.
AGCCCAGTCTGCCTGTAGATACAACCTACTACCGTTACCTCGAGATCACTATGACGGGTGGGCTAGCACATGCCATTTATTTTCCGAATAATAATCCCACTACTGCATCAACCGCAAAATATAGTGTTTATACCATCGACAGTTCAGGTAACTATGGCGACCAGGTCACAAGTCAGGATATTTCTCTTGTCCCCAAGGACAAAGCGACAGCAAAAACCGATGCAACCTGGAAAGATGGAGCAATTGTCTATAACTCTAATACCTATTCTGGAACGGGCAGTAGCTACTACGTTGCTACTGGTACAAATCCTTCTCTACCAAAAGGGACGAAGTATTATCAATACCTTGATCTATCAGCTAACAAAGCTTACCTAATTTACTTTTCGGCAAGCTCAGATCCGCCTAAAGAGAAAAGTGCAACGTACCAAACCTACGACATAAACACCAACCTTCTGGGCGGCAATATTACGTGGAGCAATCCAAGCACAGCAAAGACTATCTCTATTACCCCAATAAATGGGACCTCATCAACTGGTGTCTCGACTAGTGACAGTGCGGCCACCTCATGTGATGTAGACGGCATCGGATGGATAGTGTGCCCTGTTAGTAACTTCCTAGCATGGGGTATGGATAATATATTTGACCTGCTGAAGGGCTTCTTGGTCGTGAATCCACTGACTACCCAAACGGATAACTCACCGTATCAAGCCTGGAATTATATTCGCTCAATTGCAAACGTTGCTTTCGTCATCGCTTTTCTAATCATTATCTTCTCTCAACTTACTAGTGTGGGAATTACTAATTACGGTATTAAGAAGCTTTTGCCTCGTCTTATAATTGCTGCAATCCTTGTAAACGTATCGTATTATATTTGTGCAATCGCCATAGATCTCTCAAACGTTATCGGAGACTCATTACAGCAAGTACTCGTCAATATGCGACAGAGTCTTGATGGACCCAATACAAATGATATCTCTAGTTGGCAAAGCATAACAGGTTTCATTTTATCTGGAGGAACACTCGCTGCAGCAGCGGGAGTGGGCTTAGCAACAAGTGTGATCGCAACAGGTGCTAGTGTGGGCGCGGCCATCATCCTACTTCTACCAATGCTCCTTGGACTCCTGCTTGCGGTATTGGTTGCTCTTATTGTTCTTGCAGCACGACAAGCAGTTATTATGATGCTTGTCATTATTGCCCCTCTTGCCTTTGTTGCGTACCTACTACCAAATACCGAGAAGTGGTTCGAGAGATGGCGTTCTACCTTTCTGACCCTCCTTGTCTTCTTCCCCCTATTTGCATTAATTTTTGGAGGCTCTCAGCTTGCCGGCTTCTTAATCATTAAGAACACCAATCAAATCAATGTCATTCTCCTTGGCATGTTCGTCCAGGTCGCTCCGCTAGTATTAACTCCTATGCTCGTGAAGTTTAGTGGCAATATAGTCGGCAAGGTCGCTGGTCTTGTTAACAATCCCAAGAAAGGCCTACTGGATCGAACACGCAACTGGGCGAAGGACCGCTCGGAGAATATGGCAGCACGCAACATGGCTCGAACTGATCCTGTTCGAAATCGACAGATCTTTCGTCGGTACGCCCTCGGGGCTGACCAACGTCGCCGTATTCGTGAAGGCCGTAAGACAATGTATGGTGCACGAACTGATGCCCGATGGGCTAATAGCGCTGACTTTCGAGCTATTGACCAAGAACAGCGTTTTGCCCAAGATCAGAAATCCTATGGCGAAAGTGTCTCCGAGCGACAATATGGTAATTCTCGTCTCGTTGCTGGTGCCATTCGCAATCTGGACGTAAACTTAAAGAATGTCAAAGTTGACATTGATACAGCCCACGCACAGACTGAGGTAAACTGGGAAGCTAGTCATAATCCCGCAATTGTCGAAAGGCGCCTTAATCAACGCGTTGTCAATGACTCGCTCGCTACAATCAAATCAACCCATGATGCTCAGTATGAAGAGTTTAAGGCGGGACGCGTAGGATCTCTACCCGCCACTGCAAACGTTGCGCGTATGCTTTATCAGGCACAAGATAATACACGCCTACTTGCGCTCAATGGTCTTCGTAACTCACTTGCCAAGCAGGTTCAGCTGGAAACACGTACTCAACAGCTTATTACGAATACAGAGATTATCGACGGACAATTACTTCGTACCTATGCAGGTGGTATCCACGCCCAAGGTGCCGATCGTGCACTTGCCCTTGCGCTTACCGAACAACACAAGGCTCGTGGCGAGTCAATTGCTAATGCAAGTGCTATTATCGAGCACCTTAACCTGGATGCAAGTGAGACGCTTGAAATTGCCAAGAACGTCAGCGTTAAGGGTGTAGTTGTCAGTGATGATATCCGCGAAGCGGCTATCAGGCGCGTTGGCAGTAACGGCGTGGTTGAGCATATCGTCGACTTACTTCAATCACCTAGCCTGGATCTATCACCTGCTGGTAATGAAAACTTCAGAATTACCCTCGTTGATGCTCTTAAGAATAACTCAAACCGTCCAAAGTTCATTGGCCTTGGCATCCTTGATCAACTAACCCAGGGTATTAACAATGACGTTGATGCCTCAACAATCGATGGATGGATTCAAGGTATGTTAATAGATGGTAAACTCTCCGCAAAGGAAATGGCCGGACAGGATAAGCAGACTCTTGAACGCATTAGTGAGGCCATCTCGCGTCTACCAGGTTCACCTGCACTTAATATTGCCCTCGGTAATCTTCGTGAAGAAATCGCTAACCTTAAAGCCAATGATCAACTATGGGATGCTGCCGGAGAACGCAAGGCCGCGATTAATGACATTGAGCGCAAGCTCTAGTCTGTAATGCCTAATTCCACTAACTGCTGGGCGTCGTTCACCGACCAACCTGCAACCTTTATCCGACGAAGTTGATTGCAATATGCCCCTGTCTCCAAGGTAGCTCCGATATCTTCAGCCAATGTCCGAATGTATGTGCCACTACTAACATGTGCTCGAACCTTGATCTCGGGATACGTATAGTCAATGAGCTCGAGGCTATAGATAGTTACTTGACGCAATGGCATAACAAATTCCTCACCCTTTCGTGCAAGTTTGTAAGCTCGCTGACCACCAATCTTAATCGCACTATAGATTGGTGGCTTTTGAGTAATTTCACCCGTGAATCGATCAAGTACACGTTGAACGTCATCGCGTGTTGGCACACTATCGGAGACATGAATAATCTCACCCTCAGGATCACCTGTCGTACTCGTTTGTCCAAGTCGGATCGTCGCTTCATAGACCTTATCAAGCTTGGAGTATTTCTCGGCGTTCTTACATTCCTTACCCACAACGATAATCATAAGGCCGGTCGCGAAGGGATCAAGCGTGCCGGTATGCCCCACCTTCACCTTCTTGTGTTGTTGTTCGCTTAAGACACGACGTACCCGAGCAACAACGCCAAAGCTAGTCATCTCTGCGGGTTTATCAATTAAAAGGATACCGTCTATCATATAGTTCAGTATACTAGATCTATGAAGAAGATCATCTTTGGCATCTTTGCTCACCCGGATGACGAGGCTTTTGGGCCAAGTGGTACACTGCTTTTGGAGACAAAAAGTGGCACAGAGCTCCACTTGATTACCCTCACGGCTGGCGAGAACGGCACAAACCCCGATAAGCATACCGACCTTGGTAAGATTCGCCTACAGGAATGGCACGAAGCCGGTAAGCTTATGGGCGCGTTTGCTATGTACCATTTAGGCTTTGTTGACGGTACACTCGATAACATAGCTTTTCTACGCGCCGTTGAGAAAGTTGAGGAAATTGTCCGTGGGGTTATAGAAAATCATCCAGCACCAGTAGAGGTTGAGTTTATGACCATGGACCTTAATGGCATTAGTGGACATATTGATCATATTGTTGCTGCTCGAGCAGCCTGTTTTGTGTTTTATAAACTTAAAGATCAAGGTTTGCCGCTCTCGCGTATTCGCCTCGTGACAGTGCCACGTAGCCTTCTCCCAACCCATAACCTTGACTTTGTTTATATGGAACCAGGTCGTCCCGACAAGCAAATCGATGAAGTAATTGATGCTCGTTCAGAAATTGAGACTATCTATAAGATTATGCGTACGCATCATACTCAACGTGACGATGGTGAATCGCATATTACAAACCGCCACGAAGGAGTTGGTATCAATTACTTCGTGGTTCTTACCTAAGAAGTAAGAAAGTCTATTGACCCGGGATTCTAAACTGGCTAGGATCATTTGGTGCAGGGGCAGCAGGTGGAGTGTTCGGGGTAGAAGGTGGTTCTGGTGCAAGTATGTCACCGAGGCGTTCAGGAGTAGTGGCTGTTGGAGATGGCTCAAAGGCATATGCCGGAGCGAGTGTCGTAGGTGGTGGAGGCAATTGTGAAAAATCAGGGAGAGGTGGTGGAGGCGGTAGATTAAATGGTGAAGGTGCCATGACTGGCTGTGAGCTCAGAGCCGCCTCAACTGCAGCTCGAGCCTCGTCATGATCCGGTGTAACTGGCTGGCCGCTTAGATCAGTGGTAGGTGGTTGTATTGTCTTCTCGCCTAGTCCGCTGAGTAGCGATGGCTCCGGAGCTGGCGCAGGAGATGTGACAGCAGAAGATATCGGCTGAGCCGCGAATGGATCTGTTGGTTCGCCACTTGGTTCAGCAGGAGGTGCCTGAGTATCTCCTAAATATGAATGCGTGAGGATGGTCTTGTTCTGATCTTCTTGTAGATCCTTACGGGCATCATCTGCCGCCTGCTCGGTTGTAGCATTTAGCGTCCCGCCTAGAGAGGGCTCTGTATCTGAACCTGGCGTCCAATTGATAGCTCCCGAAGCAGGTGGAGTTATCGCGTAGGCGTCTGCTAGTGGTGTTGGCGGAGGAGTGACTGCTGGGGAGCTAGTCGCAACTGGAGTAGGCGGCACTACCTCAGCAAGAGCTTCCTCGGCTTCAGTCGCAGCGGCTTGCTGATTATTCACCGCAACCGCCTCGGCTATCTCGTCGAGTGTTTTGTCTTCAATGTGGTCAATTGATAATCCACCGTCAGCCGCTTGCTTAGTAGTAGCCTTTTTCTTAAGTTTTACAGAAGTTCCTTCGGGTATGTCAGCTCGGGTATCATCTGATTGTGTCTCATTTGTATTGATCTCGTGAGACTCTTCAAGTTTTGCCGCAATCAGTTGCTGGTCAGCACCAGCGGCCATAAGTTGGGCAGCCATAGTCATCACACGTGACGAAGTTCGTGGATTACTGAATCGATCAGTGGCTGCAACAATACCTGTGAGAAAAGCGGTCGCCGTCTGCTCGTCGAGGAGCGGTTTATCTTCTTTAATTGACTCACTGAGGCTAACTAACATTTCACTGAGGCTACTGGCGGCGGCATCATGCCAGTCAAGACTGCCAAGATCACTTACCTGCTCTCCGGCGCTCATCGTAATAACTGTTGCATCATGCAAGATGCGGCCATGAGCCTCGAGAGCGCTGTCGAGATGCTCTTGGTTATCAACTCCAAGTGCGAGTACTAATTCAACGTTATAGTCACCCTGGCTGAATTCAAGATCTTCGTTAGTAATTGTTGTTCGATACGGCGTAATAAAGATTTTGACAACGTCACCTTCAACCTTATAGCGTAAGTGGTCAGCCTTCTCTTTATCAAGTGCAATGATAAAATCTCGTAAACTATCGACTGTATTCTCGAACGTTTTCTCAGGATCCAAGAAAGTGATTGCTGGTGGAATAGCCCCGCTAAAGACGGCAGTTGCATGCTTTCCGAGTTTATTAAGCATTACAGTGAGCCCGAGGGCAGCCGATAAAGCATCCACGGACGGATCGGTACTGACAGTCACCAATATGTTCGACGAATTTTTTATCTTCTCGGCAATCTGTTGCTTTATTTTCGGATCGTTCATGTCGATAATTCCTGGCTTTTTGTTTTATCTAGATTTTGTTGTCACTATACCATAAGTGTTTTATAGTCGTCAAGAAGTTGAACACTTTACTTTTTGACTAGTTTCCCCTATAATCACCCCTTGATTGTATATATTATTTTTAACAGTTAAAGGAACTTTATGCCAATCATCAAATCAGCCATTAAACGAGCAAAACAAACTATCAAACGTCGCGAACGTAATGTTGGTATTAAGCGAGATATTAAAGACGCCACAAAAGCTTTTATCCTTAAGCCAACTGCCGCTGCCCTATCTGCCGCTCACAGCGAACTCGATACTGCAGTAAAGAAGAAGCTTATGAAAAAAAATACTGTTGCCCGTCGTAAGGCCGCACTTGCTAAGATTGCAAAAGACGCTGGTGTAAAGCTTGGTACAGCCACAAAGGCCGCCCCTAAAGTAATCGCTAAGGCGGTTGCCCCTAAAGCTCCTACCACAAAAGCTACCCCCGTCAAAAAAGCACCTCTCAAGGCTGTAACGGCAAAGAAGCCTGTTGCGAAAAAACCAGCCGCCAAGAAACCAACTAAGTAGTCCTTAGTATATCTCGTTAATTAAATACTCCCCTCGCATGAGGGGAGTATTTAAAGTGCACATTTTACGTCAAGCTAGCAACTGTTAATAAAGCTTTTTCAATAAGGAGCCACGGATCAGCTTTTGATACCTTCATATCATCATCAGCCTTAGCAAAAGCCATGATAATCTTCCTGATGCTGGCCTTCGTCTGGTGTCGAGCAACATTCGCTAACTTCGATACCACAAATGGAGAAATACCAAAATCTTTTGTAATCGAATCAGCAGGGGAAGCAGAAAAAATAACCGCTAGCTGGAATGCCTGACCCGAAAGAAGGGCGAATAATCGATAGGGCTCTTCTGATAACTGAAGAGTTCGCACTATCTCAATAACTTTTGTCCCCTCCCCTCGAAGCGCCATTTCAAAAAGGGTAAAAACATTCTCACTCGGCTGGGCGTCAATTACTTGTTCAATTACTGTCACATTGATCTCCTCAAGAACTGCTAGTTTTTCGAGGGCATGGAAGAGCTGCCACTGATCAGTTCCAACGCGTCGCACAATTAATTGAATACTTTTTTTATCCATCGATATACCCTGACGAAGAGCTTCATCCTCAACCCATCGTTCAGCTTTTGCGTTATCCTGCTCGCCCCAGGCTGGATAATCAACGACTTTGGCATCTTTCTTTAGCTCTTTATATGTCAGTGTTCGTTTGTCCGGTTTTGGCTCAACGAGAACTAGGTGAACATCGTCAGAAACACGGGGTAGCCACTCAACAAAGTTTGCCCATAGGGTCTTACTCGCAGACAGGTCTCGTATAATAATGAGACGCTTTGTGCTAAAGAGGCTCGTGCCCATAAGCAGATCTGGAAGACCTCGTAATTCTAATTCACTCCCATCAACCTGCATAACTTCACCAACAAATTCGTCCATGAGGGCATGAACAGCTTGGTAAACTTCAAATGCATTTTCACCCGTAATAAGAGTTATCATCAGTTTATATTATACTCGATCAAGTATTTGGCAGTATGGACAAATATGGGTGCCCCGACCAGCTGCCTTAAACTTAACAATTGTCGTGCCACAACGAGGACACGGCAAACCCTCACGACGAAAGACCCGAGCAAAATCCATGTAACTCCCCCTCTTGCCTTCGGCGTTAACATAATTCTTATCGGTACTACCGCCCTTTTCAATTGCGAGGTTCATTACCAAGCGCAACTCCTGGTATAATTTCTCAAACTCTTGAGGTGTAAGCGTCGAAACAAGACGCTGAGGATGAATCCGAGCACCCCAAAGCGATTCATCGGCATAGATATTACCCACACCCGCCACGACAGTTTGGTCTAGTAACGCCGCCTTAATGCTTGTTCTACCCCGTCGTGCGAATCGAGCGGCAAACTGTGTAGCCGTAAAGTCGGTTTCAAGTGGCTCAGGGCCCACCTTTTGCATGAAGGGAAGGTGTATGACCTCCTCAGTCGGCAGAAGCTTCATCCAACCAAATTTTCTTTGATCGTTGAAGAAAAGATGTGTGCCATCAGCGAACTCGAGGTTAACCCGCGTACTTCGATCGGGCAACTCCCCAATAAGGCTCTCGTTTGGGTGGCCTGCGCCAAAGACGGTTTCACCCCGAAAGACCAGTTGACCGGTCATCTTTAAATGTATCACTAGACTATAGTGCGTGGAGAGATCAATCATTAACACTTTTGCCCGACGGCGCACCTCCATAATTGTCGCTCCAATTAAAAATGTCGTAACCTGTTGAGGATCATTGGGGAAACTTTTTGGGGTATCATGAACAACCGATTTAATTGTTCGCCCAATAATTAAGTCGTGTAGACCTCGACGAACAGTTTCGACTTCGGGGAGCTCAGGCATTCGTCTGGCCTAGCAGCCGCTTCAATTCAGCTTGAGTTTGAGTGGTTGTACCAAAGACAATTCCTTGCATGCCGACACTCGTTGCACCATCAATATTCTCAAGTAAATCATCAATCATGACACACTCTGAGGTATCTACTCCAAGACGCTCGGCCGCGAGTTGAAATATCTCTCGATCAGGCTTTACGATGCCGACGGTGCTTGAAAGGACTTCGTCGTCAAAGAGCCGCTGTCGCTCTCCTTGGGGAAGAAAGTCTGCTATCCACTGTGGGCCTATATTACTGAGAAGACCAATCTTATACAGGCCTTCGTCTTTAAGTTGTGCTACCCAGCTAATCGCCGATTCATTGCGCACACCTTTCTTCCAGTATCGACTCTCTACCTCACTAACCGGTATACCCGTTAGATCAGCAGTTGCTCGGTTGTACTCCTCACGAGACAGAAAGCCGTAATCCGAACGCATCCTTAGATCCTCAAGTTCTCCAACTAAGTGGGGGAAATCGCGAAGGAGCGCTCCTCGGCCCGAGATAACCAATACACCGAAACAGTCGAAGATAATTGCCTTTATAGCCATGTGTACTCCTGGTTTATAAGTTAGTTTTACTAATCAGGGTTTGCGCATTTGGTATCTGTGCACCAAATAGCCCAACGAGTTGTGAACGGTTAGCTTGAAGGGACCCCGTAGAACCACTACAAGTTGAGGTCCATAGTTCCTTCACTATCTGATCACCCTGAAGTATCTCAAAGCTATATACTTCACCTGTTGCGCAAATACCACGAATATCATTCTTATCACCCGAGAGTTGAGTGCCCTTCGTCAAATTGGCACGATCAAGCGCAAATACAAACTGTTCATAGGCTGGAATCGTATTGTTCAGATTGACTGTGTCAATTGGGGTATCGAGATAGCCTTTGTATGTAACAAGGGTGCGACTATTCGGCGTGACACTGAGCTGGTATGATCGAAAGTTCTCATCAGCAACAATCGGTCCCCGAACGGTTAGGCGGACCATCCGATTTGCATCGGTGCTGAGAAGGGCCTGTCTACTTACATCAACCGCCGGTGCCGTTGTGGCACCACCTGAGAAGAAAATAACTCGAGTAATGGAAATGAGTGTCGCAATTGCAATCACCGAGATAACTACAATTAAAATGATGGGGAAAAGTCTATTGGGTCTATAACGTGCCATTACACTTACTCTAATATGCCCACCTCTATCTGTCAATCAAGAACTTTGTTTACCCTCTCGAGAGTAAACTCTAGACTTTTTCGTCTTTTTCTTTTAGAGGTCTTTTGTAATTGCTTTCTCTAAAAAGATGCGTTGACTAAATCCGCCACGCGCCTTAAATTTTTTAATTCGTTCTGCTTCAACTGTCTTTGCATCGAAGCCGAGGTGTTCATCTAGGGCCTTTAGTACTTCGGCTACATCAATCCGTTCGGTAATCGCACCGTCTGAATCTATCAATTCCTTTACTTCCTCGTCAAGCTTACGCAAGAGAGCCGTTGTATATGCATCATCATCAAGCTTTCGGACAACAGGAACCTGGCCATCAGCTATGATGATGTGTGGTATGTTATCTCGCACAAGTTTATTGTATATAATCTCTCCCATCTACAATTCTCCCCAATTCTTTCCTTGCGTCACATCTACCCGCAGCTTAATCCCCAACTCCGGTGCAATGCCCTCCATGACC
>JAATFU010000006.1 GCA_015655045.1 Candidatus Saccharimonadota bacterium
AGCTACGGGGTAATTACCTGAATCTATTTGAGCGAGTTTGAGTTGCTTTGAAGCATTGTCAAGATCTGAAGAAAGAGAAGAAACAATGGCTCTTTGGGAGATACCCCGATAGGCTACGATAGTTATAGCTGCCAGGATGGCGATGACGACGATGACGACCAGGAGTTCGATGATGGTGAAACCAGAGGCACCTTTTGTTCGTCCTAAGGAGGTAAAACTACCCAGCCGTAAACTACGAGAGAGCTGTAGGGAGCTTGTGGGTCGTATGATATGCATGAGTAATTCCAGGTATCCTGACTTACGTTTCTAAGGGTTAGTATAGCATGAGCGGGATCGAAGCAGGTAGAAGCTAGGGGAGTGGTAATAGCTAACGCGCCACCCGAAAACCGACATTTGCATTCACCGCACTGGCTGCATAATTTAAGTTGAGCGCGAGTACTCCCGTGCCACTTGCGCCACTCCAGGTGCCACTACGAAGAAGGCTTCGCGTGCCTGTTTCGCCATAATAAGAATTAAGCTGGCCAATACCTTGAGTATGCGACCACGTGCTAGCGCCTGGATAGGCAGTTGCTGGTTGATCAATAGAAGAGAGACCATTCCAAAGGAGTGAAGGATTATTATACTCTCTATAGGCATAGCCCGTATCTCCAGCCAAGCCAGGTTGCTGACCACCCAGGATGTTCGTACTCGTCCATTCGCCCACATTCCCCGACAGATCCCAAATCACCTCACCGTTAGATAACGTAAGGGTACGACGCTGATTACTCGGACTACTGTTACCCGTCCCGCTGTAGCCATTCGTATCGTCGGTGTCGGCGGCGAGAGCGTTATTCGGGCTACTGTCATTATGGCCCGAGTAGAGAGCACTTGAGCCGCCACCGATGGTACCACCAGTCCAGTTAGAGGCAACCCCAATCACATTACTCGCAATGGTCATCCATTCCGCATCCGTTATGAGATGACACCCCGTGCAGCCAGCAACGTTGGAGCTATTAGTAATAGCCGCTGTTTGCGTGATGCTTACCCAAGGAGTACCGCTTGCTTGACTAACGGGTACCGCAGTTGAGCCAACTTGTTTGGCCTCATACTTCATGACGCAAAAGTCGTTGGTATTAAAGGTGGGATTACCCGGTACCACGATGAAGCCAGTTGGACAGCTGTCACCTGAAGCTAAAATACCAGAGCACGTACCGGCCACCGGAGTTGAATCATTGGTAATGCGATAATTAATACCGCCCTTGAGGGCAGTCAGGCAGAAGGTTTGGGGAGTGCTCGTATTATTAATTTGAAAGGCTGCATAGCTCGCACCGTTACTGCTTTTGAGGCAGATAGTGTTTGCGGCCGGTGTCGCCGAACAGTCGTTGGCAGTAGGAAAGGCGCTATGATCTATTTGGTAGAGCTTTAGTTGCTTCGAGGCGTTATCGAGATCCGAGCTTAGTGACGAGGCAATGGCTTGTTGGGAGATACCCCTGTAGGCCACAATAGTAATAGCCGCCAGGATGGCGATGACAACAATAACAACCAGGAGCTCGACGATCGTGAAACCGGAAAGAGGGCGAGACTGAGGGGTGTGTGCGTATGACGTATGCATGCCCAAATCCTGTTTAGTGTGTGTTGTTGCTTATGATTATACCCTGTACAGCAGTATTCCACAAAGCGAGCGGGCGGCTTATGATACGCTCCACTTCCAATCACGAATTTCGGGCATGTCGACGCCATATTGATGAATGTAGTTATTGTGCTCGATGAGTTTAACTTCCATGAGTTCACGAAGTTTATCGGCAGCCTCACCACTCGCATGGGTCCGTTCGAGTACATCAAGTACAAGATGGAAGCGATCCATGTCATTTCGTACTGTCATGTCAAAGGCGGTGGTGATGGTACCTTCTTCTTTGTACCCACGAACATGCATGTGACGGTTGGCTCGACGATAGGTCAGGCGGTGAATCAGCCATGGGTAGCCATGGAAGGCAAAGATAATCTCCTTATCTTGGGTAAACAGCTCGTTATATTCAGGATCACTCATCCCATGCGGGTGCTCGGTGTCAGGTTCGAGACGCATGAGGTCAACTACATTAATGACCCGAATATGGAGCTCGGGCAGATACGTCCGAAGGAGCGACACCGCAGCCAGGATTTCAAGTGTCGGCACATCACCCGCACACGCCATAACGACATCCGGCTCACTGCCGTCTACTTCGTTGCTCGCCCAGTCCCATACACCAATACCCTTGGAACAGTGGGCGATTGCTTCTTCCATAGTAAGCCATTGAGGGCTGTCATGTTTACCGACAATGGTAAGGTTGATGTAATTACGGCTGCGTAGACAGTGGTCCATGACCGAGAGCAAGGTGTTCGCGTCGGGTGGTAGGTAGATACGCGCTACTTGAGCCTTCTTGTTCATTAAGTGGTCAATAAAGCCCGGATCTTGATGCGTAAAACCATTATGATCTTGGCGCCACACATGCGAGGTGAGCAAGTAGTTTAAGGAAGCAATTTCCTTGCGCCATGGCAGTTCCGATGACATCTTGAGCCATTTAGCATGTTGATTCACCATCGAGTCCACGATGCGAATGAAGGCTTCGTAACTATGGAAGATACCGTGTCGTCCGGTGAGCAAGTACCCTTCGAGCCAGCCCTCAGACTGATGCTCGCTGAGCATCGAATCAAGCACGGCGCCTTCGGGTGCAAGAAATTCATCGGAGTCCTTTATGCGCGCCGACCACTTGCGATCAGTTGTCTCGAAGACAGCTTCCAGGCGATTAGAGAGCGCTTCATCTGGACCAAATAGTCGGAAGTTATGATGATCTTGGTTGAGTTTAATGGTATCACGCACAAATGGCCCAAAGGCATGGGTATTACCGACATTGGCAATACTACGAAACGGCACATCCACCGCATAGTCACGAAAATCTGGCAGACGCAAATCAAGCAGAAGATTACCGCCATTGGCATGGACATTGGCACCCATCCGGTGATCCCCGGTGGGAGCCAGCTCAGCAAGCTCTGGAAGTAAGCGACCATGTTCATCGAATAGCTCTTCGGGCTTGTAACTTTTGAGCCACGCCTCTAAAAGATCGAGGTTACCTGGGTGGGCGGGATCAACTAACAACGGTACTTGGTGCGAACGGAAACTATCCTCCACTTGGAGCCCATCGATCATTTTCGGTCCCGTCCAACCCTTAGGGGAACGTAAGATAATCATTGGCCAACGAGGGCGTGTGGTGTCATCATTCTCCCGGGCATTACGCTGAATATCTTTAATAATGCGAACCGCCTCATCGAGCTTAGCGGCCATTAACTGGTGCATCGTTTCCGGGTCATCACCTTCGACAAAGAGAGGGGTCCAGCCATAGCCACGAAAGAGTTGCTCCAGCTCCTCGGGTTCAATACGAGCAAGAAGCGTCGGGTTACTAATCTTGTAGCCATTCAGGTGAAGGATGGGTAGCACCGCCCCGTCAGTCTTCGGATTAAGAAACTTATTTGAGTGCCAAGCCGTGGCAAGGGGTCCTGTTTCAGCTTCACCATCACCAACCACGCAGGCAGTGATGAGATCTGGGTTATCAAACACGGCGCCAAAAGCGTGCGACAACGAGTAACCGAGTTCACCACCCTCGTGAATCGAGCCAGGAACTTGGGGTGATACGTGGCTTGAAAGACCGCCAGGAAAGGAGAAAATCTGAAATAGGCGTTTAAGACCAGCTTCATCCTGTGTCACGTCAGGATAGTACTCGCTGAAAGTTCCCTCTAAGTAGACATTACCAACCACGGCTGGACCACCATGTCCAGGACCAGAGATATAGACCATATTAAGGTTATTGGCTTTAATGATACGATTCAAGTGGACATAGATGAAATTCTGTCCTGGGGTGGTACCCCAATGGCCCAGCAAGAGTTGTTTGACATCCTTCATTTGAAGTGGTTCTTTGAGCAGCGGATTATCGGCTAAATAAATTTGACCAACGGAGACATAATTAGCGGCACGCCAATAGGCATTAATCTTACGAAGCGCTTCGGTGGTCAGGGGGTTGTTAAAATCATTCATCGTTTTGTGGTTATCCTCTCGTTAATTCTGGCTCAAAGGTGGCATATACTTGTCGACTAATTTGCAGGGCTTCATCGGTCGGCAGCACGTGGACGCCGACCCGACTCGGGGAGGCCGAGATCAAAAAGGCATGATGCCGGTTGGCTTCTTCGTCCAGCTGAATACCCATGAATCCAAGTCCAGCGCAAATCCGGGTTCGAATACGATCAGCCTGTTCACCAATCCCGCCCGTGAAGATAAGGGAGTCAAGGCCGCCAATTGTCGTTGCAAGTGCCCCAATAGCTTTTTGGATCTGGTAACAGAACAATTCTACTGCCTCGGCCGCCTGTGGGTTCGTTGCCATAGCCTCGAGCAGGGTATACATATCGCTTGATAGGTCTGACACTCCTAGCAGCCCTGACTCAAAGTTGACCATATGATCATACTCTTGGAGACTCATGCCCGTTTGCTGCTGAAGAAAGGGTGCTACATTGGGATCGAGGTCGCCCGTTCGCGTGCTCATCATGACGCCAGAGGTTGGCGTCAAACCCATCGTCATATCGACTGGCCGACCGTCATTGAGGGCAGCCAGACTCACGCCACTGCCCATATGAGCCATAATGATGCGCCCGTGGGCTGCCACTATACCGGCCTGTTCTTCGAATGACGAAAGAAGGTAGCTATAGGATAAGCCATGAAACCCATAGCGACGCACCCCTTGAGCCTCAAAGCGACGGGGGATGGGTACGATTTGGGCGAGACGGGGAACATCATGAAAGAAAGCGGTATCAAAACAGGCCACGTGTAAAGCCGAGGGGAGAGCCTGACGCAAATGATGAATTAACTCAAGGGCAGCCGGCGTGTGTTGCTGATCAAGTTTGGTAAGGGTTGTCAGGTCATGCTCGACCGTGTCAGTAATCTGAACAGGACGTGTATAAACGGTACCGCCATGGACAATGCGATGCCCCACAGCCGTAATATTTTGTACAGGAATAATATCTGCCAGGCGCTCAAGCAGAAGAACGACCGCAGCCGCTTGATCCGCCACTGGGAGCTGCTCTTCTACCCACGGTTCATCGCGGCCTCGAGTACGGATAGTTGCGAGTGGCTGACTAATATTCGTAAGGTTAATTTCAAAGAGACGAGTAGGCGACGTTGTGATAGATGAGACCATAAAAAGAACGAGTTTTAAACTCGACGATCCAGCATTGACCGATAGGATATTCCTCTCTTGTATAGGCACCTTCTTATGATAGCATAAGCAGCATATAGATCTGTGATGTGGGTCACGTATCAATTGACAGAGCAGGGCGTATTGTAGATATTATGCATATGATAAAAACACGAAAACATATAGCCTTCTTTGCTGCCAGCCTCAATATCGTTGCTTCGGCCTTTTTTGCCGATGCTACAATCCAGCGATATGCAGATCCAAACAATGTGAGTAGTGCACTCGGTATGTGGTTTGCCTCCATTTCGATTCTCCTATAGGGCATTTATATTGCTCTGTTGCTAATTGGTAGACACACAGCGTAAAGGAGTTCTCACTATAGACGCTCGTAAAGCCATTACTCGTGTGTATCATCGTCGAGCATAGCAATATCTTCTCTCTCGCCGCGATCTTCACCTTGAGGATCATCAAACAAGAGGCAGTTCAGAATGCGCTGACCCACTTTGCCAAGTGTAGGCAGCCCTTCATTTGAGATGCGGCGTTCGCTCGCTTGGATTACCTCATAGGCGAGTTGTGTCGCAAGCAATAATCGATCTCGAGAACCTTCTTTGATCTTATCCGGATTATGCATCATATAAAAGATGCGCCAATATAAATCATATTGTTTTTCGCCGCGCATTATAAAGGATCGAGGGGCTTCAATCATCACCGACTGCAAGGCAATGTTTGCCAGTACTCCACTGCCATAATTTGCCGATTTATGTGCGGCCTCACCCGCTCGAGCAAAGTCTTCACTCGTTAAAAACGTTCCGCTCTCTAGTAGAGTTGGCGTAGGTGGCTTATTGGTAATAAAGATACCCCGAGCCACTTCTTCTATCTTTATAAACGGATTTGGTCTTGCCATACGTATGTGATCATACGACAGCACCATAACCCAAAGCAACCATAAGCCCTAAGAGGTAAGTCTAAACAGTGGCACCGCGAATAATATACTCCAAGCCAATCACAAAATTCTTATCAGCACCAGTAGACGGATCACCCATAACTTTAATCATTTCCCTCATATACGGGTATGATTCAAAGAGCGTAATCGTATCTACCTTTGCCAGATCGTCTGCACTAGGGGAGGCTTGCTCCTCAATCACATGCCCAAAAGTATAATGCGTGGCCGTGATCACAATGTGAGCCGCTGTGCGGAGCTCAATACCTGCACTAGCAAGTGAGGCGAGAGAGTATTCGAACGAACGAGCCAGAGTGATTGCGGGATAGATATGCGCACCCGCCACCACTCGAGCTCCATCCGGATAGGCGAGCATGGCCCTGCGAAGTTGACTCATGTGTCCAATCAACCACTCTTGCCAGGATTCATCGTCCGCGCGAACTTTCAGGCTGTGCAATTCCTTCTGAAGGATGGCTTCAGCCATAAGATCAATCAAATTTTCTTTATTCCGAAAATACCAATAGAGCGCCGGCGCTTGCATGTTAAGTCGTCTGGCAATGTCGCGCAGTGAGAGGGCATCAAGACCACCCTCTTGAAGAAGTAGCAGGGCAGCTTCAATAATCTGATCCTGTTTGACGTTTTGCTTATCACGCAAATGAGCCTGTTTATGCTCGAAGCGGGCGTTGATGCGAGCCCGTTGGGCATCAAGTCGTCGATTAATAAGCTCCTGCTTGCGGGCTAACATATCTGCGCTTAGTTGGCGTCTACTCTTGTCGTGCATAAAAATAGTATAGCACTTGACAGAAAAATTTAACAGTGTTAAATTGAAGATACATTATTTAACAATGTTAAGGAGAATAGGTTGAAGCACTCTTCACACACACCTTTTGCCATTGAAGCTCGAGGACTCGTCAAAGTATTTGGCGATAACCGAGCGGTTGACGGCGTTGATCTACACGTACCAACAGGGAGTATTTATGGCGTCTTGGGACCAAACGGCGCAGGAAAAACAACAACTATTAATATGCTCGCCACGTTGCTTCGACCCGATAGCGGGACAGCAACCATCTTTGGTCACGACATCCAAGAAGAGCCGCAAATTGTCCGTCAATTAATTGGCGTAACTGGACAATATGCTTCGGTTGATGAGAACCTCTCGGCGACTGAGAATCTTATCATCTTCGGCCGCTTACTTGGACTAGGCCGTGCCGAGGCGCGCCAAAAAGCAGTTGATCTGCTCGAAGAATTTGGCCTCAGCGATGCAGCGAAGCGACCAATCGCGAAGTATTCCGGTGGTATGCGTCGCCGGCTTGATCTTGCGGTTAGCTTGATTGCGCAACCGCCACTTATCTTTCTTGATGAGCCAACTACTGGACTTGATCCTCGAACCCGTACCCAAATGTGGGCCACGATTCGTCGGCTCGTTGCAAGCGGTTCAACTATTCTGCTAACCACTCAATACTTAGATGAAGCCGATCAATTAGCGGATCGCATTGCAGTCATTGATCATGGACACGTGGTAGCAGAGGGGACGCCGGATGAGCTCAAGGCCTCCGTTGGTGTGGCCGCCCTGAACATTACCCTCGATCACGAGAAAGACATAACCCAGGCAAAAGCAGTCATTGAAGCCGTGCTTCATACGACCGTGCAGTCACCGGCTCCACGTACCCTAACTGCCCCTATGGCAAAACCAGATGGAGTAACTGACGTACTCATTGAATTACGTAAAGCCCACATTGGCCTTGATGAAATTAGTGTCCAAAAGCCAACTCTTGATGAAGTCTTTTTAGCCCTGACCGGCACACCCGTTAAAGAAGGAGAGCAATCATGACCAGTACCACTATCGTAGCCGGCGTTGATCGTCAGCTCAAAAATCACACCAGTTTCTATGCCACAGTGCGCCATTCGCTCACGATGGCATATCGAGGCTTACTAAAAGTTCGTCGCACCCCAGAACAACTTATTGACGTAACGATTCAGCCGATCCTGTTTACACTCATGTTTACCTATCTCTTCGGTGGGGCAATTGCCGGTAATATTGCCAGTTATTTGCTTCTTCTTATTCCCGGTATCTTGGTTCAGACAGTCATCACTACATCGACCGTTACTGGGGTACAACTTCGAGAAGATATGGATAAAGGGGTCTTTAATCGCTTTAAGTCACTTCCGATTGCTCGCATCGCACCACTGGCTGGCGCGTTACTCGCCGACACAATTCGCTATGCCATCGCGACCATTTTGACCTTTGCCACGGGCTACATGCTTGGCTATCGTCCCGACGCGGGACTTGGTGGTATCGTCGCTGGTGGTCTCCTCGTGATTGTGGTTTCGTGGTCACTCAGTTGGATCTTTGCATTCTTTGGTGTTATTGCCCGCAGTGCCTCTAGTGTCCAAGGGATATCTTTCTTGATCCTCTTCCCGCTGACGTTTCTCTCCAATGCTTTTGTGCCTGTTAGCACCTTACCGGGCTGGTTACAAACCTTCGTCAACGCCAATCCCATCTCGCACCTTATTAGTGCCGTCCGTCAATTTGCCAACCTTGGTACGATCGGCAGCGACTTCTGGCTCTCCCTTGCCGGCGCAGCTGTGGTGGTGGCAATCTTTGCTCCTCTGACAGTCCGTGCCTATATGCGTCGAGCTTAACTTGTGACACCGAGTGCCTTTATTCGCTGTTGCTCGGCTAAGTCCGTATAGAGCTCACCAAGATACGGATTGCGCTTCGTCTTAATGACTTTGTAAAGCATGTACCCGATGACGGCCACGTTCGCAGCTAATGCAAGGAAGCTCACAATAAATAGGGCAGTGGCATTATAGGACGACGTGACAGCGAAGGCGCCTTTGTCAATGAAGCTCGGCAGGGTCTGCGCAAACATACACCAGAGCGCCAGGGTCTGCGCGCGGTGCTGAAGCCATGCGCCCTTGCCAACCGTGAATGCACAGATGGTTGGCGCAATCAGCAGGGCGAGTCCTGCATACCACGCGTGTCCTGGCAAACAATTGTAGGTATACGCAAAGTTCCATAGGTCATAGGCAATAATCCAAAACCAAAGCATGTCGGGCCAAAGCATGTCGTGACTCCCGTCGTGTTTGGTTTTTTTGCGTATTACAATCCCGAGCCAACCGGTAATAGCAATGATATTGAGGATACCGGCAATGCCATTCATAAAGTTCCACGGACCCCCTAGTACGTACATAGCTTCGTCCACTAAGGTGCCACCACCCTGATACAATGAGCCTATCTGGAAGTCACGTACGACCGCCTCAACGATATTAACAGCCAGAATAATTGGAGGGAAAAAGAGAGCCCATTTCATATCTGCCAAACGCCACGTGGTATTGGTTCGCTTGTTTCTTCCCTTGACGTACCGGATACACCAAAAACCGATACAACCAGCTGTCGATGAGTATACTTTTGCCAAGTGAAACCAATCAGTATAGGTTGTATCCTTTAAAGCCGTGAACCAAATAATCGAAAGGATGACTGGCAAGATAAAGAAGGCGAAGAAGCCAACATATTTCCATCGGCGAGTAATTTCATTGAGACCAAACAATGCAGCCAGAACCAGAACCCACACGGCACATACTCCCACAAGTGACATTCCTTCGGCATTAAAGACAAACATACTATTGCAAAAACTCCTCTGTTATTAATTGACTACGCTTATGCTCATTGTACGACGAGTAGTATTGGTATGAAAGAGGGAAGTTTTGGCTCACCTGAAGATAATAAGTTTTCCCAACACTCTCAATATGCGTAACCAACACTGCCCAATAATAGGTTAGTTATAATAAGAAGAGAAGGGGATACCTACCTATCTCTACGGCAACAATTTACATTAGACTATCAAAGGAGTTCTCTAACCATGACAAATGACGTAATATGTGATGCATTTGATCGGATCAAACAGACTGTTCATGAGACGGTTACAGGATTATCGAGAGATAGTTTGTCATATCGTCCAAGCGAATCAGCCAACTCCATTGCCTGGCTCATTTGGCATCTAACCCGCATTCAAGATGATCATATTGCTGATTTGGCACGTAAGGAACAGCTCTGGATACGGCAAAACTGGTATAATCGGTTCGCCTTACCGTTTGCCCCAGAAGAGACAGGGTATGGTCACACCGCAGATGAGGTCGGGCACGTACAAGTCGGCGACGACTTGCTTCTTGGTTATTATGACGAGGTACATGATTCTACAATCGCCTACCTCAGTACGTTATCTCAATCTGACTATAGTAAGGTTATCGACACGCGCTGGAACCCTCCTGTGACTGTAGCTGTTCGATTAGTGAGTGTTATCGCCGATGACCTTCAGCACGCTGGACAAGCTGCCTACGTACGGGGGTTGCTAGAATAGGCCTCTAGTAGCAGTGTCTTTTTACACCGGCATCTTAGAACCGATGATAATTTACTTAAAAGGGAATGCCCCGACCTCAGCGCACATGCACGAAGGTCGGGGAGTTGCTATTCCACATCCGGTGCCTTTGGCTTAACTGTCTTGGTGACAGGGGCAGTTTCAATATTTGTTTCGTTGGGCGTTACGA
Organism: Candidatus Saccharimonadota bacterium; assembly: GCA_015655045.1. Lineage (GTDB taxonomy): Bacteria > Patescibacteriota > Saccharimonadia > Saccharimonadales > Saccharimonadaceae > UBA1547. The sequence goes on from JAATFU010000006.1 coordinate 10,684, forward strand.
CAAACTCCTCACGGCGAGTGAAGGAAATACCCTCGACCGCCTCGGCCTGCATGCGGTTTTTACTCATTGCTTGCCTATCGATCGTCTCCTTAGTGCGGATGAACTGGGTAAGACCCAGCTTCTTGAGGCGCTGAATCACGACCTCGGTCTTACCGCGAATGGAGACTGCAAATGGCGTGAACCGCCATTGCAATGAGCCGTGCGCCAGAGAGACGAGCTTGGTACGGCCGTCGTTTGTTAGTTCTGCGCGATTATATTCTGCGTAGACCGACAAATTCTGGACCAGCTCTTTGATCTCATTGTCGATTGGCCCGACTGCTACACGAGCATCTTCGGTGAGTGCATCGATTTGCTGCCTTGTCACGTCAAGGATTGATGTCCGATCTCGCTGAAGTTGCGCAATGCGTGCAATCGCACGATCAGCTTCTTCCTTGTCGTTATATATGGGTGCCGCGGGTATCTTTACCCGACGCGCTGTCGCCATTTCAACTCCTTACTCTTAAGGTCCGGCTGGTATAGCCATATATATTATACAATGTAAAATGATATCTTGCATACTCTCCCTTAGAGTTGCGTATCGGCACATATTTCAAAAAACGGTTCGCATCAATTGAGACTTGCACACAATGACACGCGCGTTGTGGATCAAAAGGCGAGGGAAATAAAGTTCCTACCATACAGACAGCGCTCCACGGGAATATTCACCCTGCCTATTCGATAATGGGCAACGCTTCGAAAGGCACCTCGAGTGTTGCGGCCAGTCGTTCTATCTGCTGGAATTTGCAGTACTTGATAGGCATGTCATCACCATCATAAATACGATAATAATGAGTAAAATGGACTGTCTCCCCCTTAAAGTTCTGTGCAGTCGTGGGTTTATTAATTCGCTTAATAACCCAGTCATTCTTTGAATAGTGGGCAAGAATGTGTTTCATTCTCGCATAGTGATTGAAGGTCATAGGTCAAGTATAGCAACGCGTAGACGATACTAAAAAGTTTGTATTTATTTAATGAAGTATCGCTGACAATAAGCTATACTCAGGCCCAGAATGTCACGGCTCTAAAAAATGGGAACGAAGGTAGATCATACACTTGAACTCAACAAGGTTCTCGAAGCTTTTTTCGAGCACAACATCCATACGGCACAACTCATTAGCCCGCATTATGAAGCTTTGTGGACTGAGATGCGGCGACTGATACGATCAGGCGGAAAACGACTCAGACCGAAGATGACACTACTAGCCTATGAGGCATTTGGCGGACATGACTGTACGGCAATCCTGCCTATTGCATCTGCTCAAGAACTACTTCATCTCAGTATGTTGATCCATGACGACATTATTGATCGCGACTACATTCGCTATGGCGTCGATAACATTGCCGGTGGATATAACACTATATATGAACCATTTGTCTCCGACACCACAGATAGGCTACACTACGCCCACAGCGCCGCCCTACTTGCTGGCGATTTGCTTATCTCTGGAGCATACGAGCTCATCACCCAAAGCACCGTGTCACTCCCGAAAGTCATCGAAATACAACGCTTGTTTGCACAAAGTATGTTTGAGGTTGCCGGTGGAGAATTACTCGATACCGAATCATCCTTTCGCGAACTGGGAGCAATTAGCGCCGAGCTCGTTGCGCGCTATAAGACAGCGAGTTACACCTTTGTAGGCCCGCTCGTTATTGGAGCAACACTGGCTGATGCATCAGTGCGGGATGTAGCCTATGTTCGTTCTTTTGCCGAGAATATCGGTATTGCTTTTCAGCTCCGTGATGACATTATTGGCGTGTTCGGTGATGAGGAACAAACAGGGAAGTCAGTCACTGGTGATATTCGTGAGGGTAAACGAACTTATATGATTGAGCAATTTACCCAACACGCGACGACACAACAACGTCTTATTTTTGATCATAGTTTCGGTGACCAATACATTAGCACGAACGAGCTTACAATACTAAAAGATCTCCTTATCTCTTCGGATGCTAAACGCAGGACCGAGCAGGCTATAGCCGCCTATGGCACGAAGGCTCGTCACGCCTTACGACACTTAACTATTGCCACTGAGTTTAAAGAACAACTTGAAGAGTTGATAGCGGTCGCAACGGAGCGCGAGAAGTAATGGAACTATATACAGAGACCTCGTATGCAATAGGGAAGTTTATTACAAAACGTTATTCAACTTCGTTTAGCGCGAGTAGTCGTCTCTTTGCGTCTCGCATTCGACCCCATATCTATGCTATTTATGGACTCGTTCGTATCGCCGATGAAGTGGTCGATACGTATGGCGGTAGCGATAAAGAGCAGATTCTTCGCGAACTACAACAGGAAGTTGTTACCGCCCTTCGACGAGGCTATAGTACTAATCCTGTCGTGGAGGCTTTTACCCTCACAGCGATACAATATAAGATCGACGCATCCTTGCTCGAGCCATTTTTTAAGAGTATGATGATGGACCTTCAGCCTATAACCTATACCGACAAATTATATAAGGATTATATTTATGGGTCAGCAGAAGTTATTGGTCTAATGTGTTTGCGGGTATTTTGCCACGGAGATGAAAGACTGTATCGGAATCTCGAAAAGGGTGCTCGCGCCCTCGGATCGGCTTACCAAAAAGTGAACTTTCTTCGCGACATGGCATCCGACTACCGAGACTTGGGACGAGTTTACTTTCCGCATGTAACCTTCGAGGGGTTCAATGACCAAGACAAGCAACGTATCATCGTCGGCATAGAGAAAGACCTTACGATTGCCAAACGAGCAGTTAGAGATTTACCGATGGGGAGTCGCCGCGCGGTTGAGATGAGTGTTGTCTATTACGAGGCACTATTACGCAAATTAAAGCTTACCCCGGCTAAAGTTCTTCAACAAAGACGTATACGTATCAACAATGCCCATAAGCTTATGCTGTTTGCGGCGTCTTTAAAACGAAAGTTAAGTCATGTCTCGTAAAAAGGTAGTGATTATTGGCGCAGGAATTGGCGGCTTAGGCGTTGCCAATCTCCTCGCAAAGGCAGGGTACGAAGTACATGTGTACGAAAAGGATACTCAACCCGGTGGGCGAGTAGGCAGGAAAGCCGAAAAAGGCTTTACGTTTGATACCGGACCATCCTGGTATTTAATGCCTGAAGTGTTTTCGCATTACTACGATCTCTTAGATGAATCAGTTGACGCATCGCTCACACTCACTAAGTTAGTGCCAGCCTACAAAGTTTTCTTTGAACATACCGAGCCAATAACTATAACGAGTGAGCTCGAAAAGGACGCTGCGTCGTTTGAGATAGTCGAGAAGGGAGCGGGTGAGCGCCTTAAAAAGTATGTCGCCCGAAGTAAAGAGATATATCGTCTGTCACTAGATCATTTTCTCTATACAAACTTTGAATCCTTGACTGATTTTATGCATCAAGCAGTGCTCAAAAAAATTGGACTTTTGCCCAGATTACTTGCCCAATCAATTGACAGCTATATTGGTAGCTATGTGAAGAATCCTCGACTAAAACAAATTCTCGAATACACTATGGTATTCTTAGGCACTTCGCCATTCACCGCACCGGCTATGTATAGCCTAATGAGTGCTCTAGACTTTGACGAAGGCGTGTATTATCCGCAGGGTGGTCTCTATACTATTATTGAAAGTCTCGTCTCGATCGGTGGTGCACTAGGCGTCACATACCATTTTAAGAGTCCCGTAAAGCGCATCATTACCATAGCTGGACACGCTTCGGGTGTCCTGCTTAGTGATGGCGTAGAAGTGAGGGCCGATATCGTTATCTCAAATGCCGACCTTCATTTTACGGAGACCTCTTTACTTCCATTACAATATCAAACGTACCCGCAACGCTATTGGAAGCATAGAGAACCCGGTCCAGGAGCTCTACTCATTTATCTTGGTATCAACAAAAAGCTTCCCCAGCTTGAACATCATAATCTTTTACTAGTTGATGCCTGGAAAGAGAATTTTGATGCCATTTATCGGACAAAATCAATTCCAAAACATGCTTCAGTCTACGTGTCGGTGACGAGTCGAACCGATCCATCGGTTGCTCCCACGGGTCATGAATGCGTTACCGTACTCGTGCCACTCCCGAGCGACCTCACCCTATCCACTCATGAGATAGCGAAGCTGGTAGACCACTATATCAATCAAATTGAAGAGACCACGAAGTGTACTATAAAAGACCATATTGTCACTAAAAGTGTCTTTGAACCGAGTGACTTTAAAGATTTGTTTTATTCATGGCACTCATCAATGCTCGGCCAATCTCACATCTTAAAGCAAAGTGCTTTCTTTCGAACTTCTAATAAAAGTAAAAAGATAGATAACCTCTATTATGTCGGTGCGAACACGACACCGGGGATTGGCCTTCCGATGTGTTTGATTAGTGCTGAGCTTGTGTATAAGCGACTCATTGGTGATAAAAAGGGTGGGCGCGTAGCCTATATACGGAAGCAGTGGTGATGACTCATATCTTTTACTGTGCCGCCTTAGTGATCGCTATCTGTGGCTTACTCGTGCTTGATGCTCAATATAAACTCGCATTTTGGTACGATCACTTACGAACGATAAAAGTTTTAGGGATTGGTATGACTGTGTTTATTATCTGGGATATTCTCGGCATTCTCCTTGGCATTTTTTCACACGGCGACAGTCTCTATTCACTCCCTTTCGTGATTGCGCCTAATTTTCCCATTGAGGAGTTGCTGTTTCTATTTGTATTCACATACACTACTCTGATTCTATATCGAGGCGTGAAAGCATGAGTACATACCTAATCCTAAATATTATTTTCGTTCTGACGATCTGTATTATCTTTCGCATAAGAGGACAACGACCAACCAAACGCGCTTTTGTTATAGCTCTGTCGCTCCTGACGCTGACATTTATCTTTGATTCCTTACTGGTTTATTTTCACATTGTCGAGTATGCTCTGGATCGCACCATAGGACTACGGGTTGGACTGGCACCAATTGAAGACTATTTCTATCCCGTACTTGCACTAATATTAATACCTTATTTATGGAAACGACTCGGTAAGAGGCATGCGTAACACAATGACAAAACTATTCTTTGTTTCTCGGCCTGTTTCTTGGGTCAACACCGCCTACCCGTTTGTAGCGGCGTACCTTATTTCGGGAGGTGAACTTTCCTTAACCTTTTTCGTCGCAGCAATTTACTTTCTCATTCCCTATAATCTTCTCATGTACGGCGTCAATGATGTGTACGATTACGAGTCCGACATTCGTAATCCGCGTAAGGGCGGCATTGAAGGCATGAAAGAACAACGTGCATTTCACCCAACCATTATCCGGGCAGTGTTTTATTCAAACGTACCATTTGTCTTGTATCTACTCCTACGGGGCACGGCGGTATCTAATACTATTCTCCTCGTGCTCCTTTTCTTTGTCGTAGCCTACTCGGTCGTCGGATTGCGCTTTAAAGAAAAGCCCTTTCTCGATTCTATTACGAGTAGTATCCACTTCGTTGGACCACTTATCTATGGCCTATCAATCACGTCTATTACTGTCGCGGCATGGCCATTTGTGATTGCTTTCTTTTTATGGGGTATGGCAAGCCATGCCTTTGGGGCAGTTCAAGACATCATTCCCGATAGGGCAGGTAAGCTATCGTCAATTGCTACCTTTTTAGGGGCACAAAAAACAATTATCATGTGCGTTTTGCTCTATCTTATAGCGTCGAGTATTGTTATCTTACAAGGCTTTCCTGTAGCTATTGCAGGTATAGCAGGACTCATCTATGCCATAAATGCCGCACTCTATATTCGCCTAGATGATAAGTACTCTTTTCAAGCGAATGCTGGCTGGCGACGCTTTATATGGCTTAATCTTGTAGTAGGCTTCCTTATAACTATGATCATAATAATAAAAGCAATCCAGTAGGGTGACTGAATCACAAAGACCTCCAATCTTAAGATTGGAGGTCTAAATAAAGCATACTTGGCTGGGATGGAGGGATTCGAACCCCCGAATGCCAGAACCAGAACCTGGTGCCTTACCACTTGGCGACATCCCAAAACATAGGTGATTATACCATGAGATCGGGTATACTGAATAGATGAGCAAAAAAACTTTACCTATTGTCACCGTTACCCTCGATAAGATCGTCGGTGGGGGACAAAGCCTTGGCACCCTTGAGGGTGGCCGTAAAATCTTTGTCTGGGGTGGTCTCCCTGGCGAAACAGTCAACGTCCAAATGACTAAAAAGAAATCAAATCTTGCCGAAGGAACTGTCGTGGAAGTAGATATGCCAAGTTCAGAGCGTATTCCGGCTCGCGATGAGGATAGTTTCTTGTCAACCAGTCCGTGGCAAATTATGACTTTTGAGGCCGAACAGCACTATAAAGCAGCCCTCATCGAAGAAGCTTTTGAGCTTCACGACATCGTCCTTGATGATACCATCACGGTCTATACCGATGAAAAACAATATGAGTATCGCAATAAAATTGAGTTTAGTTGGTATTGGGATAAAGAAAGTGATCAACTCGACCTATCATTTTTTCGTCGCGGCACGCACGGGAAAATCCCTGTTGAGGGCACAAGCTTAGCTCACCCAGGTATTAATCGAGCCGCCCAGGCTATGCGCGATCTTCTGCGCACAAAGCCAGATTTACGAGCGTACATGCTAAAAACTCTTTTAGTACGCTGTGATGCGGCAGGGAATGTTGCCCTACAACTGTACGTCAAAGAACAGTCCTTCATTCAGCTAACTGGCCCAGAACTTGAAGGTCTACACGAGAATGGAAATATTATTGGTTTTGAACTTATTTTCTCAAATCCAAAAAGTCCTGCCAGCGTTATTACCGAACGCCTACAGGCCTGGGGCACTACCAATCTAACCGATACGATTCTGGATGTCCCTTTTACATACGCCGTTGAAGGATTCTTTCAGATTAACCTACCCGTATACGAACAAGCTTTGCGCGATATGCAACAATGGGTAAGTGATAAACCTGTTGTCGATCTGTATAGTGGAGTGGGTACAATTGGGTTAACCATTGGCGGAGAAAACGTCACCATGGTCGAAATTAATGAGCACGCTGTTCGTGAAATGAAGCGCAATATTACTGCACTTGAACGCGAGAAGACAATCCAAGCAATTCTCGCTCCAAGCGAACAAGCTCTTGAGTATATCACGAGTGATCGTACTATTATCGTTGACCCACCACGCGCCGGTCTTCATGAAGATGTCACGACCAAACTACTTGAAGCAGCTCCTAAGCGGATTATCTATCTTTCCTGTAATCCTGTCACTCAGGCTCGTGACGTTGCTCGTTTAAGTGAAAAATACGGTATCCGAGCCCATCAAGGGTATAACTTTTTCCCACGTACACCGCATATTGAACACCTTGTCGTCCTTGATCTAAAGAGATAATACCCATAATCCATACTATAGCTAGTCAGCCTATACTATATTTGATACAGTATAGGCATGAACTATAGCGCAAGCAGAATCAGCCGTGGTTTTACCCTCGTTGAGATTCTAGTTGTGGTGGCCGTGATCGGCGTCTTAGCTACTATTGGTATTATGGGATTTTCAAAGGTCCAAGCAGGATCACGAGATGCTCAAAGATCAGCAAGTATGACAACTCTAGCTGAAGCACTCGAAAAATATTACGATCAAAATGGCGAGTATCCAAGCTGTGCAGCCCTCACGCCAAGTAACCCTGTCACTGTGACAACAACCGTACTAAAGGGTGCTGACCCAACCATTTTGACAGCCCCACATGGTGTTAGTGGAACAAACTCGTTAACCTGTTCTGATCTCTCTGCAGGATCAGGCCCTGATGCCTACGCTTATATTGGGGATGGGAGTGCAAGCTGTAGCACCGGCACCTCTTGTTTGAAATATACTCTTAAATACCGCGAAGAGACCACGGGTAATATTATCTCACTCGCCAGTCGGCACACCGCCGCAATTGCTACTTCTGGTGCCGCCACACTAAGCGCCACGGCTACAAGCTATACGGCTGTTAACCTCTCGTGGTCATTAGTCAGTAACGCTACAAGTTATATAATCCGAGCAGCCACTGATAGCAACTTTACAAATGCAGTTGGCACGCCGCTAACCACAACTCAAACATCCGCCGCCTACACCAACCTGACTGCTGCTACTACCTACTATTTCCAAGTTGCTGCCATCTCGAATGCAGGCGTACAAGGCGCATGGTCAAACATTGCCCGCGCTACTACGTATACGCCTTTAGCTGCTCCAACAAACCTAGTTGCAACTGGAACATCTTCAAGCCAAATCAGCGTCACCTGGGCTACCGTGTCCGACGCTTCAACGTATAACCTCGAATATGCCGCCAATACTAGCTTTACTAGCTCAACTACCATAACAGGAATAACAGGGACAAACAAAGTGATCACCGGACTTACATCGGGCCAAGCCTACTATTTCCGAGTGTACGCACTTTCAACAAGTCCCGTCCGAACAAGTCCGGCTTCAGCAACCGCCACCGGTATTACTTTAATTGATACGCCAAGTGCGCCAAGTGTTTCCTTGACCACGCCAAACTCTTCTTCGACCACCTATAACTGGACAGTCGTGACATGCTCGGTAGGAACAGTACGCTATCGCTACCAATATACGATTGACTATAGCAGTCTTTATACCACCAACTGGTATTCAACTACGGCTTTGTCTTCCAGCTACAATACTTCAGATGAAGGGTATCAATATAGTGTCTATGTCCAAGCACAATGTTATAACAGCGCCACCTCAAGCGCATGGAGCAACTCAGGTACTGCGAATTACATTCGACCCGTTCAACCGCCGAGCGCCATTAGTTATAGTATCTCTCGTCGGGGTACCGATAACCAAGCTTGGGCTATGGCCACAATAACTTGCGGTATCGGAGCTAGTGTCTATGCTCGAGCTGATCTATATACAGGCGACATGGTCTGGACCGACTCGGGTCAACTTGGATGGTGGTCAAATTCACATGGCGGTACCTGGTCTAGTCCGAATTGGCAGCTATGGGGGAGTAAAGTTAGCCTGGGTTCTCAGCGTGGCACGGCTGGGGCGACTATGACAACGGGGTGGCGCTGGGATATCGCTGTCGATGCTTATTGCGGCAATACTACAACAGGTCGCGCAAGTGCAACCATTGGCCGCCACGAGGGACCAGTCATGTCTCTTCCTGCAGACCCTAATCAGGAAGTATTTTATTAAGGAGTGGGACTATGAGAACACAACACATCAATTTTAAAAAACCCTTCTATCTGACCCTTGGAGCCATTGTTCTTGTTATACTGGTTGGCCTTGCTTCTGTATTTGTTCTTAAAGCTCTCCAGGTAGCTACCCCAACACCTCAGAACACCTCATCTACGCCGAATGCTTCACCACCAACAAGTGCTCAAGCTGATAAACTTCAACTACAAGCAGCTCAGGCGATCAAAGATAAAGATTTCGTAAAAGCCAAAGCGCTCTACCAACAGGCCCGAGATGCATACGTTAAGCTCAATAACCTTGACGCAGTGGCAGATATTGATAATCAACTATATAAACTTGACCATCCGGAGCCAAGCCCAACTCCCGTCAAACCCGTTCTCCTTATCTCGGGCTAACGATGGGGATAACTTTCATAATTTCATAACAGATTGTGTGTCTTATTCGTCCGAATTTTGCTACAGTGGAAGGATGAGGCATACCATAAGAAGAATAACGAGCGGCTTTACCCTCGTTGAAGTTTTAATTGTGGTTGCTATTATCGGTATCCTCGCCACCATTAGCATAATAGGGTACTCAAAGATACAGGCAGGCGCAAGGGATACCCAACGTTCGACAAGTATTACGGCTACCGCTGAGGCACTCGAAAAATACTATGACCAAAATGGGGAATATCCAAGTTGTGCTGCGCTTACAAAAAGTCCTTCTGTCGTTATCGCAACGACACTGCTCGGACTTGACCCTACCGTACTTGCCGCACCCCGGACTACTGTTGGCACCAACTCGTTTACTTGTAATAGTCTAACAGCGAGTAGTGGAGACGTCTTTGCCTACGTAGGTGATGGAAGTTCTACGTGCCTCACAGGAACTTCGTGTCTTCAATACACTCTTCAATACCGCGAGGAAACGACTGGTAATATTATCAGTCTTCAGAGCCGCCATTCTACACAAATAGCCACTTCGGGGATCGCCGTGCTTCAAGCCGCCACGCTTGACTTTACCCAAATGAATCTTACCTGGACGGCCGTTCCCAATGCCGCCAGTTATACTATCCAATATTCTCCTGCTGCTTCATTTGCAAGTGGTGTAGTCACACAAACAAACGTCGTTGGTCTCTCGACCACTGTGCATGGTTTAACATCTGGAACAAAATATTACTTTCGAATTGCCGCCGTCTCACCGGGTAGCCAAGGCAATTGGTCAAACATTGCCAGTGATACCTTATGGACATTATCCGCCCCAACTATTACAAGCACGAGTGCGACCGCAGTAAACTTTACGGCGACCTGGTCAACCATCTCACATGCCATAACCTATACCGCTCAATGTTCAACGGATAATAGTTCATGGACAGGGTGCAATAATCAGGGTCTTACTGCAACGACTTTTACCTTTCCAAACGCCATTCCTGGAACGCTATATTACATCCGTGTCCAAGCTGTTAATGGTAGTTTCTTGAGCCCCTGGTCAAGTTCAGTAACAGCCGTCACGACTATTCCTGCCCCAACGAATGTCCAAGTAGTGTCAAACTCAGCTACCCAGGTTACCGCCAGTTGGACTGCTGTTCCCAATGCCCAAACCTATAAAATTGAATACGCCTATACTACCAACTTTAGTCCTCTACTCGGTACCGCAAGTACAACGAGCCCAACCATTGTGTTTAGTTCTCTCGGTCAGGGACAATTAGTATCTGTTCGAGTCTACGCACTCATAGGCACCGCCTCAAGCCCCGCCTCCGTGCCGGGCAGTAGTGTGACACCTATTAATCAACCAGCAGCGCCAACGTATGCTGGGCCCGCTTCGTTTACAAATCGCGTCTACGCCATCGTTAACTACCAATCATATTGTCCCGCCGGGACCAGCCTCTATAACGGTAACTTTACCAGTGAATTCACCTCTTCTGGCGCCTACTATGGACCACATCCATTTGGTTACAATGACTGGTGGGATTTAGGGTCAACTACTGTGAATGTTTATTACTGGGGACGCTACCAGTGTCAAACAGCCAATACGACATCGCCTGTCTCGCCCGACTCCTTCACTACTATTAATGTTCACTTTTAGCCTGTAACGAGAAAGAAAAGAAGTATATGCAAAAACATTCCCCAGCTCACCCTAAACTCCGCATTATCCTCATTGCGATCAGTGTTCTACTCGTCCTGCTTCTGATTAGCATCGGATCAATTCTTATCTTACGTGTGATGTATCCTCGGCCCTCCACGTCTCAACACACCGACACCGCCCAATCAGCCGATTCAATCGTCACAAGTTTTAGTGCCGCCTCGTCTATCCCCGAATTCTCAACTGATGCCTACCAACTGTCAAAGGATACAGGAACCCACGTGTATATCTTCTCGAAGGATACAAGCCACGAATACGGCGTGAATGTCACCGCCAAGAGTAGCGTTATCTACTATGCCAAGACTGTAGCTCAGGTAGACCATGGTCAGCTGATCATTGATCAGACAACTAGCTTTCTCAAAGCTAAAGGCTTTACCCTCAGCCAACAACCAGTTCCTAAGGGAGAAGAGGGGACGAGTCGCACAGCCTATACAAGTTCCACTTTGGTGTGTCAGCTAAGCATTATTCTCCCCAATACAACCAGTGTCGCCTCCTATACCTTTGCGTGCCAGGATCAGGCGGCTATTGCTCAGGAATATACCACTATTGAACAACTACTCAATTTATATAAGAAGACTAATACTATAAGCCCCTATAGTGAAGCGCTCCGCGTTGTCACCACCGACGGTAATAAGATAGCCTCGTTTGTCACATTGACCCATGCCGATGCTTCACGCTCACAGCTTCTCTTTATTACTGTCGATACAACAACCCACTATATTGCCAACCTAAGCGAGGGGGATGGCGGATCATCGAACGGCAAATACGTGCCGTCAAAGGCTCTGACTGCAGCTTTCCAAGACCCCACCTACGGAACATTTTTACAAACACTCTTTAAATAATGAGGCTTCGATTACGCGGAGAGGCTAGCTCGTTCGGATACGACGATAGGCAAATTTAGCGATTAATCGCCAGTTGCTGCTTGCATCAGTATCAAACTGATAGATTTCACCATTCTTCACTTCGCTAATCAGTACAAGCGCTGGATTATAGGGAGCCAGTGTTCGATAGAAAATAAGATCATCTGTCGTAACGTGGGAGCGCCCCGGGAAGACTTCATGAAATTTCGTTTTACCAATCTCATCAAAGTATTGGGGCTGTCCCTTAGGAGGAAGATAAAGTTCAGCCTTTAATCCCATGCGAGATACTATTTTCTTTACATCACTCAGGAGTAGGTTTGATTGACCCTCGATATAAACATAGAGTTGTTTCTTGGGCGTTAGAAACAGAGTTGCGGTTGAGGTATGGTTGACTGGAGCGCTATTCACAATTACTTTACCGAGTTCGACGTCTACCCCAAAGCGTTCTTTGAGCTTACGCTCCAAAGCTAATTCCTCGTACATTGCGTGTATCATGTGTTTATTGTACCATTACCCGACTTGACGGCGTACTATCCTCGACGCTACGCGTCGAATCTACTACAATAGGAGTAATGGAGTTCGATACACGATATAAGAGTCTTAATAGGGCCCAGCGGCAAGCGGTTGATACAATTGACGGGCCCGTTATGGTTGTAGCTGGGCCTGGCACGGGAAAAACTGAGCTACTCAGTGTACGAACGGCAAACATCCTAAAGCAAACCGACACTTTACCAGAGAACATCCTCTGCCTTACCTTTACCGATAGTGGTGCCAATGCCATGCGCGAGCGCCTAACCAGTATTATCGGCAAAGATGCCTATAAGGTTGCGGTTCATACCTTCCATAGTTTTGGTACCGAGATTATTACGCAAAATGGTCAATATTTTTATCAAGGAGCTCATTTTCGCCCAGCCGATGAACTCAGTACCTACGAGATCTTACGTGCTCTTTTTAGTGACCTAAGCTATCGCAGCCCCATTGCGAGTAAAATCAACGACGACTACACCTATCTTTCGGATAGCGCCACGGTTATTTCAGAGTTAAAAAAGAGCGGACTTACAAGCGATGAACTCCTCATTATACTTGATCATAATGATGCCGTCATCGAGAAGACAGAACAGCTATTGAGTCCTATCTTCGCCCAGAAGATCACCAAACAAACGGGCGACCTGCTTGGATCCCATATTGATATGATTCGAGCAAGCGATGAGCCAATCCAGATTCCGGGCGTTGTTTCGCTGGCCACTGTCGTGGCAGATTCTCTTCTCGACGCAACCACCGAGGCGGCCAGTACGAATTCTACAAAGCCAGTAACAGCTTGGCGTAACCAATGGTTCAAGAAGAATGAAGCCGGTAAGTTTGTTATGAAATCAGCCGAGCGACAGACAAAACTCCGCGCCCTCAGTTCAATTTACGAACAATACCTGTCTCGCATGCAGGAGGGGGAGCTCTATGATTTTGATGATATGATTTTGCGTGTGGTGCACGCGATGGAAGTCTTTGACGACCTTCGCTTTAACCTACAAGAAAAATACCAGTACATCATGGTGGATGAGTTTCAAGATACGAACCTAGCTCAGATGCGCATTCTACACAACCTGACAAATAACGAGGTTCAGGCCGAGACACCCAACATTCTTGTCGTGGGTGATGATGACCAGGCGATTTACAGCTTCCAAGGAGCTGATATCAGTAACATCCTGAACTTTCAATCGCTCTATCCTAAAGCCCAATTAATTACCTTAACCGATAATTATCGTTCCACCAAGCCTATCCTTGCGACTGCTCGTGAAGTCATTATCCAAGGCCAGGATCGACTTGAAAATTCAATTACGGAGCTTGATAAACAATTAGTCGCTCATAACAGCGCAACAGCCACGGAGGTCACACTGTTTGAGGCTGAAACCATTGATGATGAGCGACAATGGCTTGTGCAAGAAATTAGTTCACGCATCAAGACCGGTACTCCACCCCAAGATATTGCCGTACTCACTCGTCGGCATTATGAAATTGCCGCTCTACTACCATATTTTTCTAAAGCAGGAATTGCAGTTAACTACGAGCGTCGAGATAATGTCCTCGAACTTCCACCGCTCGTTTTACTTGAGAAGATAGCCAACCTTCTTGTCGCCATGAGTGAAGGTGATCACGACGTCGTTAATGGGCTTCTACCCGAAGTGTTGGCCCATCCTATGTGGAATATTCCTCCTCATGAATTATGGAAACTGAGTCTTCAGGCCTACGAAAACCATATGCTTTGGCTTGAGCTTATGGCAACTACACCGTTATTTGTACCTCTGTATAATTGGCTGATTACCACCGCCTTGATGGTTAAACATTCACCACTCGAACAAATCCTAGATGAGATTATTGGAAAAGTTGAAGAGCCGATTGATGATGACGAGGTCTCCGAACAAGAAGATCCCTTTGTTGAAACAGTACTCTCGACGGATTTTATTAGTCCCTTCTTTCGCTATTTCTTTTCAGATGCTATTTTACACGATAACCCTGATGACTATCTGACCTATCTTGAAGCCCTCCGCACAATCCGCACGAAGCTCCGCGAATATCGACCTACCGAAGTGCCCACGCTCCATACGTTCCTCGAATTTATTCAACTGCATCGTCAACTCGGTAGTACAATCAGTAGCATTCGTCGACCAGCCGAAAACAGCCAGGCGATTAGCCTGATGACAGGTCATAAATCAAAGGGACTTGAGTTTGATACAGTCTATATTCTTAACGCAACCGATAACCTATGGGGAGAACGCGCCCGTAGTCGTGCTCGCTTAATTGGTTATCCCGAAAATCTTCCATTGGCACCAGCAGGGGAGAGTAGTGATGAGCGCTTGCGCCTCTTTTACGTGGCCATGACGCGCGCCAAGCGTCATCTCATACTCAGCTATAGTACTCGGGACGATAATGGGAAAAATACTCTGCGAGCTAGTTTCTTACTTGGAGATGACTGGCAGGCTCACCTAATTCGACATGCTTCCACAACAGCCCAAGCAATTGAAACAGCCGAGCTTGCCTGGTACCAGCCAATTATCCAGACCAAGAGTGACAGCCTTAAAACACTGCTCGAACCAACATTATCTCATTACAAGCTAAGTGTGACGCATCTCCATAACTTCTTAGACGTGACAAGAGGAGGCCCGGCTATCTTCTTGCTCCATAACCTCTTACGTTTCCCTCAGGCTCTCAGTCCAAATGCTGCCTATGGCTCGGCGGTTCATGCCGCGTTGCAGCGTGCCCATGTCCACGTTTCCGCCCATGGTGAACGACAAGCGGTCGAGGACGTCCTACGTAACTTTGAATCATCACTCGAAGAGAAGCACCTATTTGAACATGATTATAACTATTTTCTCCAAAAGGGAAGTGATGCCCTTCAGAGCTTTCTAAAAGCACGCTACGATACTTTTACGGCCGACCAAAAAGCCGAGCTAAACTTCAGCGGACAGCATGCCTTCATCGGTGATGCCCATTTAACGGGTTCACTCGACCTTGTCGATATTACTCCCGATAAATCTGTTCGTGTGACGGACTACAAAACGGGCCATCCGTCGGTGTCGTGGAACGGTAAGACAGAATATGAAAAGATTAAACTCCATAAGTATAGACAACAATTACTTTTCTATAAGTTACTCATTGAACATTCAAGGGATTATCGTGGCTATCATGTTGATCAAGGCTGCCTCCAATTTATTGAACCGACTAAACAAGGTGAGATCGTTGCGCTTGAAGCCGACTTTGATACTACCGAGCTTCAACGGTTCAGCCAACTTATTGAAGCAGCTTGGAAACGAATCTGCTCACTTGATTTACCAGATATTAGCCACTACCCTCAAACACTTAAGGGCATCTTAGCATTCGAACAAGACCTCCTTGACAATACTATCTAAGTATTGACATATAGTCCTACACTTGATAGGATAATTAGTGCGCAAAGACTTGAGAGAATAGAAAATTGGTTATAACAATGTTGTTGCTGATTTTCTATTCTTTCGTCAATGCCGTTCATTGATAAAGGATAGTGCGAACCTGAGTATCCCGGATATACATATCCTAATACTCAGATTATTTTGACCACCCAAAACCAGATTCACCCTAAGGAGGTGAAGAAGTGGCATCAAACGAAATCCAAGCCATCCGCGATGCTCATGCCAAGGGAGACGCACAGGCAGAGCAAAAGGCGTATGACAAATACGCCGCGCAGCTGACGGCCAGCGGCCAGCAGGGGAGTATCAAACCACTCTCGGAACTCCGCTAAACGACTCGGGCCAGAAGCACTACCTCCAGGTGTCCTAAAAAAGCACCTGGATCCCGACAATGTAGCTCAGTAGGTAGAGCAGTCTCTTCACTCAAGAGATAGTCGCAGGTTCAAGTCCTGTCATTGTCACTCACGCCCGCCATTATTTTGGTTTATGCCAAAGTAATGGCGGGCTCTATTACTTTTATGAGATAATTATTAAACCATGACTACATTCTGGAACAACCTCACCAAACCTTTCTTCATCCTTGCTCCAATGGAAGCAGTTAGTGATGTAGTTTTCCGTCATGTCATCGCAGAGGCAAGTCGACCCGATATTTTCTTCACCGAATTCACCAACGCCGCAAGTTTTGTTAGTGAGAAGGGCACACGCAGTACCCGTGGTCGACTGGCGTTTACAGACGATGAACAACCAATGGTTGCCCAAATCTGGGGTAATCAGCCCGAGCAGTTTATCCAGATGAGCCAAGGCCTCAAAGAACTTGGCTTTAGCGGGATTGATATTAATATGGGATGCCCAGATAAATCCGTGGTGCGTAATGGGTCAGGTAGCGGCCTAATTCGTACCCCAGAGCTCGCTGGTGAGCTGATCGCCGCCGCTAAGACAAGTGGCCTCCCCGTCAGTGTTAAGACCCGCCTTGGCGATATTAAGCCAGAAGAGTGGCGTAATTGGCTAACGTATATTCTAAAACAAGATATTGTTAACCTCACGATTCACTTGCGAACGCGCTCGGAAATGAGCAAAGTACCCGCTCACTACGAGTTAATCAGTGACATTAAGAAGCTTCGTGATGAACTCGCTCCACACACTCTACTCACAATTAATGGTGATATTCGTGACCGTCAACACGGCGAAGAGTTAGCGAAACAATACGGAGTTGATGGTATTATGATTGGCCGCGGCGTATTCCATAATCCATTCGCCTTTGAGAAAGAAGGCCGCGAACATACCCGCGAAGAACTACTTGGTTTATTACAGCTTCAACTTAATCTCCATGATAAATATTCGATCGAACTCGAACCACGAAAGTTCGATCCACTTAAACGATTCTTCAAGATTTACATCCGCGACTTCCCGGGAGCAAGTGAACTCCGCGAACAGCTTATGCATACAAAAAGCACCGATGAGGTGCGTCAAACAATAGCAACATTTTATAATAACAAGTAGAAGATAGGACCTCCCTAACGCGGCGCGAATTTATATAGACACGCGCCGCGTTAGGTAAGTAGCGGCTCATTCGCCCTCGATAGGAGTATATTCCGAATCACTTTCCTGTCCCGAGAGTTCTTGAATTGCCTGCATAATTCTGCTTGTCGCGGCCTTATCTCGCGAAGTACCAAAGAGCGTCAATTGATGCTCGTGCTTCGGTACTTCGATCGGATCACCAATCCTGACGATAATGCGCCGACCCTTCAGCCAGAGCCGCCAGAACTTCCCAAAACTTAGCTCACCGCGCCGATATGGACCAAGTAAGCCCAACATTGTCGAGCCAATGGGATTAAAAGTATCCGTCCCTATCAGCCCAACCGGCAGAACATAGCCTCCAACACTGCGTAGCGTTCGAGCTAATCCGGTGTGCCCTTTATGAAGCTTGCCATCACGAGACCGAGTTCCTTCCGGATAGACAGTCAGGGGGTCTCTGTGCTCAGCCAGAAGCATTACCCCCTGGTCAAGCGCTTTTTGAGACTTCTTGGCGTCCTTCCTCGGCATCGGAATCTGCCGAGTTTGGGTGAGAAACCATCGTATTGCAGCACCCCAGCGCCCTGGAAGCTCCATGTACGAGGACTTCATGTAGAAATGTACTGGCGAATGAAGAAACACTACCGCCAACACAAACGAATCAAACTCAGAGAGATGATTCGACGCGATTGCCCATGAACTTCCACGAGGTATCTTTTTGCGATTTTTACGACCCTCGACTCGTATGTGAACCCGGAGCAGTACCAGCATGACGCGGAATGTATACCGCGCGAGGAAATGAACCCACAACTTAAAGCACCTTCCTTATCTTCTACTTGTTAAGTATCCTCAGATCAAGACTACGACTGTAGCAATCCCGAAAGACTATCGCTATCATACCCTTCTAGCTGAAGGGTGGCAAACGTAAGCATGATGGACATATCTACAAGTTACGACGACGGCGACGTAGGCCTGCAACTTTCAAGCGAACTGCATGGCGATCGATCAGTTCACGGGCATGTTCAAGTTCAACTTGATCCTTAGCATTATCACGCAGCTCGATGGCTCGACCAAGTGCGGCTTTTGATTCAGCCTCGATAATATCATCACCACTATCAGCCTCATCAACAAGTACTTTCACATATTGTGGGGTTACCTCAATAATACCGCCACTGACCGCGTAGTAATCAAGATCCTCGTCTGCGTCAGCCTTATTATAGCGAACAACAATTGCGCCAGGCACGGCGAGTGATACGAGATGCTCATGACCCGGAAAGACAGCAATCTCACCAGCAGCCGTAGGCATAATAAGCTCATACGCCATTCGATCGACTTTAATGCCAAGGAGGGTAATGAGCTGAAACTGCATAATTATTCGGCCTTCTTCACCTTTTCTTTGCCCGTAAGGCTACCGGCCATATAGAACCAGCTTTCGGGCTGATCATCATATTTGCCAGCCAAAATATCACTAAAATCACGAATTGTATCCTCGAGCTTGACGTATTGGCCCTTATTGCCCGTAAACTTCTCAGCCACAAAGAAGGGCTGAGAGAGGAATCGTTGAATACGACGAGCGCGAGCAACAGTTTGCTTCTGTTCATCAGATAGCTCTTCCATACCAAGGATCGCAATGATATCTTGCAGTTCTTTATATTGTTGAAGTACGCGTTGAACCTCACGCGCAACCCGATAGTGTTCTTCGCCCACTACTTCTGGGTCAAGGCTACTTGAGTTACTATCAAGCACGTCTACGGCCGGGTAGATACCAATTTCTGTCAGTCCACGGTCCATCACGATTGTGGCATCAAGGTGGGCAAAAGTAGTCGCAGGCGCTGGGTCGGTAAAGTCATCGGCTGGCACGTACACAGCCTGCACCGAAGTGATTGAACCAGTCTTAGTACTGGTAATTCGTTCTTGGAGGGCACCCATCTCTTGTTGAAGATTTGGCTGATAGCCAACGGCCGACGGCAAGCGACCGAGAAGGGCAGACACTTCCGCGCCAGCCTGGGTATAACGATAAATATTATCAATAAACAATAGAACATCTTTTCCTTGGTCACGAAATGTCTCGGCCATCGTCAGACCAGACAATGCCACACGTAAACGGGCTCCTGGCGGTTCATTCATCTGCCCGAAAACGAGTGAAGTTTTATCAAGTACACCAGCTTCCTCCATTTCATAGTAGAGGTCATTACCTTCACGGGTACGTTCACCAACACCGGCAAATACCGAGTTACCACTGTGGAACTTGGCGATATTGTTGATAAGTTCGGTAATTAGCACCGTCTTCCCAACTCCCGCTCCCGCAAAGAGACCAGCCTTACCACCCTTCGTGAGTGGTGCAATCAAATCAACCACCTTAATACCAGTTTCGAGAATTTCGGTTTTATTCGACTGATCAATCAGGGCGGGTGGATCGCGGTGAATAACGGCACGTTTTCCCGTCGGTGCCGCTTTGCCGTCAATTGGATCGCCCACCACGTTAAACATACGTCCTTGAGTCTCGTCACCTACTGGCACACTAATCGGTGCGCCTGTGGCGTGAACTATTTCGCCACGCTTGAGACCATCAGTCGACGAAAGGGCAATTGCACGAACCGTATGCTCATCAAGATGTTGAGCTACTTCCAGGGTTAATATTTTTGCCTTATGGGTAATTTGAAGTGCATCATAAATGTGAGGCAGCTCGTGTGTGAACTCAACATCAACCACCACACCCACTACTTGGATTACTGTGCCTTTAGATATATTCAATTCAGTATTCTTCGTCATCATATTCTCCTTTATTCAGTCAATGCTTCAACACCACCACTAATTTCTGCAAGTTCTTGGGTAATCGCACCTTGTCGTTCTTTATTCATAGCGAGCGTCAGGTCATCAATAAGATCGGTTGCGTTGTCTGTAGCATTCTTCATTGCAACCATGCGCATGCTCTCTTCACTTGCGCGCGCATCGAGGAGGGCTTGGAAGATCTGCGCACCAATTAAACGGTGCACCGCACCAGCTAAGACTTCGTCAGTACTTGGTTCATATAAGGCATCGGTGACGACCACCAGCTCTTCAATTGGATCAAATCCAGCAGGTAGTACCCGCATAACTGCTGTTTGCTGACGCATACCGCTAATAAATTCCGTATAAATCACATCAACGGCATCGACGGCACCAGATAAGAATTGGTCTTGTGCTGTATCGAGAACCGCCCGCAGTTCGCTACCAGTCGGCTTATCAGGTAGATCCTCGTAGACACCGAGTGTCTCGGTATCCTTTAAACGACTCACAAACCCCGCAATCTTTCGTCCAACCGCAATAGTCTTATTTTTAATTCCCGCTTTATCATCAGCTATTAACTCACTGGTATAAAGATGTAGAACGTTGCTGTTATAGGCGCCCGAGAGCCCTTGGTCGGCCCCAATCACAATCAGAAGGCGTGTTTGTACGGGTCGTACAATAAAGAGCTCGTGCTTCGTAACCGACATATGTGCAGCCAGCCTAGTTAATAACTGACGAGCTTCAAGTGTATAGGGCGCCGAGGCCTTGGTTGCTTCTTGAGCACGACGCATTTTACTAGCGGCCACCATTTGCATAGCCTTTGTAATCTGCTTGGTACTTTTAACCGAGCGAATACGCGACTTTAACAATTGGATTGAGGCCATCGAGACTTACCCCTCAAAGCCTTTCGCAACAGCCCGAGCAGTTGTATCCATGGCCTTTAGCTGCTCGTCAGTGGGTGCGCCACCCTTATTCAGTTCGCGCATATCTGGCTTATGGTCACTCCAGAGACGAGTTAAGAAGGCTGCTTGTGCATCCTTTATCTGAGCAGGGGGGACACTATCAAAGAGTCCAGTCGAAACGGCGTGAATACTCGCAACTTGCTCCCAAATACTTGCTGGCTGATATTGTGGCTGTTTCAAAAGCTCAGTAAGGCGTTGTCCCTTATCAATTTGGGCTTTTGTTTCGGCATCGAGGTCACTACCAAACTGAGTAAAGCTGGCGAGTTCGCGGAATTGAGAAAGCCCAAGCTTTAAGTGAGAACCCACTGATTTGATAGCTTTTGTCTGAGCAGCTCCACCAACTCGGCTAACCGATAGGCCAGCGGAAATAGCCGGTCGTATACCTTGATAGAAGAGATCTGTCTCAAGGAAAATCTGCCCATCAGTAATAGAAATAACATTGGTTGGAATATAGGCACTAATATCTCCAGCCTGCGTTTCAATGATCGGGAGAGCTGTGAGCGAACCAGAACCAAGCTCATCACTAAGTTTAGCGGAACGCTCAAGGAGGCGAGAGTGCAGATAAAAGACATCGCCCGGATATGCCTCACGTCCTGGCGGTCGACGCAACAGCAATGACATCTGGCGATAAGCGACAGCATGCTTTGTGAGGTCATCATAAATCATCAGAGCATGCTGGCCATTATCTCGAAAATATTCGCCCATAGCTGTTCCCGCGTACGGTGCAAGGTAGAGAAGAGAGGCAGGATCGGCCGGACTGGTCACAACAATAATAGTCTGCTCCATCACGCCCTCTTCCTTGAGGCGCTCCACAAGGCGAGCAACCTTAGAAAGTTTCTGTCCAATCGCAACGTAGACATTAACTACACCAGTCTTTTGTTTGGCTTGGTTAATCATAGTATCGATCACGAGAGCTGTTTTACCTGTTTGGCGGTCACCAATAATAAGCTCACGTTGACCTCGGCCAATCGGAAACATCGCATCAATAGCCATTACACCCGTCATCAGTGGCTCATACACAGATTTACGACCCATGACACCGATTGCTTCACGTTCAATGGGACCGGTGAGTGTGGCGTTAATCGGACCAGCTCCATCGAGTGGTCGACCGAGCGGATCAACCACTCGACCGAGGAGCTCTGGGCCAACCGGCACTTCAAGGATAACGCCCTTCAGACGCACCGTCGCACCCGCTGAAACGAGGCGATCGTCTCCCAAGATAACGGCACCAATTTCATCTTCCATGAGGTTTAGTGCAAAGGCTTCCACGATACCAGCACTGGTTTCAATTTCAAGCATTTCGCTGTATCCAGCTTCTCGAAGTCCATGGACCCAAGCCACGCCATCGCCAACCCGAATAATGACACCGACGCTCTCAAGGCCCTCACGGGCTTCAAGCTGAGAAATTGCATCTCGTAACTCTTTAGATAATTCTGCTACTGATAATTCTGTCATAGGTATCCTTATTAAATCTTATGTTGCGCCCGAAGCGTGGTTAAGCGATGGCTCAGCGTATCGTCAAGTCGAAGGCCAGCCACATCAAGCTTAATGCCGCCCAATACGGTCGGCTCCACGCGAGCTCTTAGCTCGACCGTCTTCGCGTCCAATCGATCTCGTACTAGTTTCGAAATAGCTTGACGAAGGGCAGAAGTGAGCTCGGATGCAGTTACTATATCGGCTACAACTACACCATGGTGTGAAAATACATACTCAATATCGCGCGTAATGAGTTCGAGCTCCTTGGTGCGTTTTGTATCAAGTAAATACGCCGCAAGCTCATGCAAAAGTTGCGATGTTTGTTTGCCGGCAAGTATCGCCTTAACAAAGTACTGGGCAACTTTTCGACGGGACAAACGTATAGCCATTAGCGGACTTCCTTGAGCGATTCAGTGATCACCTTATTATCAATGTCCTTGGTTACTGCCTTACCGAGTACTTTTTCTGTCGCTAACATAACCAGAGAGAGCGTATCATCGTGCAGAGCCTGTTTGGCAATGGCTATATCTCGAGCTATCTGATCCTGCGCATCAGCTATAATCTGGTCACCACGCGCGCGGGCTTTGTCGTCAGCATCAGCGAGGGCCTCGGAAGCTTCGAGCTTAGCGGTCGCGATAATGTCTCGTGCCTCAGACTGAGCTGCATGGAGTAAGCCAGCGATTTTCTTCTCAGTTTCTTCAGCGTTCGCCTGAGCGGTTCGCGCCGCCTGAGCTGCTGCTTCAATAGCCGCCTGGCGGGCATCAACTGATCGTATCAACCATGGGTACACATACTTACCCAGAAGCCACACGAGAATAATAAAGGCGACGATCTGCAGCACTAATGTCTTCCAATCAATTCCAAGTGCCCCAAAGACACCACCTTTGGTAGTGCTTTCGGCTGCAAACTGAATAAGAGATCTCTGCATACTGTGCAACTAGCCTAGGAACTTTGCAATAATAGCGACAATAATACCGATAATAGCCAGCGAGTCAGCAAAGACAATTGCCGTAATCATCAGTGTCCGAATATCGCTGAGTTTCTCAGGATTACGACCAAAGGCGTTCAGGGCCGCGGCACCAATAAAACCAATCCCGAGGGCTGCTCCAAGAGCAGGTAGGGCGTAGGTAAGTCCAAAGGCTAGTTGTTCCATAATAAATATATCTCCTTATTCTCTTGTTGTAATTATCTTCATTATATCATTCCCGTCGGCTTTACTTTCTTCGGGAGTGTTGTCGAGGAAAGATTCTCCGATAGGGGCACATCATGGCTGCTGGTACCGAGCGCGGTAAACATAAGTGTCAGAATAAAGAAGACGTAAGCTTGAATGAAGCCAATAAAAAGTTCAAATGCCATAAAGAAGGGAAGGACGACGCTCGCAAAGTAACTCGTTAACACTGCAATGACCATTAAAAGTACTTCGCCCGCAAAGGCATTACCAAACAGACGCAGTGCCAATGAAGCTCCTCGAGAGAATTCACCAATCAACTCTAAGATCCCCTCAAATGAGCCAATGGGATCTTTAAATGGGTTACGGAAATACCGACCTGCATTACCGACTAACCCTAAGTGCTTAATGGCATAGAACTGTACAGTAACCACTGTAATAATCGCTAAACCTCCCGTAAAGTTAAGGTCAGCCGTTAAACTACGTAGCACCGGTATGCCACCCCATGACACCGAATCAAGACCCGGGATCACACCCAACCAATAGTTAAACAAGACGAAGAAGAAAATTGTTACCGCAAGAGGAGTAATCCGTCGAGCCACTTTCTTATCTGGAATAACGTCATCAATTGACTTTAGCAAACCCTCAAAAACCCATTGAACAAGACCAACGAAGCGGTTATACCGTCCTTTTTTTACCCGTCCCCCCACGTACCATAAAATGATAATAGTCAGTATAAGACCGCCCACGCCAGTCACCATAGCATTCGTGACCGCTATAGGACCGACCGAAAAAAGCTTTTCGGCACCAATGCTAATATGAAGATCGAGCGCTGCGATTGAAGTGATCATGAACGCCTCACTTTCTTAATTTGTAGCACAATTAGCCCTACGCTGATCACAAAACCAACACTAATAAAAGCTGTTGTATAGAGAGGCGCCTCGTCGGTGAGATTATCAAGTACTATTCCTAGAACAGTACCCCCGATAGTGGGAACAAAAGCTCGCCAGGTTGTATCAAGCGCTGTCATAATCAATAAAAAAGCCCCATGCGGCGGCGGAGTGGTCGTCTGGCGTGTAGATCGAGGCGACTGCAACATAACTTCTATTATTGTAGCAGAGGGAGTAGGATGTGTACAGATATGCCACGCCGAAACCAGACACCAAAGCACTTGCCATACAAACGAATACAAGCGGTTCACAGCAAACAACGTTTTAATAACCAAGTGGATGCACATGATGCTGCGGAATTACGTATGTTTGAGCACCCCGAGTTAAAACTCCACGTTTATAAGTGCCCAGAATGTTTTGGTTGGCACCTCACTCGTGATAAAGACATTTAGCTTACTTAATGTGATTATTGTGGAATTTTCTGTTCAATTCACTAGGGTAAAGTACTCGGCACGAAGGATGCATCATAGGAGAAATAATCATTAGGAGTGGTTGTCCAAAAGAGAGCCGTATACCAACTTGCATCACTTCTCATTAGCACAGACCCATCAGAAACACGCACCGCCGCAAACAAAGCAGCTCCCACATTAGCGTTCGACGCATTATATAACCTTATGCCAAATGTGTGCTGACCGGGTTGAATCGTTATTGTTGTCGAGAGAAAAGCCGAACCATGCGCGGAATCTGACGTATAAACTAAATTCCCATCGAGATAGACATCACAGACATCGTCACAATACGCGCTCACCTTAACCTGGGTGGGGCTCGTCAACGTGAAGCCAGTTGGATTTCTCAACCAGGTATATGAGCTGCCTGGGTAGTTCGTACCTGATTGACTATTCACAGTAGAGATATAATGCGAGTTACTATCACCACTAACCGTGGCCCACGTACTCGGTGCACCACCCCACGGAAGAGAAGTGTTACTATAGACACCAAAATCTCTATCTAAAGCCCAGCTATTTGGATCCTGATAATAATTTGGTGAAGAGAAATGAACAGTCGAGCCAGTCGTTACCCGCCATGAAGTATCCGAGACCATGGCGTCGGTACCGGGACCGACTTGAATGAGTTCAAATCTGAAATTTGACGCACTCGGATTCATACCATAGTTCATAGCTTTTGCACTTGCTGTGTGGCATCCAGCGGTGAGGGTGATTGATGTACCATTATGATCAGGTGTCGTTAGAACAACCTGTCCATCTATTGATACTTCGGAGTGGTCATCTGCCGATGCGGTAAGCACATATGCGCCTGCCTGGGTTATCATAAAGTCTTTTCTGTAAAATATAGGTCCCGGATTAAGGTTGCCTGTCGCAAGCGTAATGATTGCCGGGCCACCCACAGCAGTAGGTGCCGAGGCAATGACCGCATTCGTCCACCCAAGTGTAGCTGGATTATTAGGCGAGCACTGACTCACTGGAACTAAAGAAAGGAAGGTAGTTTGTTTATATGTCCTCCATGGAATAGCGTCAGTACCAACGCTTGACGTGCGAAGAATATTAACAATCCCAGTCGATGGAATATTAGTCGCTTTCCCCGTACTACTGTCGGTAGTTGGATAGGCCACGCTAAACTCTGAGGTTACGTTACTATTTACAGCTACCGCACAGGCTGGATCGACCGAGCTAGCCAGACAATTTGTTTGAACCACACCCGAACAGTCTGTGTTAACCATCAGCGGCGCACTGGCACTCCACTTTGGTATGCCATTATTGGCATTGAGGCAGGCTTTTGCGTAAGCCACGCCCGATTCAGCAGCGGTTCGACTCAACTCATTATAATACTGGGTTTGTAAAGACACGCGCACCGCAGCCGTAGAGGTAACGGCCGTAACGAGCACAGTCAACATGACCGTGGACGCAATGAGGACTGTCGCCAGTGCAAAACCATGACTGGTTCGAGGATGACGAAGAATAGCTTGTAGTGTGCGCTTCACGGTAGAGATACCCCTGTATTTATCCCTTTGAGTATAGCATAAGTTATATCATCAACAAATCAGGATTCATTTTGAATTTTAGTGTATAATGTATAGTAACAACCTAAGTAGGAAGGGTCTTTCATGAGTGACACAACAACTCCCCAAATAACAATCTATAGTACTTCTTGGTGCGCCTTTTGTCACACTGAAATGCAATGGCTTGATAAATTAGGTATCCCATATATTGCAAAAGATATTGAAGCTGACAAAACTGCCTACGAAGAATTGATGAGCAAGAATGGCGGCACCTATAGTGGTGTACCTGTGACCGATATTGCGGGTGACCTTATCCTTGGTTTTGATCGTCCAAAACTTCAAGACGCCATTAAGTCTCACGACATTCAGCCAGTTGCCGCCTAATCTTTCTCCTTTGGCTTATTGCCTAGTTAATAACGATAAACACGGAGGTTATACGTATTAACGATCACGAGCCACCGAGTGACATGCCAATACACGGCCGCCCGCTAGATCAAGGGCCATTGCTCCCTAACCTTGAGCGGCGTATTGAGTATGATCAGTTAAGGAAGCAACTCGAGCGATGGCATGCGCCACTCTATCGAACGCATCTAACCGAACTTCTCCTAGCACTCGCACGTTATATGGAAACGGGCGAGGAACATGTATTGATTAATAAAGCTGAGATCCGTACAGCTGAAATACTTCTCTCATACGACCCTGCCGAGCTTGCTTTTGACGAAGATGATCCTTATGCAAATAGCTTCTCTCTTGCTTTCATGCAAGCGGGGGAGGATATTACAAAACAGAAAGCAATCGAGATGCTAGAGCGCATCTATCTTGTAGCACATCAAAATGCGCCCTCAAAGCCAGTCGGTATTGACCAAGCGCTTGTTCGGGTTGTACATCCCGAATCTACTCGTCCTCGGATACTTCCAATCCTGAAAATAGTTCCCAAAGAGGATGATCCCTCTTAAACAGAGCCGACCTGCAGCACCTCACCACCTAAAGAGTGACGAAAATATCCATCATGGCTGACATAAAGTGTTGCCCCTGAGTATTTAGCAAGAGCCGTTTCTAGTTCTTCAATACTCGGTAAATCTAAGTGATTAGTTGGTTCGTCAAGGATCAGAAGCTGTGGATCGTTTGCAAGCATTGCTATCAATTGGAAGCGAGCCTTTTGCCCACCCGACAGACGAGAGACTGGCGTTTTACCGTCACCTTCGCTAAATAGATAGTCACTTAAGAGATTACGGACCTTTGTGGTTGAGATTGAGAGATTACGATCCAGATACATACGCTCAATTGCCGCCTCGAGTGGCAATTCGAAATAAGTAGGCCCGACTTCCTGCTCGTACACTCCAATCCGTACATGTGGATCAAGTGAAATGTCGCCCGAAAAAAACGTCGGCGTCGTATCACCGAGCAAAGCTTTAATAAGTGTTGTCTTACCCGCACCGTTTCGACCCCGAAGCTCGAGTGCTTCGCTTTCCCGAAGATCAATATTAATCCCCGAAAACAGGGGAGTATCCCCATAACCAAGCGACACGTCTCGAGCTGTCACGAGAATATGCTTACTACGTGATTCATCATCCTGGAGCTTCATCTTGATATTCTTTGCCTTAAATTTATCGTACTGGGCAGCAACTTTATAGTTCAGATTCGCTGCTGATTCTTTATCAATCCAGAAGGTAGGCTTTTCTTTGGCCTGTAGCTCTGCAAGTTCCTTGCGTGAATTCTCTTCAAGACGTTTGAACTTTTGAATCGTACCAGGATTGCGAGATTTCTCTTTAAGTCGCTGGTAGTCGATAACTTTTGCCTTAAGGTTAACGATTCGCTTCTCGATCATCTCGAAATCATTCATTTGCGTACCCGTACTAACCGCATTCTGCTTCAGATATGCATCATAGTTACCCTTGTAACTCACACTTTCACCATCTTTTAGCTCAATAATACGGTCAACCTCATTGAGAACATCTCTATCATGCGTAATCACAAGCATTGCTTCACGAGCCGATTTCATCCACTCAACATATTGTGCCTTAGCAACATAGTCCATATGGTTAGTTGGCTCGTCGACAAGCGCAAGATTTGCATCACTGTGCATAACCTTAATCACTTCAACTAATCGCTTTTGTCCTCCCGATAGGGTAGAGAAGGTACGATGAGCTACCCCTGGAAGTTGGAAGTTATCGAGTTCACGTTCGATTTGTTCCTCAATTTGATAAAAGCCCTTATCGTCAAATCGCATTAATGCTTGGGTATACTCTTCGATTAATTTCATATCATCACCCATGGTATGAGGGTATGTCTCCATAATATGACTAAGGTGGCTATATTCGGGGAGTCCCTGAAGAACGTACTGCAAAACGGTCGTTTCGCCCATATCGTGGTGTTCTTGAGCCGTGGCGACAACTACGGTACCTCGCTTAAAGATAATCTCACCAGTGAAGTCCTTATCGGTGCCTGCAAGTATCCCAAATAGGGTAGACTTACCAACCCCGTTACGTCCGATAACGCCCACTTTTTCACCATCATCAATACTAAATTTGATCCCGCTCATTAAGAGTTTGGGGCCAAACGATTTTTCAGTAACGGTAATATCGGCAATCATGTTTGTCTAGTATAACATTTATCTCTAACGAGTAGGTGATTCTATTGAGGTCATAGGCACATAGAAGGGCCTCAGTAATACAGGTCGGCACACTATTATCAGAATCGAAACTTGATGTCTCTAGCGATTGTCTACCGAATCACGAGATTGCTCGGTTATAGAAGTGGCCTCACGACCAGCTAGCAACTTTAGCGCTTCAAGAGCTTTTTGTCCAACCTTACGCTGATGAGGTATACGGGGTAGTTCGGTCGCAGCAACCTCTAAAACCTCAAGTATGCCACCTCGCTCATGTTCTGTCATGCGAACTACATCGTAATCTACCTCGCCGTAAAGAGACAATTTGCCTTTCAGGCTGTCGATCTCACCTTCGGCTTTCACCAAATCATCTCTTAAGTCGTTAGTAACTTTCTCTGCTTCAACACGTTCCTCGAGAAATCTTATCGCTTCTTCTAAGTCCCGAACATTATTCGCACCAGCTTGAGCTGCTAGGGTAATGATTGCATTCGTTACCTTTGATATTTCAACGTAAGCATAGCCATCTGTCTCATATTGCCGTACGTCTTCAACAAACCCATCAATTACTCGCGTTCTCCGAATTGTTTCTTGAGTTTCTTGTGCTTCTATCTGTATGTCCACATCTGTTTTTAGCACTGTCATCATTCTATCTCCTATTTCAAAAAGTATATCTTTTGATAACTATCGAAGCAAGCACGAGCCATATAGAAAAAAGCACTTGTACGAAAAAATTAATTATTGTTTAATCATTACTATGCAGGATGGCAAGGTAGTCGGAGAAGCAAGCATATTCAAGAATAGAGCCTCCCTTCCAACGCCCGAACATATTCTTGGAGAAGTCATCCCTATGCGTGCAGTTGGTTTCGAAAATGAATATCGAATAGTTCCAACGGACGAAGCTTTAGAACGTGTGGGCATTATCGCTTCTAGTATGTACGATGAGCTATCTTTTGCAGGTTATGAGCGAGAGTCAGATTTTCTTATGACACTCTGTCTAAATTTAGTTGACTCTGGGGCAACTGACGCCGAGATAAGCCATACGGCCTTTGAATTCATTAAGAATTTTCCAGAGGTTACAGAGGCTATTATTACCCTGGCTCACGAGCAATCTCGATCAATTAAAAAAGTTGGTGCTACCGCCATTAAGAAGTCGTTGTCCTAAGTATTAAGACAACGCTATACTAATACGCAATGACATCTCCACAAGAATTCAACTATAAAACCTATCACAGCACAAAGTTACCTTCTGTCATAATGATTCATGGCTTCCGAGGTACACACCACGGACTCGATCTTATCGCTAAAGAGTTGACTGATTATCATGTCATTGTTCCTGATTTGCCGGGGTTTGGAGAGGGAGAGCCTCTAGCCGGAGAGCATGATCTCAAAAATTACGTCAACTGGTTACATAGTTTTATTACCGAGCTACACCTCACGAAACCCCCAGTCTTACTCGGCCACTCTTTCGGGAGTATTATTGCGAGTAGCTATGCGGCTCACTTTCCAGAGACGATTGTCCAATTAATACTCGTGAATCCTATTGGCGCACCGGCACTTGAAGGACCCAAAGCCTTTTTGACACAATTAGCCGTGTTTTATTACTGGCTTGGCCGTAAGTTACCTACAAAACTAGCCCATACGTGGCTGTCCGCTAAACCAATTGTCATGATTATGAGTATGAGTATGGCCAAAACGCATAACAGGAAAACTCGGGCCTACATTCATAATCAACATCTTCAACATTTCAGTTCGTTCGCCACCCCACAAGTTGTAAGCGAAGCCTTCAGAACATCCGTGACTAATACTGTTCGTGACCACGCCACAACTATTACTACTCCTACCTTACTCATAGCTGGGGAGAAAGATGACATCACACCACTTCATAAGCAACAAGAGTTAGTGAAGTTATTCCCAGATGCTACCCTTAAAGTCATTAGGGGAGTCGGACACCTCACTCATTACGAAACACCCGTCGAAGTTGCAGAACTCGTGAAGGAGTTTCTTAATTCTCAATAACCAAGCTATCGGTTAACGAGATTAGTGTAAATCGCCTCGAAACGCTCAAGGGTATAATTCAGGTTATGTGTTTGAGCAATGGCAAGACTCTCTCGACTCATTTGGTCATGCAATTCTTTATCAGCAATAATGGCCAAGATAGCAATTGCAAACTGTTCGTCGTTATCAAGTTCACACAAGAAACCATTACGATCATTTTGGCACAGCTCTCTTAATGCGCCGGCATCAACGGCAACTACCGGTTGACCACTAGCCATAGCTTCAAGCGTGGCTATACTTTGAAGCTCTACAGGGGAAGGCATAACATAGACCGTACCTACTTGGTGAAGGAGTGGCAAATCCTCATCACTGACTCGACCCGTAAAAGTAACTCGATCGGTGATTCCGAGCTTATGAATAAGGTGGTGTAGATTCTCAACATCGGTACCATCACCAACAATCATTAGGTGTGCATCATAAATAGGAGCAATTCGTCCAAAAGCTCGTACGAGCGTCTGGAGATGTTTCTCTGCATCGATTCGTCCGATGTACGAGACGATTGGTTTATTTGTTGGCAGGTTAAACTTTTTAAGGATTGCCTTTGAGGGAGTTCCTGCTTTAAAACGGCTTAAGTCAATACCATTTGAGACCGCCTCCATTGGAACGGCAACTTTGTCGGTCACGTTCAACATATCAATCGCTGCCTGGGTCGGAAGGGTGACGTAATCAGCTTTTGAATGAAAGCGTGCTCCATACCCGTTGAGCATGTAGTTAATTGGTCGAGCAATTGGCGCAAGAAGCTTAATATTGTCCATAAGGTTTTCAGGTACCGCATGGTTGGTACTGACAATTGGAATACCGAGCTTATTGCCAAACTTCATTGCCGCTTGTCCTATCCACATCATCATCTGTACGTGGATCACGTCAGGGTCAAAATCTTTAATTATCTTCTTTACTTCAGGACCAGGCGTAGGAGAGATGCGAAAGTTCTGATAAAAGGCAAACGGAACTGACGAAGTTCGATAAATAATGTGATTACCGTCAATTTCTTTATAGCGTTTACCCGATTGGCTCGGAGCAATCACGACTACTTCGTGTCCTCGAGCGGCCAAACCCTTGGCGAGATTACGACTGAAAGTTGCGACGCCGTTAATTGTCGGCCAATGCAAATCCGACGCGATTAAAATTTTCATATACCAGCAATTATAACACGACGCCCCGCTAAGGCTCATACGGTTTAGAACCGACTGCACCTCTCTTTATATAGTTTTCCCTTGTTCGCTCATTTGACTTCCTGATACCTTCTCTAAAGAAGGCAAGAAGCGGCTGATAATCGGCCGGTTCTGGAGTATATGCGAGCAAGTCTAAGTCTAATAGTTGCTTAAACACCCCCCCTTCATTACCCACAACTGCCTCTGTTAAAGCAACATCTTCAAGTGGCCAATAGTGCTGTAGTCCAAGCACTTTGTCGAGTATCACCTTGCGTCCTATATGAATACCCATATTAGGCCCATACTGCGCGCCATTGCTGCCACTATTGAATGCTCTCTGTTTTGTTGCAATAGTAGCACCGATTCGCCATAAAGACCGAATATTTGAGCTGAGTGTTGTCTCGCCTGATTCCAGCGTAAGCCAGACAGGACCTGACGCAACAATAGGGCGGGAGGCTTGTGGTTCAAGTGCAGAAAGCATACGTCTATGCCATTCTATGGGATGCCGAGGAATCGTATCAGCATCAAGTAACAAAAGTGGTTCAAGCGCTCTTTCCCCTAAGTCACGGAGGACATGTTGAATTGCCGGTAGTTTAC
Organism: Candidatus Saccharimonadota bacterium; assembly: GCA_015655045.1. Lineage (GTDB taxonomy): Bacteria > Patescibacteriota > Saccharimonadia > Saccharimonadales > Saccharimonadaceae > UBA1547. Next base: position 44,005 of record JAATFU010000006.1, read on the forward strand.
CTTGCTCAGAGAGATTAAATACTTTGACACCAAAATGCTCAGCAATTGTTACTGTATTGTCTGTTGATCCATTAGAGGCAACAATCGGTTCAACCTCTTGCGGAAGCGCATTCAAAGTTGTAGCAATGTTCCGTTCCTCATTAAACGCAGGAATAATAACAGGAGTCTTCATACTAACCATATTTAACCATAACTATGACATAAATGCAATATCGCCACAACGCACACCCTGCAATATAATCATGAAAGATGAAGTTATTTTTTGATGCCCGTTATATACGTACCGACTTTCACGACGGTATAAGTCGTTATTCGGCCGAACTTGCAAACGCCACCGCCAAATTAACACCAGTGACATTCATCATCTGCGACAAAGCACAACTTAGGCTTCTACCCAAAAATGCTACTTATGTATTGCTGCATGAGCCAACCTCAATTAAAGAGCCTTTCACCTCTCTGATGTTGAACACATATAAGCCAGACGTTGTCTTCAGTCCTATGCAAACGATGGGAAGTATGGGGCATCGTTTTAAGCTTATTCTGACTACCCATGATTTAATTTATTATCGCCATCGCACACCACCCCGTAGCTTAAACGTTGCCGTACGTGTTGGATGGCGTATATTTCATCTGAGCTACGCCTCAGAACGAGCCTTGTTAAATGAAGCCGATGCTGTTGCGACAGTGAGCGAAACGACCAAAAAAGAGATTGTAGACGTTCGCTTAACTCGGCGTCCCATTACGGTCATCCCGAATGCGCCACAGAAACTGGAGGAATTCCTTAAGAAACCTGTTTCCTTCAAAAAGTCAGGACCAACCAACCTTATTTACATGGGCTCATTCATGACCTATAAAAACGTCGAAACGCTCATCAGAGCAATGGCCTGGCTTCCTGGTTACACCCTCCACCTTTTGAGTCGTATTTCCCCGAGTCGAAAGGCAGCTCTGACAAAGCTTATCCCCAAGGGTAGTGTAGTCATATTTCATAGTGGCGTCAGTGACCAGACATACGCGGAACTCCTTGCCGATAATGCCATCCTCGTAACCGCAAGCCTTGACGAGGGCTACGGGCTGCCAATTGCTGAAGCGCTTGCGCTTGGCGTACCGGCTGTCGTAAGTGATCTGGCCATTTTTCATGAGGTAGCAGGCGAAGGCGCCCTCTATGCTTCTGCTCGAGATCCTCGTGACTTTGCTCGAAAGATTCTCTCCTTAGCAGATCCCATGTTACTTCAAAAAGTCACCACGAGCGGCCAAAAGCATATTGCCCAGTTCAATTGGAATGCCTCGGCCAAGACACTAGTAGAACTTGCCCAGTCTCTGATCTAGCCAATCTGTTACAATAAGAGTTATTATGGCACAAAAGAAAAAGCCAAAAACCGTTCGTTCTGCCATCGTTAATCGTCGAGCTACCTTCGATTATGCCATCGACAGTAACGATGACTTAGTAGTGGGTCTTGCACTTACGGGGCCCGAGACGCGGGCCGCCCGCGATGGACACATTCAACTCAAAGGCTCATTTGTTACTATCCGCAATAATGAGCTTTGGCTCAATAACGCAAGCTTTAGCCTTAAGCTGAATGAAAAAGGGAAAGTGGGTGCCCGAACAATCGATACTGCTCCCCGAAAGCTCCTCGCAAAACGTAAACAAATAGATGACTTACAGGCTCGTAAGCAGACAGGTATGACAATTGTGCCGTTACGGCTCTTAACCAAAGGTCGCTACATTAAACTAGTAATTGCCCTCGGGAAAGGAAAGAAGAACTATGATAAGCGCGAGACTCTCAAACGACGTGATCAGGAACGGGAAGCTCAACGAGCAATAAAAAGCTTTTAGATGATTTATACTTAAAGTATATGAAATTATATTCGTGGAACGTCAATGGTATTCGTGCAGTTATCAAGAAGGGTACTTTTCAGGAGTTTATGGCAAACGAGCAGCCAGACATTCTTTGCCTCCAAGAAACCAAAGCAAAAGCCGAGCAAGCCGACCTTAATCTGCCCGACTACTATACGTACTGGAACAGCGCCGATAAAGCAGGCTATAGCGGAACGGCTATCTTCAGCAAAGTAAAGCCTCGTCAAGTTATTAACGGATTTACCGAGAATATTGCCAAAAAGTATAAGCTCGCAGGAGATAGCTATGGTGATCCGTCACAGGAAGGTCGAGTTATCTCGGCTGAGTTTGAGAAATTTTGGGTTGTTACTGTCTATACTCCAAATTCAAAGGGTGATCTCTCACGGCTCAAGCTCCGTCATAGCCAATGGGATCCTGCCTTCCTTGAGCATATCGGCGAGCTTGAGCGAACAAAGCCCGTTCTTTTCTCTGGTGACCTCAATGTTGCGCATAACGAGATTGACCTGGCTAACCCCAAAGCAAATATTGGCAAGCACGGCTTCACCAACGAGGAAAGAGAGGGGTTTGATAATTTCGAGAAAGCAGGATTTGTTGATACATTCCGCCTTAAATATCCCAAGCAAACCGAAGCCTATACGTGGTGGACCCATTGGGCAAATGCACGGGCTCGTAATATCGGGTGGCGAATCGATTACTGGCTTGTGAGCCGATCAATAGCTAGTAAGATTGTCGATGCTAAAATTCATCCTGAGATTCTCGGGTCTGATCACTGCCCAGTAAGCATTGAAATTCAGGCATGAACAAGCTAACTCTCTTATTTTCTATGTGTCTTATGGACGTCTCCGTACAGGATAACGTTGACCCATATATTGATCTTCGTACTCTATGCGGGGGAATGCTTCGCGTAGGAAGAAATATGTTGTAATGGAATATGAATATTGGCATAAACAGACGCCCACCTCGGCACTTTATCCCGATATCGAATGGGGTAAGCCCGAGCAGCGCTCCCATGCTGGACGACTCGGTATTATTGGGGGCAATAAACTTGGGTTTGCAGGAGTAGCCGAAAGTTACGCCACAGCGCTGCAAACAGGCGCAGGTCAAACCAGGGTTCTCCTTCCAGATATACTGCGTAAAACTATTCCAACTACTATGACCGACGTTATTTTTGGTGCTACTAATCCTTCGGGAAGTTTGGCTAAAGATGCGCTTGTTGAAATGAAGGCTATTGGTGAGTGGGCGACAGGTATCCTACTCGTAGGTGACGCGGGGAGGAATAGCGAAACAGCAATTGTATATGAAGATTTTATTCGTGAGTATAGCGGCCCGCTTACTATTACTCGAGACGCTATCGACCTTGTCAAGCATGCCAGTCAAAATCTCGTTGAGCGCCCAAACACCCTGTTAATAGTTTCATTTGCCCAGCTCCAAAAGCTCTTTCAACTCGTCTACTATCCAAAAGTTCTGACCTTCTCAATGCAATTGACCAATCTTGTCGAGGCTATTCATAAATTTACATTAACTTATCCAGTAAGCCTTGTGGTTCTTCATAAAGAAGCATTATTGGCCGCAGCCAATGGCGAAGTGACAAGTACACCCTGGGACAACCCGATGGCTATCTGGCGCGGCCAAACCGCTTCAAAAGCAGCTACTTACTGGCTATGGAATCCAGCTAAAGTACTTGAAAGTATCACAGCTAGTCTGCTCTAGATACCAGGTTATACGATAATATTGGTGGGCAAGGGGGGACTTGAACCCCCACTCCCTTGCGAGAACCAGATTTTGAGTCTAGCGCGTCTACCGATTCCGCCACTCGCCCAACCATATCATAGTATAATTATCAGAGGTAGATAGCGGTTGCTACCAATGTATTGTACAATAGAATGTATTAGGAATCTATAGATATGAAGCCAGATCAACCAGATAGCAGCCAGAGTGGGGCGCCGCTGTTCACACAGGGGCAGGAGGATCATACCGCCCCGACCCTCGATTCCCAACAAGCCGCCGCTCAAATTGTTCGTGGTCAGATTGACTCACTTTTTGAGCAACAAACACCAATTTCAGTCCCGGGATCAACCATTGAAAATGTAAACCCCTATGCCCGCACGCACGAAGAACACACCACTCCACAGGCTGAACAATGGAAGCAATATCACACGGCTTGGCAAACTTATTATCAGAAATACTACGAAGGATACTACACACACCACCTCCAACAAGCACTAAAACCCCAGACCAGCACCGTAGCTCAATCACAAACAGGTATCTTCAGTACTCAGTCACCTGAGCAAACCACCGATACTGAGACTCTCAACAAAGATGAAGCCTTGTTTGATCTCCGCCAGAAGTTACTTGGTAAGGTAAAGGCCTCAGCAGCCAAGGTGCGTAAGAGCCGCCATTTCGTTCCTATTACTGCCGCTCTGATTGTTATCCTCATCTTTGCTTTTTTACAATATAATCAGCTCCTCATTGCCAATGTAATGGCCTACGTCAGTCCTGGTAATATCGATCCTCAAAATATTGTTATTGATCCAAGTACGACAGTAGCCGTGACACCCGACCCTAAACTTATCATCCCTAAAATCAATGTCGATGTACCCGTTGCGTACGACATAGGCAATGACTACGCCTCCCAAATGGCCGCGATGGCCAAAGGAGTGGCATGGTTTGGGGTACCAGGAGCAAGTAGTCATCCTGGTGAGATTGGCAATACCGTCATCGCTGGGCATAGCAGTAATGACCTGTTGGAACAAGGTGATTATAAGTTTATCTTCGCCCAACTCGACAAGCTCGAGGCAGGGGATACCATTTATGCCAATTATCATAGTATCCGCTATACCTATGTCGTCACCGGTAAGACGGTTGTGAGTCCTACAAATGTCGCAGCACTTATTTATCCCACGACGAAGCCAGTTATGACGCTCTTAACCTGTACGCCAGTCGGAACAGCTAAGAATCGCCTCCTTGTTACTGCCGAGCAGGTAAGCCCCGACCCTAGTACTTCTGCACCAGCACCAGCCAGTTCAACCTCAAATAGTGAAGCTACCGTCATCCCCGGAACCGAACCAACTCTCCTCGAAAAACTCTTTGGCGGCAAATAGCCCCGTACTTTTCTTGTAGATTACTGTAAGATCATGCGTACACGCTGGAGTTGGACGCCTGTTGTGGTAGTACCGAAACTATAGAGGAAACGACCGTTCTCGGTCAATACGGCATCCTGACCACTAACGAGGGGATTAATCGTATGTACATTTGCGCCATCAAACTCACGAATAGTCAGACTCCCACCTCGGTCTGCCCATAAGTAGTTATCGTTGAGCCACTTCAGATGTGATAATTGACCATTACCTTCAATGCTGGAGGTTGCGAGGGTATGATATTCCATATCGTAGCTGGTCATAGTGGTACCGGATTGCGTCAACACAAATTGACCCGTCGGACTAAACTCAAGCCGTTCAGCAGCAGCACTTAATGTATATGAAGCAAACGCTTTAAGGCTTGTTGTATCATTCGACGATGTCGGGTAGCTTCCAATAGTAATATCTACTTTTTGTCCTTCGGCAATTGCGATGTAGTCGTCATTGAAATAATGAGTTGTTGCAACAAATAATGGTACGCTCGAAGAACTCGTTGTTGTTCGTAGAATCTCGGGATTGGTATCACCATCTCGATACATACCAACAACGCGCTCATTGGTACCGCTCCGACCCGTTCCGATATAGGTAATAATATTTGTCTTAAAAAGGCTAAAACTCGTTACGTTACTTGCAAGTGTTCGCGAGATAGTTCCAGCTGAAAGGTCAAGTTTACGCACGTCACCGGAAGAAAGGGCGAATAAAATATTTCCTGAAGTACCTGAAAAATGGGCATCTGAGAGAGCCACATCAAAGGTGGTAGTAATATTACGAGAAGCAGCTCCATTTTGAGAATCAAGGACAAGCCACTCGCTTTTGTCTCCATACGTATGTTGAATAAGTACATAGCGACCACCCTGATCCCACTCTTTAAGGATAAACGCGTGCGTAACACCGGCAGTAGTGGCTTCACTATATACCGCTTGCGGAATAGTCACGGTGGTTGATTTTATATCATCCGAAGTTAAATCAACTACTTGAAAACTTGGCTCACTCGCTTTTTGTTGTACGAGCATAGTGTGTCCGGTAGGTGAGGCAAGTGAGGCATCGACCGTTGGGTACGCTGCGACCGATTGGAGAGGGAGTGATTTTGGTACCAATAAAGCATAGTTAAGCCACGTCAATACACCAGCTTTGGCTGAAACCGTCTTCGACCATGGCTGATAGCCATCGCGTACCATACTAAAGGCATGTTCACCTGGTGTCAGAGCCGTTTTGGCTGGGGTTTTAGCATTCACAGCCTTACCATCAATGCTAACACTCGCGCCTGAGGGTATGGTTGCAAACTGGACGATGGCATCTTGTTGAAGTTGACCTTTAGTAATATCGAATCGAAAGCCCAGAATAACCAGAACAAGCCCCGAAACAATAACACACACAAGTAACGTCATAATACTATAGACGCTGATCCGTTTAATAAGTTCTTTTCTTTTAGAGGGACGGCGATACATCTTTCTACCAGTATACCAAGTATGGACCGCTTTCGCACCCATAGTCCTGAATACATTTTTTAGACAAGACCTTGTATTATCCGCATAATATACCTAAGATAGTGATATCGCTTATGCCAATGGGTCATAGGTATCTGACAAACTGCGAGGATAAACATGAATAAAAATGATATTGTTACCATTAACGGTCGTGGGTACGACGCACATACAGGATTACCTGTCGAGAAACAGGCCGCTCCAAACGATAGGGCAACAAAGAACCCTGTCTCGGCCGCGGTCATACATTCGTCTGTTCAAAAATCACAAACGCTTCGTCGTCGCTCAACTAAGAAGCCGGTTCCCACGTCAACCATCCCTAAACCCGTCCCACGTTCTTCTGGACGGAGTATGGATATTGCCCGTAGTAAGAGTATTAGTCGCTTTGCGCCACACCCTGTTGGTAAAGCCCTCACTACTGCAACATCACCGGATGTAGCAGATATTGGACCCGTCCTTCACCCGAGTGTCGTTAAGGCACATGCCAAGCAACTTGCCAAACAGGCAACCCCACTTGTTGTGACCCCTCCTACTGCTCAAAAGATCAAAGAGGAGGCCATTGCTACCGCTTTAGCTAAGCCTGCGCCAAAACAAAAGAAAACAAGTTTCTTTAGGCGCCATACACGTCTTATTAATATCACTACCGGCTCAATCCTCTTGCTCCTAATAGCTGGCTTTGTTACGTATGTTAATCTCCCTAGTTTATCTGTCCGTATTGCCGCTGCTCAAGCAGGTATTAGCGCCACTTATCCAGATTATCACCCAGACGGATATAGCCTGAATGGACCCGTTACTTTTAGCGACGGCAAAGTCACAATGACTTTTGCGGCCCACACCGGTAATCGTAAGTTCACCATTGTTCAATCGAAGAGCTCGTGGGATTCAAGCGCCCTTGAAAACCAAATTAGCAAGGACTCAAACGGTCAATTCATCACTACGCAACAACAAGGCCTAACGATTTATACCTATGGTGGTAATGCGGCGTGGGTTAATGGTGGCATCCTCTACCGAATTGAGAGTAGTAGCGATACTGTGTTGTCGGGTGACCAGATTCGTCAAATCGCTACCAGTATGTAGGTAAGCTTCCTCTCTAATCTGGTATAATGGGCACATATGGAATCTTCTCACCCAATCGTCCGCACCCGTTTCGCACCAAGTCCAACTGGTTTTATGCACGTCGGTGGCGTGCGCACAGCACTCTTCGCGTGGCTTATTGCTCGCCAGGGTCATGGCCAATTCGTTTTACGCATTGAAGATACTGATCAAAAACGCGAAGTAGACGGCTCAGCTGACCATCTGATTACTAGTCTGAATGCCCTTGGCCTTCACTATGACGAAGGACCTGATATTGGTGGTCCGTATGGCCCTTATCGTCAAAGTGATCGCTTAGCTATTTATACGACTTGGGCACAAAAGCTTATTGACCAAGGTCGTGCCTATGCCGATCCCTACTCAGCCGAAGAGCTCCAAACATTCCGCGAGCTTGCCAAAAATGAGAAACGAGCTTTTTTATATCGAAATCATCGGCCCGAACACCCACCAACTTGGGATGGAACAATGCCGCTTCGTCTCAAGTCGGATCCAAAAGCCTATACGTGGCACGATGAAGTCATGGGGGACCTACAAACTGGCCCAGAAGTCATAGATGATATTATCCTAATTAAGTCGGATGGTTTTCCGACGTACAATTTTGCCCATATCGTCGATGACGCCGAAATGAAGATTACTCATATAATTCGAGGCCAAGAATTCATCGCCAGCCAACCAAATTATCTGAATATCTATGAGGCACTTGGCCTAACTCCACCCATCTTTGCAACAATGCCACATATCCTTGGAGAGTCGGGGACCAAGAAACTCGGTAAGCGTGATGGAGCAAAAGATGTACTCGATTACCTCGCGGATGGCTACATAGAGGAAGCTTTGATTAACTTCATCGCCAGCCTCGGCTGGAACGACGGCACAGAACAAGAGATTTTTACTCGCGAAGAACTCATCGAGAAATTTAGCCTCGATCGGGTGCAACATAGCGGTGCTCGCTTTGACGAGCAACGGCTCTTATGGATGAACGGCCAACACATTCGCTTGTTATCGCTCGACGAGCTGTATGCCCGAGTAGACCGCTTCTGGCCAGCTTCAGCCGGCTCTGCGACCAGCGAGCACAAGAAACAAATCCTTTCCCTTGTGCAGGATCGTCTCAAAACCCTCAAAGATCTCCCTTTACTTACTACGTACTTTTTCTCGGATCCTCCCGCAAATCTCACCATGATCACCGAAAATAAGCAACTTGCTAAACTCCCATTGACTGAATTAGCTCACTTGCTGAGCGTGAGCCGTGACGCTTTAACTCTCAGTGACTATACTGCCGATCACCTCCAGCTCACGCTTAATCAACTCCTTGACACAACGGGCCAAAAACCAGGTATTTTGTTTAGCCTTATTCGCATTGCCGTCTCGTGGGCACCTTTTAGCCCCAGCCTTAATGACACGCTTTCGGTGCTAGGTAAAGCGACAGTAACCAAGCGTCTTGACCAAGCGATTCAGCTCTTGTCATGATCATACCCGATGATGTGCTGCTAAAAACTCTTTGGAATTACCTCACGATCGAGAGCTTACTATTGCCTGCTGACGTAATCATAGTGGGGGGTGAGAATGATCCGGGTCTTGCCGGGCAGGCAAGTGATCTTTATAAGCAAGGTTTCGCACCCTTGATTGTCTTCTCGGGCTACCAACAACCCGGTATGGACGAGACCGAAGCCAAGATGCTATCTCGCATTGCTGAGCAACGAGGTGTACCGACTTCTGCCATTCTTCGCGAGGAGTTGGCCACCAACACCGGTGAAAACATTACCTTGTCGGCTGCCGTACTAAAAACACAGGGAATACACGCAGAGCGCGTTATCTTAGTCCATAAACCATATATGACCCGGCGTTTTCTTGCGACTGCCGAGGTACAATGGCCAGATCCAAAACCTTCTTTCATGGTCTCTCATCAAGTGATCTCGATTGATAATTACTACTTAAAGCTAGGACGGGGGGAAGTGATTCGCAAAATGCTCGGTGACTTCAAGCGAATCAACACCTACGCGAAGAAAGGTTTCCAAACGCCGCAAGTGATTCCAGAAGAAGTACAAACAGCCTACGATTTACTCGTCGCAAGAGGCCACCAAGTCCGTTAAGTAGCGGAGATATGCTGAACACACCACAAGACCTCCTCTGCAACTTTTATCAGAGCTTCGGAATGTGCTAATAGTGTATCGGTGTATTCAATAAGGTCTCGGTCGAACATTTCAAGCCTTTCACTGTCCGTGATGGTGATTGCTTGCAACTTGAGATCAATGATCTTATCTTCCATACCTTCAGCTTACATGGAGCCATAAAGGTTACAAAGCATAACCTGTTTGCTATAATAACGCTTAAGCTATGGAACAATATAAAAAACCAAACATCTGGAAGCGATTCGGACATTGGATCCGTCGTCATCCACGCCTCAGTTATTTGCTTGCGGGTGTAATAATTATCCTCATAAGCCTTGCTACGGCAGTCTTCATTTATTATAAAACAACCCCCGCACCTGTTGCCGCACCTGCCATTGTCAAGCCAGTTGTTAAACCTGCTCCGGTCGTTTATTATTCGCCATTAACCGGAAATATAGTGCCCGATCTTGCAGCGACTACTCAACCAGTTACGGCCATTATGATTGAGAATAGTCCCGATGCTCGACCCCAATCGGGTGTCAAACAAGCAGGTGTCGTCTTCGAAGCAATTGCCGAAGGTGGTATCACACGCTTTCTCACTCTTCATCAAGAAGATAAGCCACAATTAATTGGTCCTGTTCGAAGTGTACGCATGTACTACGTTGATTGGCTAGCGGCATTTAACGCAAGCGTAGCCCACGTGGGCGGCAGTGCTGCTGCCCTAGCCGAAGTTCGTAATGGCTCTTACCGGGACATTGATCAATTCTTCAATAGTAGTACTTACTGGCGAGCAACAGACCGCTATGCACCGCACAACGTATATACGAGTTTCGCCAAACTTGATGCTCTTAACGCCGCCAAAGGCTACACCACATCACAATTTACCGGTTTTAGTCGTATTGATGGGAAACCGAGCGAGACACCAACCGCTACGAGTGTTGCGATTAATTTTGGTAGCGCGCTCTATAACACGGCATATACATACGACAAGACAACCAATACTTATCCTCGCTCAGAGGCCGGAGCACCACACCTCGATAGAGAGGACGGGCAAATCAGTCCGAGTGTCGTAATTGCCATGCACGTTACCGAGAGTACTGTACTTGAGGACGGTTATCGTGAAGATATTAATGCAATTGGTAGTGGCAAAGCTACCATCTTTCAAAATGGCACAGCGATCGATGCAACATGGACTAAAGCAAGCAAAACGAGCCAAATTACCTTTACTGACGCGACTGGCAAGGACATACCGCTTGTACGCGGACAAACTTGGATTGCAGCCGTACCAGACGGGAAAGGAGCGGTCTCATGGCAATAACCAAAATGCCAAAACAGATTCGAGATTACGTTCCATCGTTTCACCGCCATGTCCTAGGGCTTGCACTTGTCTGCAATGTTATTGCCTCTTTATGTCTTGCTGGTCTGCTTCTCTCAATGGGGACGTTCACTGCAGATTCAACCACGCTTTGGATGATCGTTGGTGCGGTCTTTGTGATTGGAGCAGGTGGGGCAACCTTGGCCGTCCATTTGGCTATACAGCCAACTAAAGACCTTCTATCAGCTCTCATTCATGTGGCTGGCGAGCCAACCCTCACGCCACCACCAAACCCTAATAACCATAAGTATGCCGGTAGCGGCCTTCAAGCAGCTCTGCAGACAATTTATGAACTCGCTAGTCACGAAGAGGGTCAATCGTCGCTCACTGCAGCCACGCCACCGCTAACCGACACGGCTAAAATTATGGCCGCAGCACTCGATGCGACTACTTGTGGTTTTGTGGTACTCGGCACTGATCGTTCGATCCTCTATAGCAATAAGGTTGCACCCGTCAAAACTGATCAAAACGGCAAAGCTACGCTCCAGCTACTCTTTAATGGGAGTGATACTCTCGATGCCTGGCTCGACGAATGCGAAGAACAAGCCGTTCACAACGAACACATATGGACACGAATTGCCGATCGTCTACCCGAGGAAGAGGGCCGTCGATTGTTTGACGTGATTGTTTCATACCAGAAGGGGACAATCAGCGAGACGGTTATTACCTTAGTTGATCGCACTGCCACCTATAGCGTCAACGAAGAAGAGCTCGACTTTATTGCCTTTGCCGCCCATGAACTCCGGGGACCAATTACCGTTATTCGCGGCTACCTTGACGTACTTGAAGACGAATTAGCCGATGTTCTTAAAGATGATCAACATGAACTTTTCCGTCGCCTGACTGTCTCAGCAAACCGCTTATCGGGCTATATTAATAACATCCTCAATACCTCCCGATACGATCGTCGCCATCTGAGTGTCCACCTCTCGGAAGAGTCGGTAGCTGATGTTTATGCTACTATCCGTGATGATATGGAGCTACGAGCCAGCTCACAAAATCGATTGCTTTCAGTCAATATTCCGACCGACTTACCAACCATAGCAGCAGATCATGCCAGCCTTAGTGAAGTATTTGGTAACCTGATTGATAATGCCATCAAGTACAGTAACGAGGGGGGAGCAATCAATGTTACCGCCGACGTGAAGGGTGACTTCGTTGAGGTGTCCGTCGAGGATCACGGTATTGGTATGCCGGGAAATGTTGTCAGCAATCTCTTTCAAAAGTTCTACCGATCTCATCGATCTCGTGAAACGGTGGCGGGAACCGGTATTGGTCTCTACATCAGTAAGGCAATCGTAGAATCCCACGGTGGTACAATCAGTGTCCGAAGTGAAGAAGGGCGTGGGTCAACCTTTACCGTAAGCCTACCTATTTATGCAACGGTTGCAGATAAGCTTCGAGCAGGTGATAATAGTAACGAAGGATTAATCGAACATGGTGATGGCTGGATAAAAAACCACTCCATGTATAGAGGATAAAGCGGTATATATCATGGCAATTAAAACAATTCTCTGTATCGAAGATGACCGCTTCATTGGTGAAATGTACGTCCGAAGCCTTAAGAAAGCCGGCTATGACGTCGATTGGGTTGTAGATGGCAATGATGGACTCGTCACAGCTCGCAACAAACCCTATGACCTCATGTTGCTTGATGTCATGCTGCCCGAACGCCGCGGTACCGAGATACTCGACGCCCTCAAGGGCGGCGCCGAAGATCTCATTCCGCATACAAAGGTGATCGTATTGACTAATTTTGAGCAGGATGATGCTTCTCGGATTGCTATGCAAAAACACGCCGATGCCTATCTCATAAAAGCGGAGATTACCCCAAAGCGCCTCATCGAAGTTATTCATCAACTCGATACTCTCTAGACAGCACTAGTGTTATTTGGTAAAGTAGGGCAGTTATGGTCCCGTCGTCTAACGGTTAGGACACCAGGTTCTCATCCTGGCAATCGGAGTTCGATTCTCCGCGAGATCACCAAAATTATTCAACATACAACATACCTTTAGCTGAAGGTATGTTGTATTATATTTGCGTACTATATGAATATATCGCAATGGTTTTATACCAGACTAAAAAATGAGGTATCTACCGACGTCGACCCCTAGAGTTTTGCGGCATGCTGCCCCTGAGTTTCTTGAGTTTTGCTTCAAGCGACAGAGGCTCGCGGGGAGACTCTTCCTGGGTTGCTGAGCGTGATTGATGCCATTTGTAGCGCCCATCAGCCAGTGATTCAATCATAGGAAGGAGTCGGAGTTTTTCAAATAATTGGTCTACTTGATCCTGTCGAATAATAATGTTTTGGGCCTTCAGGGCGCCAAGTACCGTTCTGTCACTGAAATATCCTCGCGAATCTAGACGAATCATTGGCAGAGTAGAGATAAGTACCTCCGTCAGCTGATTCGGATGTAGCAGTGAAGCTTCAACAATAGCCGTTGGATCTCCTTGGTAGATATCTTTTAGTACCACCCTGCCATCACCAACTAGATAAAAGCGTGGATCCTGATCCATATACGCCCAGAACGCATTAAACTCATCAATGCTCAAGCGTTCAAAACCGGCTGTTTTGAGTATGCCACTCAACTCACGTGTGGTAAAAATCCCGGACAATCTTGCCGCCTTTTGGTACATAGCTGTCGCGAAGGTATCCATACGCGCCATAATTCGCTGACGCTCATGCACCTCAATCATTGCCCGACCGAGTACAATCGCCCGCAGTGACGGTTGAACTTGGCTTGCTTCACTCAAGGTCGGCTCATAGCCATAGCGTCGATCAACCCGATCAATGAATCGCTCTTCCTTAACTAAAGCATGACTAAATGATATCTTCACTTCAAGGGGGACGCGTACCCACTGAAACGCAACCTCAGCCAAGGTAGCGTAGGGAACCCGACGCTCTTTTCCATCGACCTCGCCATCAATCACTACTTGATCGACCGTCCGCTGTACGGTCCGTTCAAGTATGTGTTCGTCGGCAAAGTCTTCTGGGGTGTTCATATCCGTATTTTGACTTTTAGGATATAAACTTGCAAGCATGAGCGAGTTAGGCGTTAGCTAAAGAAGGAACAGATATACGAACGTAGTGCCCACTATGACTCCAGGCTCGATAATAGAAGCCTCGTGTTTCTGCTATACTGCTAGGTAGTACTAGCATAAGCATATTGAACACGATTCTATGACTCCCAAAGCCACTCCTGAACAAATTGATGCCTACTTGGCTCTGTTTGCGAATAACCCTTATAATGCAATGGTAGCGATTAAGGAGCATGTACAACGACGATCGGCCGTCACCTCTGAATCTATTTCCGCTCCTTCTCATTCCGAAACAGCAATTATTACTGCGCAGTCTCTCACAAAAACCTATAAGCTTGGCCGACAGCGTATTCAAGCACTCCACGATGTTTCATTCACTATTTATGACGGTGAGTTTGTTGCCCTAACCGGTGCTAGCGGGAGTGGGAAGAGCACGCTACTCCAGTTAATCGGTGGGCTTGATAAACCGACCAGTGGTGAGATCATAGTAAATGACACCAATTTGAATCATCTCCCCGATGCAAAGCTTTCAACTTTTCGCAACAAAACAATTGGTTTTATCTTTCAATTTTTCTACCTTCAACCGTTTCTCCGTCTAAGTAAGAATATCGAAGTGCCGAGTATGTTCGCTCATACCAAACGTTCGATTCGTCGACTGCATGTCAAAGAGCTTATTGAGAGAGTTGGTCTTGCCCAACAAGCTCCTCAGCTACCAAAGCAACTTTCGGGTGGCCAGATCCAACGAGCGGCGATTGCACGAGCTCTTATGAATAACCCAAAGATTCTCTTAGCCGATGAGCCAACCGGCAACCTTGATAGTACGAATAGTAGGGCGATTATTGAGCTCTTCAAACAAATTCGTGCCGAATTCGGGATGACAATCGTGCTTGTAACGCATAATCCCGAAATTGCCGCCTTGGCCGATCGCGAGATCCAACTCAAAGATGGGACCTTAATATGATCGGATTCATTGATACCCTGACGCTGGCTCGCGCCAAATTACGATCAAAAAAAGTCCTCCTTAGCGTGACGGTCGTACTTGCCTCATTAGTATTTGGCATCATCATTACAGGTATGATTGTCGTGACGGGTGCCTCTCGGAGCGCGAATACGTACCTACAGGCGGCACTTGGTGGCAAATACCTCGTGGCGGTAAATCCTATTATTCCCGATGAGATTTTAGGTTATGGCTCCATGACAGAAACCCCCTCCGACACCCTTAAGGCTCACTTAACGGATTTACAAAAGCAATATATCGCCGAACAAGAAAAACTTGCTAAGCAGTATGATGTTGCATTTAATAGCGAATCTATTGATCCCATTCTCAAGGCTAATCCTTTTGGTGCGAAGGATGCATTTGGTAATGTCACTCAAGTTATCAATCGTGATGCGCCAGCTTACCAAATGTATGTCCTTGAATTACAGAACGAGTGGCTCAAAACGGCGAGCAATAGCTTTACCGATCTCAAGAAACTCGCGGGTGTTGATGGCGCAACGACCTACTATCAAAATCAGCGTTCTAGCTTAGGTTATGCGAACGCGATGTATCTTACAAACGGCAAGGAAGATTTAACAAAGATAGGTCAGCCATTAAGTACGGATTATACTTCATTTATACAAAATTCTGCCTACACATTTACTGACCAGTCACTTATTAATCGATATGTGCTACCCGAGAATGCGGCGCGACAAGCAAACAAAAAAGCCATACCGGTAGTTGTCACGGCACAAGAAGCGACTAAGCTATTTAGCGAACAGATAGGGATCCCTAAAGAACCGAGTGATGCTGCAGGTAAAATTATCTGGATGAAAGCGTTGCAGGAAAAGCTGAATGGTCTAACGTACCAAGCGTGCTATAGAAGCCCGGGAGAGATTGCATTAATTCAGCAGACAATGCAACAGAATCAAACAGATACAAGCATGAATAGCTCCTTGGCGTCGATGCAATCATCCATTATGTATAATCTACCCACTTCGACCTGTGCGCCAGTTACGATTAAAAAAGATAGTCGAACAACTGCTGAAAAGCAAGCTGATGCTAATCTTGAAGCCTATCAAAAAGCTGCCGGTACGTATCAACCGCAAATAACACAACTACTAACGTTTCAAATAGTTGGCATCATGCCCCTTGGTAGCCAGACGGATGGCAAATATAACGATATACCTTCGCTGATTACCGGATTACTAGGCTCTCAGTATCAAGACGGGGCTTTTATACCTACCCAGTTATATACACAACTTTCCGTCACAGAACAGCACAAAGATATTCTCCAATACTCCACTAGCGTGCGAGGTGAAAATGTCCAGAAGCTTGTTGATGCAGGTATCACTCCTGCTATCATATCTTTTCCCAGTGCTGCGTCTGCAAAGAAATTTATTAATACCAATACTTGTTTAACAATGGACGAAAGCAGCTGCAAGAAACCTTGGACGAGCCAGCTCTATGGCCCTAATTATCTTCTCACAGACGACATCAGTAAGAAGGTAGGCGATATTGCAAAGCTAGTATTGCCAATTGCCCTCATTGTTGCGGCAATTATTATGAGCTTTACAATGGCTCGCGTCATCATTGATAGCCGGCACGAGACAGCCGTCTTTCGAGCACTCGGAGCAAAGCGAATCGATATTATGCGCATTTATCTTATCTACAGTGTTATGGTTGCCGTACTGGTTGCCATATTCTCATTTCTTATAGGTACAGGCGGTGCAGTAACCATAGAATTGCTCTATGGACCTGAGATTACCGATCAAGCAAAAGTCGCATATGGTGTATTCGATAGCCTAGGGAAGTTTAGTTTAATTGGTGTTGACGGGATGCTTCTCGGGATTGTGGCTGCTGCAATCCTTCTTGTGGGCATTCTTGCCGTCTTACCACCGCTTATCCGCAACGTTCGCCGCAATCCTATCCGTGACATGCGTGACGAGTAGGTGTCTTAAGGTTGTACCGAACCGTGGCGGCTCTTGTAAATCATAAGCAATATTGTCATAATTACCCCTAGAACATCGTCATAACATAGGGGGCAATATACAACCAATCATCTTGACTCGTTTTTGGCATCGCCGCATCTGCGAAGCGACTTTCTTCGTTGCCGTCGTTGTTATTGCTCTCTACGTCGTTCCTTTGCTACCTCAATATGTATTGATTGGACATATTGTCACTATCAGTCTGCCAGCATGCATCGTAGCGGGCATAACAGCACTTACGAGCATCATTCTATATGTCTGGGCACCAAAAAAAATAGGAGGGCTACCGAGCCTAGTTGTCTTTATACTACTCGCTACGACGACCAGCCTCCTTATTCTCGGCAGCGGAACGATGTCCTCACCATTTATTGCCCTGCTTATGATCACGGCTATCTTTGCGGGTGTCTTCGGAATAAGTGGCTATGTGGTGGTCTTGGCTGCTATTGGCTCTGTTCTGGCCGGAAACTATCTCCAGACAGGAACCCTTTCAACTAACACTATCGTGATGGCTCTCCTGATTAGTGTGGTACCGCTCCTTGTCAGCTTCCTTATCTGGCATAATAAATCGGCCGGAGCAGCAAACGACGATCGAGCATATAAAGACCTTGCAAATGAGCTCTCCGAAGTAGCTAGTAAGTCCGAGGTAGTTATTAACGCTATTGGAGACGGCGTCATGGCAGTAGATAACCAGGGCATTATTCAACTAATTAACCCTGCAGCCCAGACAATCCTCGGGTGGGGAAAACAAGACGCGCTTGCCTTAAGCTATAAATCCGTACTCCAACTTGTCAATCAAAAAGGTGATCCGCTTGACGCTACCACCGACCCTATCCAGCAAGTGCTCAACACAAACCAACAACTGCGTACCAATGATTTTACGATTATTACAAAAAGTGCCAAAAAGTTATTAACCTCACTTGTGATTTCACCAATCGGCACCGCTGGATCAGGAGCAATTATTGTTTTTCGAGATATAACAAAAGAGAAGGCCGAGGAACGAGAACAGGCCGAGTTTATCAGCACCGCAAGTCACGAAATGCGTACACCCGTCGCGTCAATTGAAGGCTATTTAGGACTTGCACTCAATCCAGCTACGGCACAGATTGATGCTAAAGCTCGTGATTTCATTCTAAAAGCACACGAGTCAGCCCAGCACCTTGGGCGGCTCTTCCAAGACTTACTTGACGTCTCGAAGGCTGATGATGGTCGACTGTCGAATAACCCTCGGGTAGTCGATGTTATGACCTTTACACATGATATCGTCCAGGGGTTACAGCCCAAGGCAGCGGAAAAAGGTTTACGGCTAACCTTTAAACCAATCCCTGATGATAACGTCAAACATATGACACCTGTCTATTCGGTTAACCTTGATAACGACCATATCCGGGAGATTATCAATAACTTAACCGAGAATGCTATTAAATACACACCCTCGGGAGAAGTCGTGGTTGACGTCACAGGCACCGAAGATAAAGTAGTCATTAGTATTCAAGATAGTGGCATTGGTATTCCCGCTGAAGATATGCCTCATCTTTTTCAGAAGTTTTATCGGGTCGACAACGTTGATACACGTCAAATTGGCGGTACCGGTCTCGGACTCTACTTATGTCGTCGCCTCGCCGAAACTATGGGTGGGCGAATCTGGGCGGAGAGCGAGTACAAGAAGGGGAGTACTTTTTATGTCGAATTGCCTCGACTTGAGAGTCAAGAAGCAAGTCGGTTAGCCGAGCAACAGGCGGCTGATGCCGCTCGCACTGCTGCGACACCACCACCCGCCGCGGCCTCCTTTACGGTCGCTGATGGGGCCGCTCCAAATACGATCCAACCAGCTTCGACTGTTCCTCGTGGAGAAAGTTTAACACCTGAACAAATCGCCCAACATGTTGCTCGCTTACGAGCCATGGCCCAAGAGCAATCAGCCTCGGTCATAGCAACGCCTTCGACAGCAATGCCACCCCCTCAAGTTGTAGCACCTACTGTAGCAACTCGCTCACCCCAAGTCACCATTCCTGTTCGTGATCCATCTCAGCCAACCCAATAAGCACAAGGGGTATAGTATTTTTTATAACCTTTCAGTACAATAGGGATAACGATGACAAAGATCCTACTAGTAGAAGATGACAAAAGTTTACGAGAGATATATGGCGTCCGTCTTTTAGCCGAGGGTTACGATATTGTCTCTGCGGGTGATGGAGAAGAAGCACTTGCAATGGCCATCAAAGAACGACCTCAACTCATTGTCAGCGATGTAATGATGCCGAAGATTAGTGGCTTCGATATGCTGGATATTCTACGAAGTACCAGTGAAACTAAAGATATTAAGGTGATTATGATGACCGCCCTCAGCAGCGAAGATCAACGGGCCCGCGGCGAAGCGCTTGGTGCTGACCGCTACCTTGTTAAGTCCCAAGTTGGTATTGAAGACGTCGTCCGCACCGTCCACGATGTGCTTGCAGATGCACCCGTATCTGCTGCAAGTGCCCAAGCAACCTTCGGTACGCCCGGGCCGTCAGCTGTCATTCGACCTGCCGCACCTGTTGCGCCCCGACCTGTTACAGTACCTCAGCAAACAACGCCAAACCTCGCACCATCACCAGCTCCTACGGCACCTCCTGTACAGACATATCAAGCTCCTGCACCCGTAGCAGTTACACCTCAACCTGTTACATCACCACCAGTTACGGCCCCACCGGCAGCTCCCGTAGCCCCTCCTGTATCTCCTCAGCCAACTTATCAACCTCCCGTTACCCAACAACCTGCGCCTACGCAGTTACCTCAGCCTAGCGCACCATTCTCTTCACCTCGTCCCGCATCATTAGGTGATCGAGTAATTAATCCGATTACACCCCAAGGTACGACACCAGACGTTGCAAGTCTCATGAATCAAGAATTAGCCGCTGCATCACAGCCACCAGTCCTAACTCAGCCACCTGTTCCACCAACGCCGCCATACCCACCAACGCCAAGCCAAACGGTCTAACACCTGATATACTAAGAGTTATAGTGACACCCGAAACACCTGATGTAACTCGTCTTAATAAATACCTCGCACTCCAGCTCGGGGTATCTCGTCGTGAAGCCGATAACCTTATCGCTGCTAAACGAGTAACTATTAACGGCATCCTCGCCACTCTCGGGGCTCGTCTCCAGCCAGCCGATACCGTACTAGTCGATGCTAAACCCATTAAGCAGGATACTGCCTACGTCTATTTAGCGCTTCACAAACCAACCGGTTATGTCTGTTCTCGCCGTCAACAGGGGGATAGCCCGACAATTTATGACCTTCTTCCTCCTGAATATCATGCCCTTAAGACAGTCGGCCGGCTTGATCGAGACAGTAGTGGTATTATTCTGTTAAGCAATGATGGCGATTTTGCTTTTCACATGACACATCCAAAGTTTGCAAAAACAAAGGTATATAAGGTTCGACTTGATCATGATCTTGAGCCACTCCATCAACAGATGATCAGCGACTATGGT
Organism: Candidatus Saccharimonadota bacterium; assembly: GCA_015655045.1. GTDB lineage: Bacteria > Patescibacteriota > Saccharimonadia > Saccharimonadales > Saccharimonadaceae > UBA1547. Next base: position 64,537 of record JAATFU010000006.1, read on the forward strand.
ATCCAACTTGAAGATGGTACAAGCACTTTACAGCTTGAACGACTAAGCCAAGCCGATCGTCAAGATTGGATTGTTACCATGAAAGAGGGGAGGAACCGCCAAATCCGTCGAACCTTTGGCGCTCTTGGTTATTCTGTTACGAAGCTTCATCGAACAAACTTCGGTAATTATGCATTAGGTGATATAAAAGTTGGAGAGTATGAGCTCATCACTATCCAGTAGGTGATATATTGCCAATCTCTTAGTCACTGGTATAGTAAAGTTATATTTATTAGAGTACGTCGAACTATAGGAGTATGGCCGATTATGCCACGAATCATTACCCCCGAGCAATCTGAAGCATTCAAAACGGCTTTACGTACTGAGACGGCCCAGTGGAATGATACAATACCTCCTTATACGAATGAGCCGGGTAGTATCGGGGTCTACGACGAAATGGGTGACATCCTCCTTGCTCGTATGCGTCACATTACTCTTCCAGAGTATTTTCATTCAAGCGCCATAAGTGGGGGAATGGCGGTTATACCTCGATTTATGTACGCCGGCGGAGCTAAGGCCGCCCTGGCCGGACTTACGATTGACCAGCTTCACTCTGCCATGTATACGAGTGCGTCTTTTAATACACTAAGCTTACTCACTCGGGAAAAGAATAAAGTCGCAACCAGAATTGAGCTCGCGCTTGGTCTTAAACGAGGACCCTATGAAAGCGTTGATGATCGCTTAGCTGAATATAAAATTGACTCAGAGGAAGGATTATCCATCCCAAGGTATCACTTCTTGCGCGATAGTATACGAGAAGAACTCTTTGTCGAAAGTGAGGGTCGACAGATTAGCGCTCAGGAAGTAAGGGCTGAGAATCCTATTCTATGCGAAGGGCATCAGGCAGGACTCGTGGCTACGGTATATCGGAGTATGTTACACATTTGTCTACAAGACGCCCACCTTTATCCAGCCACACTCGCACGAATATAAATACTGTCGCATCCATAACACAGCAAAGACGCTTATGCTCGCTAACTCGCCTTATCTCTGTTATAATGAGCAAAGTTATGGCTTCAAAACTCCCCACAGTTGCGATTATTGGTCAAGCGAATGTCGGCAAGAGTTCGCTTTTTAATCGTCTCGTACAATCCCAACAGGCTATCGTTGCCCGTGAAGCCGGCACAACTCGCGATAATGTCGTGGGCCGAGTTGAGTACCAACATCACCAATTTTGGCTAGTCGATACAGCCGGGCTTAAAGATCCGAACGACGAATTCGAAGCTTCTATTCAGGAACAAATTACTGAAGCGGCCGAAGCGGCCGATGTCATTTTAGTCGTTGTTGATAGCACACAGTATGTCAGCGACCAAGACCGGATGGTTGCCAAAAAAGCACTTCGAAGCAAGAAACCAGTCTTGCTAATTATCAATAAGACAGACCTTAAAGAGAGTATTGCAAGCGATGAGTTCAAACGTCTTGGTATTAAAGAGATGATTCGAACTAGTGCCGAACATAATCAGGGTATCCTCGATGTACTTGATGAAATCGTCGACCTTATCCCAGCAAAGAGCGAAGAAGCACCAGATGATGTTCTGCGAATCGCCTTGATTGGACGCCCAAACGTTGGTAAAAGCTATCTATTTAACACCCTTGCCGGTAAGCAACAGGCAATTGTGGCCAATATTGCAGGGACTACTCGTGATATTAACCGAATCGCTGTTCGTTACGGCGCTCGAGACATCGAGCTCCTTGATACAGCCGGAATGCGGAAGCCAGGAAAACAAGAAGTGGGCATTGAGAAGTTTAGTGTCTTACGAACGTTGTATGCAATTGAGCAAAGTGATGTGTGTTTTCTCTTGATGGATGTCAACGAGTTGAACACACAACTTGATCAACGCTTAGCTGGCATTATTGATGAAGCCGGTAAGGGGATGGTGATTGTCGTCAGTAAGTGGGATAGCGTCGAAAATAAAGACGCCTATACTCGAGATGCCCTGGCGCCAACTATTTCTCGTACTTTTAAATTTACTCCTTGGGCACCGCTCATCTTTACGAGTAGTGTAACGGGCCAAAATGTCACAAAGCTCTTTGATCTTGCCCTCGATATCGATGCCCGTCGTCGTCAGCAAGTCAAGACGCGCGCTTTAAATGACCTACTCCAAAAAGTTGTTCAGATGCATCCACCAGCCGGCTTGAAGAATACGCATCCAAAATTACGCTATATTGTCCAAACCGACATCACACCACCTTGGTTTGTGATCTATGGAAGCAACCTCAAGTTTATTCATTGGAGCTACAAGCGCTACATTGAGCGTCATATGCGCGAAACCTTTAACTTTGCAGGGACGCCTATTAAGTTCAGCTTCCGTGATGAGAAACAGATCAAGGCTAACAAAGCCCGTATCGCCGAAGGCAAAGAGCCAGTCACTAAGAAGTATAAGCAAGAAAAAGAAAAACTCGCTCGGATCTCTCCAAGCGAGGAATAATGTTGGGTTGGGATCTAGCCTGACGAGGAAATATATCCCTCAGCCAGGCTAGATCATGATGATTAGAGGAAACTGGTGGCGATCGGCTAGACCGTGTTTGATGACAACTGACGTTTTGTGCGAATATACAGAATGTACTCTATTGCACAGCAAACGTAGAAGATGGCCGCTGCTGTCGTTACGACTACCAACAGGTCATCCCGGACCGGCAGAAAGATACAAACCAGTGTAAATATCGCAAATCCAGGACACCCTACGAACGTGATCGGCCACACAAACCGAGCGCTCATCACGTCCTCGGGAAACTCGTGGAGACGGGCGAAAGCGTACAGCCTCGGCAGTCTTACGGCGATTGCCGCAGTCACCAGGATATAAGCAAGAAACAATGCAATAGCCATGATGGCTCCTTAATCAAATTATTCACGACTCTCGTGAACAAGCGTATTATACAATAATACGCTTAAACTCACAATGATTTACAATAGAGTACATGAAGCTCATCCTCGGACAAGGTAATCCCGAAACAAAATACGACGGTACCCGCCATAACGTAGGCTTCTCTATGCTCGATGTATTTGCTACCGCCCATGCCGTTGTCTGGCACGAGAAATCAAAATTTGATGCGCTGATAGGAGAAGCTCTCATTGACAATGAAAAGGTCTTATTAGTTAAACCAACCACATTTTATAATGAAACAGGCCAATCGGCGCGGAAACTCATCGACTTTTACTCTCTCGATCCAGTCCAAGATCTGCTCGTTATCCACGATGACCTTGCCTTACCACTTGGCACTATTCGTACCCGTAAGCAGGGGAGTGACGCGGGTAATAATGGCATAAAATCACTCAATGCCCACATTGGTCAAGATTATAGCCGTATTAGAATCGGTATCTGGAGTACATTGCGCGACCAAATGAACGATACCGAATTTGTCTTAGGTAAGTTTAGTCAGTCCGAACGAGAGACTTTGTTGGCGCTCACGCCAACAGTCATGAATTATATCGAAAACTTCATAGCAAGTACCCTTATCCATGAGACGAGTAAGCTTGAGCTTGCGTAAAGTCCGGCATGGGGTGTATAAATGAGCCTGACGGATTATATTTGATTCATAACGGAAGGAGTGATCATGACACTCACCTCCGCCACATCCGTGGCACACGAGGTTGCAAAATCCATCGAAAGTAGGGCAGCGACGCACGGAGCACTCGTGCTCCGTAATTCCCAAGCCAGGCTCGAGTCCGTCCGACTCGCGAATGGCCGGATCGTCCTCGAACGGACGATCAGACTGAAGGGTAGGTTCTTCTTGACGAGACAAGGAATTGGCGCCCAAAAGCGTCACCTCATCTTCTTTCGTCTCATTGAACATGTTGGTCATCAGCGATATGATGCCGAACTGTCCAGTGAATCACTCATCGCAATGAGTCAAAGGCTCGACCGTCTCATTGGTGAAGATGCCGCCCAACACTAATCCGCCCTGGCGGCGCAGACTTCAAACCTCTGCGCCGCCCTTACTCTTTTCGGCGAGAATGTCACCCCCGTAAAGGTACGCTAAATTGTTTTATACGAGATTATTTTGGGATATAAAAAAGCGCCAGGTAAGGGTGGGCATCACCTGGCGCCGTTTTACCCTTTAACCCACCCAAGGGGCAAGCGTAACGATCTCGTTCATAAGATACGCAGACGTTCGCTGGTTAAAGGGATTAGTATACACACAATGCTGGTTCGGATATCAAAAAATGAGATCGTCATCTAAAAGGTGGAGGGTAGATTACCTTAAAGATACATTGTATGTACCCTAACATAAGTTAGAATAGGGGGTATAAGGTGCTTTTGGTTAATCTCGCAGAGTCAACCAATCGTGTTTGATATTAGCACGTGTTTGACATAATGTCAATACTTTTTGACATAAAACTTGACCTAAATCAATAGAATTCTACCCCTAAAGCATAAGTGTTAACAGATTAGGTGGCCTATTGCTATAATATCAATTATATTTCGTCAGTATAATAGACCAAACTCGGTAAGCTATGGAGCTCATGGTTCCTATTCTTAAAAGATTATTTTCTTTACAAAGCTTTGCAAGTTGCGTATAACTAATCACTGTGTTTAGCTAAAGCAATAACCACAACCAGAATATATGAGCAAGAATTTAGTTATCGTTGAATCACCAGCCAAGGCCAAAACTATCGAGAAGTATCTCGGGAGTGACTTTACTGTACTCTCAAGCGTTGGACACATCCGTTCAATCGCGAAGAAGGTCAAAGGCGGCGCTGAACCAATTGATGTTAATCGTGGCTTTGAAACAGTCTACGAGATTGATCCCGAGAAGAAGAAGACGGTTGCAGAACTTCGAAAAGCCGTCAAAGCTGCGCAAGATGTTTGGCTTGCAACCGACGAGGACCGCGAAGGGGAGGCTATTGCATGGCACCTTTGCGAAGTCTTAAAACTCGACCCCAAGACAACTAAACGAATTGTCTTTCATGAGATTACCAAGCCAGCTATTGAAGAAGCGATTAAACATCCTCGAACAGTTGATATGAGTTTAGTACGCGCCCAACAAGCTCGCCAGATCCTTGATCGACTAGTGGGGTTTGAGCTCTCTCCAGTCGTCTGGCAAAAGGTTCCTGGTGGCAAATCGGCAGGACGAGTCCAATCTCCAGCCGTGCGCCTCTTGGTTGAGCGCGAACGTGATATAGAGAACTTCCAAGGTTCCTTCCAGTTCAAGGTATCAGCACTGTTCCGCCGCGCTAGTGATGAGCTTAAGGCTGAATTACCACAGCGCTTTGATACCGAAACTGAAGCACGAGATTTTCTTGAATCTTTGCAGGGTGCACACTTCCAGGTTACTGACATTACGACGAGTCCATCAACTCGTAATCCAGCCGCACCGTTTACCACTAGTACACTTCAACAAGATGCAAATGCGAAACTTGGTTTTGGCTCGAAAGCTACTATGTCAAGTGCGCAGAAGCTCTACCAGGAAGGTAAGATCACCTATATGCGTACTGACTCAATGACGCTATCTGGACAGGCCATTGCGGCTATTAAGGATTTTGTGACGGGCGCTTACGGTCCACAGTATAGCCAAGTTCGTCAATTTAAGACGAAGAATGCCAGCGCTCAAGAAGCCCATGAAGCAATTCGTCCTACCGATATTCGCCTCGAAAAGGGAAGTGGCAATGAGTACGACCAACGACTTTATAATCTGATTCGGAGTCGAACGCTAGCGAGCCAAATGGCTCCCGCTCAACTTGAAAAGACGACTATCACTATCTCTATCAGCAGCCGTAACGAAGTTTTTGAAGCTAAAGGCGAGGTTATTATTTTTGATGGCTTTATGAAAGTGTATGGTGGTGGAAAAAAAGATCCGGATATTCTTCCGAGTGTTGTCACAAGTGAGACACTCGATCTTGCTACTGTGAGTGCTCGCCAAATTTTTGCCCGACCACCAAGTCGCTACACCGAAGGAAGTTTAGTAAAAAAACTTGAGGAGCTCGGTATCGGCCGACCGTCTACCTACGCCACTATTATCAATACCGTGCAAGTTCGTGGTTATGCCGAAAAAGGTGAAGCCGAGGGTACTCCCAGAGAGGTTATCGTGCTCAATCTAACTCAAGATGGAGTTAAGCGAGAAGTCGTCGAAGAGAAAACGGGCTCAGACCGGGGTAAACTACTTCCAACAGCGAGCGGCGAAGTGGTCAGTGACTTTCTTACAGGTCATTTCGAGCCAATCGTTGACTATGACTTTACGGCGAAAGTTGAACAAGAATTTGACTTAATCGCAGGGGGTACACTTGAACGTAACCAGATGCTTCAAGAGTTCTATACGCCATTTCATGAACTCATTACCCAATCTGGTGATATTAAACGCTCAGAGGTCGCTCAGGCGCGTGAGATTGGTATTGATCCTAAGTCGGGCAAACCCGTACTTGCCCGTTTCGGCCGATTTGGTCCTATGCTACAACTCGGACTTGCCGAAGATAAAGATGATAAGCCTCAGTTCGCGCCACTACCTGCTGGACGTAAAATCGAAACAGTGACGCTCGAAGAGGCTCTGCATGCTTTCCAGCTACCTCGTATCATTGGTGAGACGGCCGAAGGGGAGATTATTAAAGCTAATATTGGTCGCTTTGGCCCCTATATTCAAGTCGGGAAATTATTTGTAAGCATTAAGCCACTTGATCCCCATGAGATTACCCTTGATCAAGCACTCGAGCTGTATCAAGCCAAGCTGAAGGCTGAAGCAGAAAAGAATATCGCTGATTTTGGTGATGGACTCAGAGTCCTTAATGGTCGCTTTGGCCCCTATATTACCGACGGTACAAAGAATGCCAAGATTCCAAAAGATATTGAGCCAACTTCAATAACTCATGAGCAGGCAAAGGCCATGATCGCAGCCGCACCCGCAACAAAGAAACGTTCATTTAGTCGTAAAACAGCTAAGAAGCCGGCAGTTAAGAAGAGAACCGTTCGTTCTAAAAAGACCTAAGGTTCTTTTCCCTTGAGGGAATATTTATTCATACCATATCTATAGGTTATAAAAAGTCCCAAGACATGCTTTACAGTTACCGTCTAGTTCATGCTATAATGATATAAATTACACGAAGTTTGTATGATTTGTTTGACAATGTAAATATAATCTTGTATAATCTAATATAGATTTAATAGTAATATATGACCTGTGGTGTGGCGGAAGAAAGATAGACGACATTTTATGACCGAAACTGAACAAAACCAAACAATTGACCTTAAATCGGGTGTCAACGAAATTTTAGCTATTATTGATCAAGAGCGAGAGCGAGAGATTATTACTCGTCGATTTGGTTTGTATGATCGTCGCGAAACCCTCGAACAAATCGGTGAACTACTTGGTATTACTAGGGAGCGTGTCCGTCAACTTGAAAAAGCCATCCTTATTCGTCTTAAGATCGCCTCCGAAGAGGGTAAAATTACTAGCATTACAAACTTCGAAAAGCTCTTTACTCGTCAACTCTCTGAGATGGGTCGTATTGCACGTGTTCAAGATCTTACCGACCGTCTACTTGGTCGCTCAACCGATGCTCGTGAACGTTCGCATGTTGCCTTTATTGCTGAACTTGCCGCCAGTTTGACAGTTGTTAATGAGAATGATGATTACTTTCATAGCATTGGGATTGCCGAGTACGGTGACGAGAAGAAGATCCGAGCCGAAGTTGATGAGATCGTCAAAACTATCAAAAAACATGGCGAACCACTTACTATTGAACAGCTACACGAACAACTACATTATGAACATCCTACGTACGTTCGAGCACTAGCAAGCGTCAGTAAATTACTCGCGCACTTGAAGGATAAGTGGGGGCTAGTTCGTTGGCCAACCGTTAATCCAAAGAATATTCGCGACAAGATCTATGTCATCCTCGCCGAAGAGGGTAAACCAATGCATTTTTCAGAAATTGCGAACTCAATCAAGGATAGTAGCTTTAAACGCAAAGATGTTACAACCCAGGCAATTCACAATGAACTTATCAAGGATAAGCGATTTGTTCTAATTGGCCGAGGTATCTATGCACTCGACAGCTGGGGCTTCAGCAAAGGGACAGTGGCAGACATCATTACAGATGTCCTAAGGAATGCGACCGAACCGCTGCATCGCGATGAAATCGTTAAACGTGTTCTCAAGAGTCGCCAGGTCAAAGAAACAACTATTTTACTCAACCTGCAAAGCAAACCCCAGTTTAGACGGGTTGCTAAAGCGACTTATACACTCGAGCAACAACCGGCTGTCTAGTCGTTGCCAAGTCAGAGAACAGGTGAGACAATAAAAGGGTCATATGGGCATTTTTTCAGCAGTTATTACATTATTACTTCAATGGTACATTTGGTTTCCGATCGTCTTAGTTCTCGGTTTTTTGACGTGGCGTAACTATCGACGAATTGACAGCGTCGCAAACGTTGAGGGCGACCTACTAATTCTCGAGATTCCGAAGGCAAACGACAAGAAAGAACTTGCCGCTGAACAATTATTCGCCAGTTTACACGGTATTTTTCGAGACAAGCAAGAGCTGAAACTCAACGGGGGAGTCCAAGAGCACCTCAGTTTTGAGATTGCCTCGGTTGATGGTCAAATTCGTTTTTATGCCTGGGTACCAAAGACACTCCGAAGCTTTGTTGAAGGTCAAATATATTCCCAGTATCCGACCGTCCAAATTCGAGAAGCAGAGGAAGATTATGTGGCTCACGAACGAAAACATAGTGTTGTCTATACTTCTGAAATTGTCCTTACAGATAACGAGATGCTTCCCATTAAGACGTTTCAGAGTTTTGAAGTCGATCCACTCGCTGGTATTACCGGTACCCTCGCGAAACTCGAATCAACTGGCGAAGAGGTCTGGATTCAAATTCTGGCCCGCCCAATCGCTGACGACTGGCACAAAGCTTCTGACAAATGGGTGAGTGGTGTCAAGCAAGGTAAGTCTTCGGGGAGCGGACTGAGCCTTACTTGGCTGGCAGGCTTATTTGAAGCCCTATGGAAACCGCCAGAGGACGGCAAGGTCGGTGGCGCTGCCGCCCCTAAAGAGCTCTCGGATCGAGACAAAACACGCGTCAGTGAAGCTCAAACCAAAGCTACGAAATTGGGTTACCAAGTCAAGATACGTCTAGCCTATCTGGGAGATAGTACCGTCAACGGACGATTGCGCATGCAAGCAATTGTCGGAACCTTTAAACAGTTCAATAGTACCAACCTGAATGGATTTAAGGTGGCGGGGGGGAGCTTCAAGGCCGAAGACCTTGCCCCATATCGAACACGAGCTTTTGGCGGAGCTGGCTTTATCCTCAATATAGAAGAGCTGGCTAGCGTCTTTCATTTGCCCCATACGAACGTTGAAACACCAAATATCGTCTGGGCAAGTAGCAAAACAGCCGAACCACCAGCCAAATTACCACTTATTACTGGTAACACTGCAATTGATGAGAATATTAGCGCCTTTGGTCTGACAAACTTTCGGGGAATTAACCATCAATTTGGCATGCTTCGATCGGATCGCTCACGTCATGTCTATATTATCGGACAAACCGGAGCAGGCAAGTCAGGAACCCTCGAATTGTTTGCCCTTAGTGATATCTTCCACGGACATGGGTATGCAATTATCGATCCGCACGGTGATTTCGCTGTTAATAATATGCGTTTTATTCCTGGCTCTCGTCTTCAAGACGTCGTATATTTTAACCCAGCTGACACCGCTTATCCGCTTGGCTTCAACCCACTTGAAGTCACCAACCCAAACCAAAAGACAAACATTAGCTCTGAAGTGATTGGTGTCTTAAAGCGAATGTTTGGCGAGAGTTGGGGACCACGGCTTGAATATATTCTTCGTTATACGATTCTAGCTCTTCTTGATCGCCCCACAACCACCATGTTGGACATTACCCGAATGCTTACCGACAAGAAGTTTCGAACCGAGACTCTCTCTTACAGCCAAGATACTGTCGTATTGAACTTCTGGAAAGTTGAATTTGCTAGTTGGAATGATAAGTTTGTCTCCGAGGCTATCGCCCCAGTCTTGAATAAAGTAGGTGCCTTTACGGCCAACCCAATTATTCGTAATATTATTGGCCAGCCAAAAAGTACCTTTAACATTCGTGAGATTATGGATGAAGGCAAAATATTAATCGTCAATCTTTCAAAAGGTCTTATCGGTGAGGATAACGCCGCCATTCTAGGTGCATTCATGGTTACAAAAATTCAACTTGCCGCTATGAGTCGAAGTGATATCGAACGAGTTGAGGACCGACGTCCTTTTTATCTATATGTTGACGAGTTTCAAAACTTTGCGACCGATTCGTTTGCTACTATTTTATCTGAAGCACGTAAGTATGGTCTCAACCTGACAGTTGCCAACCAATATATAAGCCAGATGAATGAAACAGTTCGCGATGCTGTCTTTGGTAATGTGGGGACTATGATTAGCTTTCGCGTTTCAGCTGATGATGCACCAATTCTGTCGAAACAATTTGAGCCTCAATTCGAGCCCAATGACCTCTTACAAATGCACAATCGTCACTTTGTCATTAATATGGTGATTGCCGGCGAGAAGGCGCCTGCCTTTAGCGCCACCACCTTAACCCTCCCTGAGCCACAGATTGATAACAGCGGTCGTATTATTGAGAACACCCGACGTCTCTATAGCCGAAGCCGTGCAGACATTGAACAAGAGATCGCCCATGCTATTCAACCGCCCGAAAGCTTACAGAAACGACCCGTACAGTCTTCAGCTCAAGCAAGACAATGGCCAATTAATGCCCAAACACAGACCATTACCCAATCCATTCAAGAACAGCCTGCAGAGCAGGGGACTGGGGATATCTTCTCGACTCCTGATGCCCCACCAAAGAGAAAACGGACACGTACTCGAAAACGAAAGCCAAGTGCCACAGCAGTACCCACAGAGTCTCAACCAGCCGATCAACATGGTGTTGAAGAAAACGAAGCGGTCGATATTCAGTTACGTTAACTCACCAGTTATCCTCAATCTATTAACTACCCAATATTTCGTGTATTTGCTCAGATGCAAAATAGCCGCATTCTATCTCCGATAGATACATTCCCAGCTTCCGTCTACACTAGTAGATTTATTTATTCGACGCAGTTAGAACAAAAGTAGAACTTATTGATAAGATAAATTTTTTCACGGTTGAACTCGTATGCTCAATATAGGCAAGACAATCATATGCTGCTGGTCAATTTTCTGGCAAATAATTTAAATGGGTATCTGCACGAAGAATGAATAAGAAAAGTCGCTACAAGTCGGAAAGTAGAGACATTAAAAGTAGTGAACTCAAAAACGTAGCCGTAAACCGAAGAATGAATAGGAGAATTGTCATACAAGTCATACATAGACTATGTGTCGCACAATATATCTTTTACGACATTACATATCATATATAGAGATGACTATACACCCATCTTACTATTGTCCTTATTAGAGGTAAACGGTCCCGAAAGTAGTAGTAGACACCCTACGCTAATCTCAATGTCATTATTCTATATAACTTCCACTAAACTTTGAACAACGTTCTATGTAGATATGGATCAATTATATAGTGACCGTGTTGTGAGACCGTCAATACTACACATTTGACATACTTGACTTATCCACAGTCTTATATGTATCGCTTGCATTTTTGGCAGAATATTTTCACGCTCCCCTCGCACTACTTCTACCCCACTATTTGCTTTTTTCTAGTTTTGATATTAATATATATTTTTATCATATTATAATCGGACGGAAGTATATGAACAAAAATAGAACATACACAAAGGAGCGGAGGAGTGGCGATACTCACTAACCCAGTTGGAAAGGTCTATCTGTAGAAGGCCTTGCCGCTTACTCGAACATCGATATACTGTGGCGCTTCTCCATGAGTTGTAAAGTAAGTAACTGCCCTACTCATATCTTCTACCTGCTCGGCTGCCGGGCGATCAATAGAAAGCTTCACAAGTGGCGTAATACCATTAAGCCGAACCTCAAGTTGACGTGTCGTGCCACTGGGAATAATTGCCTGAGTTACATCATAGCCTGCTGCTTTAGCTTGTGCTACCACGCGTCCAACAAAACCCAAGAAACTGTTACTCACGACACTTGTTCCTTGAGACACCCCTACCCCACTCTCATCTGTAATCTGTACACCTGGCGTACCAAAATAATTAATTTGAAATGGTACACCACTCGCATCTACATAGTATTGACTATCCCCTATTTTCCAACCAGCGACGGGATTGCGCATTGTTAGCACAAAGCGAGAAGTTCCAAGACTGGCAATGCCTTTTTGTTCTACCGAAGCCACCTCTGGGAGCTGAGTCGATACATATTGACTAAGGGCTCGTTGGTCCAGAGCGAATCGCAAACGGCTAAGAGGGTTAGCCTGGAGATATGTCTGAATGACTTTCTCATAGCGCGTGTTATCAATTGTATGAGAGATGGAGGTATCCGATAAAGCAATCACGGGACTAGCCGTAAATTGACTCAATAACCAAAAAAGTATACCTGCTACTGCAATGATCGTTAAGAGAATACCAGAGATCTTACGACGCTTAACAGTCAGGTTATGGGCACGAGTACGCGGTGACTCGAGGTCATTCTTATTGCCACTTGCCGTTAATTGATTCGAGGTTGTTCCCGTTAGGGTACGATTACGACGAAACATGTCACCGCTACGATCGATTGGAGCTTCGGGACGAAGGGCATTTGTCGCAGACGACTGACGTCGCCGTGGAATATCCGGTTGTTTTTTTGTAAATAGAGCCATACTGTTTGTGTTTATTATACCGTATTACTTCGCCACAGACAGAATCATTTCAGCGACGTCACGCGCAGCATTTGGCCGTGCAAACGTCGCGAGCGCCTCAGCCATAGCTTGAGCCTCTTGCGGGTTCGATAGAAGCCGAAGAATTGCATTTGATAAAAGCTCTGGTTCATGTTCAATGCGAACATCATCCACGATCAGTGCCGCATGTTTGTCAGCATACACTGCAGCGTTTTTAAGTTGATGTCCACCCGTAAGGTAACCGTTCGGAATCAGAATAATCGGTTTTTTTAGTGCTGCTAACTCAAGCAGAGTTGTCGCTCCGGCTCGTGTGACTATGAGATCGGCAGCCCCAAGTAAGATTGCCATGTCTTTTGATACGAAAGGGATCAGCTGAAAACGAGCATCATCCTGCGGCGTGAGTGCACGCAGTTCATCATATTGGGCCACGCCCGAGAGAAGCGCAATTGAGGTAAATGATAAAAGCGTATCAAGCGATGATGCAATTGCATTATTAATACGCTCTGCCCCAAGTCCCCCACCAGTAACTACTACCAAGGGCCGTCCTGGATCGAAGCCGAATTGTCCCTTCGCGTTTGTCTGCTGGGCAGGTGTAAAGGGTTTGAATTCTGGCGCAATTGGTATTCCTACATAGCGCGAACGATCAGCTGGATAGGGATAATACTCAAGAGGTGCCCCAGTGGCAATTGCAGAAGCAAATCGAGCAAGGATACGATTGGTGAGACCGGGATGAGCATCAGAGTCGTGTACAACAATCGGGATACCAAGGACTCGAGCCGCAAAACCAACCGGTAAACATACATAACCACCTTTCGTAAAAATAACATCAGGTCGCCACACAAGTAGCTTCATAATACTCTGTATCGTGCCAATCCCAACCAGGAGTAAGTCTCGCAAGTTTGGCAGAACAATAGTAAACGGTCGCATCAATTGGCGAGTAATTGAAAGATTATTATAACGTCGCAGTTTACCGGCGATAATTTTCGATACTACAATCCGACTATCGAAATTGCCCATAATGGCCCGTGCCTGCGTCACAAATTTTGTGTCAGACCAAAAGCGTATATCGGCACGTGGATGGAGCTGTCTAAGCTCGCGCAGAACTGCCACGACTGGCGTAACGTGTCCGCCCGATCCCCCGCCGACTGCGAGTATCTTCATTGTGTATCTCCTTTAATCTTGATGAGTGAACAGTATAACGGGAAAGTTGGAAAACAAGGCCTAGCGCCGCCGTAATGAAGATCATACTGGTGCCGCCAAAGCTTAGCAACGGCAAGGTGATTCCCGTAAGTGGAAAAATACCAATGATTGCCGCTACATTCAGAATAACATGTGAGCCGAACCAGCCAAAAACACCGGCTGCAAGCAATTTCAAACGCATATCAACTAAATGGTCCATTAACTTTAGAAGGCGCATGAGAAGGCCTACAAATAGGGCCAGGATGGTTACTAGGCCCACAAAACCAAATGTCTCACCCATAATTGCAAATACCGAGTCATTAATAGCCTCCGGGAGATATCCCGTTGCCTGAATACTATTACCAATCCCTACGCCGAATAAACCACCTGTACCGAGTGCAATCTTGGCATGCTGAATTTGATAACTCCCCGCATCATCAGTAGATGTATTATCACCCTGTAAGTAAGTAGTAATGCGCTCAATTCTATGAGGCGCAATTACAATGAATAGGCTGCCCGCCACAATAAGACCAATCAATGTAATCAGTCCAATCCGCTTATTCACACCAGCAACGAGTAACATCGCTGCTAGAATACCCATGAGAGCAACTCCCGTTCCAAGATCTTTCTGAATGACTACTACAAATAACAAGGAAAGAGCCGAAATAATAATCAGTGGTAAGAGAGTTTCTTGGAAGTTATTGACCTTTCCTTGACTTGACCTTAATCCTAAAAAGCCCGCTACGTATACAAGTAGTCCAAACTTAAGCATTTCTGCCGGCTGCAAGCTTCCAAGGGGGCCAAGGTTGAACCAACGGGTTGCACCAAGGCTCTCTTGAGCAATTCCAAGATGTGCCACTCCTGCGACAGCTAGAAGTGCACAGGCGGCTAAACTAAAGATAAGAACCTTACCCGCATACTTTGTAATCCACGTGTATGGAATAATGGCCATAAGGCCAAATGCCACTAATGCAAGCAGAAGACTAATTGTTTGCTTTACAAAGAAATAGCTATCACTGTAGTTGCTTCCGTATGAATTATTAAGCACATTGGCACGTTGTGGACCAATGGCGTACATAATGATCAGACCAATCAGCATGAGTAGTCCCATATAGAGCACAATTAAGTAATCGGGGCGATGACGACGTACAACCGTACTTGTCGTGCCCTGAATTGCACTTAATAGTGGTCGCCCACCGAGACGAGCCATGTTAGATATGACCCCCTGCAATCGCTAAAAGAACACCGACAAATGCCGCAACATAGCCGATAACCCAAAACCGCATAGTTACTTTCGTCTCGGGCCACCCAATAGCTTCCAGGTGATGATGAATGGGAGCAGATAAGAATATCTTACGCTTAAGAAGTTTTTTACTTGCAATCTGGATGAGACTTGAACCCGCTTCAATAACAAACACAATGCCGATCACGGGGAGCAAAAAGAGTGAGTTCGTTAAAATAGCAACCACACCCAGAGAGGTCCCAAGCGCAAAACTGCCTACATCCCCCATGAAGAAACGAGCAGGGAAAATATTAAACCACAGATAGCTTAACAATGCTCCCACGACGATAAAACAAAAGCCTGCTAACATTGCCTGATCCTGTAAGAGCGCAATAATACCAAATGCCCCATACGCGATCGAGACAAGTCCTCCTGCGAGGCCATCAAGTCCATCACTAATATTGACCGCGTTTCCCGTAGCAACCACAACGAAGGCAAATAAAGGAATAATGAGCCAGCCAAGCGTCCAATCACCTAGGAATGGAACGTGAACCGCATCGACTCCAATCTTTGAGAAAAAATACCAACCAAGTACTACGCCAATGATTGTAATCATCGCAAACTTCAGGCTTGAACGTAAACCAGCTACGCCCGTTCCCTGGCCACGGATGTTGATAATGTCGTCTAGAAGTCCTACGAGTCCCCCACCAATTAGCGCAGCAAGTGGCAACCAGGTTTGACTGCGGTCATTATCAAATACAAATGTAATCACCGTAATAGCAACAACAAAGACAATACCGGCCATAGTCGGAATATTTCGCTTGAATTTATTTGCATGTAGTTTTGTAAAAACAAGTAGTTTCTCGCCTGTTGAACTTGTGCTTCGCTGCTTTTTCCAAAACTTATAGCGATAAGCCACAAAGGTATAGAGGGGCGTCAAAAACATTGCAAGCAGGAATGCACCGACACTTAAGAGAAAGGTTCCGGTGAGTTCATGGGTAAGGTTTGGTAGTGTCTGCTGCATAATTTTATCCTTTCGGTTGTATCCTTAAGTAATCGAGCATCCAGTTGGAAATATCGGTAAAGATTGGTTCGGCATCTCGTCCACCTTGAAAGGCTTTATTTTGACCTGATACCTGTATCATTATGACATACCTTGGAGTATCACCACCACCGTACCCTAGATACGTACCAACTGTTTGATTGTTATTATAGTTCCCATTAATCAGCGTTTGCGAGGTACCAGTCTTACCACCTACCTCATAGCCTGGTTTATCGGCGGGGCCGAAGAGGCCGCCACGAGCTACGTGGGTCATTTCTCGTACTTGATCGGCTGTTGATTGACTGATTGACCGAGTCGGAGTGACTATAGGATTTGGGGTATATGCCCCATTGGCATCAACCGTTCCAGCAAGGACGCTTGGCGTATGGTAGAGTCCCCCATCGACAATTGAACTAAAGGCCGCGGCTACTTGTACCATTGTGTCGTCCATGCCCTGTCCGAAGGCCATATTCGAATAACGTACAGCGTTACCTTCGGCTTCGGTCGGTGGGATAACTGTTCCCGGAACCTCACCGCTGACTTCTATACCCGTTAGTTGCCCTAGTTTAAAATGATTATAGAAGTAGTCGTACATCGTATTTCTAGCCTGGAGATTAATATTCGAACCATCACCAAGCCGCTCGGCTACAGTGACGAAACCAGTATTCAGAGAATAGTTAAGCGCTGTCTGGAAAGTAATATTACCGGTATGCCCCAAGTCGGCATTTGAAACTGTAATGTCATCAATCTTAATGTGATCCGTGTTGTAATACGTTGCCGTTGGGCTTACTACACCCTTATCGATCCCTGTTGCCATCGTCAATGTCTTAATGTCCGAACCTGGCTCATATGGCGCAGAGACCACAGGGTTATTAAATACCGATCCGTCACTCACCTGACCATAGTTAGCTGGATCAAAGCTCGGCAAATTAGCCATTGCCATAACATGACCCGTTTGAGGATCCATCACAACAACACTTCCATTCGTAGCACCAATTTTTTTCAGGCTATCACTCAAGGTCTGCTCCACGTGGGCTTGCACGTTCCGATCAATGCTAAGCACTTCGTTTGTTCCATCAACAGCAGGTTTGTTAATATTCTTATCTCCAATCGTAAGCGGTACATCACTTACGTCAGTAACCGTCTTTAATAGGCCGTCCGTGCCCGTTAGTTCACTGTTGAGTTTACCCTCAACGCCATACTGCCCTTGACCTTGATAGTCAACGAAGCCAAGAGTTTGTGCCGCAAGAGCGCCTTCGGTATACACGCGCTGGCTCTCCTCTTGAAAGCCAATGCCATTTAAATCAAGTGCTTTTAGCTTTTCGGCTTGGGTTCGACTAATCTTTGTCGCCAAAATTTGATAGCGCGTATCTTTACGCGCTAATAATGCCTGCAAACCAGATCGAGCATTGCCCCCGGCAATTGACTGAACCGCATCAATAATTTTGACATCATCCGTGGTAGCTGTTGGATCTGCAAACACGGTATACACCGTTTGGTTCATGACAAGTGGTGTTGGCGTTGACCCATCCAACGCGTAAATCATCCCTCGTTTGGCTGGAATCTTGAGCGTTTGAATCTGTTCTTGATCTGCTAGGGCCTGGTAATGAGCGTGTTGAAGAATCTGCAGATAAAAGAGACGAACGACAAAGACGACCATGATACCTAAGATCAAGGTCGCTAAAATTTTCGAACGGCTGCCCTTCTGTAATTCTAATTTCATATAATAGTTTATTGGCTGACGTATTGGGTGCTTGTAGGTGCCGTCATGGTTGTAGCCACGCTACTGTTTTTGACTGTTTCGAGTGCTGTTAAACGTGCATTCTCAACTTCAAGGTCACTCTTTTGGTTATTGAGATCGGCAATTTGACTATCAATTTTCTGTGCTGCATAGTCATAACCCGTCGCACGAGTCGCCTGGGTTAAGTATATCAAGCCGAGTACCGTAATCATAAGGGCAACAAGCACCGTATGAGCCACAGGGCCAAGTTTGACTGATGAGACAAATGCAACGGTGTTTTGATTGCGTGACCAATTCTGTTGGCGACGACTGACAAATTGTGATGATCGTTGATAAGACATGTGGTGGATTTTCTATTTATTTTTGTTTATTTTGGGGCTCCACCACCCTAAAAAGATGGCGGAGCGCAATTGGTGACTACTTTACGTGAACAGCAACTACTTGAGTTGTGTCTGCGTATTGTACTGCAATGTGAATTGGCATGGTGTTTTGCCCCTTCTTTGTTGTTTATTTTATTTTTTCACTGCTCCACGTAGCTTGCTGCTCCGTGATCGCGGATTGTGAACATCGTAAATATCTCCGGCGATTGGCTTTTTAGTCAATGGCAGTAATTCAGCCTCGAGACCCGCTTCAAACTGTTCCTTAAAAAAACGCTTGACGAGTCGATCCTCGAGACTATGAAAGCTAATGATGCCAACTCGCCCGCCTGGTTTTAATAGATCGGGCAAGACTGGCAACAGGTCTTCGATTTGCCGTAGCTCATCGTTAACCGCAATCCGGAGTGCTTGAAAGGTGCGCGTAGCTGGATGGATTTTTTTCCATTTACCACGATAGGTTGTTTTGATAAGATTCGCGAGTTCTTCAGTTGTATGCAATGGTCGGTGCTCAACAATTGCTTTCGCAAATGTTCTGGCCTGCCCTACGCGCTCTTCGCCGTAGTCAGTGAGTATACGCGTCAGGTCGTCGACAGACTTTGTGTTAACCAACATTTCTGCCGTTACTGTCTGGCGTCGATCCATTCGCATATCCAGTGGACCATTATTTGTAAAAGAAAACCCTCGTTCACTCATATCGAGTTGTGGTGATGAGACCCCCAAATCAGCTAACACAATGTCGAACTGTCGTCCCTCATCTTTGAGCTGTTTCGCAGCGTGCAAAAAATCAGTATGCATAATTCGAGCTCCTTTGTCCGACAGAAATTTCAATCGCTCAGTGGCGTATTCATCTCGATCGACCAAAACAGCTTCATCGTAATTGCCTGTCTGTTGTAAAATAGCAGCCGCATGACCTCCATATCCGGCAGTCAAATCGAGATAGCTCTCATTGGCTTTTGGGCGTAGGATATCAAGCGTTGCCTGCAACAACACAGGAATGTGAATCTGACGTGGTGGTGATTCATTTATACTCATTGCATCTATATTACTATAGTTGCGTTCGAGATCACCTATCTGGTAGTTATGGCTATTTGTTTTTGTAGTGTGTTTGTTTTAAAAATAAGTGACCGAACAATTGGTATATAGGGGGTTGCGATGCAACTCATACCCTATCAATTATTCGATTGAGAGACTTATGTGTGAGGTGGAGTTTTTTTGGGAGGTGTGTTTTAGGGAAGGTGCGCGGATTTTTTAATGTGGTTCCGTAGCCCACTGCCTAACTACCAGATAGCTGATCTCGAGAGTTTCTTCTTCGTATATCATAAATTGTCAAAGAGCGTTTTTTAATAACCTAGGCAGACGTATCGGCAGGAAGTAATCGGAAATAAGCACCAGCACGGACGGCAATCAGCTCACGATCAATTCCGGCGTAGTCAAGCAAGTGCTGCTCGATGGTTACTCGACCTTGTTTTTGGTCAAGTTCTACTTCGGTTTTGCCGCGACGAAATCGTACATTCAAGTCAGCTACTTTCTCATCGAGAATACTGCTGCCAAGAGCCGACTCCACTTCTCTATCCCAAACTGCTTGGGGATACATATGAAGATACTGGCCAAAGCCACGCGTAAGAACGACACCGCTCACGAATTCATTTCGAAGTTCTATCGGTATTGTTAACCGATGCTTGTCGTCAAGCTTTCGTTCGAAATAATCTACGCTAGCCATATATGGTTCTCTCTTGAGGCTCCGCTTTGGTTATTTTTTAATTTCAGTGGTGTTTGTTTTGTAGGTGGTGTTACCCACTGCTTTCCACTGGCCTAACTATACTACCCACTTTTACCCACTACAACCCCTAATTTTGACAATTTCATAAGATAGTTCATGAGTTATTCACAGTTCTGTGGATAAATAAAGTCGGTGACGGATTGGCAGAACCATACCCACCCGTATAGGGCGTAGTATTTTTAGCATGATGACTTTGACTAAAGAGCCATTACTTCTTGGAACCTAAAACAATCAGGCGAATGGTCATTCACCATACCGATTGCCTGCATAAAGGCATAACATATCGTTGGACCCACAAAGCGAAACCCATGCTTCTTCAGATCTTTACTCATCTGCTCACTCACTAGCACGGCCGCTTGATGCTGAGTATGCACTAGATTTTTCCCAGAAACAAATTGCCATACGTAAGTATCAAAACTGCCATATTCCTCTTCAATTTGTAAAAATGCCCTAGCATTTTCAATGACAGCATTAATCTTCAAACGATTTCTAATGATTCCAGTATCATTCAGTAGTTCGGCCCGTTTTTCATCAGTGTACCGGGAGATGCGACGCGCTTCAAAATTATCAAACGCTTGACGATACGTGTCTCGTTTTCGAAGAACCGTTAACCAACTCAGACCCGCCTGAGCGCCTTCAAGGTTGAGCATTTCAAATAATATTCTATCGTTATGCTCTGGGACACCCCACTCTTGATCATGATATGCAATAAAAAGTTCATTTGTTTCTGACCAAGCGCATCTTGTAGCACTAGCCATCGGATTTATACTCCGCGGATTTTCTTGAGTACTCGTCCAAACCACCGAGCGCTTGGACGCAGGCTGCGTTGACCGGTATTGTAATCAACTGAGGCAAGACCAAATCTGGGCCATTTGCCCTCTGCCCACTCGAAGTTATCCATGAGGCTCCAATGGAGGTAGCCCTGAAGCTCAACCCCGTGACGCATTGCCTTTTGCATACCCACAATTGTCTCTTTAAGCCACCATTGTCGATGGGTATCTTCGGCGTCTGCTAGGCCATTCTCAGTAATAATAATCGGTAGCTTATATTTTCGATCTAATCGTTCAAGAACATATTGAATATCAGCGGGATGCATATCCCATTGAACATCGCTCATACGTTGATCGGGATTATGGATTCGGTAGCCGTATACGCGATTACTAAAATAGTAGTTCACCCCTAGAAAATCACATTGACGAGCGACTTTCTTGAGGAAATAGTCGTCCTGGGCATATTGCATAATCGCCGTACTCAGTCGGCTCACCCATGCATCATCACCTGGATAAAAGAAATTGGAATTCTTCGCAATGGAAACCTTATAGCGACGATTAAGACTATGGATAGCTTTGGCCGCTTGTCGATGCGCATGCGCCATGTTGTTTACTACTCGCCACCACTTATACTTACTTCTTAACGCGGGAGGCCAGTTTTGATGATAATAACTCTCGGTTGCATACACCTCGGGCTCATTAATAGTAATAATGAGCCGAACATTCGTACCAAGTTCTCGTACAATCTTCTCTGCAAATCGAGTGAAATACGCAACATTTCGACGGTGCTCAAATCCCCCTTTATCTGTGAACCAAATGGGTAAAGAAAAGTGAAAGAGTGTCATCACTGGCTCAATTCCCTTTTTCTTTAGCGACTCAACGTATTGCCTGTAATGTTTAATTGCTGCTACATCCCAAACCCCTTCACTTGGTTCAATTCGCGACCATTCAACACTAAAGCGAAAGGCATTCATATTCATTTGTTTTAAAAGAGCAAAGTCTTCTTCGTAGCGATTATAGTGATCGGCCAAGTTGCCCGACACATAGTTGTCTGGATCTTTTGCGGCTACCTTAATGCGTTCCCAGCTAGCATAGTCGTTGTAGTGATATTGAGCTTGGGCAGCACGGACCTTGGCATTCTCCAGTTCCCAGACGGTCCACTGGTTGTGGGTGCCCCCCTCAACTTGGTGAGCTGCTGTTGCCGCGCCCCATAGAAAATGTTTTGAAAATCCTTGATTTGGTCTTAACTCGTCTACGCTCATCCCCTTATTATACCTCTTTGTGTAGCAATCATCATGCTGGACACACAATAGGTCATCCGCAAGCTATAGTTCAACCACATCTTCACCAAAGTGTTTCTGTAGGCGCATAACGATTGAACCTTCATGACGCCCCAGTAATGCGCTCAGTTCTTTTACACTTGCTCCATTTTGAAATTTCTCCTGCAATGTCGCATCCTGAAGAGGTTCCCAGGGTCGATAGGCGTTGGGATATGTTTCACGCATCTTGGCAATTTTCTCCGACCAACCATTCAATTGCTTATCCTTTTTAGGAAGCTCGTGTATACGTTTATCAGCCTGTTCCTCGAGGTAGTTAAATCGTTTCGTTGCCTGCATGGCTTTATCCCGAAGCATGATGTCGATCTCTTGGGCCACTGCGCTGACTTGCAGTGCCATGCGATTAATACCGGATAAGTAAAGACTGTGCAAGTTTTTTACTCGACTTAATGCAACGTAGCCCATACCTTCAACAAATGCTTTTCGAAGATCAATACGTGCGGCATCGAGCGTCATACCCTGGGATTTATGAACAGTAATCGCCCATGCGAGACGCAGTGGAATCTGTGTAATACTCGCCCGTTTCTTATCTCCATCCCGTAACTCCCACGTATCAGGTTGCATCGTCACTACCTTACCACTCTTGAACTCAACCACGGGGTACTCTGTACCTGGTTCAAAATCAATCACCACTCCTTGGCTTCCGTTTGCGTATTTACGTTCAAGACTGTTCTTCACTGCCATAACTAAGGCACTTTTTTTGAGGCGCAAAGTGGCTGGAGCAAGCACTGACCGCTGTAAGTTCTCCACATAGCTCTCGCTCCCCGTGGTGGTCTGTGTATAAAAAAGTTCGTCACCCCCCAAGTCGTCTAGCTTTTGATCATTGAGGCGATCGACATCGACGTTGACGGTATGGAGTTCTGTCATCACTTCACCTTCCTCGGGTACCACCTCAACCCGCTCGAGTAGTGTCTCTGCATGATGGCGACGAAGCTCTCCAGCACGTAAGGCATTGAGGATATCCAGCAGTTGCTCATCATCTTGACGATGCTGCTCCTCGAGATAACAAATGACTGGATCTAGCTCCTGCCAAACGCGACTTCCAACTACGAAGCCACCCGCACGTGAGTCACCCCTGTTAATTGGAGGTAGCTGGAAAAAGTCACCACTCATAATAACCTGAATACCACCAAAAGGCTCATCTTTACGTCGCACTAAACGACAGACCTCATCGACCATATCAAGGCGAAAATCATGCAACATACTGATCTCGTCAATAATTAAAACATCGGTTTTTTCAATAATCTCCCGTCGTCCTTTTGCCATATGGTCCACAAAACCATGCGGAAGCTCGTCTCCAATTCCGATACCACTCCAACTATGAATCGTGGTCCCGCCTAGGTGGGTGGCCGCAAGGCCAGTCGTAGCAGTTACAGAGACATGCTTGCCGGCACCTTTTGCGAGTCGAATGAACTGATTTAACACAAAGGTCTTCCCTGCTCCGGCTGGACCAGTTAGTAATACGCTCTCTCCCAGGAGCATGATCTCAAGTGCTATATCCTGTCTCATATATCTTTATTATACGGTACGTAGGCCCTTCGGTCCTAACGGACTCACGCATACCAAAAGTATTTATCCTCTGGGGGGTTCACCCTCGGGGTCATCAAGTGCTCGTTTGCTCTTTACTTCGTAGCGTCGCCCTGTAATTTCACTCGTAATATAATCTTCATTAATAAGGTTAACAAACGTGTCGAGATCATTCCCGTCCATAATAATAATGGCACCCGCATCGTCTGTCATAATTTCAAGCTGCATTTGATCGGCATAATCAATGACTTGCTCTTGGGTAATTTGACCTACCTCAATCTTTTGCAGTTTATTCACCGTCTTCTTTCGATCACGGACTAAACTCTGGAGATCAAATCCATCAGGAAAACTGAGTTTAAATTGTTTCTCTATCTCTGCAACCTTCTGATCAGCTAGTAATTGTTTCTTGTAATCAAAGTTAAACAGTCGTTCAAATTTACTTTGGTTAAAAACAAAAATATCCGTATCCACAATGAGGACTTGGTTATCACTAGGCACCTTCCATCCTATATCTGCTTGAAAGAGACCGAACTTACCCGCCTTAAACTCCCACGCCGTTGTGCCCTTAAGAACTTGTCCCTGACTAATATATTTGATCGTGTAAAATGGCTTCTTTGAAGGGTCTTTTGACGTAAAGCGACCAATAATGCCCTTAATCCGTTTAAATTCATGTTCTTCTTCACTAAACTCAACTATGTCGCTTCGTTCATGCTCAATGAGATGGATAAGTGTCTCAGCCCGACCGACTTTTGGGAGATCGATTCGAAGCAATACATTCTCTTCTTGCTCAGACAGTTCGTAGTCGCGAACGCTCAGGCCTGTTCCGGCCCCCATATTCACAAAATTAATCATGTCGTAAAGAAATAGTGGCCTAATCTGTGAGTTGAGGTCACTCGTGAAGTTTGTGGTATATGGGGTGTAGTTCTTATTGAACAAGAAAAACTCAACTTCAAGATCGTTCTTCACACCATCTGTGTTGTTTGCCCACAGGAAAATATCAGTCGATTCGGTTTTTTCTTCCATGTTTATCTTTCTTTATTAGATGTCAATTAATGATTGTACCTCGACAAGGTTACCTAAAACAAGCCTGTTCGCAGTAGACTTAAAATTCCAAGAGCCGATCTAATATGAGCTCGGCCTGATTGACTCCCAAATTCTAGGCTTTTTTTCAGAGCATTATCTGTTAGATAGCGTCGCCACTCTGTTTCTATACCATCTATCTCTTCTTCGATATTCTTCGCTGTAAGATAAGGAACAACAAAAGGACGCCTCTCAATGACTGCTCCATCATTCATATAGATTGGTGCAAACTCTTCTCCCTCGGCTGAAGTATCGTAGACCACCTCGTGAATCATTTCCCCATCAAGGGTATAGCGAAACGCAAGTGTATAATTTTTAATTTGGCCAAACTCGTTAATGCTATATGTCACCGCTTGCTCGCGTTCAATAGGATAAGAGTCAAGATCCTCGGGATCTACTCCCTCTTCATCCTCATTGTCCTCAAGCATCTCTTGTCTCACACTCTCAGGTATCTCGTCTTGCTCAATCTCCTGACTCACCGTGCTTACTAGGTCATAATGCATAATGTCATAACCATTACCGTGGCTATCTTCGGCGCTTTGTTTGTGAGCACTAAACTCAATTCTCACTTCATTAAGAACTTCTGGGAGATATCCATCTTCACGATCAATAGGCTGTCCAACACCTTCAGTAATCTGACGCGTTAGACCTATACTCCTAATGGCAGCTTGCCCCCAAGCTCCCCCGGCGAGATGATCGGCAACTTCAAAGCAAACACGCTCTAAATGAGCAGCATTCTGTTGTCTACGAGGAATTAAAAAGTCTCTATCTAAGTAGTGCATGCGCTCTTAGTATACGATGCAAAAACCGCATTCAAAAGCATAAACGACACTACACTTATCTTAATTCGTTCACCTGTCCGCTCAGCCGTTGCTCTCTCGCCTTATTGGCCCACTCGTCAGCCATCTCGTTACCAGTATCACCCTCATGCCCTCGCACCCACGTCAAAATAGCATTAGACTGCCCATAAAGTTCATATACTTCTTTAACTATTTCAAGATTTTTGATTTCGCCACCTTTTTTAATCCAGCCCTTTGCTGCCCAGCCAGGTGCCCACTTGGTTATGACATTGATCCAAAACTCACTGTCACTAAAAATCTCACACTTCTCACCTTTCGCATCCAACAGGGCAGCGATGAGTGCTTTGCCTTCCATGCGAATATTCGTTGAGATGAGCTCATGTCCGACAATCCATGGTTTCATATCCTTTATAACTGCAAATCCCCCAGGACCAGGATTAGGGCTGCAACTGCCATCTGTATAGTAAATAATCATCTTCTCTATTCTACTACAGCTTTCCGTTTGGTGTTTAGCCAAAAAAAGCGCATAATGAGGGAAGTATATATGTGAAATAGCACATGAAAGGGTTCATATGTCCAAGGATAGTAACAGTCAAAAGAAAAACATCAAGAAGCCAAAAAAAGCTAAGATCGCAGCGTCTTAGGTGACTGACGAAGAAGTCATCACCAAACTTGAGTCTCTTCAAGACGATCCAACCTATTCAACGAGCACTAAATATAGCCCTCAAGCTACTATGTGGCCAGATAACCAGATGCCCTTCGTGGAAACCCATCTAACTTATCTGCGGACTCATAAGTTAGTCGATCCAGCTCACTACATCTCAAACCTTGAACTCATGATAAAGAAGCGCTAATAGCGCTTCTTTATTCTTAAGCATTCACTAGCCAATAGTCTTAGTTTGTAACTGCAATTTCTGTAGCTGTCGTCTTATTATCAGCGGTTGTTCCCACGACCGTAACTGTATCGTTCACTACTGGTTTCGTATCGTTGTCATATTTCGTTGAGGAATTCGTGGTAATTGTTGTTTGTTTACCATTACCCGCAATCACGATATTATCGCTATTCACCGCAACCACTACACCTGTTAGATAGGTGTAGACCGTAGTTGTGACTGAGTTAGTAGTTGCTTCAGTCCGTACAGTCGTTCCATACCCAAACATGCCGTGGCCAGTTCGCACAACACGGGTCGACTCACCGAAGCCGCCTCGTATTTGCTGACTATTACGCTGGTTAGCAATACCCTCGGTAACAAGTGCTGTTGCCAAGATAAGCAAACAGACAATAATTAAGGCAATAATAGTAATTAGAAGGGTGTGTCGCGTCTTTGTTCGCGTTGGTGCAACGTCGGATTCAGAGACAGCTCTGTCGTGCGTCTCCTCGGCTGGAATGGTTTTTGACCCTTCTTCAACAGTGACTCGTTTGTTCTCTTCTTTATCTGCCATGCTTTTATTCTCCTTTGTATTGCTAGTGTATACGTTGAAACTGAAAAGATACTTAAATCTACCTCGTATTAGACCTCTGAGACTTCAATACCGTTCCAAAAAGCTACATAATTCGCAAAGTCTTTCTTGACTCGCTCCACTGATCCTTCTTTAGGCTCCGGGTAGTACCACGCACCAAACTCGTTTGTCTGGCCCCCGACAACAACGTCAAAGTAGCTTGCTTCTCCCTTCCAGGGGCAGGTTGTATGGTGGTCACTATCGACATAAAACTCTTTCTTGAGGGCATCTGGTGGGAAATACCAATTACCTTCAATGCGAATGAGATCTTCTTTTGGAGCTTCCGCGATTATGGTGTTGTGCCAAATTGCTTTCATATATTTATTCTACTCTCTTTTATTATGATCATGGAGTTCACTGATAGACACTCTCTTTTGCTCAGTTGTATCTCGTTCGCGAATAGTGACCGCATTGTCTTCAAGTGACTCGAAGTCGATGACAACACAGTAGGGCGTCCCGATCTCATCTTGGCGACGGTAGCGTTTTCCAATATTGCCGTTATCATCCCACATAACATTGCCATATCTCTCTTTTAAGAGAGTGTACACCTCACGAGCTTTGGCAACTAACTCTGGTTTATTCCGAACCAGAGGCGAAACGGCATATTGAATCGGTGCAAGGTGTATAGGAAGCTTTAGATACGTCCGCTTCTCTCCGTTTACTTCATCCTCTCGATAGGCGGCCGAGAGTACCGCCATTAAAGCCCGTTCAACGCCAAATGAAGGCTCGATCACATGAGGTACAAATTTTGTATTCGTACCCTTTACGGTGTATTCCATATTCTTACCAGCCACACGTTGAATATTCATAAGATCAAAGTCTGTTCGGTATGCAAGGCCGGAGAGCTCTTCGCGACCAATCGGAAAATCATACTCAAAGTCGATCGTTCGCTTACTATAGTGGGCTCGATCTGCCTCCTTAACCTCAAGTTCATGAATACGCTCTCTCGGTAACCCGAGAGCATCCATCCAAGCATAAACGCGTTCGATCCATTTCTCAAATTCCGTCTCCCAATTTGCTGGATCAATAAAATACTCGATCTCCATTTGTTCAAATTCACGAGAACGAAAGATGAAATCACGTGGACTGATCTCGTTCCGAAATGCCTTACCCTGTTGGGCAACCCCAAAGGGAAGATCGGGGTAGAAACTATCGAGGATGTTCTTATAATTCGTAAAGATCCCTTGAGCTGTTTCAGGACGAAGATACGAAACACTCGCTGGATCATAAGTAACTGCCTTCATGCCCTCCAAATTATTCATAAGACTACTCGTCGGACTATCTTCTCCCGGCTCTCCGATCGTGAGTTCATCGCCCTGCATAGGGCCCACAAAGGTACGAAACATCATATTGAAGGTCCGAACATTTGAAAGCTCATTCCCGTTAGGACTCTTGATGTTATTCTCTCGAATCAGGCTCGTTAAGCCAGCGAGGTCCAAACCCGTCACGTCAAAACCGGCGTCTTTTAATAAGTGGTCAGCTCGAAAACGTTGCTTCGTTTCAAGATCCTCAACTAAAGGATCGGTAAAAGTGTCGACATGCCCACTTGCTTGCCAGACTCGTTGATTCATCAAAATTGCCGCATCAACTCCGTACGTATCTTCTCGATCTTCAACGAACATCTTCCACCATAGTTGCATAATGTTACGCTTGAGCGTCACCCCGAGTGGACCGTAATCCCATGTGCCACTGAGGCCCCCATAAACATCACTACCTGGGTAAATAAAGCCGCGACGCTTTGCTAGACTTACAATTGCTTCCATCTGCTCGTTCTTGTTTTTATCAGTAGCCATAATTAGTGCCTATTATATCAGCAATTGCCTATTATATCGCGGCGTGTTGCCGAGCTACGAGCGCGCACTCTGGAAGAATCTCATTAATACCGCCAATTTGCGCTAATGTTTTCAAGGGACGAGTCGCAATTAACCTCAGTAGTTTGATGTGCTCAGCTCTAAGCTCTGCCCCTACTAGAGGTCGCAAACCCTGGTCGGTTTCGTCGTAACGATATTGCATATCAGCACTCAGCTCAGCTCCCGAGATGTCATGCCATAAACTGAGTTCGTGGCCCAAGAGTGCCGCATAGCGAAGGTAAAACCACGTTTGAACCAACTCAAGGGCAATTGAGTGAGCGTCCAACCCCTTATAGACTTCGGCAAGCACATCGTACCAATCAGGTTCATCAACCATTTCACTTGCCCGCGTAATCAGTTTAATGGCCGTATAGCCAAATTGCATACGGTCATAGTCCTCCATAATATGGCGATAGAATTGTACTAGCCGAGCTGAGGTAAGAATACCGAGCTCCCCTCTGCCCTCTCCGATCACTACATCAGTCACCGCGAACAGCTCAATATCACCCGCTAAACGACTCTTTTCGCGTCGTACCCCTCTAGCCATAACACTTCGCTTACCCTCGGGGGTAAGAAGCTGCAAGATGCGATCGGCTTCACCATAATTTGTTCGCCGAAGCACGATCGCTCGTGTCCGAACCGTTTTCATACCAATACACTCCGAAGTGCCGTCACAAGATCACTTGGCTCCATACTTGTTTTATCAAGAATACGACGCACGCCATACGGTGCAACCACCTCTAGTTCAAGCTCCTCGGCTATATTCGTACAGAGTATGATCGGAATGCGAGCAGTGTCAGTATAGGATTGAAGTTCATGCATTAAAGCAAAGGCTGTGCTACCGGTCAGCAGAACATCAAGAATAATGGCAGCTGGCTCAACTATATCAATTGCTTGAATGGCAGCGAGCGCATGAGGCGTAATAGTCGGTTCGTATCCCGCGCGACTAAGGACACGGGCATGTTGTTCGGCCAGCCACGGATCATCTTCAACGATTAAGACGTGTTGCTTATTCATAACCAGCTCAGCTGTTGGGACGCATGCAAATCGATGTAGAAGGTTGCGCCATCTGCGTGACGTGTGACACCTAAGCTCCCATTCATTGCTTCAGCAAATTGGCTCGCAATATAGAGCCCTAGTCCACTACTTTGAGGCCGGGCATGAATCGGCTGTGGCGCTGTC
Source organism: Candidatus Saccharimonadota bacterium (assembly GCA_015655045.1). GTDB lineage: Bacteria > Patescibacteriota > Saccharimonadia > Saccharimonadales > Saccharimonadaceae > UBA1547. Next base: position 94,700 of record JAATFU010000006.1, read on the forward strand.
GAGAGCTTTGTTTGAAGGCTACGCCACATATCACTTGAAAGAGCAGGGCCGTAATCACGTACGCCGAGTCGAATCATTTGGCCTTCATGAAAAGCATTAATCTGCAATTGAACCGGACCATCCCCTTCTGCATAATACAGGGCATTGTCACTAAAGTTGACTATGATGCGACGGAGTAGATCACGATTCGCAACGAGTAATAATGGATGAGTTCGTGGAGCAAGGGTAATGCGACGACCGTGGGCTGTAAATAAAGGCGTCAATTCATGGACCACTTCTTCACAGAGCTGTTTTGGGTTAATCGGCTCGAGGGTAAATAGTGCATCTTGCAAGCGTACAGAACGCGTCAGGTCGTTTGTGAGCCGCAAGGCACGTTCACTCGTCAGCGTAATTTGCCTAAGCATACGCTGTCTCTCATCTACTGATAGGTCTTCTGTTTCAAGTAAAAGAGATAGTTGACGGACAAGGGAGAGTGGCGATTTAAGCTCGTGGGCGGCGGCAATAAGCGAAGGAAGACCATCAGCTAAGACACCTCCACTTGCCATGTTGTCGCGCATCCCTTGCTCCCGCTTCATACTACCTACTAGTTTAACACGCACCCGGGTATACAGGATCAACTATTGGTTAAACCTGATCGTTGCCACCAAGGCATCGAAGTCGGGCCTAAAGGTATCGGCATCGCTACGAATCGTTACCGTCTTATCGCGGATCTTAAAGATCACCGCCGAACCACGAATGTCCTTTGTAAAACTACCATCAAGGCGCGTTCCGGTAGTTCCTCCAATAGTTACCGTGCTGGATTTCAGCGTACCCTTTTGGACTAAAGAAGTATAGCTAGCAAGTGTCTTATCATAATCGGTGCTTGCAATTGTGACACGCAATGAGAATTGCTGGCTATCGCTAATAGCTGGGACTGAGACGGGATTAAAGTAAGCCTGGAATGTGTCTCCTGGATTGACCACATCCTTTGCAATGTAGACGCTCCATGTTTTAGGATAGTCAAAGGTAAGACGTCCATAATCTTCTGGTCCCACAAACTGACGATTCGGTTGTTTATCACGCTCATTAAAGTTGGCCTCATCTTTATCGGCTTGGGTCTTTTGGGCTGATGCAACTGCTGATTGGACTTTCGTATCAACGTCAGTCTTTTGCTCGTTATAGTTCAAAATCCCCCAGATCGCAGCTGCAATCGCCCCCGCCGCAACTACACTGACAAGAATTGTGGTAAGAACCCAGGCATTAATTGCGCCTACTTCGTCCGTTCGCTTCACCTTGCGGTCGTATATCATAGCGTCATTATACTTATGGTTCAGCGAGATGTAAACAGCCTAACGTGGGCTGGGATCAAATCGATAGAGGTGGTATGCCCCAACGCTCCTGAGGGCAGTCTGCTGTGGCATTTCGTTGCCGTACAAGATAACTTGCACGCTGCGTTCAAGGCGAGTTGCCTCTTGCTGCATCTTACGAGCAAATTTCTTCATATCACGTGTCACCATAAACGCATATACAACCGTGGTTTCGGCAGGTAGTTTGACGCGCCAAAAATCCGCAAGTCGAACCTCTACCTTACGATCCCCTCTTGAGAGTAGACGAGCAATTAAAACCAGAGCTGGGTTAAGTTCATAGCCAATCGCGTGCGCCCCGGCTTTACTCGCAAGCCGTAACACAATACCATCCCCACTGCCGACGTCAATGAGTGTATCACGCGGACCCACTGGATATAGTTCCGTAAACGCTTCTTGAATATAGCGCTTACGACTAGGTACATAGGGCGCGCCGCGAAACACCACAAAACCAAATAACAAAATGAGGGCGCCAATTACCCACTGCACAACCATTTAATTTTCGCTATCAAATTTCTGTTTAATAACAGTGATGTCGTTTTTAAGCACTGATAGATCGTGCTCAATTTCGGCAGCCAATGCTTCGGCCTCTTTAAATTTATCGAGTGCCGCTTCGAGAGTAAAATCATCGCTATCAAACCACGCGACAATCGTATCGAGTTCAATAATTTTCTCTTGAATAGTGGGGTTACTTTTCGTCATATCGTTCAACCTTTGCTTCTAGTATAGCCTTATATGTTTCAATGTGTATCGTCTCACCTACCTTCTGTTGTCCTCGTACAATGGCATAGCCACGCTTCAAAACCACGTGCGGGTCAAGCTGCGCCAACACAGTACGATATCGTGTGAATTGCTCTTCGGCGCGATCGTACTGGTGTTCTATCGCGAGCAAAGACCGTTCAAGAGTTTGTCGCACCTGAGATTGCTGTCGCTCAATTGCTTGCAATAGGCGCGGAAGAAGTGAGCCAAGCTTCACGTGAGTCGCTCGAATGATTTCATTACGGTCCGGGACAAGTAGCTGGGCTGCATTACTCGGGGTTGCAGCACGTAGATCAGCTACCATATCCGCAAGACTCTCATCTACTTCGTGACCCACCCCCACCAGAGTTGGAACGCGGCTCGCGGCAATTGCACGAGCAAGTGGCTCATCATTAAAGGCAGATAGATCATCGGCGCTTCCACCGCCTCGGATAATGACAATCACCTCGGGTAATACTTCTTGCTGATTAAAGTACGTTAGGGCGCGAATCATTTGGTCCGGCGCATCTGCTCCCTGAACTTGCACATGTGCTACGTCTACTCTTACTCCACCCCAGCGATCATTCAAGATCTTAATAAAATCAGCGTAGCCGGCTGCTTGCGTACTGCTAATCACTGCGACGTGTTTGGGAATACGAGGGAGTAGTCGTTTGCGTTCAGGTGCAAATAATCCCTCGGCCGCAAGCTTAGCAACCAGTATCTCGAAGCTTTTTTTAAGAGCACCCACTCCACTTGGCCGGATTGCTCGGACAGTTAGACTGAACTTACCCCATTGGGTTAATTTCGGCGTGGCAGTAACGATTACTTTCATACCATCCTCAATCGGAACACGCAATTGCCAAACCGTCATAAAACAGCCCACGCTTCCTCCGGCATCTTTAAGATCAAAGAATACAAATTTACCTTGATTAACCTTAAATGACGCAACCTCTCCCTCCACTTCAACGGTTGGAAAAGCGTATTCGAATGTCTGATTCGCCACAGCGATAAAGTCGCTCACACTAAAAATCATTGGAACACTTGACGCGGCCATAGCTACGACTCCTTTGGCCCGAGGGGAGCCTTGCCATACTTCACGATTGTCAACTGGTAGAAGACATAGCCAAACAAGATTGTACCAAGAAGAAGCGTCACCCGGGCAAGGAGCGTCCCGGCAATCGCCACATCAGCTGCGACACCACTTGTTGCCAAGAAGGCAATCATAATAGCCTCATAAATACCGGCTCCCCCTGGCGTAACCGAGACAATACTGGCCATACCCGCAACACCGAAGGCAACGTATAGAATCGCCGGATCTACCCACGTACCAAGCGAGATGAAAGCTATTAAAAGCAAAGCTACATCCGAAATATTTGCAATAACTGCCCATATAAGTGGTTTTACTAAGATTCGCTTATCATGCTTAATCGCCATATAGTCTTGATGAACTTCCATAAAGAACTCTTGAATCTTCACCTGGCTTAACAGAGCAGGCTTCTTCCCTCGGGTAAGCTTATTCACCAAACGATTAGTTGTACGAGTAATCCACGAGGCAAATGAAGTTAAATGGCGCTTGCTGCCAATAATAAAGATAACCACAAACGCACCAACTATGGCTGCAATAACCAACACAAGGCTTAAGGCTATCATGACCCGATTCACGCGATGATCTAGGGTCAAGATAAGTACTGCAATAACGAGAATGCCAATAAAGCTAGCGAACGTGAGGGCGAAGCGGACAATCTGCGACATGGCTGCTCGACCAGCCGAGACACCATGGCGACTCAGTACCCAACCTAGGTACGAGAAGCCGGCCGCTCCCCCGCTCGGAATAATGTGATTCACAAAATTAAGCTCAAGGGACATACGGGTAATCGCCCAATGTGAGCTGTGCTTTAGATCCCCTTTAGAGCGAAGATATGAAAAAATCATACCCCCAGTCGCGTAATAACTCAGAAGTTGAACAGGTACAATGAGGGCCAAAATCCATAGGTTTACTTGTCCCAGTAATTGCCAAGCGTGAATAATTTCATGACGACCAAAATAGACAACCAATCCCAGTAGAATAACCGTAATGATGCTAACCCAGGTACGAAATGACATAACTACGTTTAATTATAGCATCGAAACACTTCTAACAAGGTATAATTAAGCTATGTATATTGCTATCCTCGGCCGACAACCCGCTCTCGGACTTGCAGAGCTTGAACAACTTTATGGTTCAGCGTCTGTTTCGCACCTCGCACCTCAAGTTGCTGAGATTAAAACAGATGAATTTCACCTATCCCGCCTCGGCGGAACCCTAAAAGCAGGCCAGCTGACTCTCCAATCTCGAACTGCTTGGCACCAGGCAAGCCAAAAGCTAGTTGAACATTACCTTCGTAAGTGGCACACCTTCGAGGGAAAAATCACTCTTGGTCTTAGTGGCTATAACCTTGATATTGATCCCCGCGAACTCCAAAAGACCGGTATCATCTTAAAACAAAAGTTGAAGAAAACGGGTGTCAGCGTACGGCTTGTCCCTAACCAGGAGTTAGCACTGAGCACCGCCACCTCGCATCACAATAAGCTCGGCTTATCAGCCAACAAGGTTGAACTTCTTATCGTTAAGGCAGATGATGGCACTATTCATGTCGCCGAAAGTACGGGTGCACAAAATATTACTGCCTATACGAGGCGTGACCAAGAACGACCCATGCGCGACGCCTTCGTCGGCATGCTTCCACCTAAACTAGCCCAGATCATGATTAATCTTACTGGTCAACTACTCCCATCTGAGGGCGAACCACGTGCTCGTATTCTTGATCCATTCTGCGGAACTGGCGTGATCCTGCAAGAAGCTGCCCTCATGGGATATACCGTCTACGGAACTGATCTAGCCGAGAAAATGATTCGTTATAGTCGTGACAATCTAAATTGGTTAGCCGAAACTCACCACGTAAGCTTTGATTGGTTCCTCCGCGAAGGTGATGCAGTCGACGCACAGTGGCAACAACCGATTAATGCCGTTGTAGCCGAGACCTACCTGGGCCAACCTTTTAGCGCTCCTCCCTCAGCCGCTAAGCTGACAGAAGTACGAGGTAACTGTAATCATATTATCTCAAGCTTCTTGAAGAATATTGGAAGCCAGATTAAACCAGGAACTCCACTCTGTATTGCCGTACCAGCCTGGCGCTCAAAAGATGGAGGCTTCACGCACCTTCCTCTTATTGAAAAGCTTGAAGCTTTAGGCTACCGAGAAGCGACTTTTGCCAATCTTCGTCCCGATGATCTTTTATATTATCGAGAAGATCAGGTCGTTGCCCGAGAACTATTGGTTCTCGTTAAGCTATAGCCCTCATTTTTCCTTGAATCTTCAGAGAGCTATAACGAGACCTGCTTAAGCCATGCGCCTGGACGAACAATTTGAATTGAATCATAGGGATGTAGTACCAATAGATCATTATCACCACTAATAAGCATTGTTGCGCGGCCAAGAACAGCAGTCTCAAGGATTTTATTGTCATCTGGATCGCGACATACTGTAATAGTAAGCGAACCAAGTGTAACAGTAACAATCAGATACTGAAATACGACTAGCAAGGCTTCAAAATCATCTGAAACATCGGGAAACTTACGGTTTATTATTCGCCGTATCTCACTCAATAGCTCCGCACTGACAACAAGATAATCACCGCGCTGTAGGAGTGCCTCAAACACGCGGCGTGGCTCTCCACCAAATACCAATGCAGATATCCAGACGTTACTGTCAACCACTACGTTAGCTTGGGGTATCGATAATGTCATAGACTTGTTGTTCGCTAACGATACCTAAGTCCTTACCTCGTTGATTCGCACGATCAAAAATTGCTCGAATAGACTGTTCGGCTCGAAGCTGGTTCACAATGGCCTTACGTACAAAGTCGCTTCGCGAGGAGAAATCACGTTTCGCCTGCTTATCCATCTGTTGAACAAGTTCTTTTGGCAGCGAGAGATTAAATATTTGGGAACTCATATCACTATTGTATGTAATATGTATGAATTTGTCAACACCACCCTCTCCAACAGGAATATTCCGTCCATACAAGTTAAAAGAGGATTACATTCGGTCTAACCTCTTGACGTAAGCCGCCTTATCCAGTACAATTGAACAGATTGATTTAGTAAATTTAAGGAGTTAGCTCTATGTCACACGTTAAAGCAGGTGGTTCATCAAAGAATATCCACAATAACGCCGGTCAGCGTCTTGGTGTCAAGCGTTTCGGTGGCCAAGTTGTTCGTACCGGTGAAGTCTTGGTTCGTCAAACTGGCTCAAGCAAAATTGCTGGTCCAGGTACCTTCATTAGCCGCGACTTTACTATTCATGCTGCCGTTGACGGTGTCGTGAGTTTTGTTAAAGTCCGTAAGGGTCACTTTACTGGTAAGAGTGTACCTCGTACACAAGTTGTTGTTAGCTAACTCATACATACCTTATTACGAAAAACTGCCTTTTTAAGAGGCAGTTTTTCGTAGGCAAAAAGCGAGTTCTAGCGAGGTCCACGCCAGGCATTACTATCTGCTTGATCACGAGCTCGGATAACCTTCTGCTCCTCTGTGAGTGGCGGACGCACTGCCGCTTGCTCCGTTGCATTATGGTCCTCGAACTCATCATCAGAGGTTTGAAAGAGTCTATCATATACATTTTCTGGCTCATCCACTTCGGCGGCTTGAAGAATACCTTCACCAACTCCTCGCGCCCGTAGCTGCTCAAGCTCAGCTCGTGATATCTCCCGTTCTCCTTCTGGCTCAATATATGGCGCACGTTCAAGAGGCGCGGGCTGAGAGGCGAGTATTTGCTCGATACCGGCTGTACGCTTCACACTATATTTATCATTGAACGCCTTGACTTGATCCACGGGAATTCTCTTCTCAAATTCAGTCGACTCCCCTGTTGTAGGATCCGTTTCTCGTCGTTTGTAAATACCAAACAGTCTTCCAGTCTCGGCTTGAGTACCGTTGGCCGTATGAATAAAGCGATGAACTTCTCCATCATTAGTTGAACTTGGCAATAATACCGTATCTAGCCTATCTTCAACGTCAAACTCATCGATGTCAACTAGTTCAACCTGAGGTTTGGGCTTTTCTGGAGTTGCATGGCTTGAATCGCCGTGAGGTATTTCTGGTGTCATAAGTTTAGTCCTTTTTAACCCAATTTGGCAGCGCCGAAGGATATTGAATACCTCGGGGTTGCGATCGAACACTTGCCGCATTAAGTTCTACATCCCAGGAATGTATTGTCCGAGCTTCTACAGGAGGGTGGAAGGGCTCTGGAATATCACTAGCTTCAATAACGGGAGGTTGTGCCTCTAACAATGCTGACTGCTCCGTCTTGGCACTATTCATACTTGCTGCGATGAAGGTGGGCGTCTCTATCAGATCTGTTATTGGTTTTGGAGCAACTTCACTAGCAACGGCCGGGAGTAGCTCTTCGGGTACGTTAGTCACAAGAGGAAGTGATTCTGTGATTGAGGGTGATTCGAGATTCATTCTATTGCTCCTTTTGTTTGTTTTTGTATAACTTATTTTTTACTATAGCATAAGTGTAATAAAAAAGCAACCCCGCTGCTACGGAGTTGTTGGTTATGCATGCAAAAAATTAGTTTTGGGGCTTTTGTTCTAACATACCAAGGTGAAATTTCACCCGTTCCACGACATCGCCAATGACAACCTGTGATTTCACTAGATAGTCATTCACGCCCAGTGCTTCAGCTCGTTCTTTATCTTTTGGCTGGCTTAAAGCTGTCAACATAATAATACGAATAGCGGCCGTCTCGGGAGTATTACGCAAAATATCGAGCACGTCAAAGCCACTAATCTTTGGCATCATGGCATCAAGTAGAATAAGATCTGGTTTAAAGCTCAGTGCCGTCGCAAGCGCTTCTTCACCATTATTCACTTCGCTAACCTCGAAACCTTCTAACTCAAGTCGCGCACGGTAGACTCCAGAAAGGGCTTCATCATCTTCAACAAGCAGGATTCTTTTTTTTGTATCCATATATGCTTATTCTACTACAATTGCTCTTATAAGCACAAGGATTATAGTCCCAAGGCTTTTTGGGCAGCGATTACCTGTGGATCACGCCCCGCATCAACATCCGCCTGCGTTAGCGTTGCACTTACGTCGGGCGTAATGCCTTCTTTGTTAATATTCTTACCTTTTGGGGTATACCACTTTGCAATTGTCACCTTCAGTTGTGCCCCCCCATCAAGATCAATCAGCTTCTGAACGCTTCCTTTACCGAATGTCTTCTCACCCACCAACTTTGCTGCACCGTAGTCCTGGAGCGCCCCTGCAACAATCTCGCTTGCACTAGCACTACTACCGTTAACAAGAACAACAGTTGGAATACCCGCAAGCAGTACATTACTCCCCGTTCGAAGCGTGTCGATGACCGCACCACCCGATCGTTCAGTAACAACGACCTGATTATCAAGCCATAGCCCCGCCACGTCCTGCGCAGCCGTTAAATAGCCTCCTCCGTCATTACGAAGATCGAGGATAACTGCTTTCACATTCTTGCTCTTGAAATCTTGCGCCGCCGCTCGAGCTAACGTTCCTGTTTGATCATCAAAGCGACTAATCGTAATCGTACCAATACCATTGGCGACCGCGCTTGTGACGCTTGGATTATTAATAGTTGCCCGAGTAATATTAAAGTTCATAATCGTCCCATCGCGCTGAATTGTCACCTTAACTGTCGTTCCTGCGTCGCCACGGACCTTACTTACTACTTGATCGACTGTCCAACCACTCGTTGACTGGTCGTTGACCGCTGTAATTATGTCTCCGGCCTGCATACCCGCCTTCACAGCTGGATTCCCCGGAAGTACACTCTGCACCACGATAGCATTATTCTGTAGCTCTAGAGCGGCACCAATACCAGCCCCAATATTACCCGATAAGTCGTTATTAAAATCGTTTGCTTCTTTTTGGTTCATATAGAGCGTATAGGTATCGCCAGCTGCGCTTACCAGTCCATGCTTCGCACCATCAATTAAAACATTCGGATCAAGTGTCCCATCAAAGTTAGCCGCTAGATTACTATAAACAGTCTGGAGTGAGCTTAGATCAAGGGTAGCTGCATGTGATTTATAGCCGAACACTGGCCCAATCGCAGCCATGATTTGCGAATTGAATGTCCCAACAAGATATCCGACCAGCGCTGTAAGGGCAAAGGCTATAAATAAGAAGCTACCCGATCGGTGCTTAATTGGTCGACCCTGTCTTGAGACACGCTCGGTAACAACTGGTTCTGATTTTGTCATGTGTCTCCCCTATGTGAACAATTTTCTACTGTTATAAGTATAGCGCATTAGTCATAGCTAATGCGCTTATTCTTAATAAAATCACATGCTTCTTAAGCAGGTGGGAACCTCAGCAGAATAACACCTGAGTTTTTAATGTCCATTGTGCTATATTCACCCGTCCCATAGAAGTTGTACTGGCTTACGTGCATTGTATCGCCACTTACTGAATCAACAATCATTGCATGACCAATTGGCGCAAAACTTCCCGACTGGGGGAGAATAACTGCATCCCCTGGTTGTGGGCTGTATACCCTGGTTGCGCCACTGAATTCCGGAGCGCTTGATGGCCATTGGTACGCGTTGCCTTGTCCACTAAAGCTACCGACATGTCGGTGATATTTGTTAACTAGTGCCCACGCGACATAACTAACACATTCACGGTTATAAAGAGCCCATGGATCAATCGTCGAGTCAAGCGCCTGACAGTATGGATAGCCACCACCACACCCCTGGTTACCACTCCAGTTTGAATACTGGAAGCTACCTACAACTCCGGAGCCGCCACCACCACTACTACGAATAAGGCTTTGGTAATACGCTCGTTGTTGTGCCGCAACATCACTTAACTTCTGTTTATTACTTGAAACAATCTGTTGGTAGGCGGCTTCGTTATTTTGTGTCTGGTTTAACAAATCAGCTTGCTGCGCTTGGGTGGCGGCAAGACTGGCCTTTTCAGCCGTCTGGCGATCCAATACTACCTTTACGTCAGCTTGCTGTTTATCGAGTTGTGTTTTTAGATCCTTAATTTGATTAATTGCACTCGTCAATTGATCACGCACTGAATTACGGTATGTTTCTTTATCAAGGTAGTCACTAATATTCTTACTACTTGCCAGCATCTCAAGTGGCGTAATTTGACCATCTACATATAAATCAGCAATTGTCTCGCCAAGAGCATCCTGATTATCCTTGATCTTTTGTTGCGTCTCGGCAATTTGGGCCGTTAGCTTGTCGTATTGGGCCTGACTGAGGTTGATTTGACCCTGAGCGGTCGCTATTTGTGCATTTAATTGATCAACAGCTGCCTGGAGCGTAGTTGCTTGACTTGCAAGTTGATTAGCCTGAGCTTGGGCAGCCGTAATTTGCTGTTGAATTGTATTAATTTGATCATCGTACTTATCTGCAAATGCATTCTGAGCAATTTGAAGTGGTGCGGCCAGCACCATTAGGAGGCTGACAATAACCAGTACAGACTTAGTCGCAAGAGAAGTTGAAGCTGGTGTGGTGGTGCGCAGTTTCATATCAAGACCAATTTTAGCATAAGCATAAGCTCCTTGTCAACCTTAGTCGAATCCATATTAAATCTTTAAATAACGAGCAGTGGCTAATAATGAAGAAATGATACCGATGATCGCTCCCACCACGATCATACCGAGCAGTACAAAGCCCGCATAGAAAGTCACAAAGTCAATCGTGGGCTGAACAGTAATCTGATAACTAATTAAGGTATCTTTGGCTGCATATAGGGCTATAAAGCCAAGTCCTGTCGCAATAATCGCCGCAACAAAGCCGTACACGATCGCTTCAACCAAGAATGGTCCTCGAATAAAAGACTTATCCGCTCCAATAAGCTTCATCATCTGAATTTCATCTCGGCGGTTAAAGATAGCCATACGAATCGTATTAAAGATGATGAGCGAAGAAATAGCTACAAAGATAGCGCCGGCAATGATACCCACTTCTTGAGCAAAATTAACTGCCCGACCAATTGTCTCAATACTTGTCTTTCGGTCCCCCGCAAACGATGGCTCACGATTCGGATCAATATTGGCTTTGACAAGTGCATCCGTTTTCACAAAGTTACTCAACTCAGCAATATTATTGATGTCTTTTACTTTTACATTCAGGGTTGCAGGTAACTTATTTGTTGCTTCACTCAGAGCACTCAAAGTACTCACACTATCACTATTTTGCTCGGCGAAGTCTTGCCGTGCGGCCGCAGCGTTAATAAAGGTAGCCGATTGAACAGACTTTAACTGCTCAACCTTTTGGACCAATTGATCCCCCACCTGATCAGAGGTATCAGTTTTAAAGTAAATTGACATGTTAACCTTATCTCGTAGTGTCCCGACCGTATCAGAGAGAACGGTTCGAGCAGTCACCGCAGTAAAGATAATCAATAAGGTAATCGTCATCACGGCGGTTGCAGCAATTGTTAGCCAGGCGTTACGCGAGAAATTATTAATGCCATAGCGACACATACGTACAAACGTCAAGAATTGGCGACGACGGCGTTTTTGCTGAGCAAATGACTTTGAGTCTAACTTGCGCTTACTCACTGTCGGTAGCTCCCCTCGGCCTGATCACCCGTAATTTTGCCGTGATCAATAGTAATCACTCGCTTCTTAAGCTTATTCACAATATCTACATTGTGAGTCGTGAGAAGCACCGTTGTACCGTATTTATTAATCTTCTCAAGCAAACGTACAATATCCCAGCTGTGCTTTGGATCAAGGTTGCCGGTCGGCTCATCGGCAATCAAAATCTTTGGCTGACGGACCAACGCTCGCGCAATCGCAACACGCTGACGTTCGCCACCGGATAGTTGGTGTGGAAATTGTTTATCTTTTCCGGTGAGCCCAACAAGTTCAATGACCTTTGGTACTGTATTTTTGATTTCCCGACCCGTCATCCCGGCAATTTCAAGAGCAAACGCAACATTCTCGTAGACTGTTCGTTGTGGTAAGAGCTTAAAATCTTGAAAAACTACTCCAATTTTGCGACGAAGCATTGGAATATGACTATCTTTAAGCGTATCGTAGTCGATCCCCCCCACTACAATTTTGCCACTGGTTGGCTTCTCTTCACGAGTAAGAAGCTTTAGCAGGGTTGATTTCCCCGCTCCGCTCGTGCCCACCAAGATCACAAACTCTCGAGGTTCAATGAATAAACTCATGCGATTAATCGCAGGATTGGTATCTTTCCCGTATGTTTTAGTAACCCTATCTAGCAGTATCATTTACTCTTGATTATACCATAACTACTTTGGAGACTATAGGCTAAACACTTGATGTGTGTTCAAGATAAGCCTCAATGAAACCATCAAGTTTACCATCAAGTACGCCCTGTGCGTCTCGATCTTCATATTTTGTCCGAGTATCTTTAACCATAGTGTATGGATGAAGGACATAGTTACGAATCTGGCTCCCCCAGTTCGCCGACTCCCCCGCCTGAAGATCGGTAATGTGTGCGGCATGTTGTTCGAGTTGTAGTTGAACCAACTTGCCACGAAGAATCTTGAGCGCCATTTCGCGATTCTGAAGTTGCGATCGCTCATTTTGAATCGCCACCACAATGCCCGTCGGCAAATGAGTAATACGAACAGCACTGTCTGTCGTGTTAACCGATTGTCCGCCATGCCCCCCTGCCCGATAGACATCAATCTTTAGATCATTCTCATCAATCTGGACCTCTTCAGGGGTATCAATTTGTGGTAACACCTCAACAAGTGCAAAACTCGTTTGACGCAAATTATCACTATTAAAAGGGCTCAGTCGAACCAGTCGATGCACACCATGCTCACTCTTGAGCTTACCGTATGCATACGGCCCCGTTACTTCAATAACGCTTGATTTTATACCTGCCTCTTCGCCAGTCGACCGTTCAATAATGGTCGTATCCATATGAGATTTCTCAGCATACCGTAGATACATACGTTCAAGCATCTCCGTCCAATCTTGAGCATCGGTTCCTCCGACTCCCGCACTAAGCCGTAAAATGGCGTTGTGGTCATCGTATTCACCTTGAAAGAGCAGGTCCTTTCGAAGCTGCGCCAGTTCTTTTTCAAAGGCGCTGACCTGCTCCTCAAATTCAGCCTGGAGACTTTCATCCCCTAGCGCCATAAGATCAACAATGTCATTCACCTGGGCTTGGAGCGTAAGCCATGGTTCAACCATATGACCTACAGAGGCAAGTTGCTTACTGAGTGTTTGGGCATGAGTTGGATTGTTCCAAACCTCAGGCTGAGCTAGTTCTGCCTGCAGTTTCGAGATGGTTTGCTCTTTCTCGGTGATTTTTAAACGTACGAAGGCCTCATCAATACTGGTTGAAAGCGCGTGAATACGTTTAATAAGTGGCTGCATATGTGCTCCTATTGTATCAGCCCTTTATGTCTAATGGTAAAATGGAAGTTGAAATGTTACTTGGTGTATTTGATTCAGGAATAGGCGGCGAGGCCGTAGCGACAAAATTACGCGAACTATTGCCGTCTGCGCGCGTTATATCAATTAACGACCACGAAAATGTGCCCTACGGGACAAAAGCACCAGCCGAGATTATTCGCCTGACAACCCAGGCTATCCAGCCGCTCATACAACAGTCCTGTGACGCCATCATTATCGCCTGCAACACCGCGACGACGGTTGCTATGACTCATCTTCGTAAGACATATCCCAAAATACACTTTATTGGCATCGAGCCAATGATAAAACCAGCTAGCCAACTGACCAAAACCAATCGGGTTGCCGTTTTAGCGACGCCCCAAACACTAAAAAGCTCCCGTTATAATGAATTGAAAGCTCTCTGGGGCTCTTCCCTCACAATCTACGAACCTGATTGTCGCAACTGGGCAACCCTCATCGAGCATGGCCAATCTGATCAGATCAATATTGCGAAAGTTGTGGAGCCTTTGCTCACTCAAGGTGTCGATGTATTTGTCCTCGCCTGTACGCATTATCACTGGCTCAAAAAGC
>JAATFU010000007.1 GCA_015655045.1 Candidatus Saccharimonadota bacterium
CTTAAAAGCCAGTCCCAATACGACCTACCAATACACTGTAAACAACTCAACTACTCCTCCTACTTTTTGTCTTACGGCTACCAATGGCTCCACTAGTTACTTCACCACGAATGATGCCACCCCAACTGCTGGTGGTTGTCCGGGACATGGGACGGGGGGAACGGCTGCGATTACAAATCTACACACAAATCCTAGCGTCTCAACTTCTACTGATGGATGGGCGGCGACACCTGCAGGGGGCGCTATCACAGCAGGCCACTTGACTTCGCCGGGGCCTACAAGTTTCCTCACTTCTTTATACCGAGTAACTATTACTGCCACTCAAACCAGTTCACCCCTAACGGTATTAACAGGGAATTCTATAGCCGTTCAACCTTCGACGCAGTACGTAGCTTCGGTGTATGTTCGTCTTTCTAGCGCACTGGCTAGTGGCCCACGCATTGATGTGACAGAATTTGCCCCAAATGGAACGGACACCACAAGCTTTCACCAGGGTGCTACTGGGAGTAATGCTACTGGCGTTTGGACGCGAATAAGCAACTCTTTTACGACAACCGCGACTACCGCATACTGTCGCATTATGGTGAATTATTCTGGCCCAACCACGTTACCTGTTAATTCGACAATTGATACAACAGGGGTTATGCTCACTCAGAGTTCTATGCTTTATAACTACGCTGATGGTAATGCTCCAAATTGGGTCTGGAATGGTACACCCAATAACTCCACCTCCACGGGACCCGCTTTATAACTTCCTAATAACTTGTCTCAATATGATGCAATTTCCTTCCAGATCTAGCCGTACAATCTATACCTAAAATGGAGGTTTCGAAACCTCCATTTTATTTCTCTTTCTCATCTGTTAAATACCTCCATATATTCCCTCTATATGTATATAGAGAGGAAAAAACAAGGAAAGAAAACAAAAGATGAGGGGATATGGGGACATACCAGAAAAAATAAAAAAAGAAGTTCAGGAGATAGGTCGGGAAGTTTTTTTAAGAAAACACATAGCCGTCAAAAGCAAAATCGTATAAGATAGACGTAACCATGTTTAAGTCATTTGTCCAAAAAAAGCTCGAAGGATTCGTCCGTCAATATTTCCGTAAGCACCCAGAAGTGAAGTTAGTAGTTGTTGCTGGTAGCGTCGGTAAGACGAGTACTAAAGGGGCTATTGCAACAGTTCTAGCTGAGCGATTCCGAGTCCGTCTTCATGAAGGAAATCATAACAGTGAGCTAAGTGCTCCTCTGGCGATTTTGGGTGTTGAGTATCCGGATAATATTAAGAGCGTTGGGCAGTGGTTAAAAGTTTTTCGCGCTGCCAAAGAACGGATTGCCGAGCCCACTGATGTCGACGTCATTATTCAAGAGATTGGTACCGAGCACGTAGGGGAGATTCCACACTTTGGAACCTACCTACTCCCAGATATTGCCGTGATTACAGCTATTTCACCTGAACACATGGCCTACTTTCAAGTCATGGATGCGGTGGCTCAAGAAGAACTCGCCGCCGCCAACTTTAGTAAGACAGCGCTGATTAATCGCGACGACATCGAGGGAGAGTACGCCAAGTACCTCACAAATCCTCAGGTGAATACCTACGGAACGAGCGGGAACGCGGAGTATCATTTTGTCGATAGTGACTTTAGCATTGAAACGGGTCATAAGGGTAACTTTGTCGCGCCAGAGTGGGACGTACCAGTCGAAGCGACGATTAAAGTTCTCGGTGAGCATAACCTCCGGCCAGCTATTGCGGCTGGAGCGGTGGGTGTCAAGCTTGGCATGACTGCCGCAGAAGTTGCTGCCGGTCTCGGAAAGGTTCATTCTGTGTCTGGCCGGATGAATGTCCTCCGTGGGGCGGAGAATACGATGATCATTGACGATAGCTATAATTCAAATCCCTTATCCGCTATCTCGGCGCTCAAGAGTCTCTATAGTCTGTCGGTGCCTCAACGTATTGCCGTGTTGGGGAGTATGAATGACCTTGGTCCTATCTCGCAAGCAGAACATATGGCCCTCGGAACCTTTTGTGATCCAGCTCAACTTGCGTGGGTGGTGACGGTCGGCGAGGAAGCCGAAAAGTACGTGGCTCCAGCCGCCAAGGCCCGTGGCTGTCAAGTGAAGAGTTTCCGCTCAGCCTTAGAAGCCGGAGCCTTTGTCAATGGCATTAAAGAGAGTGGTGCCGCTATCTTGTTTAAGGGCTCTCAGGGAGATATTTATCTCGAGGAAGCGATTAAGATCGTACTTCATTCGACTGACGAAGAGAGCCAGCTCGTCAGGCAGTCAGCCGCGTGGCTCCAACGAAAAGCCGCCTTCTTTAGCTCGCTCCAATAGGAAATGTATTTCACCTCTGTAGCGATCCGGGGGTGAATTTGCTATACTAGGACTAATGAAACGCTATAATCCATCTGACATTGAACCAAAGTGGCAAGCGACTTGGGACGAGCAAAAGGTAAACGAAGTCACGATTGACGACACTCGTCAAAAACTCTATGTGGCCGGGATGTTTCCGTACCCAAGTGGTGCTGGTATTCATACGGGACACGCTTTTAGCTACTCAATTGTTGATGCGATTGCGCGTTTCCACCGTCAGCATGGACTCAATGTCCTTAATCCAATGGGCTGGGACACCTTCGGCCTGCCAGGTGAGAACTACGCTATTAAGACTGGCACCTCGCCCGCAGTCGCGACAGCGACGAACATTGCCAATATTCGTAAGCAATTTAAACGCATGGGCATCAGTATTGATTGGTCGCGGGAGATTAATACCAGCGACCCAGAGTACTACCGCTGGACGCAGTGGATCTTTACGAAATTATTCGAACGAGGCCTAGCCTACCAAAAAGAAAGTCTGCAATGGTGGTGTCCGGTTGATAAGACGGTGCTTGCTAATGAGCAAGTGGAGGCTGGTCGCTGCTGGCGTTGTGGGAGCATCGTTGAAAAGAAGTCGATGAAGCAGTGGTTCTTTAAGATCACTGACTATGCCGAGGCGTTGCTCGAGGAAATTGATGACTTGAATTGGCCACAGAAAATTAAGACCGCTCAAGCCAACTGGATTGGGAAATCTGAAGGGGCGGAGATTGAATTCAAGCTTGAAGGCACAGACGAGACGATCACTGTCTTTTCGACCCGGCCGGATACGCTCTTTGGCGCAACCTTCTTAGTACTGGCACCGGAGCACCCGCTGGTGCAGAGTCTAGTCACGGCTGAGTTTGCGGACTTTGTTGCTACCTATGTCAAAAGTGCGATTAAAAAGTCTGATATTGAGCGCATGAATGAGAGCCGAGAAAAAACCGGGGTCTTTACCGGTAGTTATGCAATGAATCCTGCTACAGGTGCACCTGTGCCAATCTGGATTGCCGATTATGTATTAGCTGGCTATGGTACCGGGGCGGTGATGGGTGTACCGGCACACGATGAACGCGACTTTGCTTTTGCCGAAGCGTTTAAGCTTCCAATTATCAATGTCATTGAGCCTGAGACGGGGACACCCCAGCAAGATCCTGAGGCTCGACAGAGTATTGTGGCGATTGTACGCAATCCCCGTACGAACACGTACTTGTCAATCAATTGGGGACAGCAAGGCGGCAACTTATTTGTGGGTGGAGGACGCGAAAACGATGAAGCTGTAGTCGCTACTGCGCTGCGAGAGATTGCCGAGGAGACGGGGTACAAGAACGTGAGTTTAGTCAGTCAAACTGGTCCTATGCACCATAACTACTTTGCTCATAGTAAGAATGTAGCTCGTCGTATTGAGGCACACGCACTCCTCTTTGATCTTATTGACGAAGAACGAACCGAGACAGCTCTCGAAGCAGA
This sequence comes from Candidatus Saccharimonadota bacterium, assembly GCA_015655045.1. GTDB lineage: Bacteria > Patescibacteriota > Saccharimonadia > Saccharimonadales > Saccharimonadaceae > UBA1547. Next base: position 3,820 of record JAATFU010000007.1, read on the forward strand.
TGAACAGGGGAAGTTTACGGTTGAATGGCTAAGTGAAGCTGACGTGCAAGCAAAGGTCCAAGATGAGCTCCATGCGACGAGTTACGATCTTTTGGTCAATCATTCTATATACCACGGGGAAGGGGTGCTGACAAATTCTGGCGCCTTCGATGGTATGAGTACATCCCAAGCACGCGAAGAGATCGTTGCCTGGCTTGAACAAGAGAAAACGGGTCGGACAAAAACCACCTACAAAATGCGCGACTGGCTCATTAGTCGCCAGCGCTATTGGGGGGCACCGATTCCTATCATCCACTGTGAGATTCATGGGGCAGTGGCCGTACCTGAAGACCAATTACCGGTTATGCTTCCTGAGATTGCAGATTATGCGCCCAAGGGAGATGGCTTGTCAGCCTTGGCTCGGGCGACTGATTGGGTAAATACTACCTGTCCCACCTGTGGTGGTCCGGCAAAGCGCGAAACCGACACGATGGATGGTTTTGCCTGTAGCAGCTGGTACCTGCTTCGTTATGCCGATCCACACAATACAGAGCAGGCGTGGGATCCTGCCGTGGTTAATTACTGGAACCCCGTCGATTACTATATTGGGGGTGACCATGCGGTGGCCCACTTACTCTACGTTCGCTTCTGGACGCATGTTTTTAAAGATATGGGACTAGTGAATTTCAAGGAGCCAATTCAAAAGTTGGTGTACCATGGCTACATTAACGCTGAAGATGGCACTAAGATGAGCAAAAGTAAGGGTAACGTCGTTGATCCACTGGAAGTTATTGAACAAGGTTACGGGGCCGATGCGCTGCGTACCTACGTGCTATTCATGGGCCCAATTGATTTGGATGCGGCCTGGAGTTCGAAGGGAATTGCGGGTGTCTATCGATTCCTTAACCGCGTTTGGGTGCTCGCCCAGCAGTATCAGGAGTCGGATAAAACCTTTGTCGGTCATGACGAGGCGTTACGGCGCCTGCAGCATAAAGTGATTCGCAAGGTGACCGATGATTTTCATCGTTTGAGCTTTAATACGGCTATCTCAGCTTTAATGGAGTATACAAATGAACTCTACAAGCTAAAAGTTGATGGTTTTTCAGATGAAGCCTGGGCCGAAGCTCTCGGCTCGCTTATGCAATTGATTGCACCATTCGCGCCTCATATTGCGGAAGAAATTTGGCAACAACTCGGTCATACGAGCTTGATTCAAGAGAATCCGTGGCCGGTCTGGGATGACGCGTTGATTGTCGATGAAGCTATAACCATTATTGTCCAGGTGAATGGTAAGCTTCGCGCTAAGCTATCGGTCTCACCAGATACGAATGAAGATGCCATTAAGACACTTGCCCTTGAGGACGAACATGTGATGAGCTTTGTCGGCGACAAAAAACCGGCCAAGGTTATCTATGTACCTGGCCGGCTCGTTAATATCGTTGTCTAAGTACTAGTGAGTAATAATAGCAGGAATCACATCTTCCTTTGTGCTACTATAAGGTTCTGCACTAAATAAGGTACGTCCCAGGAGGGGGCTCTTGAGCTCGTGAACTATGACTTGTTCGCCAGGTTCAAGTTGACCAAGGTCTTCACTTAAATCTTGGCCGATATGAACAGTATTGAAGTTCTCGGCATCAAGTCCAAGATCGGCTAACGCCTGTGATGCAATATCTATACCATTACCATTGGCCGGGACTGATTCGATAGTGGATGCAACTTCATGAGGGGGAGTAGCAAACTCTACTATGCCACCGATGCCACTAATAATACCGGTCGTAAGGAGGGCAACTCCAGCCAGAAGCTTCCGACCGTTATGGGACGTATGAGGATTTTGCTCGATAACACCATAGGTACGTTCACTGGAAACTATATTCATTGCGTTCTTATTCATAAGCAGATAATACCACTAATGCTAATAAATGTCAATACCTAGGTCGCCTAGCTCTGGGAGTACACATGATTCACACCAGGGACTTCACCCAAGAGGCTCTTGAGTTATGAGGGGTAAACAGGTACAATGAGTATAAGTTTTAATAAATTACCTAAAAGGAGTACTTTTCATGGGACAACCAAAGAAACAGACAAGTCCTCGTAAGACTGGTTTACGTCGAAGTCACCTTCGGCTTGAATTAGCTCGTCGAGTTAATAAAACCTCACCCGTTAAAGCACGCACCACTCGTCGTGAAACTGGTAAGGCACTTGCAACAAACAAGCCAGCAGCCACTGTCACAGCGACTGCTAAATAGCTTCATTTACCTTAAAACATCTAATATAAGAAAGAACTAACGCGTTATGGCATCTAATCGCCACCTGGGCCGCATCGTTGCTTTACAAACCCTGTATGAGTTTGAGTTCCGAACTCAATCAAATGACACATCGGTTGATGTTGATGAGATCTTAGGCCGGAACCTCGAACGATACGAGGCTGCTATTGATGATAAAACTTTTGTCGATGCACTCGTCAAGGGAGTATTAGCTCAGCAAGACGAGCTTGATGGTAAGATTGCACCGATTGCGCCTGATTGGCCTATTGATCAAATTGCTCGAATTGATCGCAATATTCTCAGGATTGGACTCTATGAACTACTCTATCAGGCAGTGATTGTACCCCCTAAAGTTGCCATCAACGAAGCAGTTGAACTTGCCAAAGCGTTTGGTTCCGATAATTCAAGCAAGTTCATTAACGGCGTACTCGGTACGGCCTATCGAACGCTTGTCGAGGATACAACAGATGGCAGCGCCACAGTTTGATAAATTCAAGAAATACTTTAATCGCAAGAAACAGTCGATTCAGGAAATTGTTCGTGAGCCGACCGCCGGTGGGATAGTCTTTCGTCGAGATGAGAAGGGAGGAGTTGAAATTCTCCTTATTCAGGACTCAAAAGATCGGTGGACGATTCCAAAAGGTCACATCGAAGAAGGTGAAACCGCCCAGGAAACCGCCAAACGTGAGATTGGTGAGGAAGCTGGTCTCAAAGAGACCGAAGTACTTGGCTGGCTCGGCAAAATTCACTTTCGGTACCGTCGGATTGATAAGTTAGTCTTAATGACGACGCAGATCTATCTGGTACGCGCGATTGGTGATACGAACGCTATCCAAAAAGAAGAGTGGATGAATGGCATTAAATGGTTTAGCTTCCATGATGCGCTCGATGCAATTGAGTATGAAGATATTGGCAAATTAATGTTACTTGCGATGAAACGCATTAGACAGGAGAATTTATAAGTATGTCAGGTATGCAGACCGCCCCGTATCAAGATTTTGCGCGTGAAGTGTTTGGCTTTGAATTTCAAGATATTCAACTCTTGATTACAGCCCTAACGCACCGAAGCTACGTTAATGAGCATAAAAAGAGTGTCAGTGAGCACAATGAACGCCTTGAGTTTCTTGGAGATGCCGTCTTGGAGCTCGTTGTCACCGATTTCTTGTTTAATAACTATAAAGAGCAAGAAGGTATCCTTACCAGTTGGAGAGCCGCCCTAGTGCGTACCGAGAGTATTGGGGCTGCTGGGGAGAAGTTAGGCTACGAACCGCTAGTCCGTATGAGTCGCGGCGAGAAGCAAGGTAGTAGTCGGGCTCGACAACAGATCCTGGCCAATGCTTTTGAAGCGGTTATTGGTGCAATCTACCTTGAACGAGGTTACGCTGATGCAGCAGTCTTTATCCATAAACACATTATCAGCAAACTTGATAGTATCTTGGCCTCTGGAAGCTGGCGAGATGCCAAGTCGCACCTGCAAGAGGTTTCACAGCGTCATGATAATCAAACTCCTCAGTACCGCGTCATTGAAGAGATCGGACCCGATCACGACAAGTTATTTAAACTCGGTGTCTATGTAGGCGACAAGCTGATGGGCACAGGTAGTGGGCCAAGTAAGCAGGTGGCTCAACAGCAAGCAGCTCAAGCGGCACTCGAAGCCTATGCGAAGCGCGCCAAAACAGATTGACGTGACGGCCAAAACAGTGTATTATCGAACGAGCGATAAAATCATTTAAGCGTTTTAGTTAAAGGAAATCATACATTTATGCTCGCAATTCGTTTGCAACGCGTTGGCCGCAAAGGTTACGCAACTTACCGTTTGGCCGTACAAGAGTCACAACGTCACCCTTCGAGTGGTCGCGTCGTTGCTTACGTCGGTAGTTACAACCCTCACACCAAGGATGCTACCATCCAAGTTGAGCTGGCCCAAAAGTACCTTGATAACGGTGCTCAGCCAACTCCTCGGGTCATTAAACTTTTGGCCGATGCTGGCGTTAAGCTTCCAACATGGGTGAAGCAAGCTAGTAACAAGGCAAAGACGATCCGAAATGCCGAGAAACTTCGTAAGAACCAACCAAAGGAAGAAGTTCCTGAAGTTGAAGAAGTTGTTGCTGACGAGACTCCCGTTGTTGCCGAAGAGCCAGCTGCTGAGACGCCTGCTGCAGAATAAAGAAACGACTCTGTCTATGAGAAACGCTCGAATCAATCGGGCGTTTTTTGATAGGACGTAATCTAATTATGCTTGTGCTACAATAAAACTACGATATTAGTTTGTGACTGCGCGAGTATGGAGGGTAACATGTCGACAATAGATCAGCAATTTGTAGAATATATCGTTAAATCTTTAGTGGGTCATCCTGATGATGTCATCGTTGAGCGATTGATTGATGAAAAGGGTGTACTTCTCACTCTGACAGTGAATCCCGAGGATCTTGGCCGAGTGATCGGTAAACGCGGCGTCACGGCACAGAGTCTACGCACACTGTTACGGGCCCTTGGGACGAAGAACGACGCACGGTATAACTTGAAAATCGTCAACAATGACGACCAGCGAGAAAACTATACCATAACATCAGATGATACTGCTGACGAGCCTGTGAAGAACTCTACAGATGAGGGTGTGGATAACGCTAGTGATTACTCGAAAAAGACTCGAGAAGAGCTTGCAGAACTCGATGACCTCGATATATAATACGGATAGTTCCAAAAGAGACAATCTTTGAACTGCGAGAAAAGCTCATGCGAGCAACAATATATTGTTGAGAGCCTTATATGTTTGAAAAACTACCTCATCGAAGGTAGTTTTTTGATTCGTAACATCTTAGAACATTGATAGACATTTACGTCAATCCATCGTACACTAGTAAGCAATGAAAAAGATTCAAGTTATTACTTTATTTCCCGAGATGTTTGACGGTGTGCTGAACAGTTCGATGCTCTGGAAGGCCCAAGATCAGAAACTGGTTGAGTTTCGTCTAATCCAATTACGACAATTTGGATTAGGTCCTCGTCAACAAGTAGACGATACGCCATATGGCGGTGGTGATGGCATGCTTCTCAAGCCTGAACCGTTATTTGCGGCCGTTGAAGATGCCCAAGCCTATGACCCTACGGCAAAAGTAGTCCTTATGACGCCACGAGGACAACGCTGGAAGCAGGCACTCGCTCAAAGCTGGGCTGATGCGGATCAAGGTTATATCTTCATCTGCGGCCGCTATGAGGGCTATGACGAACGCATTCTGAGCGTAGTCGATGAGCAGGTTAGTGTCGGGGATTATATCTTGACCGGTGGTGAGCTACCGGCAATGACCATTATTGATAGCATTGTACGGCTGATTCCAGGGGTATTAGGAGGCGAAAATAGTGCAGCTATCGAAAGCTTTAGCGATGGGGAGACTTTAGAGTTCCCACAATATACTCGACCTGAAGACTATAAGGGGATGAAGGTACCGCCAGTGCTGATGAGTGGTAATCACGCGGCGATTGCTAAGTGGCGGGCCGAGAATTCAGTGAAGGCTGACTCACTAAAAACGTCCTCTTAAAAAGAGAACGCATTTAGTTGTTGTGGTGGATATCGGAGTGCGAGCAGTCACAACATATGTTTTTTTGGAGTTATGTTTGTTTTTGTAACTTTCGCTTATTGGTACTTTACGGTATTTAGAGGAAAAGCACAAGTAGTTTAGCAAAAATAACAACATTTGCATGCCGTGCGTGACGATTGTATACTGCGAAGCATGAGCTTCTTTGTACATACCACAGCCGCTCCTGCATATAAGACACCCGATGTGAAGCGAATCACGCTCCTATATGGGGGCATCTTGTTGGTTCTGGCGCTTTGCCAGCTCTTTAGTTTCGATGATTTTCTTAACCTGCTGGAGAGCTTTTGGCTACCAGGAGGGAGGCCACTTTCTAACTTGCTTGCGGGGCTGCTCGTAACGACTGAAATATTCGCGCTACCCTTCTTACTTCGTATGCGTCTCAGTCCTCTAGCACGAGTATTAAGTATGGTGCTGGGTTGGCTTGTGCCGCTTCTTTGGTGCGGTATTGCGTTGTGGCTGGTGCTGACCGTGAATGCGGTGACGAACATTGGATTTTTGGGTACTGTCGCGAAACTGACGCCTGGTTGGTGGGCAGTCTTTATCAGTCTGGCACTTGGTCTTTTGGCCGCCTGGTCAAGCTGGGGCCTTTGGCCTATTGTTCGACGCACAAAGAAATAGTTGTTGTCTCTTTACAAGCAGGGTATGATATAGCTATAACGAAGGAGTTCACATCTATGGAAAGCATACAAAAACTTGAGAAGCGGCTTGCGGGATACTTCAAGCAACTACCCAATCTACCTCAAGCGGGTCGAACATGGCTAGCCGAGAATGTGTGGTGGTTAGCGCTGATAAGTGTGATTATATCGGCACTTAGCCTTGTCTATGCGCTTATCGGGGTAATTAGTCTGGTCGTATGGACAGCAACACCGGTGTTTTATGGCGCGTATTATTCAGCCACCGCTATAAGTGCTGCCTGGATAACCTCGGCTAGCCTTACGCTTCTCTTTGTGCTGGTGATTACCGTTCTTATGGCCCAAGCGGTTCCTTTCCTACGGACAATGCGCTATAGGGGATGGATGCTTCTATTTACGGTCTACCTTGTAAATGCTCTCAGAATAGTAGTCATGGCACTTCTCACTGGAAGCATTACTGGCTTTATTGCGGGTATTATCTTTGGTGCGATTGGCCTGGCCATTGTTGGGTACTTCTTGTTTCAGATTCGTTCATTCTTTGGAGCAGGCGAGAAGACTAGCCGTCGTATTTTGAAGAAGAAATAATAGCCACCTCTTGAGTAGATATCTTAATTAGTGTACAATTCATGATGCTAATGGGATGTCGCCAAGTGGTAAGGCATCGGCTTTTGGTGCCGACATTCGGGGGTTCGAATCCCTCCATCCCAGCCAAATTAGAATATAATAGATAAGATATATGAGTATTGAAGCGCCTACCATCGAAGCCTGGCCCACAGAATTTACTATCACGCCATCACAGATTGCGTTAGCCCATTTAGCGGTACGGAAAAATCAAGAGCTTGTTGGCACTAACACGTTCTCAAATATTTATGACACACAAGAAGACTTAGTGGGCCTAGAGCAAAATTATATTGCAGGTGGTGGTAATTTCTTCATTGCCACAACTGAAAACGGTGAACTTAAAGGTTTCGTCGGTTTACGAAATGATGGCGACGGAAATGCAACTCTCAAGCGACTAGCCGTATTACCCGAGTTCGAGGGACAAGGCGTAGGCAAGACTCTAGTTAGAAAGTTGATAGCTTGGGCTCGCGAGAATGGTTTTACGAAAATCGCTCTACAAACAGGCGGTGACGAACAGGCTAAGGCAAGGATTTATAAAAAAGCCGGTTTTGTAGTAATAGGAACCGTACCAAAAGAGCACAAATCTGATGAGTGGCTTATGGAATTGTCTTTAAGCTAGCTAATATTTGTAGGTAATGAGTTCTATAATCGTTCTTTATACCCAGCCAGATTCGACAATTAGAAATGAGACACGTATGTGTCTCATTTGTTTTGAGCTAAAATTAAAAATACCTATCCCAAAACATCGGCTAGGCTTCTTTATTTCGACGTTTACGTATAGCTTGAAATCCACATGCTTCTTGGAATTCATTCATGCTTCCGAACCTTCTGAATATTGTCGATTGGTTTGGAAATTCATTTCTATCGAGTTTCTTCATCCCTGTAACGCTCAGTGGTTTATCGGGACTCAATTGTAAGGCGAGGTCAACAATCTCCTGGTTTGTAAATGTTTGCCAATTTATGTTACTTATTACTTCAAATCCACAGGCTTTTTGAAAGTTAGTTAAGCTGCCAAATCGTTCTCTTATGAGATCGTAGCCGGGGAAAACGCTACGGTCTAAAGCGGCGATTGTCAATTGTGTCATAGCTTCCTCGGGGCTCACTTTTTTAGCAAGTTCTATCAGTTCTTCGTTCGTAAGCTTGCTCCAGATGTGCTTTCCATTAAATCCACATGCTTCATAAAACTCATCGATTGATCCGAACTGACGCCTGATTAGGCTTTCCCCCGGAAAGGCACCCTTCTCCAGAGTTTTCCTTACTGATTTTGAAAGTGGTTCATTCGGACTTAATTGTAAGGCGAGTGCTACGAGTTCTTCGTTGGATAGATTATGCCAATTTCTGAGCATATTGAATCCGCAGTTTTTATGAAACTCACCTAATGATCCAAATCGTTCTACAACCATTGAGATGGGGGGAAATTCATCTCGACGAAGGATTTCTAAGTCACTCGTACGTAAGGGATTATTGGGGCTGATACTTAAAGCGAGATCCACAATATCCTGATCACTGTAGCTAGCCCATTCAACTGTCTTGAAACCACATGCTTCATGAAACTCTTTCATTGACCCAAAGCGATTCTTAATTGTGCCCGCTGACGGAAACTCATCTCTACTCAGGGTATCCACATCTGGAACAAGTAATGGCTTATCTGGACTAAGTTGAAGCGCAAGCTGCACAATATCTTCGTTGCTGAAGTTTGGCCATCTCACAATATTAAAGCCGCAAGCTATCTGAAAATTTGTAATGTTTCCAAATCGATTCGTGATAACCTGCTCGGTCGGGAACTGCTCTCCGTTCATTGCTTTGATTTCATGGATGCCAATTGGCCTATCTGGGCTCAGCTCAAGTGCTAGTGTAACGATGTCGTCAGCAGTATATGTGCGCCAATTAGTTACCTCAAATCCACACGATTGTTGAAAATTACTCATTGATCCAAAGCGCTTATAAAGGTGAGTGATTCCTGGAAACTCGTCTCGAGCAGCCAATGCTTGAATAGCTGTGCTTCTGAGTGGCCGATCTGGACTAATACGTAAAGCTCTTTCTATAATTTCGTCTTCACTCACACTGAACCAGTTAGTTCGGTGCTCATTTTCGGCGAGTCTCTTGTAGGCATCCAGCAAATCAATGATTTTCTTGTCAAAAACAAACAAATTACCTTCGTCGCCCATTTTAAAGGTAACGCCGTCATCTATTTTATCGAGTTGATCGTTCGATCCCTCTTTAAAGATCCTGGTCCATAGTTCTTCCAGCATCAGTAATCGATCGATATTTGCCACGAAATCCATAACAACCACTTTGTTCTTTTTAGCATTTCTTCGTAGGCCTCTCCCGAGCTGTTGCTCGAAGACTGGCTTACTCTGTGTAGAACGCAAAAAAACGATTAAGCGTGCATCAGGTATATCCACGCCCTCGTTAAACATATCTCTCACTGTTATAGTTTCAAACTCACTCTCAACAAACCCCTTGAATGTCTCAAGTTGTTGTTGCTTTGGAAGCTCGGAGTGGTAACTCTCTCCATTTAATAGCTCTGCAATTTTGTCGCTATGTTCGATGTCTTCGCAAAAAACGATTGTTTTAACGGTTTCAACGCTATCTTCGATTCTGATCTGCTTCTGCATGTCTTTAATTTTCTGAACGATCTCTTCATTACGAATCTCGCTCTCGAATGCTGCTCTCAGTTCTCGTGTAGTTCTGGCATTAAAGCCGTTTTCAATAGCTTCTTTCGTGGTGTCATCCATCATAACGTTATAAACGACTTCCGCTAAATACTTTTCTTGTATTGCCTCAGGCAGTGTTTTGCTATAAAGCGGTTCACCAAAATGAAGCCGAATATCTCTTGTGTCCATACGATGTGGAGTTGCTGTAAGGCCGAGCTGGAATTGAGGTTGGAAATGATCAACAACCTTTTTGTATGTATCGGCCTCAATGTGGTGTGCTTCATCGTACACGATATAGTCATAGTAATCTTGAGGAAATTTATCAATACTTCTTACGAGTGATTGAAACGTCGTAAAGGTGATCTCGCTAGTGGGGAGCTGTTTTTGGCTTGAATTGTATCGGGATCGTCCCACATGTGGCAATAAGGCACCGAATCTATCACTTGCTTGCGAAAGTATATTACTACGGTGGACTACAAATAATGCACGAGGCTCGTGATCGACTGCCTGTTGTTCGGTGCGGAACTGTGCATAGTCGAAGACTGCAATTGATGTTTTGCCGAGACCAGTCGCTAATCTAATGAGGCCTTTTTGGGCGCCGTCTTTGCGGGCCATGGATAGCATATTCCACGAGTCTAACTGGTAAGGGCGTGCTTCAAAGTCGGTAACCGCTCGGCGTTGTTCGGCTTGTTCTCCTAAGAAACGACCACCTACCTGTAGCTGATCAGAAATAAAGGCACCTACTTTTGTGCGGTGCTCACTATTGACGATGACCTCTTTAGGATCTTCTCCATCGGGCATTTTCATAATGAATATACTATAGCATAATTATCAGTTATAAGCAATATTTGATAGTGTCGTCTAGCGTATCTCATCCTCATCCGTAAATCCGTATTAGACCCACAAGCTCAGCCACGATATATTCGAACCAAAGTCAAATAAGTATTCACGCTATGTGAATACTTATTTTATGTTATAGTAATTTTGCCGATGCGAGCCGTACTTTACTGGAGTGATTCAAGATAACCGTAGCGGAGACAACATTGGCAACGCTTTTGCAGATGCGCGTACTGCTGTAGAGACATCTCATGTCGAATCGTTTTTTGGAAAAATCGCATTCGGGATTGCAAGCCCCGACCCATGTAAGGGCACCTTCGGGTAGCAGCAAGGCATGATGGCCAATAAAGGAAGTAAAGCAGGGCTTTCGTGCAACATTATCCAAAAAGCGTCCCGGGATCATGATACGCTCTGATCCCGGGCACCACCCACTTTCTTTTTAGACCCACCCTCCCAGCCAAGTGAGCCAAATGCGACAATTTAAAAAGAGACCTATACAGGCCTCTTTTCTTTAAGGGTAGATATTAGTATGCGTGTGCAGCTCCACCTTTCGCTAGGATCTCTAGCCTAAAATCTATGCCCTGGATAGTATTGTTTGGAATGGTCGTCTCATGTGCTGTTTTACTTTCGAGGTACGTCACTCTTACAGTACTTCCAACTACAACTTTAGCGTTGTTGAATGCGGCCGAATTACTTGCGTTGAAATCCGTAAAAATTCGAGCCGGGGCTTCAATGGTATACATTGTGCCAGCAGTGCTTTGGATTGTAAAAGCATTGTTTTCAATTGCCGTAACTGTCCCTTCGATATATTTGGTCATTTGTGTTCCAGTGAGTGAAGATTGTAAATCTCTTGAGTAAAGACTTGTTGCAGCGGCATTACCTTGAAGACACATGCTATTCTCGTTACCAATACAACTACTCAGCTCAGCAAGCGATTGCCATGCGTCATCATCATAGTCCTTGAAGTCTCGGTCGAGCTTTATAACGGCAACAAGTCTGCTTACTCCTCGATACTCTCCAAATTTACGACATGCATCTGAGGTACACTTTTCTAGTGGCGTCTTAACGGTTTTGCTCATTGTCACATACGCAACGGCATCGCCGGGTTTGAAAGCACTTCTTGCTACATCGGTGCCATTAGCAACGAAACGAATACTGTCTGGTGCATTGAGCGTTTCCTCGGGCAATACGGACAACTTGTTATTTTTCTTTGCGAAAGTTATGGATGAGTCGCTGACTGAGGTGAGTTGGCGAACGCTTTGCACGCCCGGTATTTCATGGGTCCGTGCATCGCCGAATGAGCCGTCAGGACCTTGGGCGTATGTTTTTATCGCCCAATCATTGATCGCCTGCAGTTCACATCGAGCTTTGGCGATTGCTTCAATTTGACTGGCGTCGATAGTTGCGCCTCTTTTTAGCTCATATTTATTTGCCATTGGGTTAGTACCACAACTTGAAAATGCAATAGACACCTCTTGTCTGCCACTTGCTGATGTCGTGGGCGGATTAACCTGTATCTCTGGATGTCCCCACAAAGAATAGATAGCGTAGGCAGATCCGGATAAGAGCACGGTTGCTCCAATTGCCAGCGCAACTATTGCAAACTTTGGTAAGTGTTTGAATCTCATTATGAATGTCTCCTTTTTATTGACATTCATACTACGTATTTGCTTTGTAAATATTGCAGATGGTTGGAGTGAATCCATGACCTTATCTGTAAAAATACGGTTTGGTACATAATTTTCCAATCGCGCCTCCATGAGAAGGCCGCTAAGACGCATATCTTTCATGATAATTTCTCCCTGAGCTGTGATTTCGCTCGATTAATCCAAGAACCTATTGTATTCGTCGTTGTGTTGAAAGTGACTGCTATCTCCTGATAGCTTTTACCTTCCCAAAAATAAGCTTTAATAACCTCGGCATATTTTGGAGGCTCAAGTTGTTCGACAAGTATACGAACCTTCTCAATTTCATCCATCTCCATAGAGGCTGGATCGATTGCATCAGTGTATCGCTCAATATCTTCCACGTTAACAATCCTCTTATTTTTACGGAGAAAATCGACACAAACGTTACTGGCAATCCGGTAGAGCCATGTAGAAAATCGTGCTTTATCACTCGAAAACGTCTTTAAATTTTTAAATGCTTTGATAAATGCTTCTTGTGCCATGTCCTCACCGTCCTGCCTGTCATTGAGTATGTTTTCGCAATGAATAATGAGGCCAGTTTGATAGCGCTCAACAAGCTCCCTGAACGCATCGGTTTCACCATCGAGCACTCGTGTGATAATTATTTTTTCTTTCACTATGCTCATAGTATACGCAACGCTCCTTTATGTTTTCCTACCTTATACGCAAATACTGGATGAAATATTGCAAGGAAAGCGCCTTAACGTTGAAAATCATCCTTTTCCTATAGCCTTTTCATAATACTGTAGAGTTTTGGCAGCGTCCTGTACCAGACTCTCATCCCCGCCAAAATTATTGACAGATTGAAAGAATCCTAGAAAACGCGAATTCTAGGATTTTTTGTTTTAATACCTCTGTAATAAGGGATTCGAGTCCCTTATTGTTGTCATGCGCTATGCCCTGAAATATGATGAGAATAGGAGGAAGTTGTATGTCAAGCAGGGGTATCACCACAGCGGTTGAACTGTACGAGGAGTTAGTAAAGCGTGTGGCTGCGAAAAATCAGCATGTACTCATTTATCTAGCGCAACAGGATGAGGGCATGAGAAGTGTGATTCGAAAGATGTTACAACATAGACTTAATCAGATTCACAAGACTAAACAGAAGAGTTAACAATTTTACTGTCAACTATAGATAGAAATTTCAGAAACTATATACACGATTGCAGTCGGCTGGGTTCAAAGCCTACGGTACGGTATTTTGAGAATGGCAAGGAGACTGTTAAGGGTAACGTTGATGCGGAACTCGTTCTACACGCTGCTGCGATTGAATATGATAACTATGATCAGGCTGTCATTGTAACTGGCGACGGTGATTTTGCCTGTGTTGTCGAATTCCTTGATGAGAAAAAGAAGTTGCTTCATATTCTTACACCGAACAGTAAATATTCAAAGTTATTGAGACCTTACTCCCGTTATATTGTTGAATTAAGTAAATTACGTAGTTCTCTTGAATACAAAAAAGCCGGCATCGGCGGTCGGTCGAAACCTTAGGCCTATCCGGACATGGTGATATTAGAATTATAATAGACGCTTATGGTGTTTGTCAATAACATCGTTATATTCTATACTAATCTTTTCCTAAAATATGGAAGTTCAAGCAGAAAATTATAATTAGAAGAAGGTATTAAATGAATAATTTTGAGCATAATGGATATAAGATTTACGAAAGTAGTGGGGGTTTTAGGCTCGGCAATGGAATGTTTGCGATTCAGTCATATATCGCTACTCAAGATGGCTTTGGCTATGGATTTGCATTCTGTGTGAGTACGTTGGGCGCTGTGATAAATGGCTTTAACGTCGATGATACAGTTCTCATAAAGAAAGCGCGTCAGACAGTTGTAGCTTACTTAGACACTCCGGATGAGCTAATTGATCACGAAGAGTATACATTTCAGTTTAATCTGGATGACGAAAGTTTTTGAGAAGTACAAAATCCTGGCTAGTGGACCAAGGCTACGAGATAAAAATCTCTAAATTGTAAAGCTTCAATAGGGGTGATATTTTTTGCTAAACACCTTGAAAATGTATGTAAAATTTTTGAAACTTACAGCGGGATGACCCCGCTCTGTATGCCATTGACGGAGGTTCGACTACGCGTATTCTAGTTATATAATGATTAATCATTTATTTAGGAACTAGCCACAATGGAGCAAGATCATCACGATGATAACGAACCCAATGTTCGACAATGGCAAAAGCGGCTGCTTGAATGTGCTGTGCGTCTCCGTGTCGTTCCGACTGAGTCACGTCATCACGAAGCTATGCAAGGACGTAAGGAAGCAGACCAACTCCAGTCCGGGATTGATTTGTCTGACTCGTTGGAACGTTATGCCCTGGAGCGCGCTGATCGTCTCACAGAGCTGATCAACACAACAGACCAAGGTAAAATGCCTAGCTGGTTTATTAGTGAAGCCGCAGACCGGATCTCAAGCGAATACCTTGCACAGCTCCTGCGTGAATGGCGTCAAGACGAGAGTCAGCGTCTTCCACACCTGATTGCTGCATCCGAGATACTTAAAGAGACAGCAGGGCAACTGTCTGAGAGCGATCTCTGGGACTTCTGCCAGTCGGAGGTCGCGGTTGAGGTTCTCTTAGCCGACTATCTCGACCGAAATATCGGCATCTAGTCTCGCTTACCGTGGCAACTGCATCAGCTTCATTTAAGAGCGCTTGCTCTGATGCGTAACTGAGATGAAAAATACGCCAGCCAACTCGCACGGCAACGTTGAGGCTTCGAGGTGGAGCTATAACACTGACTTCCCCAAAGGTTCTGTTGACACTCAATCTTAATGAAGGCTACAATAAGGAAAATACGAAGGGGGAAGTTGAATGGAACTAGCGCATATTACCTACGTGGAGGAAGATACATCAGAAGAAGTCGTGGCAAAACATGTGAAAAGCTACATTGAAGGGCTGGGGCATCTTGCAAGCTTGGATACTGTTTATCGAGATGAATATTATAGTTGGGGTGAGTATCCTGTCGTAGAATTTAGTAGCGAACCGGGTTTGCGTCTTGTAGGCGAACAAGAAATTCAGGAATCTGTTGAAAATGGTACACTTGCGGCATACCTTGAGAGCAAGCCAACTGAATAATTGGATAGTCTCTAGTGGTATTTCTGGAGGAAAGGAAGACTTTTGTTTTTTGTGAAATTTAATCTTGTCTTAATGTGGCTTTTAGATTGATGAGACTGTGATTACTAGGCATAAAGTATTCATTTCATAGAATAAACAGCCTATCGGTAAATGCCGTAAAGAGATCAATCAAAAGAAATACATCTCATGGTATAATGACCGAACTACCCGTACGCTCCTTCTCGTTAAGTGACCAGCTGATACTATTATGCAAATAGTTCCGTAGATTAAACACCCGCCACAAATTGTGACGGGTGTCCTTTACGCTCCTTTTCTCTTTTTACAAATCGGTAGAGGTGCTCCCCCCGATGAGCAAAATGAGGTACTCCTTCCAGCGGGTCAAGTGGCCAGTCTTTTTGGCGAGTCTCCACGCGCGATGCGCGTATTGGATTCGTGCGACGAAAGAAGATCGCCACTAAACGTAAACTTGTCGAGGTCGAAGTTCTATATCCCGAGGTTTTAGCTTGCGTAAAATAACCCCAAGACAACTTGCTTTGGCATACCTCACATTCTATGAATTTAATAGCCTCCTTGAAATGTCTAAGCTATTAGCAACAGAACTAAGACAACCCTAGGATCTCGGGTCGCTCCGACCAAGTAGATGAAGAATTCACCTACGTGGTATGCCCCCCGTTTTCTATGGGGTCGTAGGCATATATACGTGCGTGCCGTGATAAACTAGAGACATAAGAAAGATGAGGGATATATGAAAAGGCGCAAACTCGGTAGCAGTGATTTAGAGGTGAGTGAAATTGCATTAGGCTCATGGTTAACCTATTCTGGCGGCGTCGGGCGTTCGCAAACGGAAGCCTGTACCCGTGCAGCCTACGAGGCTGGTATCAACTTCTTTGATACGGCAAATGTCTATGGTCAAGGTGCGTCTGAGGAAGCATGGGGAGAGATTTTATCCGACTATAAGCGTGACTCATATGTGCTTGCCACTAAGGTCTATTTTCCGATGACCGATACAGACAAGGGCTTATCAGCGGTTCAGATTCACAAACAGATAGACGATTCTCTTCGTCGATTGAAGACAGACTACGTTGACCTTTACCAGTGTCATCGTTTTGACGCAACTGTGCCAATTGAAGAGACAATGGAGGCTCTGAGTGATGTTGTACGAGCAGGCAAGGCCCGTTACATTGGTTTTAGCGAATGGACGCCAGAGCAGATTAAAGCTGGCCTGGCTGTAATTGGTGCCGAGAAGTTTGTGTCGTCCCAGCCGCAATACAACATGCTTTGGCGTGGGGCCGAAAAGGAAGTCTTTCCAATTTGTGCTGAGAATGGTATTGGCCAGATTGTTTTCTCTCCACTTGCTCAAGGTGTACTGACAGGTAAATATAAGCCCGGTCAGCAGCCACCAGCTGATTCCCGTGCTGCAAGTAGTGAAATGAACGTATTTATGGGTGATATTCTCTCGGACCATACACTTGAAGCTGTCCAGAAGCTTCAGCCCATTGCAGATGAAGTCGGTTGTAGTATCTCTCAGCTCTCGTTAGCCTGGATCTTACGTCGTTCTGAAGTATCGGCAGCAATTATTGGGGCATCTCGTCCTGAGCAAGTTATGCAGAATATTGCCGCAACTAACTTTGTGCTTAGCGATGATATCCTAAAAGCAATCGACGAAGCCCTGGGGGATGCAGTAGTGTATGAAGATCGTACGGCGGGCAATGGCCTTGCTGTGAAACACCAGGTGTGAAATAGATAATAGTTTTACGGGTGCGTCATTAAACTCGCGAGTGCATGCATTGTACGTCTTAGCTAAGTGCCGGTCGTGCTTTCGGACTACCCGTGCCCAACAGCGGGATCAAGGTTGAGCCATACATATAATATCACCAGGATTGGGTGTGTAATGTACACTATTCATAGCGTTCGTTTCCTATATCATCTCCCCAGTCAAGCTCGCCACCAACTGTAGCTGGTGTCGCACCCTCAAGGAGAGACTCTAAAGTAATTTTATTTGTTTCTTTAACGGGCGTAAGAATGATAGAGGAGCCCTTAGTAGAAACTTCGAGCGGTTGGTTGACTTTGATATGGGCTGCTTCTATAACTTCCTTGGGGAGCTGTACGCCATTCCCGTTGCCCCATTTTTGTAGTGATCGAATTATATTCATGATACTCCCTTATATACATTATAAGTAAATTGTTAAGATTTTTGAATTGATAGTTGGCGTTTGCGACCTTAAATAGTGCTAACTAGGAAGGTATATTCTTCGAATAAGTTTTAAGGAATTTCTTTTGATCAGTGTGGGTTATGATGCTCTGCTGAGCCGATTCTCGTATTGGATCAAAGACTTCTTTGAAAAAGATATTATCCGTCTCGATGAAGATCGCACTATCTCTGAAGAACTGGATTGCCTGATTAATATGTGTAAGTGTGAGATTAGAAAGTAAAGTCAGTCCAGTGTGCCAAAAAGTAGTTTGGAGTTGTTGGATA
Organism: Candidatus Saccharimonadota bacterium; assembly: GCA_015655045.1. Lineage (GTDB taxonomy): Bacteria > Patescibacteriota > Saccharimonadia > Saccharimonadales > Saccharimonadaceae > UBA1547. The sequence continues at coordinate 21,666 of JAATFU010000007.1, forward strand.
AGCTCGGATAAGCTATACGTACCAGGTTGAGTTTTAGCTTGCTTGAGCAAAAAGGCAACCACAAAGCTTATATGGCCACGTGTGAGATCTTCTACCCAGTCGTGTATATCATCGTTAAGCTGTCTTGCGATGAGGTAGTGGTCAAGGCTGTGCTCGATAAGCTGGCAGGTTGATTCGGGTATGCTCTTATCAAGAAGCATAAGAATAGTCGGACCTAGAAGGTGTGCGCTCGCTCTTCGTGCGAGAATTTCACCCTCACCATATAAAGGCAACTCTTTCACTGTAATCTTGTCTTTTCTGACGTCGTATCGGCAATGAGCTAACTCCCAGGCATTGGCTATGTCCATATCGGTAAATGACTGTCGAATCACTAATCGGATAGAAGGGGAGTCGTCTACTTCTTGATAGTGCCAAAGACTTGCTCGGTGGGCGTAGTTTGCCACTGGCAGGAATGAGGGCTCTCCTTCTTCGTCTATAAAGTCATCATAAATTGTGTAGGCCATCCAAGTATAAAAGTTAGCCGTCCCTAATCGTTCGCATGCCGTATCGGTTAGTAGTTTTGAGGGATGCTTTAATGAGCGTTTAAAAAACAAAGGCAGGTGAGTTATTTCGTGTCTTGTATCGGCTTTTACGACCGACTGCCATACTTGTAAGGCTTTCGATTGAAGTGGCTCTTGCAGTACGCTCAGCTCTCGCTCTACTTGGCGCATCACTGTATTTTGAGCCGTCCTAGCAGTTGCCCGTGCTTGGGGCTTCGTGAATGGTTCGCTATTAAGTAGACAGACAGCGATTGCCGTAATCGTAAGAGAGGTGAGATCGTGACTTGCGCTCCAACTTCCGTTGGGTTGTTGAGCCTTTGGAAGGTGAGCGAGATAGTCTGATTTGATCGGATTTTTGAGAAGACGAGAAGGCCATGAGACTGCCCATAGCGTCAAGGGATCTGTAAGGATTTGAGAATTTGTATAAGCGATATGTTGCACGAAATCCACAAGATGTGGCAAGGGACTACCAAAAGCAGTAAATAACTGGGCGAGTAGGGCATTGGCCAAGAGTTCTGGCGAGTGACCCGGCTCGGCATACGGGCCACCGACAGCTTGTTCGGTACGGAGAAGTCGAGCTGCGAGTTGAGCTAGCCCTGTCCCATCAAGTATGGTCGGGTCATACATATGGAGAGCTAATAATCGTAGAGCCATCTCCTGGAGCTCAACCGTATCAATCCATTTCCAGTCATTCCCTCGAAGCTGCTGGGTGAGCCGAGGGGGTACAGCGGGTCGTATGCCAGACGATTGAGCAAGCGCGAGTACCAATAAAGCTGCTTCTTGGTCACTTACCGTAGGCTCAAAAACACAACTCTTAAGATACCGGAGGGCGTTGTCGATAGATAACGGCATTCTAACGACCCTTCGAACTATATCGAGGTAAGGTAATAATAAATCGAGTATATTCTCTACTTGGATCAAGGGAGATAGTGCCCTTAAAGTGGGTTTCGATCATACTTTTTGCAATAAATAGACCAATACCCATACCATTTTTCTTGCTGCTCTGAAACGGCGTAAAAAGTTGTTGACGTATATTATCAGGTATTCCCTGTCCGTCATCTGTGATCATAATTTCAACGGTTGTTTGGGTGATGTGTGTTGCAATAAAGACCGTGGGTTCAGCAAACGAGGTGGGCGCTTCGCCATATGCTTCAATGGCATTCGTGATAATAATGGTAAGGATCTGTGAAAGACGTAGTGCGTCACCATTTCCTAAAATTGCCTTTTGTCCTGTCGGTTTTTTATAATGAAGACTAACCTGAACTTTAGCGGCCATCGTACTGAGATTTGTCACTACTTCATCGACAGCGGTGAGGATATTAAACACATTTGATGCGCTGGTTTCCTGTAATTGGTGGCGTACCTGACCGACCATATTATCAAGGTGGGTGATGCTCTCTCGCGCATGTGAAATTGCTTTGGTACGATGATTACGCTGTTGAATATCATCAATATCAAGGGTGAGGACCGTCAGGTGATTAGCAAGTTCATGAAGGAGCGCAGTACTTTGTTGACCCAGTTCGGCGAAACGGTACAATTGACGCATCTCTTCAAGTTGAGATTCGCGAAGATATCGAGTTTGTTCCTCTAATCGAACGGCCAATAAATCTTTTTCGGATTGGAGCGCCGCTTCGGCAACGAGAGCCTTTTGTAAAGATTGTTCCATCTGACGTCCCGATAACCATGAGATGAGTGCAAAAACAGCAAAGATAGTACTATAACTGACAACATCACCAAACCCCGAAGCTATAGCAAGTGAACTATAGTCAGGATGAACAATACCAAGCCTACTTGCAAGTTGGAGAAACGAAAGAAGCCCTATAACGACAATTGTTACAGGGATAATATAGCGTGCCCCAAGCATAACTCCTGCAAGCACAATAATAAAACCGAGTACTAAAATGCCAATAGGGGCATTAATACTCCACATTAATAAGATGAGACTTGCAAGACCGACGTATAGGGCAATGAGCATCCACGCAGCCGACATGATATGGGCCCTGTGTATAAGAATCTTGATACAGACAAGGTAAAGAACGGCACCCAGACATAAAAAAATACGATTGGCTACATAGGCATTACCAGCGACGAAGAAGCTAAAACTAAGGAGAATCAATAGGAGGCTGACGACAAAAAAGGTTCCGCGAAAAATTATTGTAACAATAGCCTGCTTGCCCTGGAGCAACTGAACAGCTGCTAACCGACGGGTATAGCTTGCAAGGAATTGAGGCGCAACAAAAAGCCGAGCAACGAATCGGTTTCTTGTACGTGGCACAGCTTTTGTTGCGGATGTACTCATGGGAGTATTATTCTACGTTGTACCAAGGGGTACCAGCGATACTGGTTTGTAAGAGATGAGCTTCGACGACTGCACTCTTACGAGCATCTGCATCCGTTAGGATGGTGTGGAGTATATCAATCATAACAATTGGACCTTTCTTGTATTAATTATTTAGGCACATCGACCCGATATCCAAGACCGTACGCAGTCTTTATAAGTGATGAGTGAAAGGGACGATCTATCTTGTCTCGAAGGTGTTTAATATGTACATCAACGGTACTGTTCCAACTTGTTTTGCTAGAGTCCCAGGCGTGATCGATAATCATCTCTCGTGTCAGTACCCTCCCCCGATTGCTAACGAGGTATTCTAATATGTCGAATTCTTTGCGGCGTAGATCAATCGGTGTGCCGGCTCGTACAACTGTTCGTCGCTCGGTGTCGATGACGAGGTCCTGATAGACAAGAGCGGGCTTTGCGATGTGAAGCGGTTGCCGGCGAGCAAGGGCTGCGATACGGGCACGTAGTTCGTCGCTATCAAAGGGCTTGGTTAAGTAATCATCTGCACCGGCATCAAGAAGTTGCACACGTGAGGTTACCTCGTCGACACCGGTCAAAATTAATATCGGGGTATCTAGCTTTAATTCTTCACGGAGGCGCTTACAGACAGTCAGTCCGGGCATGTCAGGAAGTCCAAGGTCAAGCACAATAACACCATATCGAGTCTCAGCGGCTTTGGTAAGTGCTCCCTCACCCGTAGTGGTCACATCAACAAGATAGAGCTTTGTAAGCTGGTATTTAAGACGCTCTGCTAGTCGTTCGTTATCTTCAACAAGGAGCAATTTCATATACTATCATTATACCTACTTATGTTAGTCTCAGTGTATATCAGAGTTCTTAAATAATTATGAACTATTTCACCAATTACTCACCAAAAGGTACCGATGTGTCCATTGACTAGCTAAGAATATTGACAGCACGGGCTGCGACGAGGGCAATTGTAATGAGCGAAATAATTGCTTGAATAGCCATAAGGAGTTTTGTTCGATGTGTTAGTGGCATGGTATCGGTTGGGCTAAAGGCGGTTGCATTCGTAACGGAGACAAACAAATAGTCAAAGAAGGATGGTTTCCAACCTGGCTGAATTTGAGGACTGGTTTGTTGGGGAAAAAGAAAGTCGGGTGTAGCCAGTCGGGTATTATCGAGTTCCCAGTACCACAAGCCAAAGACAATGATATTGGTAATATAGATTGCAATACTTGAAATAAGCAGTTCGTGACCATCGACACCCACGTGGGCAAATAAAGCGACGATCACCATGCCAAGTGATACCACGTTGGCAAACGAAATAAGGCCAAGGAGAAGAATGGCAAAAAGTCGCTTCAAAGCGGCGTGGAGCTTAAAGACACTGAGAAGTAAGACGAGTACCACCTCAAGACCAGCTACTGCGTATTTAGTACCAAATGTAAGTTCGTTGCTTAAGATAAGTTCAAGTCCGACGGCAATGAGAATTGCAACGACGATGTGCCAACCTGCTTCATGGGCATGAGTTTTATGATGAAGTTCTGATAATTGCATGGTTATTCCTTCTTTAATGTCGCTACTTTTATCTTATGCCTTTTTTCCCGAAGTTTGCCAATAAAATGGAAAAGAACAAAAGCGAGGATAATACCAACAAGAATCAGAAACGAGGGAAGCGTATGTGCACGAACAAGGTGCTCAATGTTTGCCCCATAATGGTGGCCAAAAGATAGCCAAAAAAATATCCATAGAATTGCCGAGATAAACGTACTCAAAATGAAAGTTGAGTATTTGACACCCGACGTGGCCGCAAAGATAGTAACCGGTACACGCATGCCGGGAATATGACGGCCTAAAATAATAGTCAATACTCCATACTTTGCAAATAATGCCTCAGCTTTATCAATCTGGCTCTCTTTAAGGAAGATAAATTGGCCTAATTTACGAACAATTAGCTGGCCCCAGCGATGGGCGATAAAATATAGAATCGTTGAGCCAATCAACACGGCTAAGATACCTATCACCGTAGCTGTAATCATCGAAACCGACGGACCGGCACCTTTGACGAGCGCGCCAGTATAGGCAAGAATGGCATCGCCAGGCACCAGGATAGGTATACCCATCTCCTCGACTGTAATCAGAAGAAGAGGTGCGAGGATAAAATTAGCATGGAGGAAGCCTTCGATAAGGTGTGCGTATTGGTGAATCCACATGTGATCAAGTATACCTTATCATGGGTGAGCCATTCTGAAGCCCTTACGGTATACTAGTCTATATGATAGATACCAGCCTACTTATTCGTATTATTGCTGACGGGGCAGTGATTCCAGGGATATTAATCGGGATATATGCTCTTATATGGAAAGTACCAAAATCGCGACGGTTTGAAGCCTATAGCCGCATCTTGATGGCTGGATTAACCGCCTATTTTATTGCCAAGTTAGCAGGAGCTATTTATCAGCCTACGGGAGAGCGCCCCTTTGAGTTGTTGGGTACAACCGCGGGAGCACTCTTTTTAAATAATCCAGGGTTCCCCTCTGACCACACGCTTTTTCTAACAGCAATTACATGCGCTGTCTGGTTCGAAACGCGACAGCGCATTTTATCACTTGTTTTGGCATTCCTGACAGTGTTAGTCTGCGTTGGGCGGGTACTTGCGTTAGTCCATACGCCCCTTGATGTGATCGGGGGAGTAATTATTGGCCTCATTGGAGCTCTTTGGTATGTGAATTATGTCCCTGGGCGAAAAATAGATACATCTTTTCAAAAGTAACGTATACTAACAAGTATACGGAGGTGCAATAAAGTGGTACAACTTACGACACACGAAGACCCACAGGCAATATTACGAGACAACTATCCCCTTTGGGAAATTATTGGTAGCGCCGTGGTGCTTGGCGTTGGTTTTTGGGCACTTAATGCGTGGTTTGGCCATTATGTGATTGACCAATTACTCTGTCGCACACCAAATACACTTACGGCCTGTAGCGATGCGACGGCCGTCGCTACCGGCATTGCCGCCGTGATTGTTGCGGTAGCGGGTACGGGTCTTATGGTGCGTCTACGTATCTATCAACCGCTACTTGTGGCAATAGCAGCCGCTTTAATCCTATTCGATCTAGGTAGCTGGACGTCTGGACTCGCGTGGGGTGAGGCACTGGGATGGTCGGTTCTTTTGTACGTACTGACATACTTACTTTTTACGTGGCTCGTTCGCTATAAACGGTTCGGCATTATTCTTCTTTCATCGGCTTTAATCGTAGCGCTTATACGGCTTATCCTCACCAACTAATCCTTTCCGATGGTATACTAAAAGCATGGATTTACTTATTCTTGCTATTGTACTGATCGTTATTATTATTGGCTTTGCCATTGTCGTCTATATTCTCAATCAACGTATGCAGGAGCTTAAAAGTACCAGTGCTGTCGAGCTATTAAAGACAGACGTGACTGAGCTGACGCGGGGTATTACGAGCCTGCAACAAACAATGGGTGATCGACTTGAGCAGAGCAATAGTTCAATGCAGACGTCTATGCAAAAACAGCTGGGTGAGAGTGCGAAATTGGTATCTGAGGTAACGCAGCGCCTTGCAAAACTAGACGAGACAAACCGGAGAGTGGTGGATGTAGCCGATGAGCTGAAAACGCTTCAGAACGTGCTCCAGAATCCAAAACAGCGCGGTGTCTTTGGCGAGTACTATCTGGAGTCGGTGCTTGAGAATATTTTGCCCTCAAAGAATTACCAGATGCAATATCGCTTTCAGGATGGAGAAATTGTTGATGCCGTCGTCTTCCTTGATAAGGGCCAGATTCTACCGATTGATAGTAAGTTCAGCCTCGAAAATTATAACCGCATGGTAAGCGAAAATAGTAAACCAGAGCGAGAAAAGTTGCTTGCCAAAGTACGGATGGACCTTAAGGGTCGCATTGATGAAACGAGTAAGTATATTCGACCCAGCGAGCATACGATGGACTTTGCCTTTATGTTTATTCCGAGTGAGTCGCTCTACTATGATTTGCTTATTGGTGACGTGGGAACCGGCTCAAGTGCACGGGATCTTATCGAGTACGCATTTCGGGATAAGAAAGTTATTATTGTGAGTCCGACGAGCTTTATGGCCTATCTCCAGACAGTTTTACAGGGACTACGCAGCCTCCAGATCGAAGAGCAAGCAAAAGATATTCAGATTCGAGTGGGGAAGCTTGGTCAGCACATTGGTCGGTTTGAAGAATTTATGCAAAAGTTAGGTAACTCACTCGGTACAACAGTTAACCACTACAATAACGCGCACAAGGAACTTGGGAAAATCGATAAGGACGTTGTGAAGATTGCAGGTAATGATTCAAGCGTTGAGCCACTTCTGATCGATAAGCCTCACGACGAATAGCGTATTTGTTATACTACACTCATGAAATATGTGAAAGTGTTGCCTTCTGGACATGCGGATACAGGTAACTTTCTGCTCGACGTACCGAAGGGCATCATTAACGTACCGAAATCTGTGGTAGAGTATGCACGGCAGCACCATTTTTATGAAAAATCAGACCTTCATATAACGCTTATTGGTCGTCCCCTTGCTGAGCTTATCGCTCAACTTCATTTAACATCCGAGGCGACCCAGATAACACGTGAAATTCAGTCACTGAAAATGGCTTCGAGTGGCGACTTCTTTGTATTAAGGAAAGTCTTAGAAGACGCTACGGTAAAAGAATCGATTATCTGTCTAGTCAAAGTCAAGGGAGTGAAACGACTGTTTAACCAGTTACGTATACTGACAAAATGCCCGATTACTGTACCACCTACACACGTAACTCTTTATACCAAGGGAGACGAGAGAGGAATTGGCGTATATTCCGAGGCGGACTTTCGAGCCTATACAGTAGAGAATCTTTAACAAACAAATATAATACCCCGCAATACGCGGGGTATTATATGCATTAGTAAGGTCTTTAGCTAGTTAAGCCTGAACCTTGTCAGTCTGTGATGACTGAAGAATATTCTGGATAACAAATCCGATGATTCCACCAACCAATGGTGCAAAGACGTAGATGAAGATTGTCCAGAAGTCCCATGTGACGGCGTTTAGTGAAAACGCGACGGCTGGGTTCAAAACTGTAAAGCCGGTTGAGGCAACTGAAAGTAGTGGTGCGGTTGCTGATACGGCAATGGCAAGACCAATCAAAAGACCAAAGCCAATTGTGAAACCGCGAACCAATTTACTTCCTTGTGTACGTAGAGCGGTTGCGACGCTAAATGCGACGATTGCTGTACCAAGTAATTCTGCAAAGAAAATGTACCATTCTTTGCCACTAATAAGTGTTGCACCATGGTAGAGCGTTGTTGCGGCTGTACCGGTAGTTGCGTCAGTTACGGTTGCCTGTAGGAAACCGGTAAGGGTTGCCCATGCAGCAAGTGCACCAAGCAGTTGAGCGACGATGTAGCCAATTGCACGACTACCTTTGATGCGGCGAGTAATCCAGGCACCAACGGTAACAGCAGGGTTGAGGTGGGCACCCGAGAAACCACCAATCAACAGGACGATACCAACAGCTACGAATGCGACGTAGAGTGGTGAGCCTTGAAGATCAATGTAGGCTGCAGCAAGTAGGAAGGTTCCTATGAATTCAGCGATAAGCACACCGATAAATGGAGTGAACTTAGCGTTTGAAAAGATACTTGTTGAAGTACTTGTTGAAACGGCTTTTACGGTTGTTGTTGTGGTACTGGTTTTCTTGGTAGGAGTCGTTTTTGCGGACGATTTCTTACCAGTCGAAGTAGCTTGTTTAGTAGCCATGTATTTCCTCCTTAGTTGAACATGGCTATAGTATACCACACCTACGGCTACGTAAACATGAGTGATATACTAGGAGCATGTCACTATTTATTCGCCAAAATGATGAACGATCAAAACTTCAAGAACGACTCGCAGCGGAGCTTCAAGAGCGAGCGAAGCAACGAGCACTTTTGCAGGATCAACCTGATGGCGTTGACGACTCGCGTTATATTGAGGGAACCAAACGAACTACTAGCCTCGCCTGGGTATGGGTGGTGATCGCCATTGTTGTCGTCGTTGCTTTTGTGGGATTGGTTATTCTTAACGTCGCGCGTACTGCCTAACTTTACAATTTTCTATCACGCTTTCTCTTATACGATTTAACTGTTTTGCCGTATAATAACTAACAGTTATGCAAAACATTGAAGATGTACGTAAAGATTACGTCGAGCAAATTGAAGCCAGCGAGACACCTCGGGAGCTCTTGAAAGCACCTACACTTAAACAGCTATACGGTGTTATCGGCACACTTCCGCCCGAAGAGCGGGGCGCATACGGGAAGGCGATTAATCAACTCAAGCTATCATTAGAAGCGGCGGTTGTAACCCGTGAAGCAGCTCTTGAGAATGCGACGATCGTTCCTATAGATGTGACGGCTCCATGGGACCTTAACGCGAGTCCAATTGACCTTCTTCCAACTGAGCAAGGTACCCAACACCCGCTCACTCGTGAACTTGAAGTGGTTATCGATATCTTCACCCGTATGGGTTTTGAAGCGATTGAGTCACGCCAAATTGATGATGACTATCATATGTTTGGAGCCCTAAACTTTCCCGAAAACCATCCAGCCCGTGATGGATATGATACTTTCCGAACCGAAGAGGGTTATATTCCGCCAGCCCACACCAGCACGATGCAACATCGTATCCTCAAGGAGGGCATAGAAAAACTTGAGGCTGGCGGTCAGATTGCCGCAGTAAGTTATGGGCGCGTTTTCCGTAATGAAGATGTCGACGCAACCCATGAACACACCTTTTATCAATACGAAGGTGTCTTTGTGAGCAAAACGGCTAGCCTTGCCGATATGCTTGGTACATTACGTGCCTTCTTTGAGGCATATTATGGTCAGAATCTCCACACAAAAACGCAACCTGCCTACTTCCCGTTTGTTGAACCAGGACTTGAATTTGCAATTGAAAAACCAGCTGCATTAAACGGAAAACCGGGTGAATGGTTGGAGATGCTTGGGTGCGGCATGATTCACCCAAATGTTTTACAGGCGGCGGGAATAGACTCGAACACGTATCGAGGCTTTGCGTGGGGTGGAGGTATTGAACGCCTGGTGATGTTGAAATATGGTATTGAAGATCTGCGTCATTTTGAGTCCGGAAAACTGGCTTTTCTTAGGAAGTTTGTATGAATGATATTCAACCAATCCTTGACGCCACTACCTACGCTGTCTTAGCAACGACTCGAGAGGATGGCGCACCATGGGCAACACCTGTCGCCTTCGCGTATGATGATCAATTTCTTTATTGGATGTCACCCTCAAGTGCCGTTCATACTCAAAATATTACAAGAGATAATCGAACATTTGTGATTATCTATGATTCAACACCATTGCCAAAAGCAGACACGCATGGAGGCGTGTATCTTAGCTCAATCTCCGAACAACTAGTGGGTAAACAACTTGAGCACGGAACACGAGTATACCAAACGCGCTTCAGTGCAGCTCCTGCGCCGAATGCGGCAGTTACTTTGTATCGAACACCGATAGGTACGCTCGATATAGACAAAACGAGCGGGGAACGATTTTACTTTAAACACGAGGCATCTAAGCTATGATCATTTCTCTCAATTGGCTAAAAAAATATACAACTATTGAGGAATCACCCGATCAATTAAGTGAGCGGATAGGTGCCCGGTTGGTTGAAATTGAGCAGATTACTGACCATTCTCACGTCTATGATGGCGTAGTTGTAGCAAAAGTTGTCGAATGTCGGCCTATTGAAGGAACTGATCATCTAAATGTAACGAAGATTGACGACGGGGGAGTGACAGAAGGTGTTGATCGTGATGAGCATGGTTTCGTGCAGGTTGTGTGCGGTGCGCCAAATGTCCGAGCAGGTCTTGCGGTCGCCTGGCTACCTCCTGGAGCAACCGTACCGTCAACTAGTAATGATACTGAGCCATTTGTACTTACGACGAAGGAACTTCGAGGCGTTATGAGTAATGGGATGTTGGCGAGCGCTAAGGAATTGGCTTTATTTGATGACCACTCGGGTATTTTAGAGTTAGACATTGATTTACATCCCGGTGATAGTTTTGCGCGTGTTTACGAACTTGATGACCAGTTATTTGATATCGAGAATAAATCATTGACTCATCGACCAGATACATTTGGTATTATTGGCTTTGCTCGCGAAGTAGCGGCTATTGAAGGTAAGGCGTTTCATACCCCCGATTGGCTTCGCACGACAACACCAAGCTATGGCGAGAAGCAAGGGGATATCGTTACGCCGTCAGTGACGATTGATGAGCCTGAGCTGTCTGCTCGCTACCAAGCAGTTGTCTTACAGGATGCGGATGGTACCAGACAGTCACCTGTCTTAATTCAAACTTATCTGGCTCGAGTAGGCCTGCGTCCTATTAATGCAATTGTTGATGTTACAAACTATTTAATGATGGTCTCAGGTCAGCCACTGCATGCATTTGATTATGATAAGGTACTTGCCGTTGGTGGGGGGAGGACAGACATTCATGTACGTCGCGGACGAGACGGCGAAAGCTTAACCCTACTTGATGGGCGAACTATTACCCTGGTACCTGAAGATATTGTTATTGCAGTTGGTGAGACTGCCATTGGTCTAGCTGGTGCAATGGGTGGCGCAAGCACGGTGATCGATGGGACAACAAGAAATATTATTATTGAGAGTGCTACATTTAACCTTTATAGTCTGCGTTCGACTCAAATGCGACACGGTATCTTTAGTGAGGCCATTACTCGTTTTACCAAGGGGCAACCTGCCGCCCTGACTGCGCCAGTCCTCGGTGAGGCTATCCACCTAATGAATGAATGGGCGGGGGCAAAACGCGTCAGTGAAGTGGCTGATGCCTATCCATCTGTCGAATCTCCTCGACCAATTATGGTGTCGAGTGAGACGATTAATCATATTCTCGGTAGTGATCTTTCGGAAGAAGCAATTATCGTGAGTCTTCAAAACAGTGAGTTCAATGTTGAAAAGAAGGATGATCTCTTAAGTGTCATTGCACCATATTGGCGAGCCGATATTCATATTAAGGAGGATATTGTTGAGGAAGTAGGACGTCTAAATGGTTTTGATACCATCGTTTCTCGTTTACCTCTGAGAGACTACCGGGCGGTTAATCCAGACGAATTTGATAGATTTCGATCTCAGCTTCGTCAGACATTACTACGAACTGGGGCAAACGAAGTTTTAACTTACAGCTTCGTTCATGGTGATGTTCTACGAAAGGCAACGCAAGAACCGACTAATTCGTATAGAATTATCAATTCGATAAGTCCTGACCTCCAGTACTATCGTCAAAGCCTTACGCCGAGCTTATTAAATCTCATTTTTCCAAATAGTAAGCAGGGCTTTGAAAGTTTTGCACTGTACGAGATGAATAAAGTTCATCCCAAGGAACACGGATTGACGGATGAACATGTGCCTCAAGAAATTGACATGCTTGCATTCACTATAGTAAGTCCGCAACAACCGGGAGCGCCATATTATCAGGCAAAAAAATACCTCGATTTTATTGCTCGTACTGAGGGACTCACCCTGGTGTATAAGCCAATTGAAGAAGAGCCTCGTTTTGCTGTTACTGCTCCGTTTGAATACCGTCGAAGTGCGTATGTGAGTGATGCCCATTCAGGAGTATTTATCGGTATTGTGGGTGAGTATAAGAAGACCGTCGCACGCGGCTTTAAGCTACCTGAATATAGTTCTGGCTTTGAAATTGATCCACGCGGATTGCTTGAAGCGACCCAGAAGCGAGCCGCGCTCTATACGCCGCTGAGTAAGTACCCAAGTACTGAGCGTGATATCTGTTTCCAGGTTGACCATTCAGTCCTTTACGATCAAATTATCGAAGGGGTACGTCAATCCCTTGAGAATGTTGAGCTTGAGGTTATCATTTCACCTGTTGATATATACCAGCCGGATAATGGCGCAACAAAAAACATCACGATTCGCATGAGACTGACAGCCAACGATCGGACCCTGACGAGTGAGGCGGTCAATCAGATCGTTACACGTGTTGCGGATCATCTTCATGAGACTATTGGTAGTCGAGTTATCTAAATAGGGCAGTAGTCTATGCGAAGTGAACAATTGTTCACTGTTATATATGTTCGGCCATGGCATAGTCATATCTATGGAAGATAACATATTTCGAGAAGAAGTTTTTATTAATGACCCGGAGATTCAAAAGCATGCAGCCGATCTTGTGGTCGAGGTAGTGCAAAAGATCAAAGACCAAGAGCGTGTGCTTCGTGGTATGACATTCCGAGCCTTGCGCGAGTATCTTGTCGAGGTGGCGGATGAGCATGATGGTTCAATACCGGTTCAAGACATGCATAGGATATTCGATGCCGTCCTTAGGGGGGATAAATAAATGATGTGTTTGATCTAGTGAAAAAGTATTCACTGTATTGCACACAGGCGCAACCCATACTAGAAGTATGAATAAAGAACCACAACCCTACAAAGATTTTGATTTATCAACCGAACACCTCAATGGTCGTGCCTATATCCCCCCGTTCACTCGTAATGAGACTGAACGACAACGACGTCACCTTCTTCCACCTGGCACAATCATCTTAGAACAGCAACGTCGTGGATTGGCTATATCGGTCGCTCTTCTTGAACGTATAACCGAGCCACAGGACCTTCAATTTGCCGCACGGATGATTGCGATGGGCGCCATCAACAGTAGCTGGTATCTCTACGGTGAACATGCGCCAGTTATGCGACGACGTCTCAATCTTCCAGAGCTTGCATCGGCTGAAAGTGATTGGCGACAAGATACACAAGGTTTGCTTGTGAAAACCCGCCACGATCTTGTTTCGGCTACCGAACTTGCCGAAGCAACAGTTGCGACCCATATAAATCGAGCCAGTACGCAGAAGATACGAAGCCAACTTGGTCGACGCGTAGGGAACGCCTCACTCGGCCTCGCTTCGCTCGAGGTAGGCACAACGGCACAGTCTTTGAGCGCCTTCGCAGTTCAAGCCCGTGCTCGTCAAGAAGGCTTGCAGTTGATTGAAGATGCTCGAACGCTTGGCGATAGAACCGGTACACATCCGTCAATTGCCCAGCTTGCCGATCCTGATAGTGACCTCGCCGTACTGTGGCGTCGTGAAGCGCCCAATGAAGCGTATACGGCATTCGAATGGGCTACCGAAGAAGTGGCTTAGAGCTGGAATGTTTCTTCAATAAACGACTGGTCTCTCTTGAGGTAGGCATGACTCAAAGTAGGGGCGGTGGGTAGGATAGTCGGTGCCGAAAAATCGGGGTCGAGTACCCAGGCATACTCACCGAATGTGTCTTGTTGAATGAGTTCGCCCCGAATATCATCACAGGCCAGTAAAGTGAAGTGGGTAAAACTCTCAAGTTCACCATCCTTATAAATACGAAAATACCCATTGCTTATAACCGTGAAATCACCTTGTAGCCCCGTCTTTTCAAAGCAGGCAGTATGTGCAAGCTCAATGGCAGTACTCTCAGGGGTGGGTTGGGCTTGCATAAAGCCGGACCAGCCTAGGAGTGGTTGGTTACCGCGTTTAAATAATAGCCATGCTCCATCAGTTTGTCGTCGAACAATTAAGAAGAGAAGGGAATATGCGCGGTTAATATAGCGACTTTGCTTTTGGAGTGCGCCTTTCCCCACGCGACGGCCTTCAGGGGTAAGACTATACGTGCCATCTTCGTTTTTTGTCACATATCCGGCGTGCACCACTTTCTTTAAGTGGTACGAGAATAATTTATTATCCACACCATCAGGTTGAAGTTCGCTAAAACGCAGGCTATCGGCAAAAGCTAGTGTATAGACGATGGTGCGCTGAATATGATGATCAAACATATTGCTAGTATATCAAATAAAAATGGCCCCTTACGTAGGGCCAGATGGATCAAATCCACCCTGTAGCCTGTTCGGCTAACGGCTCATGCGAGCAGCTTGAGCTTCTGACTTACCAAGCTAAGCTTCTGTTTATTCGTGTGACTGAGTTGCCTCAGCCTCTCGATAACATCAAGGCCTACCTGGTCTGAGTTGAGTCCTCCGAAGCTCGCTCGACGCTTGAGGATGGCGGCCTCGATGGCCGCTATCCTACTTGTCAGTAACTGTCTCCGAAGTCTCAACCATCGTCTCCGTACTCGTTTCAAAATACCACCTCCAAAGAAATCGTATTCCATCGCTACGTAACCGTAGGTAAAAATACTATAGCACGTAATGAACATTCAACAAATATCCTTTCATCCGTCATGATTTGGCAAGGTTTGCTATAATAGAACGAGTATTGAAGTAGGGAGAAAATTCAGATGGCGACACAAACTTCGCAGCGCATTGGTATATGGATTATTGCAATTGTTATGGTCGTAGGGACGATTGGGTCATTCGTAGTCATTATTCTATCAAATCAAAATCAACAAAAAGATGCTACTGCTCAGGCAGCGTCAGCTGCGCAGACTGCTGCTCAACAACAAGTTGCAGCTCAGGACCATGCTGCGACCTCAGAGCCACTGGCGGGTTATAGTGCCCGTACTTTTGACGGGACGGCCGTTAGTAAACTCAATGTTGAGACACTTGTGGCAGGAACGGGCGATACCGTTAAAGCAACCGACTCAATTAATGCTAGCTACTTTGGGTACCTTCCTGATGGGACAATTTTTGATAGTTCAACTCAAAAGGGTGCGGCTGATGCCCCTACGACACTTTCGCTAGCGGGTGTTATTGCTGGTTGGACACAAGGACTTACCGGAGTGAAGGTGGGGAGTGTGGTTCGCTTAACTATTCCGGCCGAACTCGGCTATGGTAGTGTGGCTCAAGGAGTTATTCCGGCCAATTCACCACTTGAATTCATTGTAGAAGTTCATAGTATTGAGGCGGCTTCAGGCACAACCACTCAGTAATTCTTTCGTAGTAGCGTATTGCAAAAGACACTAAGCACTAGATATACTAGCAATAAAGAAAGTGGGATATACCATGAGTGAAACAATTCGAGATGTCATAATGATTGGCTCTGGGCCTAGTAGTCTGAGTGCGGCTATCTATACGACGCGTGAAGATATCGACACGGTCGTGTATGAGAAGGGTGCGATTGGAGGCCTCGCGGCCATTACGGATCTTGTCGATAATTATCCGGGGTTTCCAGAAGGGATTGAAGGCTTGACTCTTGCTGGGCAGTTAGAGAAGCAGGCCGAGCGTTTCGGGGCGCATATTGAGTTTGGAGAAGTTTCGGCTATTCGTCACGAAGGTGATATAAAGATTGTGACCGTTGATGGAGTCGATGTTCAAGCAAAAACAGTCCTTATCGCAACGGGAAGTGACTACAATAAAATTGGCGTTCCAGGAGAAGCCGAACTGTACGGCCGAGGTGTTCACTACTGTGCAACCTGCGACGGTGCTTTTTATCGAGAGAAGCGATTAGTAGTAGTTGGTGGCGGTAATTCTGCCATTCAAGAATCAATTTATCTTACCCGCTTCAGCACTCATATTGACCTCCTTGTTCGAAGCACTATTAAAGCAAGCGAAGTGTTACAGCGAGAACTCCAGAAATTTATCGATGAGGGGAAGATTACGGTTCACCTTGCTACGACTACTCAAGAGATTGTAGCCGTCGGTGGAAAAGTGACATCTGTAAAAGCAACTGTAGCTGGTAAGCCAGTCAGTTTTGAAACAGATGGTGTCTTTATCTTTGTCGGCTTAAAGCCGAATACTCAATTCCTTGAAGGTAGCGGTATTGAGCTTGATGAACGGGGATTGATTAAAACCGATCGTAAACTTCAAACAAACATTGCTGGTATCTTTGCAAGCGGTGATGTACGAAGTGGTGCCACGACCCAAATTGCAAGTGCAGTTGGCGAGGGAGCACATGCGGCCATGAGTATTCGCGAATACCTCGATGATCAAGAATTAATACAGTCCGCTATTTAGGCAACGTGATCACGCCAGAATGTCTCAAGTTGAGATATGATATCTGGATTCTCAGTTTGAAGAGCGATCTCGCGCGTACCGAGAAGTGCCCCGCCATTAACAAAGTTATGTGACCCAGTCAGGGCAACTTTATGTCCGTCTGACATGGTAAAAATCATGAACTTAGCATGGAGATATTGTGGCCTCGTATACAGGGTTTGTTGACCACTTAATGCCATACCTACCCGAATGACAAGTCGGTTCAACCAGTTGGCCTTTTCTGGCGGATTGAAGTATAACCGTGATTCGGTTTTTTGAAGCAGGCGGCTTAGCTTTCCAGTCGGGCAATATTGTGACACAAGTGTAATGCGACTGGCTTCGGCGGCTAGGCGACAGGCTCGTCTATAAATAAGTGAGTCGCCGAAGAAGCCACCATCAATTAGAATCGAGTCATTTCCATAGGCGAACGCATGACTTCGATAGGCGTAATCATGTCGATCGGCTTCCTTGAGATGGGCGTATTCAAGGACTAATTTATCGGCGAGCGCCTTATCGTTTACTTTGAACATATAATCAACGTTATCAATACCCTTTTGGTACAAATTTACTCCGCCGAAGGAATAAACGGTGTCATCTACGACACACCATTTAATATGAGTTCGTCCGCTAAAGATAGTTGTTTTTGTCCGTCCGAGCCATGTAAATTTAACCCCGCTTTTGTTAAAACGTTTGCTCATACTATTAGTAGCGCGCGATTGCTTACGGCGATAGCGGGTCGGTAGGAAGAAGCCACCAAGTTCACCATACGTGAAGACGTCTGCGGCGACTTCGACAACTACACCTCGTTCGGCTGCTTCGGCGAGTGCATTAATCAAGTCGTCTGTTGAGTCGTCTGTTGCCACGATCATACATAAGAAAGAAACCCGAGTTGTGGCACGTCGAATTTGTTGAGCCGCATCACGTACATAGTCCGGAGGCAGCAGTAATTTAGCACGAGAAGACATTCTATCATGATTATACTACGCCAATCCTTAAATCGGTGAAGCCATATCTATGACCGATCTTGAAAAACTGATAAAATAGAATAAACCGAATGAACTTAAAGGAGATGTTGAACAATGGCAGATTTTAATCAGATTCTTACCCCTGGTGACGTAGATGACGGAATGGTAAATGTGGTAATTGAGATTCCGGCGGGGAGTAGTCACAAAATCGAATGGAACCGTGAAAAAGCGGTATTCCAGCTTGATCGCGTTGAACCAAGTATTTTTGCGAAGCCAACCAACTATGGATTTATTCCTCAAACACTTGATGAAGATGGCGATGAACTTGATGCTCTTATCATTACCGACCAGCCATTGCCAACTGGCATCTTCCTCGAAGGCAGAGTTATTGGTGTTATGAAATTCGAAGATGACGGGGAGGTAGACGATAAGGTTGTCGTTGTCCCGGCAGATGATCGTAGTACGGGCAATGCCATTACTTCGCTTGCCGATCTTCCAAAGCAGAAGATAGATCAGATCACACATCACTTCACCCACTATAAAGATCTAAAAAAACCTGGGTCAACGATTGTCAAAGGATGGGGTGATATTGAAGAAGCAAAGGTGATTATTCACCAAGCAATTGAGCGTTGGAATATAAAATAGGAGACCTACCGAGGGGTGGCACTATGCTTATTAGGTCGGTAAAAGTAATTATCCTTGATTTGGAAGGCAATATCTTATTGTTACGTCGAAGCGATACTCATCCATGGGCGCCTTTGAAGTCTGATCTACCCGGTGGTCTTGTTGAAGATAATGAGACATTTGAAGAAGGTGCGGTTCGTGAAACTTTTGAAGAGACAGGTCTAACCCTTAACACTCATACTCTCCACTTAACCAATACTATCGAAGAGCCCGAGCATCCAAAGGGTCCACTTGTGCGTTTATTCTATCGGGCTGTTCTTAATGAGGTAAAGCCAGTCATCGTACTGAGTTGGGAACATGATCAGTATGAATGGCGGTCAACCCAGGACCGGGCTGACATTACAATTCAAACTTCTACAGGAATTGATTATATTAATCGGAATGGTTTGGTCCGAGAGGTAAAAACATAGGCTCTCTATCGTGCGGAAGTGGTATGGGTAAAAGTTGCATCTTAAAGCGAAGTGAAGGCTGTAGCTAATGCATCATGGAAACAAGTGCATAGCGACCATCTTCAGTCTGTCTCCCCGCTAGGAATTCGCTATGAGAAAAATAACGTGGATCAGTCGTGCTATCAGACGAGTCATTCGTAATGTGAGAGGCTGAAATTCCGGCTTGATCGAGTTGTTCAAGTACAATCTCCTTAAAGTCGCCGTTACCAAATGCCCAGACAGGATAGCTTGCTTGTCCAGGTGCGGGCGTAAGCCATACCAGGAGGGAGGCGGGGTTAGATTGATATTGGGTC
This sequence comes from Candidatus Saccharimonadota bacterium, assembly GCA_015655045.1. Classification (GTDB taxonomy): domain Bacteria; phylum Patescibacteriota; class Saccharimonadia; order Saccharimonadales; family Saccharimonadaceae; genus UBA1547. The sequence continues at coordinate 40,868 of JAATFU010000007.1, forward strand.
ACAAGCCATTGAACGGATTCGTGTGCACCGTTTTGTTCAAGGCTATGTCGACCGACGTGTGAGAGCATGAGAATATGTTGGTCGGGGTCATAGACAACCATACCGACACAATCGGCCAGAGGCAAGAAAAGAGCATGCCTCCGTTCGCGTGTGATAAGTGCATCACATGCGACTGCCTCACCGTTATACATTCCATCGCCTTTTTGGGCTGAGCCGACTTCTTTGTAGCGTGTGTAGTTATGACCGCCGTAGGTTACTTTAACTAGTGTCGTATCTTTCATTGGAATATGATGCGTCATTAAGAAACGGTCACGATTTTGAATCACAATCGGTTGATTACTCTTATCGGGGAGAATAGACATTGTACCGTCAGAAATAGTTGAAATGGCAACCGTAATGTCCATTATCTTGCTTTTTTGTGACTAGATTTTCGACGGATAATATTAGCTGCGCCGGTTAGGCTTGCAATGACACCGAGCTGACGAAGTTGCATGCGAAGTTTATTGCGTGCATGTGTGGTGGTTACAAGATCTTGCCATGCTTGTTTTGGTAGAGAGAGCTTACGGGTAACTACTTCGACGACATCACCATTTTGAAGTTGTTTATCAAAGGCGTGAATACTACCATTAACGCGAAAACTATAGGCATGATTACCGATATCACTGTGAACAAGGTAGGCAAAATCAAGCGGTAAGGCTCCCTCGGGTAAATTGTAGATATCGCCTTTCGGAGAGTAAACAAAGATTCGGTTTCCAAATAGATCAACATTTAATTGATCTTTTGATATTTCTTCATTATTACCAAGCTTTGCTGCAATCTCTTGGAGCTGGGATATCCATTGGAGCTGGGCGGGAAGAGTTGAACTTTTTCGGCCCTTAATGTAATCTTTACTCGCTTTTTGGTCGTGATAATGGAAGCTAGCTGCGAGCCCTCGTTCGGCGTAATCATGCATCTCGTAGGTACGAATCTGGAATTCGACAATCTGTTTAGTCGGGGTAATAACTGTTGTGTGGAGACTTTGATATCCATTGGGTTTTGGAATTGCAATGTAGTCCTTGATACGACTAATCATTGGTTGGTACATGGTGTGAAGAATGCCAAGCACGAGGTAACAATCTTCTTTACGCTCAACCACAATTCGTAGCGCCATAAGATCATAGATATCGTCAATGTTTCCATCAACTTTCTTCAACTTGCGGTACAGGCTATAAACACCCTTCACGCGGCCATTCACCTCGGCCTTAATATCGTGCTTCTTTAACTCAGATTCGACTTCGGCCCGAACAACACCAAGCTTACGCGTACTCTTGCCGAGCCTTTTTTTAATTAGATTCTGGACGCGTTTGAATTCTGGAGGATCGAGAAAACTAAAGGCAAATTCTTCAATTTGCATTCGAACTCGGCCCATACCGAGTCGGTCGGCCATAGGACCGAATACCTCAAGTGACTCCCGGGCAATCTTTACCTGCTTATCTTTTGGCATATGCTGAAGTGTTGAGAGGTTATGTAGACGATCAGCTAGTTTGATAATGATAACGCGTACATCTTGACCAACAGCAATAAGGAGTTTTGATAAATTATCTTTTGTTTGAGGGAGATAGTTTGAGAGATCTTGCATGCCCGCGCGAGCTTGAGAAACTTTTGTGACACCATCAACTAAGAAGGCGACATCTCTGCCGAAAAGTGATTCAATTTGTTCTAAGGTTGCTTCGGTATCTTCGACGGTATCATGCAATACACCAGCTAATACGCTATCGATATCCATACCCCATTCGATAAGTGTATTGGCAACCGAAAGGGGATGGATAATATATGGCTCACCACTTTTGCGTTTTTGTCCCGCATGGGCAGCGGTAGCAAAGTCAATTGCATGATCAAGTTCAAGAATCTGATCCTCTTCATAAAAGGGAGCTGCATGTTCAAGGACGATCACTTTCTTCATGATCCTAGTATACGGTATGAGTGGGTATAAAAAAATCACCCTTTCGAGGTGATGGCGCTACGGGGGTGCTTGGCGCACCCCCGTAGACTAGCAATCCAGAAGTCGATGTCGTTCTTGACTTGGTAGATCATTGAAGCTCACCTCTCCGTCGAGACTTTCAACAACAATCGTAGATCCAGCCTCCCAGTGATTACCGGTGCGCAGGACAGCCACGATGTAGTTCACATCGTCTTTGATGTAAAGGTGTGCCACAACATACTCAACCTCATCTCGACAAATTGAGATTTCGGAGAGGTAACCTGGTCGACGCACTCCGTTGACATACAGCGCCAACTCGAGCTCGTCAGTCACGCGAATCTTGAAGCCTTGCAATAAGGTTATCGCATAGCCCAATTCTCCTGTTGCAACGCGAGTGAGCGCCTGGTTTACTTCTTCGGTCATTGCGACCGTTAGATCTTCTGGATTGCGTAAGGACTTTAGAGACATCAGACTCCTTTTCTCAGCAGGTGGACGTGACTAATACTTAGATTATATAACTATTTAAAAGATAAGTCAAATGTTTGACTCTGATTATAACTAAGTAGTATATAATGATCAATAGAAATGCTAACGCTTACAATGATAAGGGAGTGGGGATAGGAACATGAGTCAGACAAAGATAGCGATTAATGGATTTGGCCGCATTGGCCGAAATGCGTTTAAGATTGCTTTTGAGAGAAGCGACCTAGAAATTGTGGCAATTAACGACCTTACCGATACTAAGACACTTGCGTACCTTTTGAAGCACGATAGCAACTACGGGACCTATCATAACGATGTTAGCTATGATGAGACGGGTATTATTGTTAAAGGCTCTCACATTACAGTATTAGCAGAGCGTGACCCCGCAGCTCTACCGTGGACCGATCTAGGCGTTGAAGTGGTTATTGAATCAACTGGTTTTTTTACCGATAAAGACGGAGCTTCGAAACACATTAGTGCCGGGGCAAAACGAGTTATTATTAGCGGTCCTACCAAGAGTGATGGGGTTGATACTATTGTGATCGGCGCTAATGAAGATTCAATTGAAGGTGCAACTGAAGTTATTAGTAATGCAAGCTGTACTACAAATTCGCTTGGTGCAGTCATGGCAATCTTGGACAGTGAGTTCGGTGTTGAGAAGTCACTTCTAACCACGGTTCATAGCTATACAGCGAGTCAATCTCTCCAAGATGCGCCTAATAAGGATTTACGAGAGGGCCGCAATGCAGCTGAGAATATCGTGCCAACCACGACCGGTGCTGCTATTGCAGTGACCAAAACCTTACCTCAGCTAGTCGGTAAGTTTGACGGTCTAAGTATCCGGGTTCCCACACCTGTGGTCTCAATCAGTGATGTAACCGTCCTTCTTGGTCGCGATACAACGGTTGAAGAGATTAACGGAGTGTTTAAGAAGGCCTCGACTGAGCCATTTTATCAAGGGATTCTAGGTGTTAGCGAGGAGCCACTGGTGAGTCGTGATTATATTGGTGATAGCCATTCCGGTATTGTTGACTTACTTTTGACGAAAGTTGTGGGAGGAAACCTTGCAAAGATTATGGTGTGGTACGACAACGAATGGGGCTATAGTAACCGATTGGTTGAACTTGTCGCGGATGTGGGCAAGAGCTTGCCTAAGTAACCCTATAACGCTTATACTTTAAATATGAAGATATATCTGGGTAGTGATCATCGTGGCTTTCATTTAAAAGAGAAGGTTTTTGCATACCTTGCAAAACATGGGTATGAGGTTGAGGATGTAGGCGATGAAACGCCTGACCCCAACGATGATTTTCCAGAATTTGCTCAAGCTGCAGCTTTAAAGGTATTGGGAAGTCTAGATGATGATCCAAGGGCCATTTTGCTCTGTGGTGGTGGTCAGGGTATGGCAATTGCGGCAAATCGTTTTCGGGGTATTCGTGCAAGTGTCATTTGGGACGCTTTTGAGGCAAAGATGACTCGAAATGACAACGACAGTAATATTTTATGTCTCCCATCACGTGTTCTTGAGGACGAAGAGGACAGTGCGTGGCAAGGTATTATCGAAACCTGGCTAAGCACACCGTTTGCCGCAGCGGTACGTTATAAGCGACGTAATGCGCAGATTGACGAGTTGTAGATGAGTGTAATTGCCCCTACTATCACCGTAGAAACGGCTGATGAATATAAAGCCGCGATCGAGCGGATTCATCCTTTTGCTCAACGGGTCCATATTGATATTAGCGACGGTGAGTTTGCTCCCACGTTTCTCGTAGGAGAGGCGCAGATTTGGTGGCCTAAAGAATGGATTGTCGATATTCACGCTATGGTAGCTCGCCCGGCAGAACACTTGCCAGCCCTCCTGGGACTGAAGCCTCATATGATTATTTTGCACGTTGAGACAAATACTGATTTATTGCCATTGCTCACCCAAATTAAACAAGCCGGTATTAAAGCTGGCATTGCTCTTTTAAAGCCAACTGTCCCCTCAACGGTTGCTCCTTTAATTCAAGCGGCCGACCACGTTATGGTATTCAGTGGTGATCTCGGCCATCAGGGTGGAATGGCTAGTCTGATGCAGCTAGAAAAAGTACGTCTTATTAAAGCTATCAACCCCACTGCTGAAATTGGTTGGGACGGTGGGGTAAACGTTGAGAATGCTTACACACTGACTCAGGGAGGTGTTGATGTACTAAATACAGGGGCGGCTATTGCCAAGGCTGAAGATCCTGCCCAAAGTTATGGACTACTAGTACGAGAAATTAATAAGCACGGAGTTATCTAAATGCGCGAACAATTGACCATTACTCAACTACAACAGATGGCTAATACGCTTCGAGAAGATATTATTAGCATGCTCGAGACAGCGAAGAGCGGACATAGTGCCGGCCCCTTAGGATTAGCCGATATCTTTGCAGCACTTTACTTCAACATTCTCCATATTGATCCAAAGAATCCTGACTGGGAAGATCGAGACATCTTCCTTTTGAGTAATGGTCACACCATCCCGGTTCAGTATGCGGCAATGGCTGAAGCAGGTTTCTTTGAAAAGGAGGAGCTGCTTACGTTGCGCAAGCTTGGTAGTCGTTTACAGGGTCATCCTGAACGACAGCGTCTACCTGGACTTGAGAATACGAGTGGCCCTCTCGGTAGCGGACTTTCGCAAGGGGCGGGATATGCCTATGCTCTCCAGTACCTAGATAAGGTACTTCATCGTTTTGTGTATGTTGTTATGGGTGATGGCGAGCTTGACGAAGGAAATGTATGGGAGGCAGCGATGTTTGCGGGAAAGAATAAGCTCTCCCAGCTCATTGTCTTTATTGATCGAAATAATATCCAGATTGATGGCAACACAGAAGATATTATGCCGCTCGAAGATTTACGGGGTAAATGGGAGAGCTTCGGCTGGCATGTTTTAGAGATTGACGGACATAATATTGAAAGCATTATTGACGCCGCAAGTATGGGACGTGCGATTACCAATCGTCCTACAGTTGTGATTGCTCACACCATACCGGGTAAGGGTGTGCCCTTTATGGAATATGACTACAAATGGCACGGCATCGCACCAAATAGTGAACAGGCAAAAGCAGCGCTTGAAAAACTACGAACGCTTGATGGTAAGATTACACACGAAGGGATGGGTGTATGAGCGATTTTCCACTAAACGAAGATCTATTTAGTGATGAGGTTACCCAGGAACCAATCCGGGCAGGTTTTGGCAGAGGATTAAAGACGGCAGGTGAGGCCAATCCGCTGATTGTTGCTTTGTGTGCCGATTTAACCGATAGTACACAAATGTCACTCTTTAAAGCAGCCTTTCCAGAGCGTTTTATTGAGATTGGCATTGCTGAACAAAACCTTGTCACGGTTGCCTCTGGACTCGCAAGAGCGGGTAAAGTTCCATTTACGAGTAGCTATGCTGCTTTTAGCCCAGGGCGTAACTGGGAGCAAATTCGCACTACGATTGCCTTAAATAATCAACCTGTCAAGATTATTGGTTCCCATGCGGGCGTCAGTGTAGGGCCGGACGGCGCGACACACCAAATGCTTGAAGATATAGCACTTATGCGAGTTATTCCAAATATGGTCGTGATCGCTCCTGGTGATAGCCTCGAGGCCGAAAGAGCGACTCAAGCAATTGCCGAGAACGGCAAACCTAGTTACATGCGCTTGGCACGCGAAAAGACGCCAATCTTTAGTACTCCGGATTCTCCTTTTGAAATCGGTAAGGCATATGTACTACGAGAGGGTCACGACATTAGTTTGCTGGGGACCGGGACAATGACCTATCAACTTCTCAAAACCGCCCACCTGCTTGAAGAGCAGGGTATTCAGGCTGAAGTAGTGCATGTGCCAACCGTGAAGCCACTTGATGAAGAAACAATCCTACAGAGTATACGCAAAACAGGTCGGGTTCTCACGGCCGAGGAAGCACAAGCTGCGGGTGGATTTGGTGGTGCCGTCGCAGAACTATTGGGTGAAAAATTACCTACTCCCCTCCTGCGCATCGGGATGAAAGATAGATTTGGTGAGTCGGGTGAGCCGGACGAACTACTCGATTATTTTGGTTTGACTGGTGAGCATATCGCCGAAGCAACGAAGAAGTTTATTGATACTACGTCCCGCTATCATCAGGGCTTCTAATGGCAGTTCGCATAGCGATTAGCATTTAGTACTGCCGTATGTATTCATTTTCGGTAACCATAAGTGATATACTACTTGCAGATATGACCAACATTTTCTAGGGGGCACAACACATGGGACTGACAATTAATCAAATCCGCGATAATACGACACGGGCACGTCACTTAATGCAGCGTAGTCGGGCTCAACATTTTGCGGTTGGTGCCTTCAATATTGATAACCAAGAGACTTTGATTGCAATAGCTCAAGCAGCTCAAAAGCTCAATGCACCAGTCTTGGTTGAAGTGAGCGATGGTGAGGTTAAAGCTCTTGGATTAGATAATATTCGTGACATGGTTGACAACTACAAGGCTCAATATGGGGTTGAAATGTATATCAACCTTGACCATAGCCCAACAGTCGAAGATTGCAAACGCGCCATTGACGTTGGTTTTGAATTCATCCATATTGACATATCTCAAGCAAATCATGACGCGACAACCGAAGACATTATCGAGAAAACAAAAGAAATAGTTGAGTATGCTAAATTCACCGGTGCTCTTGTTGAAAGTGAGCCACACTACTTTGGTGGCAGTAGTAACGTCCATACTGAGACAATAGACTATGAAGAGATTAAGAAGACCTTTAGTACTCCAGAGGCGACCAAGTCTTTTGTGGAGGCAACTGGGATTGATACGTTTGCGGCAGCAGTCGGCAATCTTCATGGTAGATATCCAGTTCCGAAGAAGCTAGATCTTGAGTTACTTCAACGTATTCGTAATGCCGTTGATTGTCAGATTAGTCTTCACGGTGGGAGCGGTACCCCACTTCATTATTTTGAGGAAGCTGCAAAAATTGGCGTTAGCAAAATTAATATAAACAGCGACATGCGTTTTGCTTTCCGAACAGAACTTGAGAAAGTACTCGCGGCAAATCCGGATGAGTATGCGGTGGTCAAATTAATGCCCCAAGTATACAAGGCGGTGCAGACTGTTGCTGAAGATAAGATCCATGCTTTTGGTTCGGTAGGTAAAGCAGTTCTGTAATTATGAAGACTCCTGTAATCGTAACTATTGGCAAGGCTACGCAAGATGTCTTTCTACTGAGTTCAAAAGCTTTTGAGCCACAAAACCACAAAGGCGTGCTTTATGAGCAGCTGCCACTTGGTCAGAAACTTGATCTAGACGAGGTTATTTTTTCGACTGGCGGAAACGTCACGAATGCAGCGGTTACATTTGCCCGGCAAGGTCTTCATAGCAAGTATGTATGGGTGATTGGGACCGATGTTGCCAGTCAGGCGATCCTTGACGCGCTTGACGCCGAAGCTGTTGATACGAGCCACGTCGTACAAGATAGCGGCTATCGAGCTAGCTACTCAACCATTCTCCTTGCCCATGGGGGCGAACGCACCATTTTAAATTATCACGGAACCGATATTACAAGTGAAGATCCGTTGCTTGCCATAGATGTTATTCAATCAGCGGATTGGGTATATTTATCCGCTCTTGGAGACATGGAATTGCTCGAGAAAATTATCACATTCTGTGCGAAGCATAACATTAAGGTAATGCTTAATCCAGCGGGTGTTGAGCTGCATAATAGTACCAAACTCAAGCCTCTACTCGAGGATGTTGAAATTTTAGCAGTGAATAAGGAAGAAGCACAAATGATTGTCGAGGGCAGTACACTCGAAGAGCTTGCTCGCCATGCAAGTAATTACTGTAAGGTAGTTATTGTTTCGGACGGACCACATGGAGCGGTCACTACTGATAGAAAAACAGTAGTCACTTCTGGTATGTATGAAGATGTACCTGTAATCGATAGAACCGGCGGCGGAGATGCCTTTGGCTCTGGTTTCTTAAGTCATTATGCGCAGGGACGCTCTCTAAAGGACTCAATCGTTTTTGCAAGTGCTAACTCAACATCAGTGGTCAGTAAAATTGGCGCAAAGGCAGGTATTTTAGAGCGGGGTAAGGCATTGCACAGTATGCCATTAACAGAGAAAGATTTTTAAGATGGCCCGATTTCTTCAAACTATCCTCAACGTCGAAGAACCTCTATTCAGTGTTGGCCTCACTCGCCTTGAGAAAGCTACCGGCAATAGCGGCGTCGATACTCGTTTGATCGCTGATATTATCGAAAAGGCCCACCAGGTAATGCGCGCCCTTACGCTTGATCCTGCGGATACTACCGGTCATGAGGTATATCAAGCTCTTATTGGAACGGTTATCGACGGGACAGCTCAAACAATACTGGTTGATACGGATTACATTCTTTTAGCATTTGAGAGTGAGATTGTCTCATTTAATCTTATCGACGTAATTGAGAACAGGCATCACCAATTATCGTATGGCAGTCAGATTGCAAGCCACGGCCAGCGTAGTTTAAGGGGTGAAATAGTGACTCGCTATATTGATCACGCGCGAAGTAACGAGGCTGTTACTCGTGAGATTGCTAGTAGCATTGGTCTTTTACCCGAATCTGACCAAGGCTACGAATCAGTTGCGGCTGCCCTTGGTAACTCCGTAGCTACAAATGTGCCCTATCTGCTGGCAATTGGCGATATTGTCACTGATGCCTTTATTACGCTTCGGGAGGATCAAGCTGAAGTTACTACTGATGAGCACGGAGCAAAGCGTCTCAGTATGGAATTTGGCTCAAAGCCGCCATACGATCATGTAGATATTATTCAGGCTGTGGGTAATAGTGCAAATGCCGCAGTCTCGTTTGCGCGTCTTGGGCTTAACGCAGGGCTCCTTGCTTTTTTAGGGGATGATCAGGCTGGAAAAGATTCACTTAAATATTTAAAGAGTGAGAAAATTGATACTTCACTTGTATCGGTACAGCCAGGCCAAAAATCTAATTATCATTACGCTCTTCGCTATGGAGCGGATCGCACTATTCTTATTAAGTACGAAAAGTATGCCTACACCTGGCAGCCCCCTGCTGTCATACCTGATTGGATTTATCTTAGTATGATCAGTGCTGATTCGTGGCAACTACATGAAGATCTCGCGGCTTATCTTACGGAGCATGTTGAAACAAAACTTGCTTTTCAGCCAGGTACATTTCATTTCGAATGGGGCATTGAAAAGCTAGAGGCCATATATAAGAGAGCATATTTGGTCGTAATGAATCGAGAAGAGGCCGCGCTGGTTACGGGGCAGCCGCATGAATCCATCAAGGGCTTAGTTAACGCGTTGCACGCCCTGGGACCACAGATTGTTGTTGTCACGGATGGACCAAGCGGGGCGTATGCTTCGGAAGGTGATACGATTTTACAAATGCCAAATTATCCAGATCCAGTGCCGCCTTATGACCGGACGGGTGCTGGTGACGCCTTCGCATCAACACTCGTGGCAGCCCTTGCTAAGGGCGAGACACTGAAGACGGCTTTAACGTGGGCACCTATTAACTCGATGAGTGTTGTACAAGTCTTGGGTGCCCAGGCTGGTCTTTTACGTCTCGATAAACTCGAACAACTACTTCAAACAGCGCCGGGTGACTATGCGCCAAAGGAATACGTGGAATGAGATACCAGATATGTGTTTCGGGTGCGGCATCGGGTGATACTGTTCAGGCCTCACACCAACTTGCGTTTGACCTTGGCAAAGCAATTGCACTCAGTGGTAAGACGCTCATTACAGGTGCAACGGTAGGATTACCGTGGTATGCTGCGCAAGGTGCGTTTAGTGTCAAAGGCAAACGCGGCATCTCAATTGGCTTTTCGCCAGCTAGTTCATTTCGAGAGCACGTCACTGTCTATAAGCTTCCCACGGTTGAATTTGATTATATTAATTTTACCGGTATGGCCTACGTGGGTCGTGATGTCCACCTGGTTCGTAGTAGTGATGCGGTTATTACAGTCGGAGGACGCATGGGGAGCCTACACGAACTTGCAACGGCGCTTGAGAGCCGCAAAGTATGTGGTGTTCTGCTGGGCAGTGGAGGTTTGGCCGACTACATTCCAACTCTACTTGAGCACATTGAAGCTCCTGGTTCACATGATGTTATCTATGATACAGACCCAAGTAGGTTGCTCGATAAGGTTATTGCAGCACTTGATTTTAAATATAGAGATTTTGAGCATTTTGATGACGATCGTCAAGTCAGTGATCGTCGCTCGGGCCGTGGCTAGCGCGTTTTATTTGCCCTGCTAGAACCTTTTGGCAGATCATCGTATAATAGTGAGTAATGAAGTTTCAACTCCACTCTGAATATAAGCCAACTGGGGATCAGCCGACTGCCATTAAGCAATTAATTGACGGCTTAGATAGTGGTGTTCGTGAGCAGACACTTCTAGGGGTCACGGGTAGCGGTAAGAGTGTAACCGGTGAAACTATAATAATGATTACGAAGAAAGGTGTGACAATACAGAAACCGATTGCCACGGTAGTCGACTCACTTTTTAAGGAATACCCTCAACAGATCCAAACAGTAGGAGAGAGCGAATTTATTAACTTTAATGATCTTCCGGCTTCGGAGCATATGCGCACCCTATCGTTTAATTCAAAAACAGGAGTGAATAGTTGGCAGAAGCTCACCCAAATTTCCCGCCATCAAGCGAATGAAGTCGCCCATATTCAGTTGAGTAGTGGGCAGTCGGTCTCTTCAACTTTGGACCATAATTTTTTCACTTTACGAGAGGGAAAGCCAACTTTGGTGGATGGTAGTCAGTTGAAAGTAGGCGATCTATTACCTACCCCTCGCCAAATAGATGGCCCGAGGAAGCCACTGGTTTCAATTGTTGTGCCTCAACAACTTCGAGACCTTTCTGGTATGTATATTGGGCTACGGGATGGCGTGACAATCGACAAACTTTCGGGTTATTCAATTCCTTATAGCAAAAAATGGCGTATCGTACATCAAGCAGAGCGAATTCTTGCAACCGCACATCAGGCAACGCAAATTCGTCAGCAAGTACTTGCCAAGACGATTGGTTCTCGAACGCTTGTTGCAAAAATTCCTTACCAATTAGAATTGAGTGACGCGTTGTTGCGGTTCATTGGATATTATATTGCTGAAGGCCACTCGACAGAGCGCTATGTGATCATTACTTCCGCAGATAATGAAGTTGTTAGTGATATATATGCAGCTATGGGAGGTATAGGCCTACGCACGGCTCACCGCATTAATCCTTATGATTATCAGATTAACTCAATGGTATTCGCGCGCTTAATGGGCGATATGTGTGGGCATGGTGCCTTTAGTAAAAAACTACCTGAATTTTGGATGCAGTTAAGCGACTCCCAACTAGCACAGCTCCTATCTGCCTATTTTGCTGGAGATGGTGGCGTTGAGAAAGCGGCCATTACGGCAACAACTGCAAGTGATCAACTTGCATCTGATCTACAGTATGCATTATTGAGATTTGGCATATTGGCCCGGAATCGGTCTAAGAAGGTACGTTTGCCAGGTGGTGCAATCGGCCGGTATAACATCATCTCAATTAGCGGCCGTAGTAATATGACGAAGTTTGCAAGGAATATAACCTTCTCATTATCAAGAAAACAACAGGCGCTTCAGCTACTTCTCGACCACGAGGTTATAGAGAATACAAACGTGGACCTTATCCCGCTTTATGGTAATGACATACGGGTACTTCGAGAACGATTTGGCTTGTTTCAAATTAACCTTGCTAAGGCAGTTGGTTCATCAAGATCTCATATCTCTCTTATTGAAACGGGTGTCAGACGGCCTTCTCGTACTATTGCAACTCGACTTATTAACTTTCTTATTCAAGAAGCGGCCCATAGGAATGACCAACTAGCATATAAGCAGATTATGGAGATGGCAAGTCTACTTCAGAATAATTGGTCGCCGGTTCGATCTATCGACGTGGAAAGCAGGAATAGAATGGTATACGATTTTGCGGTAAATGAAAATGAGACATTTCTTGCAGGGAGCGGTGGCATATTTGTCCACAATACTTTTACTATGGCTAACATTATCCAAGACCGTCAAGTGCCAACCCTTGTTTTGGCCCATAACAAGACTCTTGCAGCGCAACTGTATAGCGAATTTAAATCATTCTTCCCAGACAATGAAGTCCATTACTTTGTGAGCTATTTTGATTATTATCAGCCAGAAGCATACATGGCAAGTAGTGATACCTATATTGAAAAAGATAGTAAGATTAACGACGAAATTGATAGACTGCGTCATGCAGCAACCATGGCTCTACTCACACGTCGCGATACGATTATTGTGGCTAGCGTCAGTTGTATCTATGGTATTGGCTCCCCAGATGATTACTCAGCAATGTCTATTACCGTCAAAAAAGGTGAGCGACGTCTACAGGACAAGTTTGTACGTCTGCTAACCGATATTCAATATCAACGTAATGATATTGATTTTCATCGGGGCACCTTCCGCGTGAAAGGTGATGTTGTTGATGTTTTTCCGGCTGGGAGCGATGTTGCTTATCGGATTGAGTTCTTTGGAGATGAAGTCGATCGTCTTACTCGTATTGATCCATTGACAGGTGAAATTTTGGCAGAGCCGGATGAAGTAAGCATCTTCCCGAGTAGTCATTATGTAACACCTAAGGAAAAGTTGGCCGTCGCAATTGAGAAAATTAAACAAGAGTTTGCTGAACGAGTCGAATGGTTTGAAAAACACGATAAACTGCTTGAAGCTCAACGTCTAAGTCAACGAACAAAATATGATATTGAGATGCTCGAAGAGACAGGCTTTGTGAAAGGGATTGAGAACTATAGCCGGTACCTGACAAATCGAGAACCTGGTGAACAGCCAGCGACACTGCTTGATTATTTTAGTGATGATTTTCTACTGTTGGTGGACGAGAGCCACATGACACTGCCTCAGGTACGCGGTATGTATAACGGCGACCGAGCCCGGAAAGAAGTTCTGGTTGAGTATGGCTTTCGTATGCCCTCGGCGCTAGACAACCGTCCGCTGACCTTTGCAGAATTTGATCGTCATATTAATCAGGCTATTTATGTCTCGGCAACCCCAGGCGAGTATGAGCTTGCACATAGTCCCGAGCCTGCTCAGCAGATTATTCGCCCCACAGGACTCATTGACCCGGAAATCGTTATTCGTCCTACGGAAGGCCAGATTGATGATCTCGTTGCAGAGATCCGTGATCGAACCGCTCATAATCAACGAGTGCTGGTGACGACACTGACGAAGCGTATGGCAGAAGATCTCTCGGCCTACCTCCAAGAGATTGATATTAAGACTGCCTATATTCACAGCGAGGTTGATACGTTGGAGCGAGGTGATATTATCCGCGATCTTCGCATGGGTGTCTATGATGTGCTGGTTGGGATTAATCTTCTCCGTGAAGGACTCGATCTGCCCGAAGTCAGTATGGTAGCTATTATGGATGCTGACAAAGAGGGCTTCCTTCGTAGTAGTAACGCCCTGATTCAAACCATTGGTCGGGCTGCGCGTCATCTTGAGGGCAAGGTCCTGATGTACGCTGATCGGGTGACTGATTCGATGCAGCAAGCTATTGATGAGACGGCCCGTCGTCGAGCAATTCAAACCGCCTATAATACCGAACATAACATTACTCCCGAAAGCATTGCAAAAGAGATTGATGAAGGACTGCGGTCAATTATTCCAAAGAAAGAGGATGAGTCGCGTAAATTAAATCTCAAGAAGATTCCAAAAGATGAATATCCAAGTCTCATTAAAGAACTAAGTGGTCAAATGGAGCTCGCAAGCGCGAACCTTGAGTTTGAGAAAGCTGCTGAACTTCGTGACATGATTACAGATCTACGGAATAAATTGTAGATATGCTCCGAATCGCCTCGTGGAACATTGAAGGAAGGCTAAGCCGGTACAGTGGCAAGGGTAGGGGAACTCCGGAACAGATTGTACACGGAATTAGTCAACTTGATGCCGATATAGTCCTTTTGCCGGAGGCCTACGATACAGGGCTATCAATTGATTCTGGGATTGAAGCAAACTTACGGGACATGAAATACACGGTATATGATAGTGCCTACGAAGAGGGCGGGCCAAAGCGACGCAATCCAGCCGTAAGTTCTCCGCACCTCAGGCTGCTATCTCGGCTTCCAATCGAATCAATTCAGACTGTTCGTTTGGGTGAGCTACGCAATGCAATGATTATTATCGCGCATGACCCTGACACCCACATACAGCTACGTATTATTGGTATTCATTTAGATGATCGATCGGAAGCATTTCGTGTCAAACAACTCGATGACCTTGTTCCTATTATTAATGGTTCATCGGTTCCCACAATTATGCTTGGTGATTATAACGCAATGCACGGTAGTACTAAACGAGCTCACTTCATTCGTAGTTGGCCGATTCGATGGTTAGCTCACTATTTTTTGCCAACAACAGACCTTAGAGATATTGCCCAGCGTATGGTAGCGATGGCTTCGGGTATTACAATGAGCATCTTAGAATCTGAGACAGATCTACGAGATATCGATTTAAGACACCGAGCAACTGCAACGCCAAAGATGCGTGGGCATACCTGGCTTCCGAGTGTACGGCTAATTGATATTGATCACATGATGGTTTCAAGCCAGGTGACGGTGAACGATTTTATCGTTGCTGAGCATGACGGTGGCTCGGATCATCGGTCGATATGCGCAACGTTGTCATTTGAGTAGACATTATAGCCATACCAGCATAGCTTGCAAAATGTAGGGGAGTGTGCTAATATTAAAACATTGCATTCGATGAATGTCGAGCCTCTTTCAAAGACTAGCGCACGGTACACAAAAAACCAATACAGCGCGGCCACCGAAATATCCTCTCGCTGTTCTCTCCGTTTATTTATAAACGATAAGACTGCAAAACAGCAATCAACAACGAAAGGGCTATTTTTTATGGCATACGAACAACGACGCTTCGGCGGATCTAATAATTCACGACCTCAAGGAGGTCGATCATTTGGTGGAAATCGCGGCGGAAGCCGTGGTGGAAATCGTGGACCTGCAAAGAAGTATATCCACCCAAGTAAATTTATTAACAAAGCGGTCACAAAAGCCGATGAAGTCATCTATATTCCAAAGAATAAATTTGCAGACTTTCCATTTGGTAACCAACTACACCACAACATTTCGAAAAAAGGTTACGAACTACCTAGTGCGATTCAGGATCAAACGATTCCCCTCATTCTTGAAGGTAAGGACGTTATTGGACTTGCCAATACAGGAACCGGCAAAACAGCTGCCTTCCTATTGCCTATTATCGAGCGTCAATCTGGTGTTTCACTGCGACCAAGCGTATTGATTATTGCGCCAACCCGTGAACTTGCTCAGCAAATTGATGAACAATTCAGAGAATTTGCTCAAGGCCTTGACCTTTACTCGGCTCTTATTGTTGGTGGCGTCAACGTGGATCGTCAAATTCGTGACTTAAAACGTCGTCCACATTTCATTATTGGGACACCAGGACGCTTGAAGGATCTCATGAATCGTCGTCTTATTCGACTCGAGAGCATTACAACTCTTGTGCTCGATGAAGCCGACCGTATGCTTGATATGGGCTTCCTGCCTGATATCCGTACCATTGTAAATGACATGCCAGCTGATCGTCAGACACTCTTCTTTAGTGCGACAATTACGCCAGATATCCAAGGGCTTGTGCATGCATTCTTACGTGATCCAGTGACTGTCTCGGTTCGTACAAGCGAAACGAACGAGCATGT
The DNA here is from genome assembly GCA_015655045.1 of Candidatus Saccharimonadota bacterium. Classification (GTDB taxonomy): domain Bacteria; phylum Patescibacteriota; class Saccharimonadia; order Saccharimonadales; family Saccharimonadaceae; genus UBA1547. Next base: position 57,094 of record JAATFU010000007.1, read on the forward strand.
AGAGCAGACAGTCATCGAGGCGCGCGATAAGAATCATAAGATTGAACTTCTGACCGAGATGCTTCGTGGCGATGATTATGATAAGGTCCTTATTTTTGGCGAAACTAAATTTGGTGTCCAACGACTGAGTGATCACCTTGATAATAGCGGTATTCCATCTGTAGCGATTCATGGCAACAAGAATCAGTCACAGCGTCAACGTGCCTTGAAGCAATTCAAAGACCAGCGTGTTCGCGTTATGGTAGCAACTGATGTTGCTGCACGTGGGCTCGATATTCCAAATGTTTCACATGTGATTAACTTCGACACCCCCCAGACATATGAAGATTACATCCACCGTATCGGTCGTACCGGCCGTGGTGGTGCAAGCGGAAAAGCACATACCTTTATCGATATTCAACGATAAGTAGCTACTTCCAAAGCAAAACAACACATAGCCCAACTTTTTAGGCTATGTGTTGTTTTCGATTGTGCGGTATAATAGTCCTCATGACCGATATATCCCGTGATGATGTGCTCCATCTCGCACAACTAAGTAGTTTGCAACTCAGCGACCAGGAAATTGATGAACTTCAAGTTGATCTTCCCCATATCTTGACATATGTCCAGCAACTCAGTGAGCTTGATACAACGGGCGTTGAACCAACCTATCAAGTGACGGACCTGGAGAACGTTTGGCGAGACGATACTATCGTTGAATATGGTATTAGCCGTGAACAACTCCTAGACCTAGCTCCAGAGAGTACCGCACACTCTATCAAAGTGCCGAAGGTATTATAAGATGACGAATATTGCTGAGATTCAGTCCCAGATTAAAGCTAGCTCGGCCCGGAGCGTTGTGGAGGCAGCCCTTACGAAAGCTCGAGATAATGAGAACTACCACGCTCTGCTTAGCTTTACCGATAGTCGGGCACTTGAACGAGCCGATAAAGTAGATAGTGGTCAGATTACGGGCCGTTTAGCAGGTGTTCCTTTTGTCGTGAAAGATAATTTCCTCGCCTTTGGTGCCCCGACGACAGCAGCTAGCCATATGCTTGAATCATTTCAGGCGCCCCTTCAAGCGACCGCAATTGAAAAACTCGAAGCTGAAGGTGCGATCTGTATTGGTAAAGCTAATCTTGATGCATTTGCCCACGGAGGAAGTACTGAGAATTCGGCTTTTGGTCCAACGAAAAATGCATTTGATATGAGTCGAGTTGCCGGCGGTAGTAGCGGTGGATCTGCCGTTGTGACTGCTTTACATATCGTACCTTTTGCACTCGGAAGTGATACAGGTGGTTCCATCCGTCAGCCTGCTAGTTTTAATGGAGTGGTAGGCGTGAAGCCGACGTATGGTACAGTGAGTCGTTATGGTGTAGTTGCAATGGCAAGTAGTACAGATACAATCGGCACGTTTGCGACTAGCGCAGCTGATGCAGAGTTCATAATGAGTATTATATCCGGACGTGATGCCCGAGACATGACAACGCTACCAGATTTCTTTGTTCCCCAAGCGATACGGCCAGCACAAAAAATTGGCCTGATTAAAGAATTCATGAGCGACGAAGTTGACCCTGAGGTTCGTGCGCGAACGAACGAATATGCTGAGCGGCTACGGGCCGAAGGCCATGTAGTTGAAGAGGTAAGCCTACCGATTGTGCAATATACTCTTGCCATGTATTACATTATCGTACCCGCAGAAGTGAGCAGTAATCTGGCTCGTTATGACGGTATTCGCTATGGACATCGGGCAGCAGCACCAACAAGTTTAGGCGATCTCTATGGACGAAGTCGCGATGAAGGATTCGTAGCCGAGAATAAGCGTCGTATTATGATCGGGAGCTACGTGCTATCGAGTGGCTTCTTTGATGCATATTACCAGCAGGCTCAAAAGGCTCGCACGCTACTGATTCGGGCTTTTAATGAGCTCTTTGAAAGCTACGATGTTCTCCTTGGTCCGGTTACTCCAACACCCGCTTTTAGGTTAGGTGAGAACACGAGTGACCCAATAAAGATGTATCTGGCTGACATTATGACAGTGCCTGCTTCACTGGCGGGAATACCGGCTATTAGCGTACCAGCAGGAGTGAGCCAAGCCGGTCTACCTATTGGCGTACAACTAATCGGCCAACGTCGAAGTGATGCAAACCTATTATCGCTCGCTCGATCATTGGAGGAGAAATAACTATGGATCTATCACTTCTATTTGTATTTGCAGCAATGCTTATCGTGATGGCCCTTCTATTTGCAGTGATTGGTATTACCAAGAACGGTAATAAACAGCTCGACGTGGATCGTTACCGGGTAAAATGGATGGCAACCGAGCATCAATTGGTTCGTGAACAAATCAGCAGCTATCATCTTGCGGTACTCAATGGCGATAAACTTGTCGATCAAGCCTTGCGCGAAAAGGGTATAAAAGGACAGAATATGGGTGAGCGTTTAAAGAATGGCGCTCAACTCTTTACTAATCGCAATAACGTATGGATGGCTCACAAATTACGCAATCAGATTGCCCACGAACCAGACGTTAGTGTGACGTATGAAATGGCCCAACAAGCTCTGAGTGCCTTCCGCCAAGCCCTTAAAGACATAGGAGCGATTTAATATGGTTACGGATGAAACCTTAGCAAAATATGATATGACAATTGGTATTGAGTGTCATGTTCAATTAGCAACAAACACGAAGTTATTTAGTGGTGCCAATAATGATGCCCGTGATCAATCGCCAAACAGTGTTGTGAGTCCAATTGATTTTGGGCTTCCCGGCATGCTCCCAGTCCTCAACCGCGGAGCAGTCGATTTAGCAATTAAAGCCGGCAAGGCCCTCGAAAGCACTATTGCGCACGTAAGTCGTTTTGACCGTAAGCATTATTTCTATCCAGATCTTCCAAAAGGCTATCAGACAACCCAAATGTATCAGCCAATTATAGGCCCAGGTATAGTGCACGTACCGCTAGATGGTGAGATTATTGACGTTCATATTGATCATGCCCATATGGAAGAGGATGCCGGTAAGCTGACCCATTATGGTGATTACAGTCTTGTGGATTTAAATCGGGCTGGTACGCCACTGATTGAAATTGTTTCAGAACCGGATATTCACTCGCCGCAAGCAGCCAAAGCATATGCCACCGAACTGTACTACCTTATGACATATGCCGACGTCACTCGAGGTGATTTATATCAGGGGAATATGCGCTTTGACGTTAACTTGTCAGTGGCACTAAAGGGAGCGACTGAACTTGGAACACGTTCAGAAGTCAAAAACCTAAATTCATTTCGAAGTGTTGAACGAGCTGCTGAGTATGAGTTTCGACGTCAGGTTGAACGGCTTGAAAGGGGTGAGCGCATTATTCAGGAGACGCGCGGATGGGACGATGCAACCCAAAAGACGGCTAGTCAACGCAGTAAAGAGGACGCCCAAGACTATCGTTATATGCCTGATGCTGATATTCCCCCTATTGTCCTAACGGACGAAGAGATTACGCGTATTCAGGCCACGGTACCTCCTCTACCAGCCGAGTATCGTACACAATGGTTGAGCCTTGAGCTTGATCAGTCGGTTGTCGATTCGTTACTTGCAAATAGGAGCTATGCGGTATTAATTAGCGAAATTCAACGGAACGCAGGTGATAGTATCGCTAAGCGTGTAGCTCACTGGTTTTCTAGTGCCCTAGGACATGACGAGACGGAGACCGGTATTATTGCAAGTAACTTTACACCCGAAGGCTTTATTGAACTTGCAACAATGGTCGAGAGCAATGAACTGTCAAGTACCGCTTCCAAAGAAATCTTCGTTGAACTTTTAACAAGTGACCAAACGCCACGTCAGATAGCAGAAAGCAAGAACCTTCTTCAAGTTAGCGATGAAGGAGCGATTGCGGCTATTGTCGATGAAGTTCTCGCTGATCCTGCAAGCGCGCAGGCAGTTGCTGCTATCAAACAAGGGAATGATAAAGTTATTGGGTTCCTCGTCGGGCAAATTATGAAGAAGTCAGCTGGAAAGGCAAACCCCGCTTTAGCACAGCGATTGATTCGTGAACGGCTCCAGTAACATTCCGCTTAAGCGTTTGCACAGTTTGATAAATAAGTGTTATACTATGCGTAGTAACTATTAACATCAACAAAAAGGAACAATATGAATAGCGCTTCAGAAATTTTAGTCATCATCTTATCTGTCTTTTTAGCACTCTTCTTGCTGCTAGGTATTATTCTCACCATCTATCTGATTCGTATTACGAAACAGATTCGCCATATTACTCAATCTGCCGAAAGAACAGTTTCGCACATTGAGTCGGCCGTGTCGGGTGTCAGCCGACTAACCTCACCATTCTTCGTGGCCGAAATGGTTGGTAAGTATATAAAAAAATTCATGAAAGGAAAGAAGTAAGTATTATGGCAAAAGGAAAATTTGTACTTGGCGCATTATTTGGAGCAGTTGCAGGGGTTATTGCAGGCGTGCTCACCGCACCTAAGAGTGGAAAAGAAACCCGAACAGAGATTAAGACCAAAGCAAGTGACATTAAGCTAGAAGCTCTAAAAAAAGCAGAAGCTGCGAAAGCTAAAGCAACTGAAAAGGCCACCGAAGTGAAGACTAAATCAGATGAGGTTGTTGCCGACGTAAAGGCAAAAGCAGACGACCTTAAAGAGCGTACAGAAGCTGCCGTTGCAGGAGCTAAAAAAGGCTTTGAGACAAAGAAATCATAACACTTATTTGATCGTACTATGCTTAAGAAGCTTCATCATAAAGTAGTCAAAAAAGTGAAGACCGATAATGAACAGGGTGCACGGCGCGCGGTGTTAGAGGATCTATTTTACGATTTTCATCGAAGCCGCGTGCAAGTGTATCGTATGAACTTTGTTCGTGGTCTTTTCTTTGGCTTCGGCAGTGTGCTCGGGGGAACGGTTCTGATTGCATTACTCGCATGGATTCTCAGTTTGTTTGTGACCATTCCGGGTATTGGCGATACAGCCCATCAGGTTCAAGAGACAATTCAGGCTCAAAAGAAATAATACCGCCCAAGCTTATTTTACTACAGACAAACACGGGTATCATTGCGTATACTAGTAAGTAGTTATGGGGGTTCAAACAAAGTCAGCACCTGATGTCGCCGTAGGATTGCAGCCATCAGATTTTGTGCATTTACATAATCATACCCACCACAGTGTGTTGGATGGTCTAACAAAGATACCCGATCTTGTTCACAAGGTCAAAGAGATGGGAATGGGATCAATTGCGATGACCGACCATGGCACAATGTCGGGCACGGTAGAGTTTTATAAGGCCGCTCGAGATGCTGGCGTAAAGCCAATTATTGGCATGGAAGCTTACGTTGCTTCGCGCTCGCGTCATGACAGGGACCCGCAGAAGGATAAAGCTCGCTATCACTTAACTATTCTCTCTATGGACTATACGGGCTATCAAAACTTGATGCAGCTTTCGTCGAAGGCCAATCTTGAGGGTATGTACTATAAGCCTCGCATTGACCATGAACTTCTTGAAGAGTTTAATGAAGGACTCATTATATTATCGGGGTGTGCAAGTGGTGAGCTTGGCGAGAATCTTCGATCAGATAACTACCAAGAAGCAAAGAAAATAGCTACCTGGTATAAGAAAATATTTGGTGATCGCTATTACCTTGAGATGCAGGATCATGGCCACCCAGATTACCCAACTCCGTGGGACGTCCAGGTAAAGATTAATGGCTACATTGAACAACTTTCAAAGGAGCTTGATATTCCCCTGGTAGTGACGAGCGATGGTCACTACTTAACACACGATGATCAGGATTCTCATGAGATACTACTCTGTGTGGGAACGGGTGCGTTCTTGAGCGATGAGAAACGAATGAGTCTAAAGGACTTTGAGCTACACGTGACAGACCCCAATGACATTATTAGTCGGTGGGGAACTACACATCCCGACGCAGTTCGTAATACTAGTCTCATCGCTGCTCGTTGTCAGGTCGAGCTTAAACTTGGTGGTATTTTGATCCCAACCTTTCCAACCCCAGAGGGCGAGAATGAGAAAACCTACCTTGATAAACTTGTCTACCGAGGTCTTGCATGGCGTTATGGCGACCTTACGAAAGATGAGACACCCGAACTAAGTGTGGAGGAGGCCAAGCAACACATTCCTGAGGGTGTGTTGGAACGTGCCGAATACGAGCTAGGCGTGATTGATGGTATGGGCTTTAACGGCTACTTCTTAATTGTGCAGGACTTTATTAACTGGGGTAAGAATCAGGGAATTATTTTTGGACCAGGGCGTGGTAGTGCAGCTGGATCAATCATTGCATACTCGCTTCGTATTACTGAACTGAACCCCTTGAACTATGACCTACTATTTGAACGATTCTTGAACCCGGATCGTATTAGTATGCCCGATGTAGATATTGATATTCAGGACACAAGGCGAGATGAGGTGATCGCCTACTGTACTCAGAAATATGGAGTTGATCGAGTGGCGAATATTGCTACATTCGGTAAAATGGCAGCGCGCGCAGCAGTTCGGGATGTATCTCGAGTATTGCAGGTTCCATATGCCGAAGCCGACCGATTATCTAAGATGATTCCACCCCCTGTTCAGGGTCGGCAGATTCCACTCAAGGTCAGTGTCAAAGAAGATGCAGATCTACGCAAAGAATATGAAACAAATCCAACCGCAAAGATGGTCTTTGACTATGCAATGCGGCTCGAGGGAACAATTCGTTCACACGGCATCCATGCGGCTGGAGTGGTAATTGCTCCAGATAAAATTGTGAAATTTGCGCCCCTTGAGATGGCGCAAAAAGGGGTTGTATCGACCCAGTATCCTATGGGGCCAATTGAAGAGCTGGGCCTCCTCAAAATGGACTTTCTAGGTCTCTCAAACTTAACAATTATTAATAACGCTCTTCGTATCATTAAGAAAGTACACAAGACCGATATCGATCTTGGAACCTTACCGCTAGATGATGTTATGGCATATGAGCTTTTGCAACGCGGTGACACGACTGGAGTATTTCAGCTTGAATCGGCAGGCATGAAACGATACTTGCGAGAATTAAAGCCAACAGCTTTTGAGGATATTATTGCCATGGTTGCCTTATATCGACCAGGCCCAATGCAGTTTATTGATAGCTTTATTAAGAGAAAGCACGGGGAAGAGAAAATCTCATACCTTCACCCTAAGTTTGAAGCTGCCCTCAAAGAAACCTATGGCATTTTGGTGTATCAGGAACAGTTTATGCAGATTTCAAAGGACTTTGCTGGCTTTACGGGTGGACAGGCAGATACACTTCGAAAAGCGGTTGGTAAAAAGAATATCGATATGATGCGTAAGGTCAAGGCAGACTTCGTTCAGGGTGCAGTTACCCATAGCCAGGCAGATCCAAAATTGGCCGAAACCTTCTGGGCGCAACTCGAAGAGTTTGCTAACTACTGCTTTAATAAGTCTCACGCAGCTTGCTACGGACTTATCTCATACTGGACGGCCTACCTTAAGGCACATTTCCCCGAAGCCTTTATGGCTGCTCTCATGACAAGTGACCAAGATGATATTGATCGCTTGGCGATTGAGATCACCGAATGTAAGCATATGGGAATTACGGTACTCTCACCCGATGTCAACGAATCTTTTGTCGAATTTGCTGTTGTTCCAGACAAAAAAGAGATTCGCTTTGGTATGGCGGCAATCAAAGGAGTTGGTGTCGGTGCCGTTGAAGAAATCTTGCGCGCTCGTGAAGAAGGTAAGTTCAACAGTATCGAGGATTTTGCGAAGCGTGTCAGTACCTCAAAGTTTAACAAGAAAGCGTGGGACTCTCTGATTAAGTCGGGTGGCTTTGATGTTTTTGGTAACCGTTCTGATCTTCTATTCAACCTCGAGACAATTCAGGGATTCGCCAGCAAAGTTCAAAAAGATGCTCTTAGTGGCCAGATTGATCTATTCGGTGGATTAGTGGGGGCTGCCAGTGCTCAGTCGACTATTACTCTTCAAACATCACCGGTTCATCATACCGATAAGGAACGCCTCACTTGGGAACGTGAGCTCCTTGGCCTTTATATTAGTGCGCACCCGCTCGATAACTACGATGCCTATTTTGAAGAACAAACCATTCCATTATCACAATTATCGCCTGAAATCGACGGGAAGCAAGTGACGGTTGGTGGTCTCATAACAACAGTTCGCAGTATCGTGACTAAATCTGGGACAAAAATGGCCTTTGTAAAACTTGAAGATAAAACAGGGGAAGCGGAGATTATTGTTTTTCCAAACCTCTTTGAGCAAATTGGTGCAAAACTCATTCAAGATGAGGTGTTAAAGGCAAGTGGTCGGGTCAATGCACGTGACCGAGACGGAAACCTTGGAACAGACGTCAAGATCATTGCTGACGATATTCAATTTGTAACCGATGAAGAATTGCGTTCGTATGAATCGACTGGGCAGAAGATGCAGAAGCCTAAAATAAGTGCGAAGGTGAAAGCTATGCGCGTTGCTGCTAACCGGCCGACGAAGTCAAATAGCGTCAGTGCGCCCGCCTCAACCCCTCCCTCTTCGATAAGTAGAGCGAAAGAAAATTATACCGTTATCCAAGATGTACCTGTTATTAAAAAACTCTATGTCCACATTAAGGATCCGGATGATCACGATGGCCTCCTTGCCTTAAAACAAGTCTGCAGTCAATTCATCGGAACAACGGATATCGTGCTTGTTCTAGGACAAGATAAAAAATCTGCTATCAAATTACCCTTTAAGGTTGATCCGACCGATGTACTTATCGGCGACCTTGTAAAAATTCTTGGCGAGGATGCAGTTGTCCTGAAATAAAACGCCCTACCTCCATGGAACGTCTTCTTGAGAAGCTCGACATGGGCGGTGGGTTAGCTGCTGATGCTCGTGATGATGCCAAGCTTGAGACTAGCAATGGCGTAAAAAGGAAAGCTCACGATGGCCCGATCGCCTTCTGCAATAAGGCCATACTCTCGCCCTTCAAGTCTTAGTTCCACCTCCTGTCGTGCAATTGCCTGGTCAATGATCTCGATGATCTCCCTGACTCTTCCTTGTTCGGTGGGTGGTATCCCATTTTTGTCCACAGACTTTTGGTAGATCTCACGCATGTGCGTGAAGCTTTCGAGGGTTTTGGGATCTTCTGTGAAAGCTTCAAGCTTTTTGGCGCTAGGACCCTGGGCATTGATATTGGTGATGTAAAAGAATTGATAGGGAGCAACTCCCTGGGAACACGTCACTGTGATGAGTGTTCCGTCGTCAAGCCCAATAGTTGCCTGGTCGGGCTCCTCTCTCTGGGGGCTACCATCCAACAACAAGCAGCGTTTGACTGTTAACATTCAGTACCTTCCTAATAGTGAAAAAAGCAGCTCTAAAGAAACTATAGAGTATTTAGGGAAGAAAATGAAGCATGATCAGGATCGTGCTTGTGTGTACTGAGGGAGTAGAGGGCAATACCGGTTGCGACACTCACATTAAAGGATTCCTTCTTGCCGACCATCGGAATCTCGATAAGGTCATCACATTGAGCACGTAAATTAGTTGTAATACCTTCGACCTCTTCCCCTATTAATAGGGCAATCTTATCGGGAGCTACAAAGTCTGTCAGCAAAATGGATCGAGTGTCCTGCTCAAGTCCTATGATTCGAAAGTTTTGCTGGCGTAATTGAGCAAGTGGGGGCAGCTCACTATACTCGAAAGGTACCATTGTCTCCGCACCGAGTGCGGTCTTATGGATTTGAGTAGTGAGTTTATCTGAGATATGGGGAAGGCGGGTATCGTGAGAGAGGGTGGGGTAGGGAGTATAGCCACTGAGAATGATTTTAGATACGCCGAAACCTTCGGCAGTTCTAAAAATTGAGCCAATATTATGAGTTGAACGAATATTATGGGCAATAACTATTATTTCAGGCATTGCTCTCATTGTATCATCTATAAAATGCTCATGCTTTCTGCTATGATAAGCAGTAATGGACGAAGAAAAGATTCAGCAGAATCGTCGAGAACAAGACGAACAATCTACTCAGCAGCGGGCGGCTATTTTGGGTATCCAATACCTCGATACTCGTTCGATTGAATTAACTATGCCACTTGCTCAAAATGTACTTGACGTCGTAACAATGCAGAAGAATCGCGTGGTTCCATTAGTTGAGGGTAATGATGCAGAGCCATGGCAATTTGGAGCTACAACCCAAACCCCCCAATCCTTTATTCGTGAACTTACCCAACAATACAGTGACGTGGGTCATAACGTTCAGTTTCTTCTCATTAGTAATAGTGGCTATCGACAACTTATGAATCGGTATGACCCACCTAAGACAGTGGTCTATGATGATATTAAGATTGCAAGTGTGGGCGATAGCGACACGATCGCCCAAGTAAGTCGGACACTTAATACGGTTGGCAGCGATGAGCTATTTGATTACCTCATCGATCAAGCGGATCTACTTGGGGCAAGTGATATCCATATTGAGAATCAGCGAACGAATATTCGTATTCGTATGCGTATAGACGGTGCGCTTCACCCTGTGGCCGATCTTGATACTGATCGGTACCGAGTGATCCTTGGAACCTTAGCATCTCGGGCAAATGTTTCCACCGCATCCACCGAACCTCAATCTGGTCATATGCAAAAGGAGATAACCCGAAATGGCGCTACGCACCTCTTGAATCTTCGTGTTGAAACAGTTCCAACGATGTATGGACAAGATGCAGTACTCCGCTTATTTAACTTTGATGAGTCAATGCTTAACCTTGATCTTCTTGGTATTGGGGCAGACGAACGCAAACAAATAGATGAAATCGTCAGTCACCCTCGAGGCATGGTCTTGATGGTTGGCCCAACCGGAAGTGGTAAGTCAACCACGCTATATAGCATGATCAATGCCCTGAACACCACAGATCGTAAGATTATTACCCTTGAAGATCCAATCGAATATGGTATTAGTGGCATTTCACAGATACCTATCGATACTACTGGTGGTCAAAGCTTTGCCGATGCACTCCGAGCAGTCTTACGACTTGACCCTGATGTTGTCATGGTTGGTGAGATCAGAGACGCCGATACGGCTAAAACCGCTATTCAGGCGTCTATTACGGGTCACCTTGTGCTCTCGAGCTTTCATGCCAATACAACCAGCGCTGCCTTTAGTCGCATGATTGATCTCATTGGGGTAAACCCCATATTCAGCTCGGCTATTCGTCTAGTAATAGCCCAAAGACTTGTGCGCCGACTTGACGAGGCAACGAAGGAAGAGTACGAACCTGATGAAGCAACAAAGCGATGGGTGCAAGAGGCGCTGAAGGATTTGCCAAGTCATGTCGAAAAGCCTAACCTGGACATGTTCAAGTTATGGAGGCCTGTGGTGAGTGAGGGTTCTCCCTTTGGCTACAAGGGTCGAATGGTCATTATGGAACAAATGGTGGTTGATGATGAGATCCAGAAATTCCTACGTGGTGATATTGCCGATATTCATACGGAAGTAATTGAGAAGGCAGCTCGAGCGAATGGCATGGTGACCCTAGTTGAGCAGGGTGTACTTGCGGCACTTCGAGGTGAGACAACGCTTGATGAAGTGAATCGTGTTATTTAGGAAGGGGGCCTCTTGCGAGGGGTATTTCAAATCTTTATCCCTTGTGGTATAGTAAATAGCTGATTGTATTATAAATTGTTAAAGCGAGACGAAAATGAGTTTTGAACTAATCAAAAAAGTAAATGATGCCCAGAAGAAGACAAGTGTCGTCGATGTTCACAGTGGTGACACGGTTCGGGTACACCAAAAAATTAAAGAAGGCGCTAAAGAGCGTATCCAGATCTTTGAGGGTGTGGTTATCCGTACCGATCGTAAAGAATCACACACAAGTCGGATTACTGTTCGTAAAATCGCTAGTGGTGTGGGGGTTGAGAAGAGCTTTCTGCTTCATAGCCCACTCGTTGAGAAAATTGAGATTGTACGTCGCTCAAAAGTTCGCCGTAATTACCTTTCATTTCTCCGCAACCGTAGTGGTAAGAGCGCTCGACTCAAAGGTCTTAACTTTGACCGTGAAGGTGTCAACACACTTGCTGAGGCACCCATCGAAGAACAGGTTGCGGCTGTTGAGCCAGTAGCTGAAGTTATTGAAGACACCGCCGAGGCAAAGGCCGAATAATCAATTCTTCCTTTATTACTTAAAAACGCCCCCTCTGGACGTTTTTTTGTTTACAATAGAGACATATGATACTCGGAATTGATGAGGTGGGACGGGGTCCATGGGCGGGACCTTTGGTTGTGGGGGCGGTTGTGTTGGGAGACGTAACAATTGAGGGACTGACTGATAGTAAGAAGCTCTCAAAAAAACGACGTGAAGTTCTAGATGAGCGTATTCGTCAGGATGCTGCTGGCTATGGGCTCGGCTGGGTCACGGCTGCCGAGATTGATACGATCGGACTTTCTAAAAGCTTGGTGCTTGCTACAACTCGAGCGGTTGCCCAGATACGTACGCCATATCATGAGATTATTATTGATGGCACGGTTAACTTTTTAAAAGATACGAATAAGGGTGGGTATGTTACTACCATACCCAAGGCGGACCTCCTGGTACCTGCCGTAAGTGCGGCCTCGATTATTGCTAAGGTGGCTCGAGATACATATATGGCGGAGCAGGCGGTTATCTATCCCGAATATGGCTTTGCGGCTCATGTAGGCTACGGAACAGCGCAGCACAGCCAGGCAATAGCGAAGTATGGTATTACGTCACTGCATCGGCTCTCATTTAAGCCACTCCGTAAATATAATAAGACCGTGGAGCTATAAGGCTGTCTAGCTATATGAAGTAAAATATGCTATAACTATCTTGTTCTTGATCAGAACGATTAAGAGAGTGAATAGAGGAGAGATGATAGATCACATTGCGTCGCTCGAGGGACTTGTTTCGCTCGACGAAGTTAGCGTTACCATCAAAGCCGACAACGAAAAGGATGCACGAGCAATTGCACGTAGAACTGGTAGAAGCCTTGCCGATCAACTGGGTCAGAGGAAGACTGTGGTCGTGCACTTTCGGTTTCGGGGAGAAACGAAAACAGAGCCGCGGAGCTGACGTGGTCAATAGGTATGGGTGATGGGCTACGTCCTCTCACCCATACCCCCTCTATTCATACAAAACTTACATAGATGCGTGTCTATGCTGATGAGCTGAAAACAGCGAAAAGTAATGCTAATACCTATAACTTACGAAGTGCAGTACGGACTGCAGGTCCGTCACGGCCAATGAGTTCAACGCGTCCTTCGATCTCGCTAACGCCTATGGTGATAACGCGCGTGAGAGCAGCTAGCTCCTTCTTAGGCGTAAAGAAGTCAATGTACTCTTGGAGCTGTTGTGCTGTTGAGAGGGCAGCTGCACTATATCGAGGGTAGTCATCATAACTTTTATCTCCCTCAAATGTGTCTATAACCCATTGCCAATTATCTCGGATCCATTGCCATGCCTTATCCCGACTCTCGCGTCCTCGAATGAGATACACAAACCAATGCGCAGCATCTTGGGGACGAATAATCTCACTATTTTTAATAGCTGCAAGTAACTCATCAATTTTCTTAGGGATAGGAGTGCTGGTGATGCCAATACAAATATCTTGGCGCAATTCACTCGATTGAGTTGTGAGATATCTTTCGAGCAGCTGATCCACAACGGTTTCGTCACCGTACCGTGCGACTGTACTAATAATTAATGGACGTAATTCTGCATCAAGTGTTTCAAGCGTGTGGCTCTCGTATAATCCTTGAGCAGTCTGGATAGCCGCTGGATCTTCTCCATACAAGGTGAGGCTAAGGATGGTACCGCGGAGTTTTGCATCTTCTTCACTTTCGTGTGGTCGAGCTACCCAGCCGAGACGTTTATACTGAGGTCGAGCAATTGAGGCAGAAAACTTGCGAAGTTTTTTCTCCGCAAGTTCATCTGTCTCGACAAACTTACGAAGTTCACTCAGTGCGATGAAAAGGACGCTCCAGACAGGCTCGCTCGTTTCGTGCCGATACGCTGAGATGAGCTCAAGGAGTTGAACGCTTGGGAGAACACCACCTCGTGCAAGGAGGGTGGCCTCGTGTAGCAGCTGGAGACGATCAAGTCGAGAGGCAGAACCTGTCTTCACTTCCTCGATAAGCCTTGCGAAGAGCTCAGGTGAATAGTGGGTAATGAAATGTGCACTATCCCCAACATTTAATCGAAGCGGAGTGGACGAGCCATGATATGTAGTGGTTATCTCGCGCGTTTCCAATAGTGCCGGTATGTCTTTTGACGAGGCGTTCAAGGGAATAGGCCAAATCCGGGTCGATGGCTGATGGGGTCCAACGAAAAATTGCGTCTGTGAGAGAGCGAGGGCGGTGTTCGTTTGCTCGACGCGAACGACAGGATAGCCCGGTTGGGAAATCCACGTATTCATAAGCTGTACGATGTCTTTACCACTTGAATGCGCCATTGCGTGCCACAAATCGTCTGCTTCGGTATTTTGGTAAGCATGGGCAATAAAGTATTGCTTAAGGCCTGCTTGAAAAGCTTCGTCACCAATGTATCGCTGAAGCATACGAAGCAGACGTGCCCCCTTCGCGTAGACAATGGCACCGTCAAATAAGGTACTGATCTCATCGGGATGATGAACGTCAACCTGGACTGCTTGAACCCCGTCAATACTGTCGCGACGAAGCGCCATAATGCTCTCATTGGTGCTGAATTCAAGCCACATATTCCATTCAGGGTATAGATAGTCGGTTGCAAGGTATTCCATCATACTTGCAAAGCTTTCGTTAAGCCACAGATTATTCCACCAGCGCATAGTGACGAGATTCCCAAACCATTGATGGGCAAGCTCATGAGCTACAACAGTCGCAATATACTGCTTACTACTAATACTCGTCGTGGCCGGATCGGCTAGAAGGGCCACTTCACGATATGTGATTAAACCCCAGTTTTCCATGGCTCCAGAGGAGAAATCTGGAAGAGCCACGTGGTCGGACTTTGGCAGGGGATATTCGACGCCAAAGTAGTTTTCGTAGAAATCAATTGAACGAACTGCGGATTCGAGTGCGAAGTCGAGGCTCTCTGGGGTCTGGGCTGGTGTGGCCCAGACATTCACATCAATACCGCGTGTCGTCTGTGCAGTCTTTCGATGTAATGCACCCGTTACCCATGCCACGAGGTAGGTGCTCATTCGAGGGGTGCGCTCAAATGTTGTTACTAATCGATTGTCTTCAATACGCTGCCACTTAATGGGCATATTTCCCAATACAGTAATCGACTGCTCGGTCGTAAGAGTTACGTCGAATTCAGCTTTTGCTTCAGGCTCATCAATACAAGGGAAAACTTCTCGTGCATGGTGGCTCTCAAATTGAGTGGCAAGCAATTCTTTCTTGACACCATCATCCTCGTAGTAGCATGGATATAGGCCATGCATAGCATCTGTAATTGTTCCCGTATACCTAATGACTAGGATGTGGTTGGCCTGAATAAGATCAGGATGCGTAATAATGAGTTCATCACTTTCATTCGCCCAGGTTGTCTGCTTGCCATCAAGAGTAACGGAATGAATGAGAAGGTCTTTACTATGAAGACGGATAGTTTTATCTGTGGAGAGTGATTGGCCCGTAATAGTTAGGGTGCCGGTAAAAGCCCGTTCTTGGCGTTCAAGATTGAGAGAAAGCGTATAGAGAGTTGGTACAAATTGGGTAATGAGTCGTGTAACGGTTGATAGCATACATTCTATTGTAGCAGAGGCTATTGGCAAACCTTAAGATGATGCATAATAGTGCTTATGGCAGTAAGTTCATCTCGAAAAGGCCGACTCGTTCTCGCAATTATCACAGCTGGTGTCGCTGCTATTATTGCAGTTTCCCATTTGCCACAATTTTCATCCGACCCTTCTTCGATACCCACACCACTGGTCCAATCGAACTCATCCGCGACTAATCTTGCCCTCAATGCCCTGAATACATTGCCTATTAAAGGTCGAGCACCGCAAACAGGGTATAGCCGAGATCAATTTGGTGCCGACTGGTCTACGACTGCAGGGTGTGACACTCGTGATAGTATTCTTCGTCGCGATCTCGCAAATATTACCCTCGATACTCAATGTCACGTGATGAGCGGTAGTTTATCTGATCCATATACGGGCAAAACAATAGAGTTTCAGAGAGGGTCTGAAACGAGTAGCGCCATTCAGATTGATCACGTGGTTGCCTTATCTGATGCATGGCAAACGGGCGCGCAACAGCTCACCAGGGCTGTACGCGTTAGCTTAGCAAACGACCCTCTTGAGTTATTGGCAGTGGACGGACCAAGTAATCAGCAAAAGAGCGATGGAGATGCCGCTACGTGGCTCCCAAGTAATAAAAGTTTTCGATGTACGTACATTGCTCGACAAATTGCTGTTAAACAAAAGTATTCTTTATGGGTGACGCAAGCAGAGCACGACGCCATGGTTCGGGTATTATCGACCTGTGTTGACCAGGTCTTGCCTAGTTAAGGATGGGGTAGTATACTACGGGTAGTACATTGCATTTCGTCGGCCGGCAGGTCGGCTTTTTTAATAAGAAAACAAAGGAGAAGAAAAGTATGGATGAGATTAATGTTAAGCAGTTAACGCTTGCAGTACGAACCATTGCGGAAGAGAAGAACCTACCCGAGGAAACAGTTCTTGCGGTGATTGAACAAGCAATTGCAGCCGCGTGGCGTCGTGATAATGGCGAACGAGATCAAGAGGTTCGAAGCGAGCTGAACGTTAACGATGGTACTGCCGTTGTATACGTTGCCCGAGAGGTAGTTGAGGAAGTTGGTAGTGATGCCGTCGAGATTAGTCTTGAGGATGCTAAAAAGCTAAAAAAGGATGCTGTCATTGGTGATATCGTCGAAGAGAAGCATGAGGTAACTAGTTTTGGTCGCGTGGCTGCCCAGACTGCAAAGCAAGTGGTACTCCAGCGTCTACGCGAAGCCGAACGCGAGGTAGTTCTCGAGGAATATGAAGATAAAATCGGTACGGTCGTTAATGGGACGGTTCAACGAGTTGAGCCTCGAGTTATTCGTGTCGAGCTTGGTAAAGCAACTGGTATTATTCCTCAGAGCGAACAGATCCAAGGTGAATTCTATAATGTCGGTAGTCGTATTAAAGTCTTTATTAAAGATATTGAACGCGATAACCGTGGCCCACAGCTTATCTTAAGTCGTGGAAATGAGCAGTTTGTTGAATACTTATTTCGCCAGGAAGTACCTGAACTCGAGACTGGTGCAGTTGAGATTAAAGCCATTGCCCGTGAAGCGGGTCGTCGTACCAAGCTTGCGGTTGCAAGTACTGTACCCGGGGTTGATCCGGTAGGAACATTTGTTGGTGGCCATGGAACTCGCGTCCAAGCTGTCATGAATGAGATTGGTGATCAAGAGAAGATTGACATCATTACCTTTGATGAGAATAACGAACAGTTCATTAAGAACGCCCTTAGTCCAGCCGAGGTTGCGAGAGTTGTTATCAACGAGAAGGACAAACGCGCAACCGTATATGTCAATGAAGATCAGCAATCTATTGCAATTGGTCGAGCAGGCCAAAATGTACGTCTTGCAAGTCGTTTGACTGGATACGAACTTGATATTGAGCCAACAGCTCCTATCAAGGCTGCTGCACCTGTTGCGAAAAAGAATATTGAAGACGACTTGTTATCAGCTGTTGAAGAATCCGCTACAGAATAAACTCCTTCAGAGCTTTCTATAGGCGTATAGTAGGTGCAGTACTCTATGCGTAAACTTCTACCCTATTTTGTGTCGTATATCCCATGGCTCATTGTCTTGGTTGGTTTTGTGTACGGGCAAACGGTAGTCACGTTGAGCTTACCTGACTACATGGCCGACATTATTAACAAAGGCATTGTGAATGAGGATATAGGCTATATTTGGCAAACTGGCCTGTGGATGCTATTTATTACTTTACTTGGTGGTCTTTGTACAATTGGGGTTGGTTTTACGGCTTCTCGCATTGCTACGGGTTTTGTTCGTCGACTACGACTGGGTCTATTCACGACAATAGAGAGCTTCTCACTACAAGAGTTCAATACCTTTTCAACTGCCTCGCTCATTACTCGTGCTACCAATGACATGCAACAACTACAACAAACCCTTGTCTTGTTATTACGCATGGGTCTCGTTGCTCCTTTTATGGGTGTCGGGGCGATTATCAAGGCGCATCAACTATCTCCGGACATGTCATGGATTATGGTACTTGCAATCGGTATCTTAGTGACAATCATTGTTATTTTGTTTGTTATTGTAGTGCCAAAGTTCAAGCAAATTCAGAAGTTGGTTGACCGACTCAGCCTACTGACTCGTGAAATGCTTACTGGTATGCGGGTTATTCGAGCATTTCACAAAGAGTCAGTTGAAGAGACGCGATTTGATAAAGCCAACCGAGACTCAATGACACTCAACTTATTTGTTAACCGATCAATGATTATTCTTCAGCCAACAATGATGCTAATCATGAGCTTCACTTCATTAGCCGTTATTTGGATCGGAGCTCATTATGTTGATATTGGTGCCTTGCAAATTGGAAGCCTACTCGCCTTTATGCAATATGTGGTCCAGGCGGTCATGTCATTCTTGATGCTCTCATTTATTTTTATCTTGGCGCCACGGGCTTCTGTGTCAGCAGGGCGTATTAACGAAGTACTAGCCAGCCGCCCTACAATCGTGGATCCAGTCCTGCCGAAGAAATTACCGGTTTCGGGGCCGGGAGAAGTTGAATTCCGAGATGTGAGCTTTGGCTACCACGACTCTCAAGAGCCAGTACTTGATCGAGTCTCGTTTGTGGCCCGGCCTGGGCAGGTAACGGCAATTGTTGGTGGCACCGGCAGTGGCAAGTCGACGCTCGTGACACTTATTCCGCGCCTCTATGATGTTACGAACGGAGCTATTTTACTTGATGGAGTTGATATTCGTGAAGTAAGCCAGGCCGATCTCAGGGCTCGAATTGGATATGTCTCACAAAAGGCAACCTTATTTTCTGGTACGATTGCCACAAACATTAGCTATGGAAGTCGTGTATCAAAACAAGAGCTATATCATGCGGCCGAGGTGGCTCAAGCAAGCGAATTCATTAAAGACCTACCAGGTAAATTTGATAGCGAGATCACACAAAGTGGAACAAATCTTTCGGGTGGCCAAAAGCAACGCATATCGATTGCCCGAGCTATTGCCAAGAAGCCATCTGTCTATGTATTTGATGATAGCTTCTCGGCGCTTGATCTCAAGACTGATGCAGCCCTCCGACAGGCTTTATCAGTTGAAACAAGAGATAAGACGATGATCATTGTGGCGCAACGAGTTAGCACGATCCTGCAGGCGGATATGATTGTTATCTTGGATAATGGAAAAGTTGTCGGAACGGGAACCCATCAAACCCTGATGAAATCTTCTAAAGTCTATCGCGAAATAGCTGAGTCGCAACTATCAGAGGCAGAGCTTGCGGAGTTTGCCTCATGAAACCGCGTACGCAACCGACAATGGCCCGCGGATTTGGGCGGGGAGGACCGCAAGGCCTTGCTGGGGGACCGGTTGAAAAGCCTAAGCATCTCAAGCAGACACTACTGACAGTATTACATTACTTGAAGCCTTATCATGTCAAACTTGTCGTGGTGATTTTATTTGCAATCATTAGTACCGTCTTTACGATCCTTACACCGCGAATTTTAGGTAATATGACAAATGATATCGTCAACGGCTATGTCGCAGGACAGGCCTATGATGGAGTTATCAAATCTCTCCCAAAGGGGACGGTCCTTCCGGCTGGCACAACTGGAAAGGTCTTATTAGAAAAGCTACCCGCCAGCCAGAAGGATAAGATTCCAGCTGCTGAGCAAAAAAGCCTTGCATCAATTGACTTCTCAAAAGGTAGACCGGGCATCGACTTTAAGGCGGTGACAGTTATCGGTCTTTGGCTCATAGGCTTATACCTACTCAGCTCCCTTTTCTCCTACTTGCAAAGTTGGATTATGACAAATATTACCCAGAAACTTGTCTATAGACTCCGTAAAGATATTTCTCAGAAGATTAATCGAATGCCTCTTGGGTACTTTGATCATCATCCACACGGTGAAGTGATTAGTCGGGTCACCAATGATATTGATACAATCGGTCAGAGTCTTAACCAAAGTGTCACGCAAATCATCACCTCGATTGCGACGATCATAGGTATTCTCGTCATGATGTTGACAATTAGTTGGCAGCTCACACTCGTTGCGGTAGTAGTTCTTCCACTAAGCCTCGGGTTTGTAACGTTTATCGTTAAGAAGTCTCAAAAATACTTTTACGGGCAACAGAATAGTCTGGGAAAGCTCAATGGTCACGTTGAAGAAATGCTTTCCGGCCATGCTGTGATGCGTGCCTATAATGGTGAAAAGAAGTCGATTGCAGAATTTACTCGAACGAATCAGCAACTCTTTAAAAATGGTTGGAAGTCGCAATTCATTTCCGGATTGCTTATGCCAATTATGCAATTCATTGGGAACCTAGGCTATGTCGGCGTTGCAATTATTGGTGGTCTCTTAGCAATTAATGGCCGTCTTAATATTGGTGATATACAGGCCTTCATTCAGTATATGACGCAGTTTACACAGCCGATCATGCAAACAGCCAATGTAGCTAATGTTATGCAGGTCATTGCCGCAGCGGCTGAACGAGTCTTCAATTTCCTCGACGAGCCAGAAGAGTCTGCCGATAAAAAATCAGTCACTTTACCAGAGAATATCCATGGTTCGGTTGTCTTCGACCATGTTAAGTTTAGCTATACACCTGGGGTACCTATCATTAAAGATTTTACTGCCACTATCCACCCGGGCCAATCAGTGGCAATCGTTGGTCCAACTGGGGCAGGTAAAACAACTATTGTGAACCTCTTGATGCGTTTCTACGATGTCGAAGAAGGTCACATTATGGTTGAGGGCATCGATAGTCAAACCCTGGCACGTCCTGACGTTCGTAGCCTGTTTGGTATGGTACTTCAAGACACGTGGCTTTTTAATGGGACGATAGCTGAAAACATTGCGTACGGAAGGCCAAAAGCTACTCACGAGCAAATTGTGCAGGCTGCAGAGGCTGCTCATGTCGATCACTTTATCCGAACATTACCACAAGGTTATGACACAATCTTAGGAGAAGAAGCGGATAACATCTCTGCTGGTGAGAAGCAGCTGTTAACCATCGCACGGGCTATGCTAGCTGATGCTCCTATGCTAATCCTGGACGAGGCTACCAGCTCCGTCGACACCCGGACGGAAGCTCTGATCCAATCAGCTATGGAGAAGTTGACGGTCGGTCGCACGAGCTTTATCATTGCTCATCGTCTCTCGACGATTCGGAATGCAGATCTAATCCTTGTTATGAAGGCAGGCAACATTGTCGAACAAGGAACGCACGATGAACTCATTCAAGCGGGCGGCTTCTATAGTCAACTCTACAATAGTCAATTTGATGAGATTACACCCTAGTTAGCACTCTCTTGACCCGAGTGCTAATTTTGCTATACTAGATATAGAAAAGTGGCTAAAAAGCAGAATATGCTTGCGCTTTCGCTATAGGAGGATTGATAATAATAGTATGGCTGATGATTTCGCAGAATTTGTTTCACATTTAACCGACAATGCTCGTACGAGTTTGCATCATGCAACAATGATTGCACAGGGCTATGGAAGTCCTTATATTGGTACAGAACACCTACTACTCGGCGTTCTTGCTCAGGGCTCTTCGGTAGGAGCAAAGTTGCTCGCCGATGTGGGCATTACCCTCGATCGTGCCCAAGCAGCCTTGAACCTCGCACCACTGAATGTCGTTGTGGCAACGACAGGAGCAAAGGGACTGAGCGAGACAGCAAAGTTGACTCTCAAAATGAGTTGGGAGCTAGCACAAGAATTCCACCAAGATTACTTGGGAACTGAGCACATTCTCTATAGCATTGTGAGCCAAAAGAATGCTCGAGCAACTGTTCTCCTGCGCGATATGAACGTTGATCTAACAGAGCTTGCTGCTGAACTTGAGGAGTTCTTTGATCGTCAAAATGATATGTATCAAGATGCCGATGGTATTCGAGCTACAACTGCTAAAAAAACCGCTAAGCGGACTGGTGCGCTAGAAACATTTGGGACCGACCTTACGGCTCGTGCCAAGGAGGGTAAACTCGACCCCGTGGTCGGCCGTGATGCTCAAGAAGAGCGTATGATTACTATTCTGAGCCGACGCACAAAAAATAACCCCGTCCTTATTGGGGAACCAGGTGTAGGCAAGACGGCAATCGTTGAAGGCTTAGCTCAACGGATCGCTCACGAAGACGTACCTGATCATCTGCTTGATAAACGAGTTATCCAACTAGACCTTGCAGCTATGATTGCCGGTACAAAATACCGAGGTGAGTTTGAGGAGCGTTTAAAGAAAGTGGTTGATGAGCTTAAGGCTCAAAAAAATGTTATTGTTTTTATAGATGAGCTTCACTTGTTGGTGGGGGCGGGTGCTGCTGAGGGCGCACTTGATGCTGCTAATATGCTTAAGCCGGCTCTTGCTCGTGGCGAGTTGCACTTGATTGGCGCAACCACGCTTGATGAATATCGTAAACATATTGAGAAAGATACCGCCCTTGAGCGTCGCTTTCAAACAATTGTAGTGCCAGAACCAAATCTTAAGGATACGATTGCTATTCTTAAGGGTCTACGCGGCTACTACGAGAAGCATCACGGGGTAAGTATGAGTGATGAGCTTCTTGAGGACGCTGTCTACATGGCGGATCGATATGTGAGTGAGCGCTTCATGCCCGACAAAGCAATCGACGTCATCGATGAGGCCTCGGCCCTTGTCAAGGTACGTTCGGGTCGTAAACCGAGCAAATTACGTGATTATGTCAAACAGCTCAATAACCTCAACGAGAAGATGGAAGAGGCGGTTGTCGCAGAGGATTATGAGCGTGCGGCACTTTACAAGACGCGGATTAGTCAAATTAGCCTCAAACTTGACGAAACACGGGAAGCTTTTGACAAGAAGACACCAATTGTCCTCACCGACGATGATGTGGCGCATGCGATTGCGACGATGACAGGTATACCGGTAAAACGGGTCCAAAAATCTGAAGCAAAACTTCTTCGTAACCTTGAAAAACATCTTGAGAAATATATCATTGGACAACGCGAAGCGGTTGAGAAAGTATCGCGGGCAATTCGTCGAAGTCGTAGCGGAGTTGCAAGTAGCAAACGCCCCATTGGCTCCTTCGTCTTTATGGGTCCAACCGGTGTAGGGAAAACCGAGCTTGCTCGAGTCCTTGCTCGCGAGGTGTTTGGAAGCGAAGAAGCACTTATCAAGATTGATATGAGTGAGTTTGGTGAACGTCACAATACAAGTCGTCTTCTCGGTGCTCCTGCGGGCTATGTTGGTTACGAAGATGGTGGACAGCTTACCGATAAAATTCGACGTCAGCCGTATAGTGTAGTTCTATTTGATGAGATTGAAAAAGCTCATCCTGAAGTCTTTCAAATCCTGTTACAGCTCCTTGAGGACGGAAAGCTCACCGACGCAAAGGGGCATCAGGTCGATTTCACCAATACAATCATTATCTTAACGAGTAACCTTGGTGCAGAACGCATGATGAAAGAGTCAAGTCTCGGTTTTCATATCAGCACCTCTAAGACCGACCAGAAAAAACTTGACGAAGCACATACAGAGAATGCAGAAGCAGCCCAAGAGGCTCTCTCGAAAATGATGCGCCCCGAACTCATTAATCGCTTTGATAGTATTGTCACCTTTCGAGCATTGACTCGACGCGAAGTCGGCAAGATATTTGATAATCTGATCGAAGAACTCCAGGAACGGTTAGTACGAAAGGGTATTCATCTCACTATTCTACCGTCGGCTAAAAAGTTACTCATTGAAAAAGGATATGATGAGAAGTTTGGCGCTCGACCACTCCGTCGAGCAATTCAAGATGAGCTTGAACATCGCATCGCAGACGGTATCTTATCGAATGAGTATGAGAAGGGTAGTGTACTAACGGTGGGTGCGCAAAAGGGCGAGATCACATTGCATGTTGCCCAAGAAGCATAGTCACCGACTCCTACGAGCTCTTGTAAGTCTTGGTATTGTTATTGCCTGCGGAGTGGGTGCGTCAGCGATCCTGCTTAATAGGCAGCATATTCTCGATCAGATAGCCGTGTGGCAGTACCAGCCTTCCTCGGATATTGCGAGTTTAGCTGACCGAGCTGGTATGAATGATGGCGGTAAGTTTCTTTATTATGCAAGCCAACCAAAACTCGACGGAACGCAAACGTTTAATAATGAATGTCAGCGTATCGAAACTTCATCGGCTATTCTTGGCTGTTATGTTAATTCACGCATCTATATTTACAATGTAACAGATAGCCAACTTGATGGTATTCGCGAAGTCACGGCGGCACATGAAATGCTTCATGCGGCCTATCAACGAATGGGTGATGATGAGAAGAAGACCGTTGATGCCCTCCTAGAGGCTGAGTATACAAAATTAGCAAACGACCCCGACTTCCAAGAGAGAATGGCGTTTTATGCTCGAACAGAACCGGCCGAACGCGATAACGAACTTCATTCAATTATCGGAACTGAAGTAGCGTCGATAAGCCCCGAGCTTGAAGCTCACTATAGCCACTATTTTACGAATCGGCAGCAGGTCGTAGCTTTGAGTCAGAAGTATAAAAGTGCTTTTACAAATCTAACAAACCAAGCCAGTCAACTTGCGACAGAACTTGATACACTCGCCAGTCGCATTAGCGCTCAGTCCGCTCAATATAACGCTGACGTTAAGACATTAAATGCCGATATCGCCGCATTTAATCAACAGGCCGCAAGTGGTGGCTTCTTATCCCAGGGCCAGTTTAATAGTCAACGTGCTACCTTACTTGCACGGGTCAGCGCGTTAGATGCTGAGCGAGATGCTATTAATAGCGATATAGCTACATATAACTCAAAGCTTGCCACATATAATGGAATAGCTACGCAATCCGAGCAACTCTATAATAGTATAAATAGCACCTTGGCGCCGGCACCATCGGTAGAGTAGGGTATACTAGAAGAAATGGTCAAGTCAAGAACTCAATTTATTTGTCAAAATTGTGGAGCGAGCTATCCAAAATGGATTGGCCGATGTGACAATTGTGGAGAGTGGAATACATTAGTCGAGCAGGCTCCTATTTCATCGGGTAAGTCCGTAGTAGCCCGGGGCGCTTCGTCTGGAAAAGTGCTGCAACCACAGACGATGAGCTCGATTGCTGCCGATGAGCCAAATCAACGATTAAAGACTGGCTTTAAAGACCTAGATGAGGTCCTCGGTGCAGGGATCGTGCCCGGAGGGGTAATACTTATGGCTGGCCAACCTGGTATTGGGAAAAGTACCCTGCTACTCCAAGTAACTGCCCATATTGCAAAGACTGTACCCGTACTATACGCAAGCGGTGAGGAGTCGGCTTCCCAAGTCAAGCTACGAGCCGAACGACTCGGCGCCGAGAAGAGCGAACAGCTCAACTTTATCGCCAGCACAAGTGCGGACGATATTGCCGCAACAATTCGAAGCGGTGGCTATAAATTGGTAGTGATTGATTCGATTCAGACACTTGCACTTGATGAAATTACCTCTGCTCCTGGAACAGTAAGCCAAATTACCAATAGTAGTAATGTCATTATTCGAGCTGCAAAGGATTCGGGAGCCTCGGTCGTGTTGGTGGGGCATGTTACAAAAGAAGGTAGCATTGCTGGTCCTAAAGTACTCGAGCATCTAGTTGACGTGGTGTTACAGTTTGAAGGCGATAGATATGGTGGTTTTAAAGTGGTACGAGCTGTAAAGAACCGTTTTGGCTCTACGAACGAAGCTGCCTTATTTGAAATGTACGAGGAAGGGCTTCGTCTGGTTGAGAATCCTTCGGCATCCTTACTCGCCGAACGGCATAGTGCCGATGGCTCAGTTGTTTTGGCTACGCTTGAAGGTACGCGTCCGCTTCTTGTTGAGATTCAGGCCCTTGTAAATCCAACCAGTTTCGGCTATCCTAAACGTACAGCCAGCGGATTCGATTTGAATCGCCTTAATCTACTGATTGCCGTCCTTGAACGTCGCACAAAACTGAACTTATCAGATAAAGATATTTATATTAATGTGGTCGGTGGATTAAGGTTGAACGATCAAGCCGCCGACCTGGCAATCTGTATGGCCATAGCGAGCGCCGCGGCAGGTAGACGAATTGATGAAGGCGTAGTCGTCTTCGGCGAAGTAGGTCTTGGTGGGGAGATTAGGTCAGTTCAAGCAGCCGATAGGCGTATTGCTGAAGCGAAAAAACTCGGCTTTACCCGTGCGATTGGTCCAAAAGGCTCAACGAAAACAACATTTATAACGGCAGTTGATGATTTGCGCAGTGCGCTCATTGACTACCTTCAGAAGTAAAGGATTACATGGAAACAATTATTATCATTCTGCTTCTCATTATCGCAGCAGAAGCAACTTACCTTGTTGCGCAACAAACAAAAAAGAACTTACCAAAAAAGAACGGGCGAGCTATCTTTGTTGATACCTCGGTCTTAATCGATGGACGCATTCTCTCGATTGCAAAGTCAGGATTCATTACAGATACACTATTAATTCCCCGTAGTGTTATTGGGGAATTACAATATCTGGCGGATAACGCTGATGCCGAGAAACGCGCACGAGCTCGTCATGGGCTCGATGTAGTGAGTGAGCTTCAGGCCATGACGACTGTCAAAGTCGATATCTTTCAGGATGGAAGCAAGGCAGAAGAAGGTGTCGATGAGCGACTCTTAAAACTCGCCAAACAGTATAATGGTGTGATATGTACCATTGACTTCAATCTTAACAAGGTGGCTCAGGTAGAACATATTCCTGTCCTTAACGTTAATGATCTTGCGATGAGTTTACGTATGGCCTACCTGCCAGGTGAGAAGATTCTGCTTGAATTAACACAAAAAGGCAACGATAGCCATCAGGCTGTCGGCCATCTAGTTGATGGTACGATGGTTGTGGTTGAGCACGCTGGTAAAATGATTGGACAAACCGTAGAGATTGAGTTTATCCGTAGCTTACAAACCTCTGCTGGTAAAATGATGTTTGCAAAACCAGTGGCTGCAGTTCTTCCAGCGCAGCAAGCAAAGAAACAATCTCCTAAAGGCCAGGCCCCTATGAAGACACAGCCACGCAAACAGATTCAGCGAGCTGAATCGACGATACCTGCCGTTGCGGTAGCGTATACTGCCCCTATAAGTGTCGTAGAGCCGCCAGTTGCGCCAACGGTGTATCATAGCGATTCAGCTGAACAACTTAAAGTAAAGCCAGTCCAACGCCCCTACAAGCAAAATCAAACTCGCTCTCAACAGCAACCATCAAAGCCTCGAACCTCCAAGAAGCCGCGTACTTCAGCACAAAATGAGGATGACCTCATGAAGCTACTTAATAATCAATAAATAAGAATATTCAGTTTGCAATAAATAGAGCGGGTAATTCACTCGCTCTATTTATATATAGTGTCAAATTTCCTAGGGCTTACGGATGTGCCGGTAGATTACTTGTACCCGAGGCTGTATATAGCCCTGCATCTGTTACGGTTGCCGTGATGGTCTGGTCGGTCGTACCAGCCGTAGCAGTGTAAGTGTAGGGACCGGGGGCGTTAATTGTGGCCACAATAGAATCACCAATCTTGATTTGTACATTTGTTAAAGCAAAAGTTCCTTGGTTCACATTTGTGACATTAATCGAGTAGGTAGACCCATTGACGAGCGTAGCAGTTACGGTTGGTGTAGACGGTGGCTGATCAGTACATTTATGTACGTCATCATCTTTTGTGCTGTCATAGCCACTGCCAGACGGTACCATATAGATATCTCGCTTTGTAACGGGATCGGTCGATTTAGTGACAGGTATGTCAATCTTGGCTCCAGCTGGCGTACAGGAGGTTGCCTTCTTCTTCGATACGGTATCGAACGTTAGGGTTGTATTCGTTTGACCCTGATCCTTCTTCCACCAGGAAGGATAGAGCTCGCTACCAACCTTTTGTATACCACTAGGTTGCGTAAACCAGTCATTAGCCTTCCACTTGCCCTCGCCAGCATAGACTGTCTGATGGGCATAGGTCATGACCGTTGCAATTACGGCCCCTGGAAGTGACGAGGTTCCTTTTGACAGAATAGAGGCATCTGAGTTTCCATACCAGACTGCCATGGCAAGGACTGGGCTATAACTGACCATCCAAATATCTTTTGCATAGCCGCCTTTATCAGATGTACCTGTCTTTGTGGCTGTTGGAACACCAGGAATATACATACCAAGTGCTTTCGGTCCATCAAGCGGCGTACGTGCCGCATCGTCATGGAGAATATCATCTACAATGTATGCTGATTGTGGGTCAATCACTTGCTTACCGGCTGGATCAGTCCATTTCTTAAGGACATCACCCGTACTATTAGTTACCTCAAGGACATCAGATTGGGGCTTATAGACACCGCCACGACTGAGGGACGAGAAGGCATTAACCAAGTCTGTTTGTTTAATACCACATCCTCCAATAGCAGCAGATAAACCAGCCTGGGTATCTTGTCCCTCGGTACAATAGCTCGCGCCACCCATGGCATGTATCTCATCAAGTGTCGGTGCAACTCCCGAGGTAGCCATGGCCTTAACGGCCGGAATATTTCGTGAAGTTGCCAAGGCTGATCGAACAGTGATATCACCCTTGAAGGTCTGATCGGCGTTTTGTAATTTACAGGTATTATTACAATAGATAGCATCAATATTTTCATCACGGATAAAGGATCCGCTTCCCCAGTTTGGCGAGCCTGTCGGCTTTTGCTGGAAGAGTTCTGCGTAGACAAGGGGTTTGATCGTAGATCCTGGTTGTAGGTAGGCTAACGCGGCATTGTCTTGACCAAATCCTGGATAGTCGAACTTTCGACTTCCAAGCATAGCAACTATTTGACCAGTTTGAGTATCTTCAACTGTTGCGGCGCCATTGCTGAAACCGCCATATGCGGCAGTTGTCTTGTTGCCGTATTTTGCTAACGGTGTCTCAAAAGTTGTATTCATTGCTTCTTGAAGCTTGTTTTGAATGTCGAGATCGAGGGTCGTCTTGACGGTGAGCCCACCCTGTCCGACAGTTGCTTCGCCTAGTTCCGATTCAAGTTCACTTCTTACCATCTCGACAAAGTGTCCTGCCTGAATGTCAGTGTATTGATCAGGGGCAGGATTAATATGATCAAGTATTGGATAGGCCTTTGCGTCGTCAGCCTGTGCCTTGGTTATATAGCCCTGTTCTGCCATATCATCGAGAACAGTATGTTGCCTTGCAATCAGCTTTTCGTGCCCAGAAACTTTATAGGGGTCATATGTCGTAGGGTTTTGTGGAATAGCAGCGAGAAGTGCGGCTTCGGGTAAAGTTAGGTCTTTAGCCGATACACCAAAGTAAGCTTGTGCACCCGACTCTGCGCCATTGCGTGGTCCACCATATGGTGATTCATTCAGGTAAAGCGTAAGAATCTGATCTTTATCATACATACGCTCAACTTCGATAGAGAGGATGAGCTCCTTTATCTTACGAGGGATACCGGCGATACCTCTATCTGACGCTTGATCGGCGAAGAAGACTTGCTTTACAAGTTGTTGCGTCAGGGTTGATCCACCTTGAGTGCTACCTCCAGTGGCATTATTGAAAACCGCACGTGCCAAGCCGCTAGGACTCACGCCACCATGCTTGTAGAAGTCTTTATCTTCAACTGCGACTGTAGCATTCTTTAAGTATGGGCTTAATTCATCACTTGAGACAACGAGCTTATAATTACCTCCTCCAGTATCTTTCCAGAGGGTCTTTCCATTACGATCTAAGTAGGTGGTAACGGTTGACTGGACGCGCTTAGCTAGTTCATCGGGTCTAATTGAGTCAAGGTCTTTACGGAAGTATGCGAAGAGACCACCGACCAATAGACAGAGAAGAAGAAGGGTGATACCGAGGATCTTAAGAGCCATGATACCTCCCCGCTTGCTAAACCAATAGGCAGCAAGTCGTTTGGGGTGAAGACGATACAATAAACGTTTAACAGGGTGCTTTGGTAAAGAAGCGAGGTATTGAGCGCGTTTTCGAGCCTCGGCATCTTTTTTGGCCTTGCGTGAATTCGATAAATTAGAGTACACGCTGAGTTTACGCGAGTGTGAAGATTTCTTGGCCACGTTATATTTTTCCCATAAGCAGTATTACCACCTATTATAGCATTATTTTTCAACCGTAAAGCCTTGACATTTGGTATACTGACAACAGATATATAATCTAATACTACGAATAAATATGGAGATAGCATGACACTTTCCGAAGAACTCATCTGGCGTGGCTTTGTGAATCAAACGACTTACAGCGATCTAACTGCCCTCGATGGCGAACCAATTTCTTTCTATTGGGGCGTCGATCCAAGTGCTGACAGTATGACAATAGGAAACCTTGCTGCAGCAATGATGGTCCGTCATTTTATTTCACATGGACATAAGGCTTACCTCCTTGTGGGTGGTGCGACGGGTATGATTGGAGATCCGGATGGCAAGAAGGATGAACGTCACCTTTTAACTCTAGAAGACATTGATCGCAACAAAAAGGCTATCGAAACTCAATATAAAAGGATCTTTGCAGATCAAGCCTTTACGGTGGTTGATAACTACGACTGGTTTAAAGATATAAATTATCTTGATTTCTTACGTACTATTGGCAAGAATGTACCTCTTAGCCAGATGCTCGGTCGGGACTTCGTGCAAAGCAGATTAGGTAATGAGGGTAGTGGAATTAGTTACGCAGAATTTAGTTATTCATTAATCCAAGGATACGATTTCTTGCATTTGAACCGAGAGCTTGGTGTAACCCTACAAGTATGTGGTGCGGATCAATGGGGAAATTCACTTGCAGGTGTTGACTTGATTCGTCGACTTGATGGCCAAGAGGCACATGTCTATTCAACTCCACTCATTATTAATAAAACCACGGGTGTGAAGTTCGGCAAATCAGAAGGCGGAGCAATTTGGCTGGATCCTGCTAAAACGAGTGTCTACTCATTTTATCAATTTCTCCTGAATGTAGACGACGCTACCGTAATCGATCTACTAAAGACTTACACACTCCTTTCTCAAGCGGCGATTGAGCAGTTAGCTTCTCACCAACAACAAAATCCCAGTGCACGCGAAGCCCAGAAAACATTAGCTCATGAAGTAACTCTCCTTGTGCATGGGGCCGAACGAACGACAAGCGTCGAGCGCGTGATCGACGTATTGTTTGGTGATGCCGAGCTGGCAACACTTCAAGCAGATGATATTGAACTGCTTGCAAAAGAAATTCCTACCATATCACTCGGTCGCAGTCTGGTTAGTGCCCTAACAGAGGCGGGAGCCGCAACGAGTAATGGCGAAGGGCGACGTTTTATCGAAGCTGGTGCCGTTTCACTCAACGGCAAAAAAGTCAGTGAAGATCAGATGATTGAGTCGATTGCACTTATTAAAAAAGGCAAAAATACATTTATATTAGTGAGGTAACTATTTAAAACGAGGAAAGAGCCGGATGCCCCTGGGAGTGAATCGTATGGAATACGACTACTCTTATCCAGGGACATCCGCAGGGGAAGTGCAACAGTCTCATCAATGGAGATAGCATCTAACCGCCTCGATAACGACGCTTTTATCCTCACTGAGAATTCCAACTTCTTCTCCCGTGAAGAATTATATACCAAGCTGGTATGATAGGATATATGAATCTATTGTCTCCGCTGGAACGAGTAAAGGGTATTGGTGAGAAAACAGGGGCGCAGTTTACTCTCGCGGGGCTACGGACTGTTGATGATCTTATTCATTTCTTACCGCGAGCATACGAAGACTTCTCTCATGTGACAAAGATTATTGATATTCATCCTGGCAAAGCAACTATCCAGGCGCGATGTGAAAAGATTACAACGCGACCAGTTCGACGGGGACTACGTATTACAACTGCAACCCTTACGGATGCGACGGGCAAATTGCAGGCCGTTTGGTTTAATCAACCCTATCGGGAAGCCCAGTTAAAAGCTGGTGATGAATTCTATTTCTCGGGTGAATTTGAATTTAACTACAATCGGTACCAACTTACCAATCCAAGCGCCGAGAAGGTGAGTGACATGCCAGTTCAAACCGATCGGATATTGCCTACGTATCGTTCTATCAAAGGTTTGAAAACAACACTAGTACGAAAGATCTTAGCCGAACTTCGCCCCCTTATGGGTATGCTATCCGAAACATTACCGGCTGCGGTTGTAAAGAGCGAGGGATTAATAAGTCATAGCCAAGCACTTCTTAACATGCATTTTCCCGAATCGCTTGAATCCCTAGAGCAGGCGCGCGAACGTTTGGCTTTTGAGGAATTATTTGAGTTATTGCTTGCCAGTCAGTTGAATCGTCAAGAGAATGCTAAACTTGTTGGTTGGCACATCCCATTCAACCAATCGGTTGTCAAACAATTCGTAGAGAAGCTACCCTTTGAGTTAACCGGTGCTCAACGTTTGGCTGCGTGGGAGATTCTGCAAGATTTTGAGCATCAAGTTCCAATGAATCGCCTGCTCCAGGGGGATGTTGGGTCTGGAAAAACTGTGGTAGCTGGTCTTGCGGCGCGTCAGGCGGCACACGAGGGATTTCAAACGGCTCTTATGGCCCCTACAGAGATACTTGCCTCTCAACATGCCGAAACACTTCAAAACTTATTAGCCCCTTTTGGCGTGACAGTGGGACTTTTGACAGGAAGCGTTAAGGGGGCAGCACGTAAGCATCTTTATAGTGCTATTGCCGAAGGAGGGGTGCAAGTTATCGTGGGCACACATGCCTTAATTCAAGAGTCGGTGAACTTTCATCGACTTGGCTTTGTCGTGATAGACGAACAACATCGTTTCGGCGTAAAGCAGCGACAGGAACTTCTCAATAAATCCGAGCATATGCCACATTTGCTTGCAATGACAGCTACACCAATTCCACGTAGCCTCGCGTTGACCGTGTATGGGGAGCTTGATATATCAGTTCTCAATGAATTACCAAAAGGACGTAAGCCGATCGAGACTAAGATCTGGTCACCGAATAGCCGGGCCCAGCTGTATCCTCTTATCGATGTTGAGCTTGCAGCCGGTCGTCAAGCGTATGTAATTTGTAGCCTCATTGATGAAAACCCAGAGAATGAGTTAAAAAGTGTTCAAGCAGAGTTCAAAAAATTACAAAATTCAATTTTTAAACATCGGCGAATTGGCCTTCTCCATGGCAAGCTGAAAACAGATGAAAAAGAGGCGGTAATGCAGCAGTTTGTACGTGGTGAGCTTGATATCCTTGTGAGTACTAGTGTTGTTGAGGTGGGTGTCGATGTCCCTAACGCGACTGTTATGCTTATTGAAGATGCGGACCGTTTTGGCCTGAGTCAGCTGCATCAGTTACGAGGTCGAGTAGGTCGAAGCGTTCACCAGAGCTACTGTTATCTAATAACAAGTACGAGTGCTAAGCCTTCGACACGCCTTAAAGAAATTGAACGCAGTAATGATGGATTTTATCTCGCGGAAGTTGATCTAAAATTGCGTGGTCCAGGAGAGATCTATGGACGGGCTCAACACGGCGCGCTGAATCTGCAGATTGCCACCCTGGCTGATACAAAGATGATCGCGAGAGCTCAACGAGCCGCCAAGGCCTTTGTGGGTTCGGGTTCAGATCTGCTACAATATAAGGAGTTAGCTATACGCGTTCATCAATATCAACGCCTCACCACGCTTAACTAAGCAAATTAGTATATATGTATGCAGGAACTACTTTCCGCCGCGGTTCTGGAAGAATTGTTGGTGTTCATCAAAAGATTGATCGCATTGCTCGGCGACATTTGAAGCGGTATATTAATACGTCGGTCTTTCCGACCATTGACCAAATTCTCCACTTTGAAGGCAATAATGGCCCCGATGGCATTAAACGAAAGAGCCCCTCGAAGGATGAGCCATGGCACTATATCGATCCCACAAATCCGGCCGATCGTGGCTTGGTTGACATTATTAATGACCACATGTTTAACCTGGTTAAAGCGCTTCGTACCTCTAACCGTGAGCGAGCCTCATTTGAAGCGGCATGGCTTGCCCATGCAGTCGTCGATGGCCTAACGCCCGCCCATCACTATCCGCTCAATGATAAGATTGAAGAACTATGGGGTAAGCCTCATCATGAAAGACTAACAGTCAAAGACAAGAATTTTATTAAAGGCATCAACCGTAGAGATACCGTTTCGAAAAATTGGCAATATTGGGGAGCGGGTGGTGTATTCACAGCTCATTTATCTTTCGAGCTTGGGATCGCTTCAATGGTTGCTCCCCTTGGCTTTGCGGACGCTTGGCCATCGAAGCAGGATATTGAAGATTTAGAAGCCTATGGTTTCGAGGCTGTTTTCTTACGAGCCCTACATCGTATTGATGAGTTAAAGTTATATGATGCTTTTGGTCAGTCTGGTTGGACACGACCTTTAGCAACTCAAGCAAAAAAGCAGTTACTGCCAGAGATCATTAATACCGTCTGCCTTGCATGGTATTATGCGGTCTTTATGTCACAGGCTTCAGCCTCATGAAAATTCGTATTATCGCCGGAAGCTTCGGGAGCCGTACGATTCAAGCTCCAGACGGCCACACGACGCACCCCATGAGTGAGCGAATTCGGAATGCTATCTTCAATAGTATTAAAGACGAGCTGGCAGACGCGGTGATTCTTGATGCTTTCGCAGGTTCAGGTGCCTTAGGAATTGAAGCAATCAGTCGTGGTGCGGCCCATGCAACCTTTGTTGAAAAAGACCGTATTGCGGGTCGCATCATTGATGAGAATATAAAAACACTCAAGATTAACGATCAAACAAAGGTTATTCACGGAAGTGTGAAGGGATGGGTTAATCGGACGAATGTACGCTACGATATCATTTTTGCTGATCCACCCTATGCGACACCACAGTTTTCCACAGTTATAAAATTGTTTAGACTATTAAAACCAAATGGGCTTATGGTACTATCATACCCAGGTAGGGGTGAGGCGCCGACCGAAACGGGAGTTGTTGTGGTGGACAATCGTAGTTACGGAACCGCGGCACTCGCGTACTACCGTAAAAAGGATGCTGAATAGGCATCCTTTTTGATTTCATTGATTATTACTCAAGATCTCTTAGCCCGTACCGGTGCCCAAAATCTCGAATGTATGTCTCGGCTTTTTCTGCGGTTGTAAAATTAACTTCATCGGTGCCCACACTAGCGATTACTCGCATGTCATCACCACCGCTAATACTAATTGATTCGACAAACCGAGTAGCATCCCCGTAGACAGAGTAGCTCAAGTAGTGATTAACGAATGCGCCTTCAGTTCCCCGGGTAACTTCTAATGGAAAAACATCAACCTCTCCCTCGAGCATCATGCCATCATCTAATGGAATAACGTCGGATTGCGTAGATTGATTAATAACACGAGGAAGACCTTCTGGATAAACAGCGTGTAAGATGGAATATCGTAAAGCTTCTCTTCGTGAGAATGGTTGAAAATCACTTTTATCTTGTGGCCTGGCTTCGTTGTACATGCACTTATCATAGCGCACCCAATCAGCAATGCGATGATGTTTTGTGAGAGTTGGCTAAGTTAGTATGAGCAATTAGACAACCGTTATGGTGCCTCTATTAATACCCATGGCGCAGGTGATCTTATAGGTGCCGGGTGACTCTGTCCTGAAACTAAGGACCTGTTTCTTGCCTTTTTCGAGTAATAAAGGCTTTTCAAATAGCCCCGGAATCATAATGGTGCTCATACAACCCTGGCCATCATCTTGAGAATCTACAATGAGCTTGTAGTCGGTGTGCGATTTAAGCGTAAAGGTAGCAGGAATGATATCTTTGGCTAAGGTATAGGTTGTTACGAGGGTCTGTCCGTTGCTAGCCTGGGTGCTGGCTACACTCTTTCGTGCGAATGAGGGCACGGGAAGTCCAGTGAGTGTATAACCACTATTAATATTAAGAAGCGCCATAACCATGACGGCAATCCCTGTGATTTTGAAAAAACGACCCGACGATTTCCCCTTAATAAGAGAGGTAAGGCTCCCAATTCCAAGCAACCCCGGGGCGGTTCCGATTGCAAACACACTCATAACGATCGCACCGGTTATAAAGCTACCCGTACTCATAGCATATAGTTGCATCACCTGGGTGAACCCACACGGAAGAAAGAAACTGATTGTGCCAAGAGCAATAGCGCTCGAGTGGCTATATTCCTTATCGGTATGCTTCTGGAGCCCAAGGAATCTAGCGATTGCAGGTGGAAGCGTAAAACCACCGGCGCTTACTCGCGGCATGATGCTTGTAAGCTGTAATCCAAGGCTAAACATAACCACGCCAACAATAATCATGAGAATACCAAGTGGGGCGCCTTGAAGTTGAACCGTAGCTCCTAATAACCCAATGAGACCGCCAAGAATGAAGAAAGAAACAATACGACTAACGTTAAAGAAGATATGAGGACGAAACTTTTGCATAACTGTAGCAGTAGGATGCTTCTTTGCGTGACGGGCAGAAAGACTAAGCACCAGGCCGCCGACGAGTGCCATACAGGTTGAGAGGCCTGCGGCGAGACCTGTTAATAGCGCAACACCAATACCGCCGCTTGCAATGTTACCAGTGGTGATAATTTTATTAACACCGAAGAGGTTGTAGAGGATAGCGAGTACCCCAATAATAAGTATGCCGATACAAAGATCTTTGTAGTCTGATGGATTATGGCTTAGCCATGGCTGTTTCTTTTTACCGATTGTATACCCGGCGGTTTGAACAGCTCGGAGGAGCTCCTTTTGACTCGGGGGAGAGGTAACATCAAGTGTGGCTGTCTTTGTCTTTAGACTTACAGAAACGCGAGTAACGCGAGGCACTTTCTCGAGGTGTTGACCAATGGTAATTTCGCAAGCACGACAGTGCATGCCTTCAATCGGAATGGTTAATTTCATAATGGTCACGTCTCCCCCTTGTCTGATCATTGTATAGGGCCATAACAGTAAATTTGATACTGATACAGGCTAAGCATAGCAAGCAGATCATGTATATGCAAGTATTTGAATATACGAATATCCATGCTACTATTTATGTATGTATCAGCAATTATTTTCTACTCAAGAGGAAATGTTTAAGGTCTTAGCTAACCAAAAAAGACTAGAGATTATTCAGCTGCTTGGCGGACGGGAGTTATCGGTTTCACAGATGGTCGAGATGCTCGGCTTACCCCAGGCTAACCTATCTCAACATCTAGCCTTACTTCGACAGGCGAAAGTAGTTACCTATCGCCGTAGTGGACAGACACTCTACTACCAACTGACAGATCAACGTATATCGGCAGCACTTGATATGATACGTAGCATCCTGATTGATAGTGATGCCATAGCTCCTGAGGACTATGAGCTCCTGTCTAGTTCACAGGGGCTATATCCGATCGTAAAGGATGTTGTGTGCGGAATGCGCCTTAGCCAATCTCGAGCGGGCGATCATCTTCACTTTCAAGGTCATGAATATTATTTCTGTGCTTCTGGTTGTCGTCAGAAATTTGAAGCAGAGCCTGCCCTATATATAAAGAAGGAGCTACTCTATGTATAAGCTAATGGTTTTGATAGCTTTAGTACTCATTATCATTTTCATTATCTGGTGGTTCTTTGGGAAACGCACTACAAAGTCAGTAGCCGCAACAAGGCAGGGTAATAAGCAAGTCGTCGAGATTGTTGTGGATGGCGGCTTCAGCCCAAAAGTGGTCGTACTTGAGCGAGATGTGCCTGCCGATATTATTTTTACCCGGAGAGATGCTTCGGCCTGTTTTGAAGAAGTGGTACTCCCGGATTTTGGTACTCGGGCGCATTTACCTATTGGTAAGGCGTATACGATCACAGTGACACCACACGTAGCGGGCGAGTATCAGTATACTTGTGGTATGAACATGTTCTTTGGAAAAGTGGTCGTCAAGTGAGTATACGTACTCGCCTACTCGTTAGTCTCATTTTAACTCTTCCTCTAATAGCGACAATGTTTGGGCTGAAACTTCCGGGTGATATGCCGACAATGATTGTGCTATCGTCGGGTGTCATGCTTATCGGTGGTGGTCCATTCTTTGTGAGTGCTGCGAAATCATTTAAAAACCATGCTTCTAACATGGACACACTCATAGCGCTTGGTACGGGTACCGCATATGTGTATAGCTTATATGCTACCATCTTTAATATGCACTTTTATTTTGAGATTGCTGCTTTTCTTATTGTCCTCATTTTGCTTGGTCAATGGCTCGAAGAGGTTACGAAGAGCCGAGCTTCCAACGCAGTTGAGAAGCTTATCGAGCTTCAGGCAAAAGAAGCAACGGTTATGAGAGACGGCTTGGCGACGAGGGTAGCGCTTGAAGACGTAGTAGTTGGTGACATTCTCCTTGTAAAACCTGGCGAAAAGATTGCCGTTGATGGTGAAATTACAGAAGGAAATTCAAGTGTTGATGAGTCAATGATTACGGGTGAGAGTATACCGGTTGAGAAGCAAGTTGGCGATCGGGTGGTTGGTGCGACGCTCAATGGACAGGGTAGCTTTTTATTCCGAGCAACACACGTGGGGAGTCATACTCTATTGGCGCAGATTGTTGAGTTAGTACAAAAAGCTCAAGCGAGCCGAGCTCCTATTCAGAGATTGGTCGATCAAGTATCTAACATATTTGTACCGGCTGTTCTTATAATCGCTATTATTACTTTTGCAATTTGGTATGTATTCCTAGGGGCTAGCTTTGCTGCAGCGCTACTATTCGCTGTATCGGTTATTATTATTGCCTGTCCGTGTGCCCTCGGCATTGCGACGCCAACCGCTCTTATAGCCGGAACTGGTCGTGGTGCCCGTATAGGTATTTTAATTAAAAGTGGTGAAGTTTTAGAATCAGCCCGAGACATTAAAACAATAGTGTTTGATAAAACGGGGACAATTACCGAAGGTAAGCCCGTCGTGACCGATATTATTGGAGACGTCCAACAGGTACTAAGTATAGCGGCTTCACTCGAGGCGGCTTCAGAACATCCTCTTGCTCAGGCGATTTTAGGAGCTGCGAAACAGAAGAACATTCGGCTCCACCCGGTAGCTGGCTTTATGGCGAGTACCGGTCAGGGTATCAAGGGTACAATAGCACACCAACAGGAATTTGTTGGCAATCAGGCATGGTTTGGGGTGAATGAGTTTGACATTAAAAAGTTTGCGTCAGATGCAAAGAGACTTGAGGATGAAGGTAAGACCATCGTATTCGTGGGAAATGCAGCCAACGTGTATGGCTTGATTGCAATTCAGGATCGACCAAAGAGTACCTCGGCTGAGGCGATTGTTAGTTTTTATCGGCAAGGCTTTCATACGGTTATGATTACTGGCGATAATGTAGGTACAGCGCAGGTAATTGCGCATCAGGTGGGTATTGAGACGGTTATTGCTGGTGTGCTTCCAGCGGACAAGGCGGAACGCGTCAGGTTACTACAAGAGCAAGGTAAAGTTGCCTTTATTGGTGATGGCATTAATGATGCGCCCGCTTTAGCCCAAGCCGATCTGGGTATCGCAATGGGGGGCGGGACAGATGTCGCAATCGAAGCTGGAGGCATCGTGCTTGTAAAGAATGACCTAAAAGACGCTTTCTTAGCACTTCGACTAAGCCAGAAAACATTTGGTCGTATTAAACTTAATTTATTTTGGGCCTTTATATACAATACAGCCGGTATTCCAATTGCAGCTGGTATCTTCTCGGGTGTAGGCCTAACTCTTAACCCTGCTCTAGCTGGCGCAGCCATGGCGTTTAGCTCCTTATCTGTCGTTATTAGCTCGTTGCTGCTTAATCGTGTCAAACTATAGCATCCTTGCGGAGTAGATCTCATAACGAAGAGTGCTCATAACAACAAAAGTCCCGAGTTTCCGCGGAACTTTTGTTGTTCAAATCGAGTTACTTGCTGGGTGTGACCGAAAGGGACATGTATTTACTCCTAGTAAAAGTCTGGGGTGACTATCTAGAGCGTCGTATAAGATAGGAGTTCTGGCAAGCATAAACAAAAAAGACAGAGTTAAACTGTCTTTTTCTAATTAGCTACTTGGTACGCGAGAGAAGACTCGAACTTCCACGTCCCGAAGGACACTAGCACCTGAAGCTAGCGCGTCTACCATTCCGCCACTCGCGCGTACCTCTTAGCATAGCCTTCAATCAAACGATTTTCAA
The DNA here is from genome assembly GCA_015655045.1 of Candidatus Saccharimonadota bacterium. Lineage (GTDB taxonomy): Bacteria > Patescibacteriota > Saccharimonadia > Saccharimonadales > Saccharimonadaceae > UBA1547. The sequence goes on from JAATFU010000007.1 coordinate 97,356, forward strand.
GTACTAGTTAGCGGACGAATAGCTGGCAAAGCTAGAGGTATCGTAACTATCTCGTAGCGCTTGGATGAGGGTATGGATTTCTACTTTTTGTTTGACACCTGGATTAAGGGTACCGTATGGGTCAAATACTGCACGAATCGCCGTAAAGAGATTAAAGAGATCTTCATCAAGCTGTGCATATACTGCGGGAGATTTAAGTCTTCCTTCACCACCGTCAGCAAGAATACTACCGCCAGTTTTGAATACAAGATCAGTATATTCACTAATAATCTTGAATAGTTTTTGTTTATCACTTACTTTCTTTAAATCAAGTGAAGGCCGAGCATACACAACTCCGTCGAGGGCTCGAATATGAAGCGGGAGATTAACGTGATATTTCTTGGCAAGTTCAGCAACACCAAGAGAAAAGTCTTCAAGTCGATTTGGGGCAATGGATGCGCCATCGATAAGCGGGACGTACGCTTCGCCTCCAGATGTAATAGCATACACTGAGGCAGTTACGTCTCGGATTGCATGAAGCTCTTCGATTGAATGGGTTTCGGAAGTAAGTAGGTTGGCATTAAGCCGCTCGAATAACTTAGTTGCTTTCTTTATTTTCTTGCTACGCGTATGGTCACTGAAGTCAGTGAAGCTCATATAGATGACTGCGCCAATTGGTGCAACGTTTGCCTCGGTGTCATAGAACGGATACTTCTTTCCTTCGGTCTGAGCAATATCGAATAGAGCACCGTCGTAGATCTCAAGTGAGGCAGGTTGCAGATTACGTAATGTATCGACAGCATCTCTTGCGGCCTCGCCAGTTGCAAGGGTTGCAACGATAATCGATTCATCTTTACTAAAGAATTCTGTTCTCAGGACAATTTCTGAAATTACGCCCAGCGTACCCTGACTCCCAATAAATAGAGGTGTTAGGTCAAATGATCCATCACGTTGCTTAACGTGGGCAATACCATGATAGCCCGTATTATCGCGTACATTCTCGGCAATTCTTTCGGTAATAATTTGCTGATTATCTTCAATAAGACCATCAAGTTTGCGGTAGATTTCCCCCTCAAATGTTTGAAGTCCCTTCTTCTTATTGAGTTCGTGCTTATTAATACGACCTGTTTCAATAAGATCTCCATTTGCGAGCACAACTTCAAGTCGATTAACCCATTCACCAGTTGCACCATAGCGACCTGAAAATTGGCCAGCTGCATTATTCGCGACCGCGCCACCGATAGTACTAAAACCAGCCGATGAAGGATAAGAAGGGATGAATGAGCCGTGCGATTCAAGTACATCATTTAAAGCCTTGAAGGTAACGCCTGGTTGGACTTGAACAATTCGTTCCTTATCCTTTAACCCAACGTAAAGAATTTTATTAAGGTAGGCGGTCGTATTAATAATGACACCTTTGCCGATAGCTGCACCAGTTTGGTCAGAACCGGCTCCACGAGCGGTAATGGGCAGTACGTGGCCTTTTTCAGCTAACTGCCACGCAAAACGAGCTGTTTTTCGAATATCGTTGGTAACGCGCGGGAGAACAACTAGTTCGGGGCGAACTGTAAGGATGCTGGCATCACGAGAAAAGACATCACGGATAGCTCCAGAACTTGTTACCTCGCCTAAGATATGCTCGTTCAGATACTGCGATATTTTACTCATGACTCTCCCGTCCCTCGTATGCCACTGTTATATATATTATGATACCACAAGCATTGTGGCTATCTATGGCAATTATCACCCTTTATCTGTCGAGACTTTTTTGGTATACTCCTTAAGTTACTATTTCATATGCGCGAGTGGTGGAATTGGTAGACACGCTAGCCTTAGGAGCTAGTGCCTTCGGGTGTGCTGGTTCAAGTCCAGTCTCGCGTACCAAGGAAAATTATGACAACACATTCACTACAGCTTGCTTCTGAACCTTTTCGCGCTATTGTGGATGGCGTGAAAACTGTTGAGTCGCGTCTTTACGATGAGAAACGACAGCTCATTCACTTAGGTGATGAAATTATTTTTACGAATCGTGAAGACGAAAATCAGACTATTGTTGTCCGGGTTGTTGGCTTATTGCGATATAAAACTTTTCATGATCTGTTCAGCCATAACCCCCCATCGAAGTTCGGTGGCGAAAGTATCGAGTGGCTTGAAAACCAAATTAACGAATTTTATGATATCCATGAGCAACGCCAGTATGGTGTTATAGGCATTGAGCTTGAATCCATCTGATTGCTTTTTCGGACAATTTATTCTATAATTAGAAAGTCCTATCCACGCTACGTCGTAAAAAAATCGTAGCAATCAATTGGGAGGTGCACATTGTCCACACAATTTGGCAATAATATCATCATTCGCGAAGCGAAAGGTGATGATTTTGAATGGGTCGCCGACATCATGGTTCGGGCGTTAAGTCCGTACTATGGTGGCGATCATCGTGCGCACGCGCGGCGCATATTCGACACGCATATGGCAGGAGGTGTCGACCAGGTTGGTCATTTCTCGACGGGACAGCATATGTTTATCGCTGAGATCGATGACAAACCGGTCGGACTGATCCATGTCGTGGAAAAGAAACAGGAGACGGTCAAGATCAGTCCGCTGATCGTGAGCGCTGACTACCGTGGCAAGTTAGGTGTCGGAAGCGTGCTATTGAAGTACGCTGAGGACTACGCCCGAAAGCTCGGAGCTAGGCAACTCTACTGCACTGTTGCCTCGCCAAACGAAGGGGCGTTGGATTTCTTCCTACGGAAGGGGTTTTACATCACAGGTACAGCCAAAGAGCACTACAAGCCCGGCATCAATGAGCACATGCTGTACAAACAGATGGTTGATGAGGCTGGGCTCGAGGCTCCGAACGTCTCGGTTATCCCGTTCGATGAGGGTAAGCACGCCACTGGTGTGCGAAACCTCATATTGCAGGAGATGGGCAATAACTTCATAGGGGTGAACGATGACTGGGTGAATGCTCTGTTTGCTGGGTACCGCCGGAGGGAGTCTGGCGACATCAACGTAAAGTTCAAGATCATCTTCGTTGCCGAAACTGATGGCGAAGTGGTTGGCGTGGCTGGTGCTACTCCCAAGAAGGGTGACCCAATCAAGCTTATGCCCCTGGTCGCGTCCAACGAGTTTGCCTTCGAGGCGCTCGTGATCGACCTCCAGAACCTGCTGATGGACTACGGCCGTAAGCTTTATGTCCATTTAGTCCCGGAGGCATGGCAGGTTGCCTGTCTTCAGAGGCACGGCTGGGACCTGGAGGCTGTATTTCCTGGAGGGTATGCGCCCAACAGTGTTGTTCAGCAGTGGGGACTCAATTTCAAAGAAGGAGTTGCAATGCGCAAGATGCGTATCAAGCGTCCGTACTTCGACGCGATCATGTCGGGCAAGAAGACTCTCGAGGTGCGCGTCGGCTACGACAGCATTAAGAAGCTGAAGGTTGGCGAGCTCTTGCAGCTCGAGACCAGTCAGACTTCTGGTGTAGTGCGCATCAAGGAAGTGCGGGTTTACCCGAACTTCCTTGACATGCTCTCTGGTGAGAACTGGCAGCAGATCGTTCCGCAGGTCGAGACCAAGGGCGAGGCTCTGAAGCTCCTCCGTGGGATCTACGGACCCCACAAAGAGGCGCTTGGCGTCTACGTGTTCCAGGTCGAGAAGCCATAGGGCATTAGCAAGGATTCGCAATCCTGTCGCGAAAGCGAAAAAAATGCGAGTGACTTGAGCCAGTGTCACTGATGTCTGTTTTAAGACATCGAACAACTGGCTCGCTTTAATTTACTAGTATGATCCGAACTTTGAGTATGACGCTGTACCACAGTAAATGCTTGTTTAATATATTCAAATACCATATAACTCATATTATGAATGGCGAAAAGGATATCCGATCAAACCTGACAAGCGAAGAAGCAATCCTTTTAGCTCGTCTTCACGACACGTTTAATGAGAACAAGTCTGCTGCCCGTCTCAACGTAAGCCAAGTAGATTACGAGCAAGATGGTGTAGAGGGGCGGCTTATGGGAACACGGGATACTGCCGAGATTGAAGATCCAGAAATTCTTGCTGAATGGGTTATTGTTCAATATAGTACTAAAAAATTGGGACATAAAGCATATGAGGTGACACTCATACACGAAGGGTTTGATTTCTCCAGTCAGCATTTCTTTACCGATACTAGTACACTTCGAGTAGACAAGTACGGCGGTGCTCGAAATTCAAACGGACGATTAACCGACGTACAAATAGATGCCGTCCTTGGTACCACACAACACATACAATGGCATCCATTATACAGAAGGCTTTTAGCTGACCGATATCCTTTTAAAAAAGGTGATGGCCTATCCGGGGGATCTGATAGTGGCCGAAATACATAAAAATCCTATAGGTGTCGGTCCTTATCTGAAACCATGGCCAACAGACCCGAGGCTTGACCCCGATCTACTTGAAGCTGGCGACAGGCGTAATGTCTTAGATAAATATCGTTATTGGACTATTGAGGCTATAAAGAACGACCTTGATAAGACTCGGACTACTTTGCATGTAGCAATTGAAAATTGGCAACACGATCTTAACATTGGCACGATTGTCAGAACGGCAAATGCTTTTAATGTTGCGGTTGTTCATATTATTGGAAAAAGGCATTGGAATCGACGCGGGGCAATGGTAACTGATCGGTACATGGAGATTAGGCATCACGACACGGTTGAAGAGTTTGTTAAATATATGAAACTCGATGACCGTAAGATTATTGCCATCGATATTGTTCCGGGAGCTATGGAGTTATCAAAAACCAAGTTACCAAAAAGGGTAGTGCTCGTTTTTGGTGGTGAGGGTCCAGGCTTAAGCCAACCCATGCAGGAGGCTGCAATAAAGACGATCAAGATCGAACAGTTTGGTTCGACACGCTCGGTAAACGTCGGAGTGGCTGCTGGAATCGCTATGTACGCGTGGTTATCGCAACATGTGTTGACCCGCTAGATATAGCGTGCCATACTTATAGTATGAAAGAGAAAAGCTCACCTGTGCCAATGATCGAGTTGAGAACTACCTCTGATCCAAGCGAGCGAGTTCGCAACGCATTGATGGGATTCATCAATCCTGAACTTGATTTGCGAGCAAAAGATTTACTTTTTAAGAATTTTGTATTGAAATCATGGCATCGACAGATCATATCTCATCAAGAGTACGTAAGCCAAGAAAGAAATCCCAGCAGTAGTTTACGCACCGCGACCACTGAGATCGAATCACTTGCGAGTGGACATCCCCCTCTACGGCTCAACTATCGATTGCTCCTGCAAACCGCGGACCCCAATGTGAATAGGATATTCGTTGAGCCCCTTCCAAATAATACCTCGATTAGTATGAAGCTGGCTTTGGAGTCTATACCGTCGTTGGAAAAGAGCCCTTTCGAGTCCGAGGCGATTCCACCCGAAAAGATAGAAAAATATGAAGGGCAACAGAGGATGTTTTTCGTTGAGATTGCCAAAAGTGCCCTCGCTCCAAAAGGTTACATGGCTTTTAGGGCTCACCAAGAGGAAGAGCGTATTAATACTCAACCGGAGATCGCGGGGTTATATACAGCCACACCACGTTCACTAGTGATGCGTGAACTGAATGTGGAAAGCATCCAGTTAAAGTCCACCCCTGAAATTGCTTCTTATTTTGCGAAAGAGGAAGGTACACTCGATATTCCCCCCGATATACAAGAAGAACGTGCATCATAACCGATCGTCCGTGTTCAATATATTGTGAAGTTACATTAATTATCACGTTGCGCTATCATGTGAAACGTATGAATGAAACGTCGCCTTCTTGCAACCACCGTATAAAAATGAGACAATGACCCCAATGAGTAATCTGTCACCTCAACCATATAAAGGAACACGCGACTACTATCCAGAAGATAAGCGCGTGCAAAACTATATTTTTGCGAAATGGCGTCGAGCCGTTGAACGGTTTGGCTATGAAGAGTATGGTGCTCCTCTTCTTGAACCATTAGATGTCTACATGGCAAAGAGCGGACAAGAACTTGCCAATGAGCAAACCTACACTTTTACTGACCGGGGCGGACGGATCGTTGCAATTCGACCCGAAATGACTCCTTCAATTTCTCGTATGGTTGCTGCTAAGCGCCAAGAACTGGCATATCCAGCACGTTTATACTCAATTGCGAATTTCATGCGTTACGAACGTCCCCAGCGAGGCCGTGAACGTGAATTCTGGCAGCTCAACGCTGACATCTTCGGAGTAGATGGGGTAGCCGCTGAGGCTGAGATGTTAATGCTAGCCGATGCAATTATGCGTGAGTTTGGTGCTCAGCCAAGTGATTATGTGATTAAAGTGAATAATCGTAAATTAATTAACTTTATGATGGCACAATACTTAGGACTTGATGGTGTGCAGGCACAGCTCATGATTAAGCTCTTTGACCGCAAGAATAAGATTAGTAATGAAGACTTCCGTGATCAGGCAACTGAGATTTTTGGGGACATGGCCGAAGAGGGAGTGGTAAAAGTTGATGCCTTGTTGGCTGCTGAGAGTATGGCGGATCTACCCGAAGAGATTCGGGAGAGTAATGTCGTTACCGAAGTTCGTGAGCTCTTTACCTTACTGGAGCGAGCGGGTGTGAAAAGCGCCATCTTTGATATTACCCTCATGCGTGGCCTCGATTATTATACCGGAACCGTGTTTGAGGTATTTGATACCCACCCCGAGAATAATCGCTCATTATTTGGTGGGGGACGTTACGATGGCCTGGTTGGGTTATTTGGCGCAGAGCCGATCTCAGCCGTTGGTATGGCACCCGGTGGGACAATGTTCGAGAATTTCTTGCAAGTTCACAAGCTTTTGCCCAGTTTTGGCTCGTCGACTCGACTTTATATAGCTAGTATGGGTGATGCGCAACGCGTCGCGTCAAAGGTTGCTCGTGATCTTCGAGTAGCTGGTATCAATGTTGAGCTCGATATTACTAATCGAAAGTTAGATAAACAAATCAAAACTGCCGATAAGAAACACATTCCATACGTGCTCTTTATAGGCGACGAAGAGATACAGACCTCCCTATATACATTCAAGGACATTACTTCGGGTCAAGAGCAAAAATTGACTCTTAATCAGCTCATTACTCGTTTACAGCGGCCCTCGCCTGTTGTTCTTCGCTAAGCCTTACCTTGGAAGGCGTCTCTCTATCTGATATACTAGCTCGAGTATGAAGACTTCTGTAAAAAACCTCACCGACACCAAAGTTCAATTAACTGTTACCCTTGAGCCTCAAGAATTGGCCGACGCCGAGCAAGTAGCTCTCACAAAACTCGCGCGCGACATTAAAGTACCTGGCTTCCGAACCGGCAAGGTCCCGGTTGCGGTTGCGGCAAAAAACGTGAGCCAATCGGCTCTGCAAGAGCAAACTCTCGACGATGCCATTAGTAAGGCTGTTGCCACTGCTTTTTTAGCTGAAGATATTCAAGTATTGGAGCGTCCAACAGTTGAAGTAAAGAAATATGTTCCGGGCGAAACTGTTGAATTCACCGCTGAGGCTGAGATATTGCCAGCCGTTACACTTGGCGATTACACAAAATTAAAGGTACCTACTGCAAAGTTAACGATTACTACGAAAGAAATTGACGAAGTTATTGAACGCATGCGTGAAGGCTTCTCAGAGAAAAAGGCAGTCGAGCGCGAAGCGCAAACTGGCGACGATACTATTATTGACTTCGTAGGGAAGCGTGATGATGTAGCTTTTGATGGTGGTACGGGTACTGATTACGCCCTAAAACTTGGTAGTAACTCTTTTATTCCTGGATTTGAAGAGGGGATTGTGGGTCACAAACCAGGTGAAACTTTTGATCTTAAGCTTACTTTTCCTAAAGATTATCATGCAGCCGACCTAAAGGGTGCCAAAGTGACCTTTACAACAACTTTGAAGTCGGTCACGGAGACTATCTTGCCAGAAGTTGATGATGTCTTTGCCGCAAAGGCGGGGCCATTTACAAGTGTAGCGGAGCTAAAAGCTGACATTAAGCGAGAACTCACTGCCCAAAAAGAGCGCGAGGCAGCCGAGAAGTTGAAAGATGAATTGGTTAACCAATTGGTTGAGATGAGTACCGTTCCGGTGCCAGAGATTCTTGTTAAAGATCAAATGGGCTCCATCGAGCAGGATTTCACCCAGAACCTTATGTACCAGGGCCTTACCTTGGAGCAGTACCTTGAACAAAAGAACTTTGCCAGTAAAGATAAATGGCTCGACACCGAGGTCAAGGATGCTGCCATTAAGCGTGTAAAAGCAGGACTCGTTCTAGCCGAACTCAGTAAGACTGAAAAAATCCAAGCAACCAACGAAGAACTCGAGGCGCATGTTGAGCTTTATAAGAAACAGTATGCCAACAATCCCGAGGCTCTGAAGCAATTTGAGACACCTGAAGTACGTAACGATATTGCAAATCGTCTTCTAACCGAAAAGACGGTTGAAAAATTGGTTGAACTCAATACCAAATAAATTACGAGGTAATTTTATAACTAGCACTCACTTGCATCGAGTGCTAGTTTTATATATACTTAGTATATGAGTAAGCCAACTAATTATCTTGTTCCAACGGTTATCGAAAAATCATATGATGGCGAGCGTGCTTTTGATATCTACTCTCGTCTTTTAAATGAACGTATCATCTTTCTTGGCGAAGATGTCAATGAGCATACTGCAAATGTGGTCGTTGCCCAGCTTCTCCACCTTGCCTACGCTGACCCAAAGAAAGACATCAAACTATACATTAACAGCCCCGGCGGTAGCGTCTATGACGGTCTCGCTATTTATGACACGATTCAGTTTATTAAGCCTGACGTACAAACGATTGGTATTGGTCTACAGGCGAGTATGGGTGCCTTTCTCTTAAGTAGTGGTACAAAGGGGAAACGATTTGCGTTGCCAAATAGTCGTATTATGATTCATCAGCCCTCGAGTGGTACTCAGGGAAAGATTACAGATCAAGAGATTACTCTCAAAGAAGGTATTTATTTAAAGCAACACCTTAACGAGATTTTGGCAAAGAACACTGGCCAAAAGCTTGCTAAAATCGAGAAGGATACTGATCGAGATTTTTGGATGAGCGCAAAAGAGTCCGTTGAATATGGCTTAATTGATGCGGTGATTGATAAGGCGTAGAACCCGCGTCATTCAACTTGCTATAAAGGTGTATAATAATCCCATCCATTTGATTTCCATTTTTTAGAAGGGGTGAGTCTATGGAAGAACCTGTTACTTCGAAAACGAGTAAAAGCAATGCCGCTCCAAGCGTGTTCTGGGACGCGTTTCTCGTGTGTGTCGTCTTGTTCATAGTACTTGCGGGGGCTTTCGTTGGCTTCGGCCTCGTAACTCTTGCCTGGTGGCTGTGGCAGACAGATCGATCGGGCGCGCAGTTGATGCCGTGGGGTATAGTGTGGGCGTGTGCGGCCGCCCTAGTCACTGCAACAATCACCATAGCATTGATCATGAGGAGGTTATTGCAACAAGTTCTCGCGGTGTAGCAGACTCGGGCCGCGCAACCTTTTTAGGTAGTGTGCGGCCCGAGTATCATTTTTTGTTTTGTCTATTGACTATTTAAATCCAAAGCTTCACAATAGCTATTAAGAAGTAGAGTAGCTCTGGTTATCTATGTCTTCGTGCGGGAGTGGCATCAACGTACGAAACAACCAGTGCTCAGGGAATCTTCGGCGCCAAAGACCCCTATTAAACCAAATACAATTTATATGCGAGGAGTAGCATCACCTATGGCAAACATTAAGCCTAGTAACGCTAAGCGTGTTTTCTTTACAAAAGACGCAGTTGCGTTACCGTTACCAAACCTAATCGCTCACCAAAAGGACAGTTGGCGTGAATTCGTCGAAACCGGTCTAAGTGAGATATTTGCAGAATTAAACCCAATCGATGACTATACGGGTCAGAAGTTATCGCTTCGTTTTAAGGAGTATGCATTCCAAGATCCTAAGACAACAGAGCGTGATGCGAAAGAGAATAACTTGACCTTTGATGCGCCTTTGCATGCAAACGTTGAGCTTACAAATAAGGTAACAGGCGAAGTAAAAGAACAAGAGATCTACCTTGGTGACTACCCATGGATGACCGATCGAGGCACCTTTATTATTAATGGTACGGAGCGCGTTGTTGTTTCTCAGCTTATCCGAAGTGCCGGTGTCTTCTTTACTGCCGATAAAGCTGCCACTCGTAACTTCTATGGAGCTAAGCTTATTCCAGGTCGTGGTGCATGGCTTGAATTTGAGACAGCTAGCAATGGTGCCATCTATGTCAAGATTGACCGTCGTCGTAAATTGCCAATTACGACTCTTTTCCGCGCCCTTGGTCACAACAAGACATCAGAGATCAAAGCGCTCTTTGCTGATGTTGATACAGGTGAAGTGAAGTATATCGATGCGACGCTAGAGAAAGACCCAGCTCGCGGAAGTAATGAAGCTCTCATCGAAGTATATCGTCGCCTTCGTCCAGGGGATCTTGCGACTGTTGATAACGCTCGTTCAATGATTGAGCGCATGTTCTTCGATTTCAAACGTTTTGATTACAGCCGCGTGGGACGCTACAAGTTGAATCAACGACTAGGGCTTGATCTACCAAATGTAACCGAAAATCGTGTCTTCCAACTCAGCGACCTGATCGCGATTGTAAAAGAGATTATTCGTCTCAATAATACCCAAGACCCTGCTGATGACATTGACGCTTTGTCAAACCGTCGGGTTAAGTTAGTGGGCGAACTTGTGGCTCGTCAGTTCCGTGTCGGTATGTTGCGTATGCAACGTAACGCTATGGATCGCATGAGTATGAGCGACCTTGAAACAGTCACTCCAGGTCAGCTAATTAATGCTCGACCAGTCGTTGCTGCTGTACGTGAATTCTTTGCAAGCTCACAGCTATCACAGCTGATGGACGAGACAAACCCATTAGCTGAGCTTTCTCACAAGCGTCGCCTAAGCTCAATGGGGCCCGGTGGACTATCTCGAGAGCGTGCTGGCTTTGATGTTCGTGATGCGCACCCAACTCACTATGGGCGTCTGTGTGTCGTTGAAACGCCAGAAGGCGCCAACATTGGACTCGTACTTAACCTCGCTTCATATGCACGGGTAAATGAGTATGGCTTTATCGAGACACCTTACTTGAAGGTTGTTGATGGTAAGGTAACCAAAGAAGTCGTGTACCTTGATGCTTCTCAAGAAATCACCGAAGTGATCGCTGATGCCAGTGTCAAGCTTAATGACGACGGTTCATTTATTGATAGTCGTGTCAGTGCCCGAAATGGTCTTTTGCCAGAACAGGTTGACGCTATTGAGGTAACCTATGTTGATGCCGCCCACAAACAGATTCTTGGTTCATCGGCTGCCTTAATTCCTTTCATTGAGAAGAACCGTGTTGACCGTTCCCTCACTGGTTCTGCCATGCAGAAGCAAGCCGTTCCCCTCCTGCGTCCACAAGCACCTATCGTCGGTACGGGTATTGAAGGTGAGATCGCACGCAACACCAGTCAACTGATTACTGCTAGCGGTGATGGTGAAGTTGTCCGAGCTGATGGTGATCAAGTTGATGTGAAGTATAAAGACGGTATCAAAGCATACGAACTGGTTCACTTCGCAAAGAGTAATGACGATCGTTCTATTAACCAAAAGGTTCGTGTTGAGCGTGGCCAAAAAGTAAAAGCTGGTGACATTTTGATTGAGGGTGCCTCAATTGCCGATGGTGAACTTGCCCTTGGAAGCGACCTGACTGTCGCCTTTATGCCTTGGGGCGGTTACAACATGGATGATGCTATCGTCCTATCGAATCGCGTTGTCCAAGATGATACTCTTACAAGTATTAACATTAAAGACTATACGGTTGAAGTCCGTGAAACGAAGCTCGGGCCTGAGATTGTCACTCGAGATATTCCAAACGTGAGCGAAGAATCCCTTCGTCACCTTGATGAAAATGGTATCGTGCAACTTGGATCCGAAGTGAAATCCGGCGATGTATTGGTTGGAAAGATTACACCAAAAGGCGAGCAGGAACTTTCAAGTGAAGAGCGACTACTTCGAGCTATCTTTGGCGAGAAAGCCAAAGACGTTCGCGATACGTCACAGCGCATGAATAATGCAGGTGGCGGTAAAGTAGTCGGTGTAAAAATCTTTAGCCGTGAAAATGGTCATGAACTAAAAGCCGGTGTCTTGATGCAAATTCAGATCTTTGTCGCACAGCTTCGTAAGATCTCTGTGGGTGACAAGTTAGCTGGCCGACACGGTAACAAGGGTGTAGTTGCTCGTATTCTCCCTGTTGAGGATATGCCATTCATGGAAGATGGAACACCAGTTGATGTGGTCTTAAACCCACTTGGTGTGCCAAGTCGTATGAATATTGGACAGCTGTTTGAAACCCATCTTGGTATGGCTGCTCGCGCACTTGGATATAAGGTTGCAACCCCTCCATTTGATGGAGTGCCAAACGATACTATTAGTGACGAGCTTGAAAAAGCTGGTTTTGCTCGAGATGGTAAATTCCAACTATATGACGGTCGTGACGGTAGCCCATTCGAAGAGCGAACCACTGTTGGTGTGATGCACATGATTAAGCTACACCACATGGTGAGCGATAAGATTCACGCTCGTTCAACCGGTCCATACACGATGGTGACTCAACAGCCACTTGGTGGTAAGGCTCAAAACGGTGGACAGCGCTTTGGAGAGATGGAAGTCTGGGCACTTGAGGCTTATGGCGCCGCTTCAACCCTCCAGGAAATGATTACCATTAAGTCTGACGACGTTTACGGACGTGCCAAGGCGTATGAGTCGATCATTAAGGACGAGGCGATTGTTGGTCCGAAACTACCTGAATCATTTAATGTGCTAGTAAAAGAGCTGCAAGGGTTAGGTCTCCGTGTTGATCTCCTTGACGAGTCTGAAGATGCCATTGTTGATGCAGAGCAAATCATTGGGAGTGTGATCAATGGCGAGCCTGTTGCTGCGCTTCCCGTAAGTGATGATGACGATACCGCCGATGAAGAGATTCTCGATGAAGCCGATGAGTTTGGCGATCTCGGAGACGGTGTGTCGATTCAAGATATTGATGAAATAGAAGAAATCAAGGAGGAGGCGTAATATGTCACGAGTACTTGCAAACAACGGGATCGCTGACTTTGACGCAGTCCGTCTAGCCGTTGCTAGTCCAGAAGACATCCTTAAATGGAGTCATGGTGAAGTAACAAAACCCGAAACGATTAATTATCGTACCCAGAAACCAGAACGTGATGGTCTGTTTTGTGAGCGTATCTTTGGCCCTGTTAAGGATATTAACCCACATGATAACAAACTAAAGGGTGTTCGCTCACGCGAAGCTGCAATTGATAAGAATGGTGACCTTGTCACAAAGTCAATTGTTCGTCGTGAACGTATGGCACATATTAGCCTTGCAGCACCTGTCGCACACATTTGGTTCATGCGCGGCACACCAAGTGCTATGTCACTTTTGCTTGGTATTACGGTTCGTAATCTTGAGCGTATCGCTTACTTTGCTACATATGTCATCTTAAAAGCTGACGACACAAAGCGCGATCAGTACTTAGCTGATCTCGAGGCTGAGACTGAAGCGGGTCGAGCTGCCATTAAGATTCGTTATGAGCGTGAAGCTGGAGTTGGTGAAACTGAGACTGATCCAGGTGTTGACGTCAAAGCCCTCGCCGAACAAATGTCTCGTGAAGTTGAAGAACTGAATGAGAGCTACACAACGAAGAAAACTCAGCTGGAAAGCCTCGTAAAAGGTGCGCTTCTCAATGAAAGTGATTACCGTAATCTTCCTGAAGAATACGAAGACCTTGTTGAAGTTGGGATGGGCGGGACTGCTCTCAAAGCGTTGCTTGATGAAATCAAGTTACCTGAGCTTATCGCACAGCTTACGACTGAGGTTGAAAGTGCAAAGGGACAGCGCGAGAAGAAGCTTCAGAAGCGCCTTAAGGTACTTGAAGGTATGCACGCAGCGGGTATTAAGCCAAGTAGCTTAACACTCACTGTCCTACCGGTGATTCCTCCAGACCTTCGTCCAATGGTTCAACTAACTGGTGGTCGTTTTGCGACATCAGACCTTAACGACTTATATCGACGTGTTATCAACCGTAATAACCGTTTGAAGAAGTTGATTGATCTAAATGCACCTGAAGTCATCCGCCGTAATGAAATGCGTATGCTCCAAGAAGCCGTTGACGCCCTCATTGATAACTCCGCAGCCCGTGGTGGTCGTGCGGTGAATGCAACTGGTGGTCGACGTCGTCTTAAGTCAATTAGCGACATGCTCAAAGGAAAGCAAGGTCGTTTCCGTCAGAACCTGCTTGGTAAGCGTGTTGACTACTCGGGACGTTCTGTCATTGTGGTTGGTCCGAAGCTCAAGATTAGCGAATGTGGCCTGCCAAAGCAGATGGCACTGGAACTATTCAAGCCATTTGTTATTAGTTGGTTAATCCGGGGTGAGCATGCTCACAATATCCGTTCCGCTACTCGTCTGATTGAAGCAGGGGACGCTCTCGTGTGGGATGCTCTCGATGCAGTCATTGAAGGCAAGTATGTTCTATTGAACCGTGCGCCTTCGCTTCACCGTTTGTCGATCCAAGCTTTTCAACCAAAGCTAGTTGAGGGTAAGGCTATCCAGCTTCACCCACTCGTTGCAAATGGTTTTAACGCCGATTACGATGGTGACCAGATGGCTGTTCACTTGCCTCTTTCTGTTGATGCGCAGCGCGAAGCTCGCGAATTGATGAGCGCAACAAACAACCTGTTAAAGCCTGCTGATGGTGCGCCTGTGCTTAATATTGGCCAGGACGTCGTGTTGGGTAACTATTACCTGACATATGTCAAACCAAGTGCCCAGACCGAGCACATCAAGTCGTATAGCTCTGTCTATGAAGCTGAAATGGCCTATGATAATGGCGTATTGCAATTGCAAACTCCAATTCGTGTCTTCACTCGTGGTGAAATTCGCACCACTACCCTTGGGCGTGTCTTCTTTAACGACATTCTGCCAGCTGAGTATCCATTCGATAACAGCGTACAGAACAAGAAGCAATTGAAGAAAGTGTTAGCGAACATCTTTAATGACTATGATGCCGAAACTACTGCTCAGACTGCTGACCGTATGAAGGGTCTCGCCTTCCGTTTTGCAACAGTGGCTGCCGTGTCAACTGGTAAAGATGACTACCTTCACTTTGAAGAGATCGCTGGCTTTGTTGCCGAGGGTGACGCCAAGACCGCTTTGATCTCAGATCAATTTGACCAAGGTCTGATCACCGAAGAAGAACGCTATAGCTTAACGGTTGCCTCATGGCGTGCTGTTGACCGCACTGTCACTGAGTTCTTACAGAGTAAGCTCAAAGATATGGATACCAGTATTAGTGTGATGGTGAACTCTGGTGCTCGTGGTGATATCTCAAACGTGAAGCTTGCAAGTGCCATGGTAGGAATTATGGTGGATGCAGCCAACCGTGAGATTGAGCTGCCAATCCGAAGTAACTATAAAGATGGATTAAGCTCACTTGAACAATTCGTAGCAACACGAGGTGCTCGTAAAGGTCTGATCGATACCGCTCTCAAGACCGCTGACTCAGGATACCTAACTCGACGTTTGGTCGATGTGTCTCAGGATGTCTTTACGGTTGAAGATCAACCCGACAGTGACTCTGGTTTTGCAATCTACCGTAATGAGTCAACACTGACTATGATTGCCTTTGGTAATCGTCTATTCGGTCGCTACACCGCTGAGGCGATTGATGGTTACATTGGGGCTGACGAGCTCATTACTCGTGAAGTTGCTGCTGCTATTGAAGCTGACAGCAGTATCGAGAGCGTGAAGATTCAAAGTGTCCTATCGACCAAGAACCTCCGTGGTATTCCACGCCGCAGTTATGGTATTGATATGGCCTCTGGTAAACTTGTCGCTGCAGCGCAACCAGTCGGGGTAATCGCTGCCCAGTCAGTGGGCGAGCCTGGTACCCAGCTAACACTTAAGACCTTCCACGCTGGTGGTGTAGCCGGTGGGGACATTACCCAGGGTCTACCTCGAGTCGAAGAGCTATTTGAAGCTCGTTCACCAAAGGGACAGGCCTTTGTGACCGAAGTGACCGGACTGGTTGATGTATGGGAAGATGGCAAGAAGTATGTCGTGCAAGTCACGCCTGAAGCTGGTCATGTTGAACGCATTGCTCTCGAAGGCCGCACAGTAACCGTGAAGTCTGGCAGCAATGTTAAGGTTGGGGATGTACTTGCAACAGGCGAGAGTGAATCAAAGCCAATTGTCGCACCATTTGATGGCGTCGTCGAAGTGGCGGAAGATACCCTTGTCCTAGCCGCAAATGCTAGTTCACCAGTGAAATACGAGATTCCAGGTAGCACACAATTAGTTGTTGCTGCGGGTGATACGGTGGAAGCCGGTGATCGTCTGACAATTGGTTCATTGAATCTACACGATCTCATGCGTCTTAAGGGTACTGAAGCAACGCAACGTTATATCATTAACGAAGTCCTTCGTATCTATGCCGCACAGGGTCAAGATGTGGCCGATAAGCACCTTGAGATCATTGTGCGTCAGATGTTTAGCCGTGTGCAGATTGAGGATCCAGGTGATAGTACCTTTGTAACTGGCGATATCGTCAGTAAAGCTGCTGTGGTAGAAGCGAATGCTGTACTAGCCGCCGAAGGTAAGAGCCTTGTCGGTTATACTCAGTTACTTCTTGGTATCACTAAGGTGTCTATCTGGTCAGATAGCTTCCTCTCGGCTGCTTCATTCCAAGATACAACTCGTGTCTTGATTAATGCCGCAGTGAGTGGTCGAATTGATCGACTCCACGGACTCAAAGAGAACGTGATCATCGGTCGCAAGATCCCAGTCGGTACCGGTGCAAGGAATCTTGTACCAGAGGTAATTGATGAAGAACTTGCAAGTGAGATTGCCGAAGACCTCGAGTTAACCGCGTAAGGTATTGGTCAATCAAACTCAGTAAATACCCTACTCGTCAGAGTAGGGTATTTCTGTGGTGATCAATATAGCGAAACTCATCAGACAAAAAGTGGATTGGATAGAGTAATCCGTCGAGAAGGCAAAGAGCAAAGGCGAGAGGGATGGTACGTATGGGGCGGCGTGAGTCCTCTCAATGAGCCTCCTCGTTTCTTGCAATTGAGACACATTTTTGGTATACTACCAGATGAGTTTCCTCTCCTTGGACTGTAGCGTTACTATGAATGTGTACAGACGATACGGATGTTAAGGAGAAAAGGCGATGAAGACATGCTGAGTCTTCAGACGCGTTAGACAGAGGTAAATCTACTTCTACAACTAATCATTTTATAGATAAAACGGAGTTTTATTAATGCCAACAATTAATCAACTAGTGCGCAAGCCTCGTAAGACTGCTCTTAAAAAGAGTAAGTCGCCTGCGCTTGGTCGTATTCATAACGCACTAAAGACTCGTTACTACGAACAAAACGGCCCTCTCAAGCGTGGCGTGTGTATCAAAGTAACGACCAAGACCCCAAAGAAACCTAACTCGGCCCTTCGTAAAGTCGCTCGTGTGCGTCTCACGAATGGTCAAGAAGTATGGGCCTACATTGGTGGTGAAGGTCACAACCTCCAAGAACACGCCGTTGTGCTTGTCCGTGGTGGTCGTGTACCAGATCTTCCAGGTGTTCGTTATCATATTGTTCGCGGTGCCCTTGATCTTCAAGGTGTCGCTAATCGTAAACAGGGCCGTTCAAAATACGGTGCGAAGAAGGAGGACAAGTAATGCCTCGTAAAGTTACTGCTAGTCTCCAAAGGACTCTTAGCCCAGATCGTAAATATCAAAGTGTTCTTGTGCAGCGTCTGATCAACAAATCGATGCTTGATGGCAAGAAGTTGATTGCCGAGCGAGCTGTCTATACTGCCCTTGAAACAGCTGCGAAGAAGCTTGATAGTGAGAATCCACTTGAGGTCTTCGAACGGGCTCTTAAAAATGTATCGCCAAACTTCGAAGTCAAATCTCGTCGAGTCGGTGGTGCAAACTACCAAATCCCATTTCCAGTTTCTGGTCATCGTCAACTACACTATGCCTTCACATGGCTTGTGCAGTCGGCACGCTCTCGTAAAGGTATTCCTTACTCTCAACGTCTTGCACTTGAGATTATTGATGCCCATAACGAAGCTGGTGCTGCCTTCAAAAAGAAGGAAGACACACACAAGATGGCCGAAGCCAACCGAGCATTTGCTCACTTTGCTCGTGGCTAACCAATGCTAAGCAGAGTCTAGCTGAAATACCCGCTCTCAATGAGTGGGTATTTTATTTGTAAATAATCAAATGGGTTTGATTTTACCTATGCTTGCATTTTCGTAACTTAATTTTTTATACTGAAGTAATCATGACCGAACTACTGGAACTACCTACCGTACTCGACTACACCGCTGCAGTAATATTGTGCGAGAATGACCTTAAAAGCGAAGGAGGTCCTTGGCAGGCTATAATCCGACGCCAGCAAGACACCACAAGGTTAAGAAGTGTTTATAATCAGAACTTCGAAGCCGGTAAGATTGCACTTACGTTCGAACCAGTAGATAAAGGTGGGTATGTCATTGATCCTTATATGGAGGCTACTCATGCTTTTAAACACGGTATCCTCGCGGGTCATAGAATAACAAATAAAGTACACCGAGGGCATTATAGCCCAGAAGAAAGTACCTATCAGTTAGGGTTACTTTCTCATGGCGGTGACGAGTCTGAAAATCTGTTAATGCTCGGTAATGAGGGAATTAGTCTAGTGGGAGAAGTAGTTTCTCATAGGATTGAACAATGGTCGGAGGCAGTTGTTTCAAATTCTACGTTAAGGCATTTACATACGCTCGGCTGCGGCGCGGTTATATATGCAACTTACCAGCTCCATGCATATAGGAATCAAGACTACATTAATCATCTGCTATCGGAAGATCAGGCCCCCGATGATCTTAGCCGGTATGTCCTATAAAGCGTAGGTACAACACTGGCGATTCCCTGTAGAATTTGCTATAATGGTGTTTAAGAGCTATTTTTTATGGCAAAAAATAATTAAGTAAAGGAACAAGTAACACCTCATGGCAGAAAAAACCGTCCCCATTAAGGACTTTCGTAACATTGGTATTATCGCGCATATTGACGCTGGTAAGACAACAACAACTGAAGGTATTTTGTACCGTACCGGTTTAAGCCACAAGATTGGTGCTGTTCATGATGGCGCTACGACAACCGACTGGATGGAGCAAGAGCGAGAACGTGGTATTACGATTACCTCTGCGGCGGTCACCGCCTTTTGGAAGGGTCACAAGATTAATATTATCGACACCCCAGGACACATCGACTTTACAGCTGAGGTCGAACGATCGCTGCGCGTCCTTGACGGTGCAGTTGTTGTCTTTGACGGTAAAATGGGTGTAGAGGCACAGACCGAAACAGTCTGGCGTCAAGCAAATAAGTATGGTACCCCTCGTATCTGTTTTATCAACAAGATCAACCAAACTGGTGGAGATTTCTATAAGTCACTCGATAGCTTGCATGCTCGTCTTTCAAAGCGCGCGCTACCTATCCATCTTCCTATTGGATTTGAAAAAGATATCAATGGCGTGGTCGACTTAGTCGATATGAAAGCATACACCTATAAAGACTTCACCGATCACCAATTAGTTGTTGGTGAGATCCCTGCTGATATGCTTGAAAAAGCCCAGAATGCTCGTAAGCTCCTCGTTGAAACTGCAGTTGAGTCAGACGATGTATTATTTGAGAAGTATCTCGAGAGTGGTGAAGAATCAATTACAGTTGATGAACTAAAGGCCGCACTTCGTAAGAGCGTTCTGACCGGCGAATTCTACCTTGTAACGGGCGGTGACGGTCGGGGTGTGATTGTCGAGAAAGTTCTTGACCTTGTCGTTGATTACCTACCAAGCCCGCTTGATATTGATGGTATTTGGGGTATTAACCCAAAGACCGGTGAAGAGATTGAACGAAAACCAGCCGACAACGAACCAATGGCTGGACTCGCCTTTAAAATTGCCACTGACCCATTTGTAGGAAAGCTTATCTTCGTTCGTGTCTATAGCGGTACACTAACGGCTGGTTCATACGTCTTAAATACGACGACCGGTAACAAAGAACGTGTCGGCCGTATTGTCCGTATGCATGCTGACAAGCGTGAGGATATCGATAAGATCACTGCTGGTGATATTGCCGCTGTGGTTGGCTTGAAAGATACTACTACCGGAGCAACTATTTCGGATCCTGCCCATCCAATTGCCCTTGAAAGCATTACTTTCCCAGAACCACCTGTCTCGATCGCGGTTGAGCCAAAAACGAAAGCCGATCAAGAAAAGATGGGGGTTGCTTTGCAGCGCCTTGCCGAAGAAGATCCAACCTTCCGCGTTCATACCGATGAAGAAACGGGTCAAACTATTATGTCTGGTATGGGTGAGCTTCACCTCGACATCCTTGTTGATCGTATGAAGCGTGAATTTAGCGTTGAAGCTAACATTGGTGAGCCACAAGTTGCCTTCCGGGAGTCAATTAAGGGTACGAGTGCCGTTCAAGGTAAACACGCCAAGCAATCTGGTGGTCGTGGTCAGTATGGTGATGTATGGGTACGCTTTGAGCCGAATGAGCCAGGTAAAGGGATCGAATTTTATGACGAGATTAAAGGTGGTGTTGTGCCCCAGGAATACCGCAAACCAGTTGAAGCAGGTATTCGTGAGACACTTGCCGGTGGAGTGATTGCCGGATACCCAGTTGTGGATGTTAAGGCTACGCTATATGACGGTAGCTATCACGACGTCGACTCAAGCGAACTCGCCTTTAAGTTAGCAGGTGCACTTGCTACACGTGAAGGTATTAAGCAAGCAAAGCCAATCCTCCTCGAGCCAGTTATGCACGTCGAGGTTACGACACCTGAGGAATTCATGGGTGATGTTATTGGTGATCTCAATGCCCGTCGTGGTCGTATTGAAGCGATGGAAGATCTTACGGCCGGAGCAAAGCTTATTCGAGCCTTCGTGCCACTTGCTAACATGTTTGGCTATACAACCGAACTTCGTTCAATGAGCCAAGGACGAGCTGCGAGTTCAATGGAACTTGCCCAATACGAAGAAGTACCACCAAACGTGGCACAAGAAATCGTCGAAAAACGTTCGAGCAAGTAATAGTCTCGTCGTATTGTAAAATTTCTTTGTACGTATAGACTATACGTAATGGCTACGCACGAATTCGAACCTACCCCTAATGAGCTGACACCGCTTACTCGTTTTTATGGTGATCTGCGCTACAAAGGTGACTCGTACATTGATCTACTGATTGCAGCAGAAAGATTGTTAGAGGTAGAAGTAGGGTATGAGGGTGAGAGAGATAGGGATAGTAGGTATATACCGACAGCCGAGCAATACGAAGCAGATCCACGCATTGCCTCTGAGCAATTTATGTTGCTCCCGATAAAATATATTGCACCTCGATTCGATAACGGATCAATCGAGATAGCTGATCTTAAAAAGTGGTACGAAGAAATGACGGGGTTCATTATGGATCGTACGTCAAAATTTCATACGCAAGCATGCCTCGACCATGGTACCATATCGTCAGTTGCATCTTGTCCCATGAGCGAGGAATGCCCCTTGACATATCTATCTGACTATCTCCAAAAAGGTGTTCGTAGCCGAGATTTTAAGCAGGTTGAATACGTTGTGGAACCAGAACGAACCTACAGGGTAGATATCCTTAAGATGGAAGTGGCAAAGAATTGCACCCCCGATTTAGTGAATCAGATCAATATCCTCATTCTGCAATATAAGGTAGAATTTATTGACTGGTTCGGAGCGTTGCCTAAGGATCTGTAAGTCTTCACTATAAACACGACTTACCTCTTTACTACAATTGAAGTTACCTGTATAATTGGGACATACGTCGTGAGATCTATTGCTCTCGTGCGAAAAATAATTAATGGAGAAACAATCTAAATGACAGATTTCGATCGAACCAAGCCTCACGTCAACGTTGGTACTATGGGTCACGTTGACCACGGTAAAACAACGCTAACCGCAGCAATTACTGCCGTACTTGCAAAGCGTCTGCCAAGCGCCGTCAACAAAGCCGTTGCCTACGCTCAAATCGATAACGCCCCAGAAGAGCGTGCACGTGGTATTACTATTGCCTCATCTCACCAAGAGTATGAATCAGAAAAGCGCCACTATGCTCACGTCGACATGCCAGGACACGCTGACTATGTAAAGAACATGATCACTGGTGCTGCACAAATCGATGGTGCAATCCTTGTGGTTGCTGCCAACGATGGACCATTACCTCAGACACGTGAACACGTCCTACTTGCTAAGCAAGTTGGCGTGCCAAAGATTCTCGTTTTTCTTAACAAGATGGATCTTGCTGACCCCGAGCTAGTTGAGCTTGTTGAAATGGATATTCGTGAACTGCTTGCTAAGAACGGTTTTGACGAAGATGCTCCAATCATCAAGGGTTCAGCGACAAAAGCACTTGAGGGCGATCCTGCATCTGAGGACGCAATTATGGAGCTTGTTCACGCACTTGACGAATATGTTCCAGAACCTGTTCGTGAGCTTGATAAGCCTTTCCTTATGCCAATTGAGGACGTCTTCTCAATTAAGGGACGTGGAACGGTTGCTACTGGACGAATTGAACAGGGTGTCGTAAAGATTAACGATCCTGTTGAAATCGTTGGTATTCACCCAACTCAGAACTCAGTTGTTACCGGTATTGAGGCCTTCAAGAAGAACCTTAACCAGGGACAAGCTGGTGATAACGCTGGACTTCTCCTTCGTGGTATTGAGCGTGAGCAAATCGAACGCGGTCAGGTTGTTGTTAAGCCTGGTTCACTCACACCTCACACTGAATTTGAAGCTGAAGTGTACATCCTGAAGAAGGAAGAGGGTGGTCGTCACACACCATTTAGCAAGGGGTACAAGCCACAATTTTACTTCCGAACGACAGACGTCACGGGTGAAGTTGAGCTTCCAGCCGATAAAGAACTGGTGATCCCTGGCGATACACTTACATTCAAGGTTAAGCTTTTGGCACCTATTGCCATGGAGCAAGGTCTAAACTTCGCTATTCGTGAAGGTGGTAAGACTGTTGGTGCCGGTGTGGTTACCAAGATTGTTAAATAAGTAGAACTTCTACTTTCCAAAAAACCTCCGAAGAGATTCGGAGGTTTTTGTTGTAACTTAGGTTTGCATATCTCTGTTAACCTGATATACTTACGAACGTATTATTAATCATATTGAGAACTCGGCAATGGCAGAAACACAACTGATCCACAGCAGAGGTTACAATATCGGGTCACTGCGGAGTGACAAAGGAGTCCATATACTATGGCAGAAGCAAAAGACACGGGTCTTCGAATCCGTATCCGACTAAAAGCGTACGATCACAAGGTAATTGATCAGTCGGCTAAACAAATTATTGATACGGCTATCCGTACAGGTGCAAGTATTGCCGGCCCCGTGCCTTTGCCAACTCGACGTAGCATGTTTACGGTCGTCAAGAGTCCACACGTCTACAAGAAGGGTGGTGAAGCATTTGAAATGCGTGTTCATAAGCGTCTTATAGATATTACAAATGCGACGCCAAAAACAATTGATAGTTTGCAAAACCTCAGCCTTCCAGCTGGTGTTGATGCCGAAATTCGTATGTAGCACCCTAGATACGTAAATAAAATAGCCTCATGGAGAGGCTATTTTATTTTACATTCACTTGTTATTAAACTATGAGATTAATAAACACTCAAACTAGTAGTGTCGGTAAGGTTAATGATTTCAATCTGGATCTTTAAGATCCACAACCCGAACCCTAAGATGACAACACCCAGAATTAACCAATAGATAGTTTGGCGAGTGATACTAAATGAGGTAAATCGAGTGGGTGATTTACTGAGTCGGAATGACCTCATGGCTACGGGTGCTTGTGCGCGCGCGGTACGGGAAGTAGTTTTTGCGACTCCCTTTTTGACAGACTTTTTTTGTGTGGCCATACGACTCCTTGAATATATAAGTTATGCTCATAGTATGCCAAGTTGTCGACGCAAATACAAGCTTAATAAATGCTTATGGTTTTAGCCTTAGTTACCGAGATAAATAGACTACTGTAGGATTGACTCGTAACAGAGAGTGTGCTACTGTTAGATGGTAACTTATTACGAAATAATAATTAATTCTTGGTGAATTGGTAAGTCCAACAGATTGGATACTGCCTCCCACCAAGAATTTTAAGTGGGAGCACGAAGGCACATGAAAGCACTTCTCGGTACCAAAATTGGTATGACCCAAATCATCAGTGAGAGTGGTGTCGCAATTCCTGTGACATTGATTCAAGCTAGCCCCAATACTGTGACTCAGGTTAAGTCCATCGAATCAGATGGCTATAACGCAGTACAGGTGGCATATGGTGAGGGTAAGAACCTGAGCAAGGCCGTTGCTGGACACACCAGTCCAGCCCAAGTGACACCGAAGTATATTCGGGAGATTCGCGTTACAGAACTACCAGAAGGCCTCTCGGTAGGTAACACGATTGACGTAACAGCTTTTGCGCTCGGTGACGTTGTCAACGCCACAGGCACAAGCAAAGGTAAGGGGTTCGCTGGAACAATCAAGCGACACAACTTTAATACTAGCAAAGCAACCCACGGTGGTAACGGTAACGTCCGTAAACCAGGTTCAATTGGATCAATGTATCCACAAAAAGTCTTTAAGGGCAAGAAAATGGCTGGACGTATGGGACATGACCGTGTAACGGTTAAGAACCTTGTCGTTGCCTATGTTGACCTTGAAAATAATTTGATTGGCCTTCGTGGTGCCGTACCAGGCCCTAAAAAAGGCTTGGTCATTATCGGAGGAAAAGCATAATGGCTGACACTACTAAACCAGCAGTTGCTCAATCTGCGCTTCCAAAGGAAGTCTTTGCAGTTGAAGTGCATAATCACGAGCTTCTTAAGCTTGCCTATGATGCCTACCTCGCAAACTCACGCACAGCCTCGGCTACCACAAAGCAACGTGGCGAAGTCCGCGGTGGTGGTATTAAACCATGGAAACAAAAAGGTACTGGCCGAGCTCGTTTTGGTTCATCTCGTAACCCAATTTGGCGTGGTGGTGGTGTCGTCTTCGGCCCACGCGGTAATGAAAACTACAAGAAAAAGATTAGTACACTGAGTAAGCGAGTTGCTATTAAGCAAGCTCTCACCCTTGCTGAACAAGCAAAGAAAATTCACGTGCTAGACTTTAAGACAACCGGTAAGACAAGTGAGGCTATCAAGTTCTTAGCTACGAATAAGCTCGAACGTCGAGTTCTACTCGTCGTTGACGAAAAGACACCTGAACTCATTCGTGCTACGAATAACGTTCAGAACATCTTACTTGTTCGAGCCCAGTACTTAAGTGTGTATCACATTCTAAATGCTGATGCGATTGTTCTTTCCGCTGCATCAATTCCGGTCATTACCAAGTGGCTCGTTCGGGAGGAGGCGTAATTATGACACACCTAATCGTTATCCCTCGAGCAACCGAGAAAGCCTATGCCCAAGTCCAAAATAATGTATATGTTTTCACGGTACCGACCACTGCTAATAAGCAAGAGATTGCCGCAGCGATCGAGGCACAATTTGAAGTTAAAGTAGAGCGTATTAAAACATTGGTACAATCTGGTAAAGCGCTTCGCTTCTCACGGGGCAAAAACCGCTATCCAGGTTCAACTACCCGCAAAGACAGCAAGAAGGCGTACGTCACGCTTGCTCAAGGTGATAGTATCCAAGTCTTTGATACACCAGACGCCAAAGAGGAGAAGAAATAATGCCTATTAAAGCATACAACCCAACTACCCCTGGCCGTCGCGGTATGACAAGCGAAGACTATAGTGACATTACAACCCGTAAGCCACTAAAAAGCTTAGTTAAAAGCAAGAAACAAAACGCTGGTCGCAACAACACCGGTCGCATCACGGTTCGACATCGTGGTGGTGGTGTCAAGCGTCACTATCGTTTGCTTGATCACAAGCTTGCAGCTGGACTGACGGTGACTGTTGAGGAAATTGAATATGATCCGAACCGAAGTGCTCGTATTGCTCGTGTTAAAGATCAACACGGTCTGTACCACTACATCCTAGCTGATACCAGCATGACAAAGGGTAAAGTCATTGTTAGTGGCCCAGAGGCTCCTATTGAATCAAGCAACCGCATGCCACTTTCTCGTATCCCTGTGGGTAGTCAGATCTATGCGATCGAGATTACTGCTGGAAAAGGTGCCCAAATGGTTCGTTCTGCCGGTACAAAAGCTCAGCTAATGGCCAAAGAAGGTGATTACGCCCAAGTACGGCTCCCATCGGGTGAAGTTCGACGTTTCCGCCTCGAAGCAACTGCAGCGATTGGTGTGGTCGGCAACGTTCAACACCAAAACATTAAGATTGGCTCCGCTGGACGTAACCGTCGCAAGGGTATTCGTCCTGGTGTTCGTGGTGTAGTTATGAATGCGGCAGATCACCCACATGGTGGTGGTGACGGTGGACGCCACGGTGCCGGTAAAGCACCTCGCACACCATGGGGTCAATTAACCCTTGGATATCGTACTCGTCGTCGTAAAGACGTCAGTAAGTTGATCATAAAGTCTCGCCATGATGCGAAGAGGAAGAAGTAACTATGAGTCGTTCACTGAAAAAAGGACCATTTGTTGATTTCAAGCTCGCTAAGAAAGTGGCGGCTTTAACACCAGATGATCGTACTATCATTAAAACTTGGGCCCGTGCCAGCACCATTAGCCCTGACATGGTTGGTCGTACTATTGCCGTTCATAACGGTCGTATGCACATTCCAGTCCTCGTCTCGGAAAATATGGTTGGTCATAAGCTCGGTGAGTTTAGCCCAACTCGTAAGTTCCGTAAACACGGTGGAAAGGATAAGAAGTAATGGCTGACGTTATAACAACTCCAACTATTGCTCGTTCCTATGCTAAGGAAATCAGCCAACCACCTCGTAAGGTTGCTCTTGTAGCAAGTCTTATCCGTGGCCGTACAGTCGCTGATGCGCTTGTTATCCTTACCCACACACCAAAGCGAGCTGCGCTTCCCGTTGTGAAGGCTATCGAGAGCGCTCGTGCCAATGCCATTAATAGTCTTGGACTCGAGAGCAAGAGCCTAATCATTGCTACTATATCTGTCACTGCCGGTACTCGCTTAAAGCGTTTTAAGCCTGCAAGCCGTGGACGCGCACTGCCTTTTAAAAAGAAGACTGCTAACATCCTGGTTGAGGTAACCGGTGACTTGAAACCTAAGAAGAAACCAGTCGCTGCACCAAAGGCGACCGTGAAAGAAGAGGAGAAATAATATGGGCCAAAAAGTAAACCCAATTAGCTTCCGCCTTCAAGTTCACAAGAACTGGGAATCACGTTGGTTCGCACCAAAGCGAGACTTCTCAAAAATGCTCATCGAAGACATTCGTATTCGCGAACTGATTGAGAAACGTTTTGAGAGCCGCCCAACGATTAGCCGAATTGAGATTGAACGGTCAGCTAACCTTGTCACAATCACTATTCATACCGCGAAAGCTGGTGTGGTTATTGGTCGCGGTGGAGTTGGAGTGACCGAACTTAAGATGCTGATCGAAAAGTTGACAAGCCTCCCTGTTCGTTTGAATATTGAAGAGGTAAAGCGACCAGAACTCGCCGCAAAGCTTGTTGCCGAGAATATCGCTCGTCAGCTTGAGCGTCGGGCAAATTTCCGTCGTGCTATTAAAATGAGTGCGCAAAACACTATGGCAGCTGGTGCAAAGGGTGTTCGTATCCAGGTTGCTGGTCGTTTGAATAACGCCGAGATGGCGCGTCGCGAGAAGGTTATCGAGGGCTCAGTGCCACTTCATACACTTCGCGCCGACGTTGACTACTATGGCGCCCGGGCCAAGACACCCGCTGGTATTATCGGCGTGAAAGTCTGGATTTATAAGGGAGAGAGGATTTAATCGATATGTTGTTACCAAAGAAAACCAAGTATCGTAAAGTCCGTAAAGGCAAGAATGGCGGCGTTGCTACTCGTGGTCAATTCATTGCTTTTGGTGATTACGCATTGCAATCACAGGGGAATGAGCGTATCACCAGCCGTCAGATTGAAGCCTCTCGTCAAGCTATGACTCGTCATATCAAGCGTGGTGGTAAGATCTGGATCCGTATTTTCCCTCACACCCCAGTGACTCGTAAGCCACTCGATGTAAAAATGGGTAGCGGTAAAGGTAACCCAGAGTTCTTCGTTGCCAAGGTTAAAGCTGGCACTATCCTCTTTGAGATGAAGGGTGTTGATGAGTCAGTTGCACGTGAGGCTATGCGTCTTGCAGGCCACAAGCTTCCTATCAAGACTAAATTCATCGTAAGGGAGCAAGCATAATGGCTGACAAGAAAGTAGTAAAGACGACAAAGAAAGCTGCTGAAGTAAAGACAGTTGATCAAATGAAGACTGATCTTATTGCTAAACAAGCTGATTTGTTACAAGCGAAACGTGGTAATGCGCAGGGTGAGTTAACGAACCCCCACATTATTACCGTAACGCGCAAAGAAATCGCTCGCCTTCACACTGCCATCCGAGCAGAGGTGATCAAGAGCACAAAGGAGATTAAGTAATATGGCCAAGACATTGACTGGTATCGTGACCTCGGACGCCGCGAATAAGACCATTGCCGTCACTGTAACTAGTCGTGAAACGCATCCTATTTATGGCAAACAGTACACTGTCAGCCGCAAGTACGCCGCTCATGATGAAAACAATGAAGCAAAGATTGGTGACAAAGTCATCATCGCGGAATCACGTCCTTTTTCAAAGACAAAAGCCTTCAAGCTTGAGTCTATTGTTGAGAAATCACGTGGATCAATTGAATTGAAAGAAGAGGCGGCATAATGATCCAACAAGAATCACGCCTTAAAGTAACTGACAACAGTGGTGCAAAGGAAATCCTTTGTATTCGTGTACTTGGCGGAACGAAGCGTCGTTACGCCCGAGTTGGTGACATCATTGTCGCAACCGTCAAGACCGCTAATCCAACTGGTGCAGTTAAACGTAAATCTGTCGTTAAGGCAGTTATTGTTCGTACACGCGACCAAATCCAACGCAAAGACGGAAGCACTATTGCCTTTGACGATAATGCAGCCGTTATTATTGGTGACGATAAGAACCCAAAGGGTACACGTGTGTTTGGTCCTGTACCACGTGAACTACGTGAAATGGGTTATGCAAAGATCATTAGCCTTGCACCGGAGGTACTCTAATTATGACAACTATCAAAAAGATTACAAAAGGCGATACCGTCAAACTTATCAGTGGTGCTAAAAAAGGCACGACTGGTAAAGTCGTCAAGGTCCTCACAAAGAAGAACGCTGTTCTGATTGAAGGATTGGGTGAAATGCATCGTGATGTTAAGCCTAGCCAACAAAACCCTCGGGGAGGCCACAAGCATATTCACGTGCCAACCCCAATTCATAAAGTAGCTCTTGTGATTGATGAGAAAACTAGCCAAACCAGCCGTGTCGGACTTGTTCGCACTGTTGAAGGCGGTAAGACACGCGTCGCTCGTCAGAACAAAGATAAGGAGATCAAGTAATGGTAAAAGTGACAGCCACGACTCCTCGCCTGAAAGCCTTGTACAAAGATACGTTTGTCAAGGAACTACAAGCCGAACTCAACCTCACGAATATTCATCAGGTTCCAAAGCTCGAAAAAATTGTAGTCAGCGTCGGAATCGGTAAGAACAAAGATGACAAGCACTATTACGAAGTTGTTCGTAATACGCTTACAAAGATCACCGGCCAATATCCGATTGATCGTATGGCTAAGAAGTCAATTGCTGGCTTTAAGGTTCGCGCTAAATTGAACCGCGTAGGTATTAGCGTCACACTTCGTGAAGCTCGTATGTACGAGTTCTTGGATCGCTTAGTTAACATTGCCTTACCACGTGTGCGCGACTTTCACGGCGTGGGTGCGAAGGGATTTGATAAAGCCGGTAATTATAACCTTGGTATTATCGAACAGTCGATCTTCCCCGAATTATCGTTTGAGGAAACCCAAGTACTTCATGGCCTTCAGGTGACCTTCGTCATTTCTGGTGGTTCAACTGTCTACAGTCGTGCTTTACTTGAGAAATTTGGCGTACCATTTGAAAAAATTGGAGGAACTCGTTAATGGCTAAAAAATCTGCCGTCGCTCGTGACGAAAAACGAAAGAAAATGATTTTGAAGTTTGCCGCTAAACGTGCTGAACTCAAAGAAATGGGTGACTTGGAAGGTCTATCTAAACTTCCTCTTAATAGTTCACCAACGAGATGGAAGAACCGTGATGCGCTTCACGGTCGACCACGAGGCTACATGCGTCGTTTCGGCCTCAACCGTATCAACTTCCGAGAAAAAGCAAGTAAGGGAGAAATCCCCGGTATCACTAAGAGTAGCTGGTAAGAAAGGAAAACAATTATGTCATTACAAACAACTGACCCAATCGCCGACCTCCTTACTCGCATTCGAAATGCAGTGATGGTTGGCAAGAACGAAATCCGTGTGCCTTCAAGTAAGTTGAAGGTAACGGTTGCAAAAGAACTAAAGAAGGCCAAATACCTGACTGAAGTTAAAGTTGAAGCAACAAAGCCTCGCGATACATTAGTTATCACGATTAACCCCGCTGGAGAAAACGCCGCCATCACTGAGATTACGCGTATGTCAAAGCCCGGTCGTCGTGTCTATGTAAGCGCCAGTGACATCCCACGTATCAAGAATGGTCGTGGCATGCTACTGATCAGCACGAGTAAGGGCGTTATGCCTGGTCACGTCGCCTACAAGCAACGCCTTGGTGGTGAATTGCTACTAAAGGTTTATTAATAAGGAACATGGAGAACTAATATGAGTCGAATCGGAAAACTACCAATTGAACTCCCTACAGGTGTGACAATTACGGTTGGCTCAGATGTTATCTCAGTTACGGGCCCTAAGGGCGAACTAACTGTGCCACATCTGAGCGACGTAATGGTCAGCCTTGAGGGAACTCAAGCAATTGTTACGCGTAAAGATGATGAGCGCATCGCCAAAGCCCAACACGGCCTACAGCGTGCTCTTCTTAACAATGCCGTCATTGGTGTAACTACAGGATATGAGAAGAAACTAGAAGTTAACGGGGTTGGATTCCGCGTGAACGGTGGCGGCCACGAGATTGATATGGCCCTTGGCTTCTCTCACCCTGTAAAATATACCGCTAAAGAGGGTATTACGCTGACTGTCGATAAGATGACAATTACCGTCAGTGGTATTAACAAGCAACAAGTTGGCCAAGCAGCCGCTGAAATCCGATCATTAAAGAAACCTGAGCCATACAAAGGTAAAGGTATTAAATATGCTGATGAAGTATTGCTTCGTAAAGCTGGAAAGGCTGGTAAGTAACATGGCTAATTTTGCAAAGAAATTACTAAATAAGACACTTCGTAAGAATCGTGTCCGTGCGAAAGTCACTGGAACTGCTGCCCGACCACGACTGACAGTCACTATTTCAAACAAACACATCAACGCGCAAATTATTGATGATGTCGCTGCTAAAACTCTCGTTGCAAGTACAACTGTCGGTACAAAACAAGATGGTAGTCTGAGTGACCAAGCCGCCTTTATCGGTAGCGATATTGCGAAGAAGGCTAAGAAAGCAAAAATTAATACTGTTGTGTTTGACCGTAATGGTCGTCAATATGCTGGGCGCTTGCATGCGCTAGCTGATGCAGCACGCAAGGAAGGTTTGGAGTTCTAACATGGCTGAGAATACACCTACAAATACTCGTCCAAATACCCGTTCACCACGTCGCGACAACCGTGACCAAACACCACAAGAGCCAAAGCAATTTGAAGAGCTCGTCATTAATGTCGACCGTGTTTCGCGTGTTGTCAAAGGTGGACGACGCTTCCGATTCAAAGCACTTGTCGTTGTCGGTGACCGCAAAGCCAAGGTTGGCGTTGGTGTGGCCAAGGGTGCAGATGTTCAAGCGGCAATCGCCAAAGCAACCGATGTTGCCAAAAAGCATTTAATCATTATCCCTATCGTTAATGATACGTTGCCACATGATGCTGAAGTACGCTTCTCTGGTGCTCAAGTACTGATTAAACCAGCCGCACCAGGTACCGGTATTATTGCCGGCGGTGTTGTGCGATCAATCATTGGGGTAACCGGGATTCGAAATATGCTTTCAAAGTCACTTGGTTCAACAAACAAGGTTAACATCGCCTATGCGACTATCGAAGCACTTCGTACCTTAGTGCCTCGTGATGAATGGGTGAATGCACCTGTCAAACAGGCTGCTCTAGCTAAAAAAGTAGCGAAGCCTATCGTGGCGTCTGCAGCTGAAGGAGAAAAATAATGACTAAGTATAACGAACTACAAATTAGTGCCAACAAAGATCGTAAACGTGTTGGTCGTGGTATCTCGGGTGGCCAAGGTAAGACCGCTGGTCGTGGTACTAAAGGGCAGGGCGCCCGTACAGGTAAAAAGCTTAATGCCATGTTCCAGGGTGGCCAACGAGCACTTGTGAAGGCTGTACCAAAAGCTCGAGGCTTCAAGTCGCTCCGAGCACCCGCTCAAGTTGTCTATCTTGATCACTTGAATGCCTTTAAGGGTAAGGTAGTTGATAATGGTAGTTTGTTTGAGGCTGGCCTCATTACTTCACCATTTCAGGCGGTAAAAGTTATCCTTCGCGGTGAGTTAACTGAGAAGATCACACTCAATGTCACGGGCGCAAGTAAAAGTGTCCAAGCGGCTGTCATCAAAGCTGGCGGTACATTTACAAAGACTGCAGTGCCTCTTAAGAAGAGTACTAAAGAAGCTGAAACTACCGACAAGAAATAGCGATACTTATTGCTCTTTTAAGACTCCTTGATTTTCAAGGAGTCTTTTGTTGTACGCATCTTTATCAACACCAAAAACTCATTGGTTGTTTTTTGTGTGTCGAAAACTTCTATAGTATAATAGACAGTAATTGACTTAAAACCGAACGGGGCAGACTTTACTCATGAACTGGAAAACCATCTTAAGATCGTTAAAGAATCGGGATATGCAGAAGCGTATCGGGATCGTCCTTGGTATCATTATTACCTATCGCTTTCTCGCGCATGTGCCTGTGCCCCTTGCCCAACCAACCCAATTAAAAGAGGTGATTAATAGTGTCGTCAATAGCACCGACTTTGGTGGTTTCCTAAACCTCCTTTCTGGTGGAGCACTAGCTAGCTTTTCTATTGTCCTCGTAGGTATGAGCCCATTCATTACTGCCTCAATTATTTCTCAACTACTGACAAAAGCGATTCCAAAGCTCGAGGAGCTTCATAAAGATGGCGAGTCTGGTCGTCGTAAGATCAATCAATGGACGCGTGTTATTGCCGTGCCTCTTGCGGTTGTCCAGTCAATTGCATTTATTTATATTCTACGTCAGACAGTACTGGCTGGTAATACTACGGTACTCGCCAGCTCCACACCAATTGATTGGATTGTTGCCGTGACAGCCATGGCAGCAGGTTCTATCTTCCTCATGTGGCTAGGAGAACTGATGACCGAGCAGGGGATTGGCAATGGTATTAGCCTTATTATCTTTGCTGGTATTATTAGCCAACTTCCAAGTACGCTGGCAACGCTCGGAACGTCCCTATTTGATACTTCCAATGGATCCCTGAGTGTCTTTGGTTGGTTTAATCTCCCAGTAAACCCGCTGTCATTCTGGGTTAGCCTCGGGCTCGCGCTAGTGTCACTACTCGTGTTATACATTCTTGTAAAAGTCAATGAAGCCCAACGGGTCATTACTATTAATTATGCCAAGCGAGTTCAAGGTAATAGCAGCTACGGTGGTGTGAAGAGTATCTTACCAGTCAAACTGATTGCGGCTGGGGTGATTCCGGTTATCTTTGCTGTAGCGTTTCTGTCGCTACCTGCTTTCCTTGGACAGGTTCTTAAGGCAACTGGCAATGCTTCATATCTTGATCTTGCGAATAATCTAATCCTTTGGTTCCAGGCACCAAGCCCTGGGGCCTTCACGGGATCAACACTTGAAGCTTTCATTTATCCAACTGCGTATTTCGCCCTTGTGATCGTCTTTACCTACTTCTATACAGGTATCGTGTTCAACTCAAATGAAATTGCCGAGAATCTCCAAAAGCAGGGTGGCTTTATTGAGGGGGTACGCCCGGGTCTACAGACCGAGAAATACTTGAACCAGACAGTGAATCGTTTAATTTTATTCGGATCAATCGTCCTCGGGCTGATCGCTATTATGCCATTTGCAGGTGAGTATATCCTTTATAACGTTGCGGGAGTATCAAATACCAATCTCTCAATTGGTGGTACGGGACTCTTGATTGTTGTCTCAGTCGGTCTTGAATCACTGCGTCAGATCAACTCACGCGCTCTGATGGTTACATACGACGACTATAAATAGACCCACCGTGAGTACTGCTCGTGTTTTTGTTCTAGCTCGCTTCCTGTTATAACTAAATGTGTATTCGTGAGAGTCACAAATACACTGACAGACGGGAAAGTTTATGTCAAAACTAGAAGACCTTCTACTACAGCAGTATCATCGCCTCGAGGATATATTAGCGCAGGGAATGGCGGAAGGTGCCGTTGTACGCTCGACTATCCTTCAGGAGTGGGCCGACGGACGTATACTGATTGATGCCACAACTACCGCATCACTCTATCCGGAAACGCAGCGGCCTAACCCTCGCGACCTATATGAGCTTCAGCTGATTCTGCGATCATTGGGTGAGGTTCGATTACGCCCAGCGATTGGCATTACTACAGACTCGGAGCCGTGCATCATTCTCTATCTTTCTAAAGATTAATGATGTGGGTGAGGCTGACCCCCGTCTGTCCTCATCTCATATACTGTACTGTTAGAGTGTATGCGATGGGTCAATATTGACGAATGAGCATAATCCGCTACAATAGGACTATAAATTTGTCTTCACGGTTGTCATGGACGTGAAATCTTTTCCCAAGTGGTTGCCTGTATAGCGAAGATGGTGTATAATCTACTACTGTAACTTATGGCTAGTCAAAAGGAAGTAATTAAATTGCAGGGAAAGGTAGTGGAATCACTGCCTAATACTCAATTTAAGGTCGAACTGGAGAATGGTCATAGTATTATCGCCCACATTTCAGGTAAAATGCGCAAGCATTATATCCGACTTGTACCAGGTGATAAGGTAGAAGTTGAGTTGACCCCTTACGATCTTAGTAAGGGAAGAATCACCTTCCGCCTCAAGGATTAAATTAAGGGAAACGGGAGTTTTTGAACGCTTATGAAAGTTCGTGCAAGTGTCAAAAAAATCAGTCCAGATGATCAGTTAGTTCGCCGTAAAGGCATTCTTCGCATCATCAATAAGAAAAAACCTAAGAACAAGCAAAGGCAGGGTTAAGCATGGCTCGAATCGCTGGAATTGTTATTCCAACTGAAAAGCAAGTGCAGATTGCATTGACGTATATTTACGGCATTGGTCCACACTTCGCATCGACCATCCTTGCGGCGGCCAACATTGAGCCGACCACTCGGGTGAAAGATCTCACCGAGGCTGAAGAACAACGCTTGCGAGAGTTAATCGATACCGATTACACTGTCGAAGGTGATTTGCAGCGTCAGGTAACAAATAATATCAAACGCTTGAAGGATGTAGGCACCTATCGTGGTCTTCGTCACAAAGCTGGACTTCCAGTCCACGGACAACGTACTCGTACGAACGCACGAACTCGTAAGGGTAGAGCTATTGCCGTTGGTGGAACACAAAAGAAGGCAGCGTCTAAGACGTAGAAAGGAATCTAGATTATGGCAGATGCAAAAACGACAACTCGTAAGAAACAACGCCGATCAGTTCCTGCTGGTCAGCTCCACATTCAGGCAACGTTTAACAATACTATTGTGACGTTCACTGATAAAAAAGGAAACGTACTCGCCGCTTCAAGCGCTGGTGCAACAGGTTTTCGTGGAAGTAAAAAGGGTACCGCCTACGCTGCACAAGTTGCTGCAGAGAAGGCTGCCGAGACAGTCAAAAGTCTTCATGGCATGAACGCCGTTGATGTATACGTTAAAGGCGTTGGCCTTGGACGTGATTCAGCAATTCGCGCAATGAGTAATTTTGAAATTACTGTCGATAGTATTAAAGATGTGACCGGCGTACCTCATGGTGGCGTCCGTCCTCGAAAGGCAAGAAGGGCTTAGGTTATGGCACGAGATACTTCCCCTATTGTTAAGCAAAGTCGCCGTGAAGGGTATGCATTACACCCTAAGGCGCTTAAAGTTATGGCAAAGAAGACCGGTATTCCTGGTCAACACGCCAATGGTCGTCCTGGTAAGGCTAGCCTTTACCTCACTCAACTTCGCGAGAAGCAAAAGGTACGCCGTGTATATGGTTTACTTGAGAAACAATTTGCCCGCCTTATGAACGAAGCGACTCGTCGTGACGGTCTGGCTGGTGAAAACCTCCTTCAGCTACTTGAACTACGTATGGATAACGCGGTGTATCGCGCAGGTTTTGCGGTAAGTCGTCGAGCTGCTCGTCAACTCGTTGGTCATGGTCACTTTATCCTAAATGGTCGCCGTGTCGATATTCCATCTATCCGCTTAAAGCCTGGTGATGAACTTGCTGTTCGTCCAAAAAGCGTTAAGTCTGGATACTTTAGTCAACTTGATGATGTATTAAAGAACTCCATTCAACAGCCACTAAGCTGGTTGAAGAGTGATCACAAGAAGATGACAGTTACCATTACTGGATTACCGCAGCGTACTGAAGCAGAACCAGATATCAACGAACAGCTAATCGTCGAGTATTACTCACGTTAAGGGTAAGGAGCCTACTAATATGACAAAAGTTATTCACAATCCAGCACTTGCAAACATTGATGAGCACAGCGCCACCAGTGCCACGTTTGACATCGAACCTCTGCACGCCGGTTACGGCAACACACTCGGTAATAGTCTTCGTCGCGTTCTTCTTTCGAGCATTGAAGGTGGTGCCATCGTTGCCTTCCGGATTGAAGGTGCAAGCCACGAGTTCACTACTGTAAAAGGGATTAAAGAAGATGTCGTTGATATCATGCTTAATCTCAAGAATGTCCGCCTCCGTGTTCACTCTGACGAGCCTGTTGAGCTTCGCCTAGAGAAAAAGGGAGCTGGCGTTGTTACAGCTGGAGACATCAAAACTACGGCTGACGTTGAAGTTATCAATCCTGAGCAAATTATTGCCACGATCGATGACGCCAAAGCCTCAGTCCTTATTGACCTTGTGGCTGAATCTGGCCGTGGGTATCGAACTATTGAAGATTCGAGCGTTCAACGTATTCATAGTGATATGATCGCGATTGACGCCATCTTTAGCCCGGTACTGCGTGTCCGTTATAAGGTTGATAGTACTCGCGTTGGACAAGAGACTAACCTCGATAAGTTGCTGCTAAGCATCGAAACCGACGGCTCATTAACCCCACGCGAAGCATTTGAACAAGCCGCTGCCGTTCTGGTGAACCAATACACTGCGCTTGCCGGTTCTACATCTGTCGAATCTGCACCAGCTCTTGGCCAGGACGTTGACGATGAATCAAATGAGCTCAATACACCAATTGAAGAGCTTAATCTCACTGCTCGTACGGCCAATGCGCTTGTCAACAATGACATTCGTACTGTCCATGACCTTGTGACATTAAGTGAACAAGATTTGCGTGAACTCAAAGGGTTTGGTTCAAAAGCGTTAGATGAAGTTAAAGATAAACTAGCAGAACTGGAACTCTAATATGCACAGGCACGGATATGTAGGACGCAAATTCAGTCGCAAGCGCGACCAGCGTCGAGCACTGCTCAAAGGCTTAGCAACAAGTCTTGTTGAGCACGGTAAAATTGAAACAACTTTGCCAAAAGCCAAAGAGCTTGTGCGTTATATTGAAAAGTTAATTACTAAGGCTAAGAAGGGTGATCTTCACAATCGTCGTCAGGTGATTGCAGGACTCTCAACTCAAGCCGCTGCCTTTAAGTTGGTTGATGAGATTGCACCACAACTAACCGGTCGTACAAGTGGGCATGTCCGCGTGACACGAACTCGTGTTCGTGTGGGCGATGGCACTCAACTTGCTACTATTGGCTTTGTTGACGAGCTGAAGGCTGCACCAAAAGAGGAGACCGTCTAATGGCTGTTAATGCAAAGACCTACTCACAAAAACCAAGCGAAGTAACCCGTCGCTGGATCCTAATTGATGCCTCAAGCGCACCTCTTGGACGTGTTTCGACGGTTATCGCTAAATATCTTATTGGTAAATACAAACCAACCTACACAGCACATATTGATGGTGGTGACTATGTAGTCGTGATCAACGCCGCTCAGGCAGTTGTCACGGGTGCAAAAGAGACTGACAAGAAATATTATCGTCACAGTGGTTTCCCTGGTGGAATTAGTGACGAGAGTCTATCAGAAGTTCGCACCAAGTACCCTGAACGTATCATTGAAGCTGCGGTCAAGGGGATGATCCCTCGTAACAAACTTGCTGCTGAGCGCTTGAAGCGTCTCCGGGTTTTCCCGGGTGAGGCTCACACGCACACCGCACAGACTCCAGAGAAAGTAGAGGTTAAATAACATGGCTGAAGGAAAGTATTTTTACGGCCTTGGACGACGCAAGAGCGCTACAGCTTCTGCACGTCTGTACGCAGGCAAAGGCAATGTCACGATCAACGATAAAACAGCAACTGAGTACTTTAGCGAGAACAAGACCCATGTTGCTGAGATTACTGATCCGCTTGCACTCGTCAACAAACAAAAAGATTTTGATGTCACTATCCTTGTAAAGGGTGGTGGTATCGCTGGTCAAGTTGATGCGATTAAGCTAGCAATTGCCAAAGCAATTACAGCTGGCAACGCCGATCTTCGTAGTATCTTAAAGAAGAATGACTTCTTGAAGCGTGATTCTCGAGAAAAAGAACGCAAGAAGTACGGTCTTCGTTCCGCTCGAAAGCGCGAACAATTCTCCAAGCGTTAGGAGAAATCCGCGTTTTACCCATAATACTCCCTCATTCGTGAGGGAGTATTTGGTATAGTATAGAAAGATACCTATGTGGGACAAAATACTTCATAAATGGCTCCATCTTCCGTATATTCTCAACGTACGGACTAATCAATATGTCAAGAAGCCCCGTGCAACCCTTCTCTTTATCCATGGTATTGGCGACAATGGTTCTGCCTGGGATACAAGTATTGCACGACTACCGAGCGATCTCCATATCATTACGATTGATCTACTCGGTTTTGGCGATTCACCAAAACCAATCTGGGCAAAATATAATGCCTCAACACAAGCTCGCTCTGTCTTTGCAACTCTTCTCAAGCTACGGTTACAGCGTGGGCCTCTCATGGTCATTGGACACTCTCTCGGCTCACTAGTGGCCGTCGAGCTAGCGAAGAAGCACCCTCGTCGAATCGACAGCCTCATCCTCTGCAGCCCACCCTTTTATCGAGATACACCACTCACCAAACCAAGTTTACCAACTATTGACCAACTTCTTAAAAACGCCTATGAATCTATTCAAAAACAACCTTCTCGTTTCCTACGTTTTGCGCGCTTAGCGATGAAATATAAACTCATCAATACCAGTTTTAGCGTCACAGATGACAATATCCATTCCTATATGGGAGCTCTCGAGGCGAGTATTGTAAACCAAACAGCACTCCGAGATGCGCTCAAGCTTCATCTGCCCACAACTATTCTCCATGGTACCCTCGACCCCGTCGTGGTATATAGTAACCTACGATATGTTGCAAAGCATAACCCTTCGATGAAGCTCGTAAATGTTATCGCCTCACATGAAGTCGTCGGTCTGTTTGTACCTGCCCTAGTCAAAACAATCACAAAGCAACTCGAGAGGGGATGAGGCATAGGTTTGACCAGCGACGGATTGGCTGAAATAAGGTATAATAACAGCAATGAGTAAACCAGTTATCCTAACCGGCATCCGATCCAATGAAGAACCAACTCTTGGCAACTACTTAGGGGCTTTTGTGCCTATGGTCAAGATGCAAAAAAAGTATGCCGGTGAATACCAAATTAATATGTTCGTGCCCGATCTTCATAGCTTTACGACGCCAGTTGATTACAGCCATCTGTACAGTAATACGTTGCATAATCTTAAATATTTTGTTGCCGCCGGGCTTGATCTTGAGAACGCCGATACCTACCTCTATCGCCAAAGTTTTATTCCGGCCCACAGTGAATTGACCTGGATACTCGATTGCTTTACCTATGTAGGTGAGATGAGCCGGATGACACAGTTTAAGGAGAAATCAAGTGAGCACAGCGAAAGCGTTTCGGTGGGACTCTTTAACTATCCCGTGCTCATGGCAGCCGATATTCTTCTCTACGGGGCAAAATACGTGCCTGTTGGCGAGGATCAATTTCAACACCTTGAAATTACCAGAGATATTGCCACTCGATTTAATAATAAGTTCGGCGATATCTTTACGATTCCTGAGGCGACTAAACTCCAAACACAATTTATCGAACGCGACACAGGACTACGCATCCGCAGCCTCACCGAACCTACCAAAAAAATGAGCAAGAGTTCACTTGATGAAAAGTCAAAAATCCTCCTCATTGATACTCCCGAAGCTGCTGCACAGAAGATCATGGGCGCTACCACAGATAGTATTGGTGAAATCCATTTTAACTGGGATAGACAACCGGGTATTAGTAGTCTCCTTCAAATTCTTGCTTTATTAACAGGACGAGAACAACTCGAGGTCACTCAAGAGTGGGAAGGAAAGACGAGTTATGGCGACTTTAAGCGAGCCGTGGCCGACGCCGTTCGTGATTTTCTGACCACATTCCAAGCTCGCTATCAAAGCATCACTGACGAAGCGCTTGTAGCCAAGCTAGAGCAATCCGAGCGACTACTGACGCCAGTTGCCAATGCAACTCTATTACGGGCCCAACAGGCCGTTGGATTGCGTCAGAAGGCCCTCTAATGGTCAAATTATCTAGTGGTGATATTATCGCCGTCCTGCGGCGATACGGCGTAGCAGGCGAGGAGAACGTCCCTCGTCATGTCTCAATGGTAACAATTACCAATCCACGACCCTCAAATACATTAGCCCAATTTCGTTTTAATAAGAAGCAATACTATATCCTCGTTGACGAAAATGGTGACGATGACGTGGCGTATGTCATAAGTCAAATTCAAGACGAGAGCCAAACCATTCATGGTGATTTACTTGTTAATCCTCATGACCCCGTGAAGACATATGCTTTGCCCTTTAAAGGTAAAGAGGTCTATCTCTACGTTCAAAAATCAGAGAAAAAGCGACTTGATATTGAGTTGGTGGCTCGCTATCCAGAATTCTCTCGTAGCACATGGCAAAAATATGTTAAAGCCGGCTACGTGACGGTAAACGGTGAACCCGCTATATCAAGTAAACAAGAGATTTTAGTGACCGACTTACTTGCCGTCACTATTCCGGACGCAGCCGACTTTAGTGCCGATACCCTCCCTATTCTTTATATTGATGATAATGTTGTGGTGATTAATAAGCCCGTTGGTGTATTGTCTCACAGTAAAGGTGCGATGAACGACGAGTTTACTGTAGCCGAATTCTTTCGTCGCTATACAAGCTATAACCTCGATACTAATCGTCCAGGTATTATTCATCGGCTTGATCGAGATACGAGCGGCGTCATGATTGGCGTACGCAATAGTCAAACCGCTGAGCTTTTACAAAAACAATTCGCCGACCGAAAGACAAAAAAAACATATCTGGCGATCGTGGAAGGTATACCAAAACTACCAAAAGCCCAAATTGATCTTCCTATTGGGAGAAACCCGACAGCACCGAGTACTTTTAAAGTAGATGTGAAAGGGAAGTCGGCAATTACTACCTATGAGATACTTGCCACCCACGATAAGGAAGCTCTCGTTCGGCTTCAACCCAAGACAGGACGTACCCACCAACTTCGTGTCCATATGAAGTACATCGGTACCCCTATTAAGGGCGATAAGGTATATGGCAAAGCAGCCGATCGACTTTACCTCCATGCGGCAAGCCTTGAGATCACCATCCCCGAAAGTGATCGCCATACTTTCGAAGCCCCTATTCCGCAAAGCTTTATCGATATTTTTCCTGAGGCAAAATAGGTATGCCGGCGCCTCTCATTCATCCCTCGACTCTCGCTCTTCTTCAGTCGACCAGTCTTGAGTTGCCGCAATCACTCCTTATCACAGGGCCTGAGGGTATTGGGTTAACAACCATAGCCACCTTTCTTGCCGCACAGCTTGTCGGCGTAAAGCCCGTACTAGTCTTACCGGAAAAGGATGAAAAAGTAGATATCGAAAAGGGAGTGATTAGCGTTGGTAGTATTCGTCGCCTCTATAATCAAACCCGAACCATTCATACCCAAAAGCAGATTATAATCATTGATTATGCTGAGCGTATGGGTAGCCAAGCACAAAATGCCTTCCTGAAGCTCCTCGAGGAGCCTGGACGCTCAGTTTACTTCATTCTCGCTACTCATACGCCGAGTAGGTTATTGTCGACTATAACGTCACGTACGCAACTTGTTGAACTCCGTCCCATTACTACAAGCCAATCCCAACAGCTCCTCAAGAGCCTCGCTGTTGGAGACACTCAACAACGGAGTCAACTCTTGTTTATGGCGGAGGGACTCCCGGCGGAACTAACACGTCTTGTGGCAGATCCAATCTATTTTGAGAAGAGAAGTGGAATTGTCCGAGATGCTCGTCAGCTGCTTCAGGCAT
This sequence comes from Candidatus Saccharimonadota bacterium, assembly GCA_015655045.1. Lineage (GTDB taxonomy): Bacteria > Patescibacteriota > Saccharimonadia > Saccharimonadales > Saccharimonadaceae > UBA1547. The sequence goes on from JAATFU010000007.1 coordinate 140,145, forward strand.
CTGTATATGATCGTCTCAAGCTTGCTCAACGCTATAAAGATACTCGCAGCGATAGCTTACTCTTACTTCGGGATGCCGCTCACATTATTCGACTGAGCCTTATGAGTCCCTCCCAGGAACGGTTAGTTACGCAAGTTGAAAAGATTCTTCAGGCATATGACAAAATTGAGGCCAATGGCAACATCCGCCTCTGTCTTGCTCGGCTTATGCTATAATTAATCAGTATGTTAGGTTTACTTGTTATTGCATTACTCGGTACTTGGGCAATTCTTCAACGTCAAACAATCAACGAGATTGCCGTTGACCTGCCGCTCAAGCTCTCTGAAAAACTTGATCAATTGTGGAGTATTGCGCAACAGTCCCTCCAAGACCGGAAATACTTACGAGCCGAGAAAGCGCTACTCACGATTTTGCGTGTTGACGAGCGAAATGCGAGTGCCTACAACCGCCTTGGTATCCTCTATGCCAAACAACAAGCTTTTAAGGACGCAATCGAGTGTTTTGAGATTGCCCAATCGCTTGAGCCAAGTGCGAGTAGCCTACACAATGTTGGACTTATCTATTATGAAACTCATAACTACGAGAAAGCCGCTCTGGCCTTCGAACAAGCCTTATCATTAGATAATGAGCTTGCCTCCCGCCACATTGCCTACGCAAAAGTCCAAGAGAAGTTAGGCCACGACAAGAAAATGATCGAAGCACTCGAAAAAGCCGTTGAACTCGACCCTATTCCACAGACACTCAATATCCTCGCCGATGCATATGATCGAACTGGTCAAACCGAACTCGCGCTCAACTTGCGTGAGAAATCAGCTAAAATGATTATTCCTCAAGTCACTGCACGCCGCGTCCGCCAACCTCGTCGGGTGGTTATGTAGCCCCATGGGCTCCGAAAATTCTCATCCATCTCTTGAGGCAATGCTCAGTCGACCTTTTGATCCATCAGACGACCAAACACATCAATTAGTTGATGAGATAAGTTCGCGACTCACCGAAGAAGGTATCATGTCTGTTGAACAGGGACTAACGCTCGTACAAGATACAATTCATACGTACTACGTCAATCATCGTATTACCCTTGATCAGGCCGTGCATATTTTTCATACAATCGGCGTATTCAAACTGCAATAATGTCATGTTCTCCTCAACGTAAAATGCCTGTCATACGGCAGGCATTTTACGTTGGTGCTGGAGGTAGGACTCGAACCTACGGAGCCTTACGGCGGGAGATTTACAGTCTCCTGTGATTGCCACTACACGACTCCAGCATAGATCTATCTATATGGAGCCGCCTCTCGGATTCGAACCGAGGACCCCCACTTTACAAAAGTGGTGCTCTAACCAGCTGAGCTAAGGCGGCATGTACGTAAGATACTCAACTATTCTATCTGAGAAAGAGCCTCTTTTCAAGGCTTCGCATGATAACTGGCTAGATTATAACGTCTCCTCAATGCCAGACCACTACCACCGCAGACATTTACATGCTATATTAGTTGAGTTATTGCCGCGATAGCTCAGTCGGTAGAGCGCAGCAATGGTAATGCTGAGGTCAGGAGTTCGAATCTCCTTCGTGGCTCCAAATTGATTCAAGACTGCCTCTAATGGGCAGTCTTTGCTATACTAAGACCATGCCTACATTTAGTTTTGATATAGTATCCGAGTACGATAAAGCTGAAATGAATAACGTCTTTGCTATGACCCAAAAGGAGATTACAGGACGCTACGACTTCAAAAACACCCCAGCCGAAATTGATTGGCTAGAGGATAAGAAGGGATTCAAAGTTATCGGTGCGAACAATTGGCAAATAGAAAGCATCATCGACATTATCCGCAAAAAACTCGCAAGTCGAGAACTAAGCAGTAAAGTGCTCGATCTATCAAAGACTATCGTTACCAGTAATCTCAAGGCGACCCAAGAGGTACCATTTATTGCCGGACTTGATCAAGAGAAAGCGAAGCGTATCACTAAGCTCCTTCGCGATGAGCTCCCAAAGGTGAAACCCCAAATTCAAGGTGAGGCCGTCCGGGTAGTAAGCAGTAGCAAAGACGAGCTTCAGACAGCTATGCACTTAGTTCAATCAGCCGACTTTGACTTTCCTGTTGCCTTTACTAACTATCGCTAAGAGCTCCCTTGTATAATGAGCTAATCTTTGCTATAATTTACCCCTGATAGACGAGACAAAATATAAGGAATCTTATGGCAAAGAAGAATACAAAGCGTAAATTAGTTGGATTAGTCAGTGAGCTTACTGGTCACCGTACATACTACACAACCAAGAACGTTCAAAACACAACTGAAAAGATCTCACTGAAGAAGTATGATCCTATTGCGCGTACCCACGCAACCTACACCGAAACCAAGAAAAACCTTGGTCGTAACGAAATTAAGCCCCGTAAAGGCTAATAAAGCTAAGGCTCCTGCTTTAATACCCCCTCCTATGAGGGGGTATTATTTATCTCATCTATACTTGTTCGGCAATTATATCGAGGTGATGGGCAAGCCAGATACCATCATTGACAAGCATATCCAGTAGTGAGCTACTGATGCTCTGATTAGCCGCGTAGAGATAGATGGCTCCTTCGTAGATCTCAGCTGAGAGAGGCCAAAAATGAGCACCGATAGTTCGTGCTACTGCCGCAGGAAATAACCGTTCAACTTCAATAGCATGGGTGGGTGTAGCAAAAAGACCATAGCGTGAAGTAAATTCGGGGCTATAGTTCTCGAAGGTACCAAGCTGAATAGGTTGCAACGCGCCAAAAGTTGTAGTCAGTGCTGCATAGGTGGTTGACATATCGTCATGTTTACCGAGGAAGATATGAGGGATGTCCTTTTTGGTGTGGAGCATAACTTCTAAAATAAGCCAGTTATGCTGCTTCGTTGTACCATCGGGCTGTTGAAGAGTATCTAAACGATCAACAAGAGTAATATCATATCCCTCATAGGTGCCAACGGTATAGCTCTCGTCTTGATGGGTGGCGGATACAGTTAAGCCTCGGACAACATGATGCTCGTCTGAATGTTGATCCACCAGGCCAAAATAGAGAAGACCCATCTTATCGGCAAAATGTTTAATTGTTCGTCTACGATTGTGGGCGCGGGGGCCATTACGCCACACACTATTACGGAGAGTCCGCATAGGTACAGCTAATATATGTGCCATTAGTCTATCTCCGTAATTGTATCAAGTAGAGTCGAAAGATACTCCGCTTGTGTCCACGCGAGCGGTGCTGGTGAAATAACCTCACTCGTGACAGGATCAAATTGTTCCGCCATCATACCGGTGCTTAGCGCGTGGGATTGTGCCCAATCTATAATAGCCATTGCCGCGTCTGTGTGGCCCGCTTCAAGGTCATATTGGGCTAGCCAAAGTGAGGTAATGAACCATAGATTACCCGTTATCTCTGAATGAGTTCGGCGGTAATCGTCATTTTCGTAGCGAGGAAGACCCAGCGCACCAGCCTCTATACCAAACGTTGCCTTCAAGGTTGCAATAGAAGAGGTGAGCTCATCACTAGTGGGCTCAAACAGTCCAAAGAGAAAAGCACCAAAGATACTTGAAGTATCGATTGTGGCATCTTTTTGTACTTCACCATTTTTGACAATAAGACCTTTATAAAAGACTTTTCGGTCGTGATTATAAAGGTGCTTGTGAGCAGCCCGGAGAATATCCTCTGCACTGGCTCGCCAACTGACCGCATTCTTTGAGTCATGCGCTTCAGCCGCAAGATCTGAGGCCGCTAGAAGGGCCGCATACACAACAGCGGTAGTATACGTCGTCGTCAGAAAGACCTGTTCCCATAAATCGTAACTTGGCTTTGGTAATCCCGTAAATTCGTCAACGTAGCCTGCCAGAAAGTCTGCCATAGGCTTAACAAATGGTTCGTAGAAATCCTTGAGTAACTTATCATCTGGATGCATCTGATAGAACTGGGTAAAAACGAAGAGGACAAGAGCAGTTTCATCTTCTTGAATTGGGGGAGCAACGACACCATCTTGAATGTAGGGATGCCAGCTACTACCAAGTGCTCCATCGGCTCGGTACTTATGCATAAGGTAGCCGCCAGCATGTAAGCCTCGCTTACAAAAATCAAAAAATCGATATGCTTCATCTTTATAGCCCATGCGAATTAATGGCCACAGTACGTAGGCGCCATCGCGAGGCCACGCATAAGCGTAAGCATCCCGGGAGTAATTCAACATTGTTGTATCGGTACTCGCAATAACGGCACCGTGTTTATCTATCTGCGACTTAATGATCATGACGCTCTGAAGAAAGCTCGTTTGATGACTATGTGCAATCCGAGCAGCAATTTCTTTAGCCGGTGTGAGCCAATCCTGCCACCATGTAGCCGTTCGTCGAAGGAAAAACTGGACACCATTATCTTGAATTTGTTTATGTACGTAGAGCGCCTCCCGCAAGGAAGTACCTGCGGCAATCCAATAGTGAACCCGTTCCGAACTATGAGCTGGGATTTGAAGCTTGAAGCGGAACGTAGAGTCAACTCGCCCATGTTCAACGTTCCCAAAGCTTAGCTCCCCGTCGTCAGCATCGCGGTAGGTGCCCTCATGACCTTCAATACCAAACAAACCAACCGTATATTGATCGAATGGTTCATCGCCGTGCGTGCCAGAGATAATAAATGCTCGTCGACCACGATAATGGAGAACCGCCTTACTGTCAGGAAGGTATTGGGCAGTATCGGTATTACTTCGAGAATCGCCAATGACAAAGGCTTGATGCATAAAGAGACGAATATCCCGCTCCTGATCCCACATGTTAATAACATGGATGTTACGCATAAAGGCGCTCATTGATGAATCGACAAAGTCATCAAATTCAATCATGACGCCAAGTGTTTCGTTCTTTACGAGTGTGTGCCCAATCAAGGCACCATGTGGATAGTGAAAACTCTGTGTCCAACTGCCATCATCAAGCCAGCTTACTCGATTATCAACCCATACACCCACCAAGTGACGTAGATTCTGGCCAGCAGCGTGATTCTCAAGTCCTACGTATGGAAAATAAAAATCATGTACAAGTCCAAACTTATTCAGTCCGACATGAAGCTCTCCGTTACCAAGCACGATGGGCCTAGCCATTGAGCCCTCCCGTCTGGTGATCAACGTGTAACCTAAACCGTAGATCACGAATAGTATTCATCACAAAGAGGAAGGCATCATACGGGGACTCATACGGACTAAAGTATGCGTGTACGTCCCCATCGGTGAACCACTTCGTACACATGTAATACAGGTGATCAGATGTCTGGAGTTTACGCCAATCGGCGATTAGACTTAGATCATTCGTTCGCAAGATATCATCCTCAAGCGAGTAAAGATATTTAACGATTTCTGTTTGCATCGTGTTACCCAACCAGGCCGTAAGATCACGTTCATTATCGGCCCACGTTATAGTGTTGGGCATCGAGATCTCACCTTGGGGCAAAAAGGCATCGATTGCGCCAGAGACAGTATAAAAGGTGTGGTCGGGGTGAGTGAGCCAACTAGTTATAAAGTTCTCGAAAAAGCTAAAGATACCCGTTTCAACCCATTGGTGTTCACCAAATGTCTCATAATCCATAAAAAGATTGACGAGAGGCTGGTCGCCCATGGACGCATTGAGCCATTCGCTATATTTCTCGACGGTGAGAGGATACTGGTTCCAGTCTTTATTACTAAAACGAAAGGCGAGGTCGTCACTCAGACGATAGTTCTTAAGGAGTAAAGCAATCGACTGCGTGCCAGCGGGACGATAGACATAATTGGGGCTGCGCCATTGCAAGATAGGATCCCAGCCTTCGGCGAGGATACCCTTATAACCATTTGCATCGGCCCATCGGGCGAGCTCGTCATTATAGGCGAGCTCCGTATTTCGAAAGACCCGCATGTCAACCCCGAAGACTTCGCGAATCTTATTGCGATGTGCCTCGACTTGACGTTCAAACTCTGATCGACTATAGAAAAAGGCAAGTGAGTGATAATAGGTTTCGGCCACAATCTCAACTCGTCCCGTCGCAACTAGCCGTTTAAAACTCTCGAGCACATCCGGTGCCCATTGCTCAGCCTGCTCAATAAAGGTTCCCGTTATACTGAGGGATAATTTAAAGTCGGGGTGTTCGGCTAACAGCTTTTCAAGCAGCGCGTTCATAGGTCGATAGGACTTATCGGCAACCTTTAAAAAGACACGTTGATTATTGCGATCCGTATCCGTCGCTGTCTCATCAAAGTAATCATGCGCTACCGCTGTATCAAACACGCTATATTGACGCACCCGAAATGGCTGATGAACGTGGAGATACAGAGTAATGCCATGTGTGCTCATACTAAGACCCCCTGTTTGAGGTGGGCATAGATTCGCAAACAATCTCGGGCAACATCTGTCCAGGAGAGTCGAGTGTATTCATGTTTTACATCTTGTTTGAGTGCATCACCTAAACTTGACGAGGCGGCGATACCTACCATCTGATCTGCTAGGCGATCGATATCCCAAAAGTCATACCGGAAGATACTATGGAGTACTTCACCAACACCAGACTGACGAGAGATAATAAGTGCATTATCATGATGGGCCGCTTCAAGTGCCGTCAGACCAAATGGTTCGCTTACAGAACTCATTACAAAGACGTCTGAGACACTATAGGCATCTCGCCATTGCTTGCCCCTGACAAAGCCAGTAAAGAATACTTTGTCGGCAATACCAAGCTCGGCTACAAGCGCAATCAACTCGTCACGCTGCTCACCATCACCCGCCAGCAGAAATGCAAGCTTATCATACTTCTCGCTCGCTCTCGCTGCGGCTCGGATAAAGTGGGTGAGTCCTTTTTGGATAGTAAAACGAGTAATGGTACTAACAATCGTGTATCCTTCTTGTTTGAGTGCTTCGAGATAGCGATATGTGCGGCTGTCGTATTGATAGCCGTCGTTCAGAGCAGCTACATCAATTGCGTTATAGATAACTTCAACTTTATCGGCCGGAATATGGTACTTGCGTACAATAATGTTCTTCGTGATATTACTGACTGCGATGATTCGGTCGGCCATGAGTAAGCCAGCCTGTTCGATTTCATGCACCAGAGGATTACCGTTCTCAGTTCCCGAACGATCAAATTCCGTTGCGTGGACATGCACAATAAGAGGTGAGCCGGTGAGCTCTTTGGCACGCATGCCCGCCTCCATGGTTAGCCAGTCATGGGCATGAATAGCATCAGGAGTAGTGTGTTCGACAAAGGCTTCGACAAAGGCGATATAGCGCTTCTGAACGCCTCGCATGTCGGTAAGATCCTCGGCATCAGCCTCAGTTAGCGACCGACCGAGAAATGTCTTACTGTCATAGGCCCCTAAACCATATCGCTCAAGGGGCGTTAAGGGAGTGGCGCCGTGTATGCGCATAAAGTTAATACCAGGATGGGTTGCCTGATAGGGTACTACAAAGTCAATATCGGCCCCTTGTTGGGCTAAAGCCTTTGACATCTGGTAGCACGCGACCCCTAGACCACCGCTGTTGTGAGGAGGGAGCTCCCACCCAAGCATTAATATGTTCATACAACCTTGTTAACGAATAACCAAGTGTCAGTGGTTAAACGGCCCCTCCTTTTAATGATTCGCGCGTAATTTCACCCATAATTATAGGCGGACGCTTATGCTTTTACAAGAGATAAACCTAGTTCTACGTAACAGGTCTGTCGTAAACTGTGAACAACTTTGTCCAGACGCCCTCATCTGTTACAATATGCAGGTACCTACTGATAAATATAGGGGCATAGTACAACGGTTAGTACATAGGTCTCCAAAACCTAGGATCGTGGTTCGATTCCACGTGCCCCTGCCAAACTGGAAATTATGAAATCAGAACTGTTAATCGGTTCTGATTTTTTATGCCAGCGTGACACATTTGAAACTTCATCTGTTATTTGGTTCTAACCTAAATTGTTTATGTTTGATAATACCTACGCATAATCTTATACTGAAATAAACAAGGAGGTTAGATGACAGAAATCATTACCATTAGTTACATTGAAGACGACCCTAAAGAAATAGAGCTTGTTGAAACAATCGGCGGTCGTATTCGCTCCTTAGGAGGTTTGGCTATTTTAACTCCTCTACGATTTGACGAAGATGGCCATGGCGGCGGAGAGACCCCAACAATTGATTTTCCTAATGGGAAAATACTTAGCGGAATGTCTAGCCTGAATCAACTGCTTGATAGCCAATATATTGAAGAGTACATACAGCCTGGTGTCGATATCGATATTCAAAATTAGTACACTATTCATATATGGGAAACCTATCGATAGGTTATCCGGCTGCATCCTAAATCAACTTAGTTCTAATTTCGTACACGATGCTCTGCCAAGCATAAGCACGATTATAAAAGTCTCCGAAATGGAGACTTTTTTGCTATGATTAATCTATGACAAAAGAACGAATGAATAGAAAAAACTTTATATTCGTATTTATTACAGGTTTCGTTGTAGCGAATCTCTTACTAGTTATATCTTATTTTATTGATCAGATTAATACTCCACTGGGATCAGTAGTAGTCAGTCTGATAGGTATAGTATTAATTTTATTAGCAGTCTATCTTGCGGTAGTCTGGATATTAGCAACCATCAAGAGGCTGCATGACTTCGATGTTACGGGTTGGCTTGCAATTATATTCTTCGTTACACCGGCACTTATCATCCTTGCTTTCATACCAGGAACGAAAGGTCCTAATCAATTTGGTGAGAAACCCAGTCGCGGGTTAGATCTTCGTTCTGTTTTTCTGTGGCGTAGATAGAATCTATCTCATCCATGTTGAAGTTTAATTCATCCCCAAAAGTTTGGTTCACGTACTCTTCGCCCTGCCAAGCATAAGCGCAATGAAGATAGTCTCCTTTTTGGAGGCTTTTTGTTTATGCTTGCTAAAGAATATACTTCTTAACATAATAGTCATCATGATTTCACCAGACACGCCAACTCCATTTGAGGGCTTAAGCAAAGCAGGAAAAGTTTGGGCGCAAGAGAATGCGCTTGGAGAGTTAAAGGATGACATAAATAAGGATCTAAAGGGACTTTATCTTGCCGGAACTTTACTATGGCAAGCGCATAGGCGCCAAATGCTCGCAGAGATCCAAAGAAACGGTGGTGTTAAGAACCTAAGAAGGCCGTCATTTAGCGGAGGACTCAATATCGTTGAACTACAAAACGGACATTCTATACTTGCTGACAAGTTCTTAAAAACACCAAAACTTCTCGTAAGCAGTGAAGTGCTTTCAGCGCAACCCGCCAGCACCACTTTTACCCAAACACACGAGCTACGTGTTGCCTTTGGTGGATCTCTCCTGGGCGGTAGCATGCAACGATCTGATTATGACATTAACGGGCAGATGTTTGCTTCAGTTGGCCTTGATCAAATCATCAATGATGACAGTTTCTTTCCCGAAGAAATAGGGATAACAGAAAGCATTACAACAGCGATGGAGCCTAATGAGAGTGAATCTCACTCAAGAGATCACGTAAATCGAGCTCACTACTCAATCGCTACATTAATCTGGGGGTCTAGTGCGGACGCACACTCTTCACCTATGCCGGATCCTTATACAGACTACTCGGCTTACCGCAAGTGGGCGTTACGTGGCAACCCGCAAATGGACATCACGTTTCAGGCACCAGTATTTCAAAAAGACTATGAGCAGCCAACAAAAGCGACTGTCATTGATAAGTATGGTAAGTTTCAGCCGAATGCGGAGGTGGCAATTACATCACTAACAAGGTTCCGCTCTTTATTGGCATATTATGCAACAAAACAATGTCCTGACCTTTTTCCAGCAAATGAAGAAGAAAAGTTTGGTTACCTTGCAGAACCAATGCTTGAACTTGAATAGGTTCTAAGCTCATCCACTAGCGGCCGCCAAGCATAAGGATGATGATGAAAGTCTCCATTTTGGAGGTTTTTTGTTTACGCTTGTCAGTATTCACCTAGGGGTATAAAGTGATTATTAATGGAACAAATCAAAAATAATTCAGTTCTAGTATATGAATCACCTAAAGATATGGATGATTTTGAGCGCAGTGAAGCCCAGCTAGAAGCCGCAAGAAATCGCGCAAAAAGTCTTATAGCCGATAATCGAGTGATGATAGAAGCACTTAAATCATATGGTCTCGGTCTTACAGAAGAACTAGACTTATCGACATTTATCGGACCCGTCGCCGTATATTTACAAGAAACCGAGGCTACAAATTTGAGAGATAGGCTTTTTCGCTGGTCTACTTATTTCACACAGAATATCGATGATATCACCGTGTTTAGCGATTCGATTGAGAATGGAATATTAACTGATCCGAGTACTATGTTTGACGTAGTGGCAATGACGGAGACTCTATTAAGAGCTGCTGCAGGTGTTATCAAGAAGTAGTAAAAGTTCGAAGCTCATCCACTAGGGGCTGCCAAAAAATCACAAAAGAAAAAGATGCGATTGATTCAATACAGTATCTTTCGCATCCTTATCTACTTACAATTATAGCTAAATGCTACAAAATATCAATAACCTTTAGAGATTTCGTCACGATCTTAAGATGCGTGATGCTATGGTTTTGTGTTTTAAGATATGCATTAATCCGAGCAACTGCTTTGTAATAATTCATGGGCGTTCGGTTAAGATCAATGACTATGTTTGACGACTGCTTACGTGCAGAACGTAAATTATTCTCCATTGTTTTCTTGCCATTACCGAGTGGACTCTTAATTTCCCATCGGACTCCGCCAATATCCAAATCTGGAGTCTTTTGATGCCCTGGACGAAGAAAAATTACGTCCATCTTAAAGTGTTCCGCAAGTAGTAGTGCGACAGACATTTCATGATCCTTGGGATGATCTTTCTGAGTGGTTTCGACTATTACTTTATATTTCATCTCTAGTTTATTATACTTTCTTGGGCCTTTCGCAGATAGAGTCTATCTCCTCTATATCGAAGTTTAACTCATCCCCAAAAGTTTGATTGACGTACGCTTCGCCCTGCCAAGCATAAGCACGATGACTGAAGTCTCCGAAATGGAGGCTTTTTGTTATACTCAAGCTATGAATTTAGAGTATCCATATCAATTAACAACCTTCATAGATATCGAACCAAAGATAGGTGAATCTGTTTATTATGGTGAACGAGGGTGGTTTCCGCAGATTGCGCTCAAACGGAGGTTTAAAGCAATGGGCATTTCAGAAGCAGAATTAATTGAAATGATATCCCATTACTGTAAATCGAGAACATCTTTTATTATTCAAACTGGAAAGCTAGTGAAACCAGAACGTATGCCCGTGAGGGTATTGGAAGTAGACGACCTACACGGTTACTTGATTGATTTTCATAAAGATTTTATATCGTACATGGAGAAATCCATGTCATCAAGATATCCAGATCGCGATGGAGTAAATTACCAGCCGCATGTCACTGCAGAATTTAATGGACAAATGGTGATTGATGATAAGAAGTTTACCGACAAACTGTACGAAATAAATCGAGTATTTTTGCTTAAGGACGTAGATAACGAAAACTCTGTAGCATGCGAGAGCTTTGATCTTAATTAGAATGAAAAGTTCTAAGCTCGTCCACTAGGGGCTGCCGAATAAAATCGATCAGCTTCTGCTGGTCGTTTTTATTTGATTGGAGAATGTCGAGTTGAAGCAGGATCTGCGAGCGCAGCGAGTAAGATCGTGGTTCGAGCACGAGGAGCAACGAAAATGTGTTTACATATTTTCGTGTGACGATGTTGCTATCTTTAGATATTCCACGTGCCCCTGCCAAATCAGAAATCATTAAATTAGGACTGTTAATTGATTCTAACTTTTTATGGCAACGTGACACATTTTAATTTGTATCTGTTATTTTTGTTCTAGCTTAAAATAAAAGTGGCCGCCCCTTTCAGGGCGGACACTCTCGCTTGAAGTTTCAGGACGCTGGCTCCAGCTCTGACTCTTTCACCGTCTGAGCTTCCTCGTTCTTCTGGTCTCGCTTGTAGTTCTTGTACACGAGATACACAGCCATCAGCGCGATGAGCACGAAGGCGAAGATGAGCATCGCTGTCAGAGAGTCGACAGATCGTTGCAGGTTGTCGATTGAACTCCGTTGGTTCAAGATGTAGTTCGGGTAATCCTTCGGGTTGATGCCGCAGATGCCGTCGTCTTGCGTGGCTCCAGGAGAGCTGTTGCAGACGGCAGCACTTGCACTCGCTGCGGGAATGAGAACCGCAGTAAAGGCGAGCGTGAGCGTTCCGAGCAGAACTGCGATGATGCGTCGCATCGTCTTTCCTTCCAGTAGTGAGAGTTACGAAACTGAGAACGACAAGATGAGGCATCTTATCACACTCAATCTCGCACTTGCTCTATCAATTTGTAATACTTATTATAACACCAGAAGTTATGTTTGTATATTAAGTAGTTTACGGTCACTAAATTAATTTGGTTCTAACTTCGTTTATAATGCCCTGCCACGCATAAGCGCAATAAAATTAGTCTCCGATTCGGAGGCTTCTTGTTATAATTGACTGAATGACTAAAGTGGTAATTGAAAAAGAACTTGGTGCGACACCTACAATCATCGAAAGTGAGGTTGTTGATATTCTTGTACAAAACGGCATTGTAAGGGAACATGTTTTATTTTTAAAGCCAAACCGTGTAATTGGCTCAAAAACACCAGATATACAGATAGATCACGATGTAAAATGGGAAATAAAGTCTATCACTGTCGATGGAAAATATACCCTTGCACATGCGCTTCGGCAAGGTCTACTGCAATCTAAAAACCTCATTATCGATATACGTCGCTTAAGGCCAGGTATGCAAGATAAGTATAGGCAAAAAATCAATAAAGAATTCCTTATGACTAAATCATGGCAGTCTGCAGTGATAGTATTAAAGGCCCATAAAGGTAATGTTTCATTATTGACTCTGGAGAAATAATTTGCTACTATAAATTGTAAAGAGACGTCGCTCCTGCTGGATAGCTCGAGCCGCGTCTCTTTTTTTGAGCATATCTGTTATTTTAAAGACTATTCATAAATGACACCTAACTCCACTACCTTGAGGGTTAATCATTCCCAAAAGTTTGGTTCACGTACTCTACGCCATGCCAAACAGAACGAAGAGCAATTTCAAGCTCTTTTTTTGTTTTACGACCTCTGTTATTTTCTTCGTCATTTACGGTTTGGTTATTCATTTTCTATCCTCCTATTATTTCCTTAGTTTTTAATGTTTTCTGAGCCACCACTGCAGCAAATTTTATCTTATCATCTTGATGATAAGATGCACTTGTGCTATTATGAACATAAGGAGAAATAATATGCGTACCACAATCACACTTAATGACAAATTGTTCCGTGCCCTAAAGATCCGCGCTGCCGAAACTGACGAAACTATCAGCAGTATCGTGGAAGACGCCGTTAAGTATCAGCTACTCGAAGATTTAGAGGATATCGAAATAGCTAAAAAGCGTCAAAATGAGCCTACTCTTTCTTTCGAATCACTCGTCACAACGTTAAAGGCCGAGGGACTCTTGTAAGAGTTCTTCGATTAGGCCAGATATGTATCAAATCATATACGTTAAGCCCGTCGAGAAAGAACTACGTAAACTCGACGCCTCCATTCGTAAAGCAATCGTAAAAAAGATTCTAGCACTTGCCGAAACACCTAGGCCACAAGGAGTGACTCAACTCCATGGATCGAATAACCTTTACCGTATTCGTCATGCTGACTACCGGGTAGTGTACGAAATTCGTGATAGTAATCTAATTGTGCTTGTTATTAAAGTTGCTCATCGACGCGAAGTGTATCGAGATTTCTAAACTTTACGATCATTCATCTATCTCGAAGCTCATAGATAGAATTTATTTCCTCTATATCGAAATTTTAACTCATCTCCAAAGTTTGATTCTAGAACTCTTTGCCCTGCTAGAGCTTAATAGATTAGATAACATGGCTAAATACAAAAGATGGCATAGTGCCTCGCGCAAGCGTCTCTTAAAAAAGAAAGTAACAAGCCTCGAGTTCAAACTCGGTCACTAAACAAGAAGTCTCCACGATGGAGACTTCTTGTTATACTGAGCGGATGAGAAGTGATCTAATCGACAAAAGACTGAAAGAAATTAATGCTATTATTCCTTTTTCTAAGATTCTCGACCGTAACGCTAATAATATGAACAATATCGCTAACTATTACAGGCTAAATAGGCTTGCGTATCGCTTAATCAATAGTAGAGAAGGTTTTGTACATATGGGTATCAGTAGGGATGGAGTATTTAAGGATACCGACTTTCTTGAACATGCAAATCTTATATCTAGATTTATGAATAATGTGAATACACTAGACGTGCTCGAGCTCGCTGCAGGAAAAGCGGCGACAACCAAATATCTCGCTAAAAAATATCCGACTATCTCCTTTACCGGCTTAGACCTACCGAATGGGCAACTTAATATTTCATCGAGTAAAAATACTAATTTGAGATTAGTTGAAGGTGACTATCACGATTTAACTCAATTTGATAACAATAGCTTCGACGTCGTATATATAATTGAAGCATTATGCCATGCTATCAATAAGAAACAAGTTATAAAAGAAACGAATAGGATATTGAAACCAGGGGGTGTATTTGTAATATTCGATGGCTATGCATCAAAAGAGCGAGGCTCCATGTCAGCAATAGAGACCCTTGTGTCTGATCTTACGTATAGCAGTATGATGGTGACTAAAGACGATCATTCATATGCTGAATTGCGTAGTAATCTCATCTCTTCTGGTTTTAATATTATCGAGGAAGAAAATCTTTCGAAATACGTTCTTCCTACTATGGAACGATTTGAGAAGAAAGCTATTAAATATTTCCAGAAACCCTTATATGCAAAAGTTTTAAATACAATCCTCCCAATTGAGGTAACGGGCAATGCCGTGGCCGCTTATCTTATGCCCTTATCTATTAAAGCCGGGCTACACCAGTACTGGGTTACTGTTTCGAAGAAAGAATAGTTCGAGGCTCGTATGTCAGAAATTGCCGAATTATAAATCATGCATTTAGAGTCGTCAGTCGGTTCAAAGTTTCTATATTGATATGGCTCATATTAGATAGAACAAACTATCGAGTTAAATAGTTTAGTGTCGACTCTAATGCCAAGAGATAATCTGTCGTATTATACTAATGGGGCTATACTAAGAGATATGAAACTCGTAAATAGTTGGCCTAAAATGGGATATGTCGATGTTGTGTCGGGACCAGAAGCCTCAACGCAGCTCAATATAACATATCGCGCTAATGAGATTGTTGCCATTCTTGAAGTAATGCCAAACATTCCTTTGTATGTGGGATTTAAGTCTCAGGAGGACATGGTCTTCTTAAGCAATAAAATCACTCCAGCGAATGGTCAATTCGGCATGAAGCTTGGCGATGGCGCCGTGGGCTTTTTTGTCTTCGCAGCCGATATGCAAACAAGTCTTGAGCTACACCTGGTTGGCTATGCGAGTACAACTGATCCACATTATAACGATCTCGTGGTGTACTAGGAAATTTCAATGAAAACAGTAGACCACGAGGAATTTAATCGTCTTATACAGGTAGCTAACCTGAAACCTCGTTTGAAAAAAGAACTCAAATTCGAAAATAGTACCATTGAGCTTCCCGACGATTGGTCCGAGTTCGAACTCATCTCGATCGCTGATCGCACAGGTGATAAAGGTATTTTACTGTTACAACCCAAGGAGACGCTTTTTATAGCACCCTATGAGCTAACGCGTCGCATTATTGATTCGAGTACGGGACGTGATCGAGCTATTATCTGTGACTTTTGTTATACCTGGCAGCCCGGCTCCAATGCTGCATCTATTACCTTCTTAGATACAGCTACGAAACATAGCGTAGGATTCTTATGTTGCAGTGATCTTGCCTGTAGCCAACACGTCCGAACGGCAACGAAGGCCTCACTTCGCTCTCGGGCTCATCTACGCGAGAATCTCTCGAATGACGAGCGCGTCTCACGGCTTAAATCACGGCTGTTAAAGAAAATTGAGCAGCTGCACCTGCAACCTATTACGTAGTCCTGTAGTCCCTCTTATCCTACGGCTTATTGATCAAGCAGAATAGCATTCTCTGGCATATAGGCCGCCTCAACAGCAACCGACTGCAGATAATCAAAATCTATGGGGGTAGGCGAAGCAACCAGCATAAGGTTCTGCTCGGCTTTTGAAGGAAAGAGATGATCTGCTTGATATAGTGCAACTGCGTTAAACTGTTCGCCAAATGTTGCGATAAGCTCGTGGGTTAGTCGTTGACGAAACGTTCGATACTCTGAAATGAAGTTTATTGTCATAAAGCCATTGATCGTTAGGTGCTGCTTATATAAACTGACGGCTTCACGTGTCAAAAGCGAGTAGGGGATATCGTAACCAGAGAAGGCGTCAAGGATAATCATGTCATACGTGTCAGTGCTGTTCGTCACATAGTCTCGCCCGTCGGCAATAATAATCTTCAACCGTGGATCGTCTTCAAGCTTAAAATACTGCCGGGCAAGCTCGGGTAGTAAGCTATCAATCTCCACTACGTCGATACGAATATCATTAAATCGCTCAAGGACTGCCTTTGGCAACATAAAGACTCCACCGCCAATGAGGAGAATATGTTTTGGCCGACGACTCTCAATCATCTCAAGGAATCGCTGATTATAATTAAAGAGTAGTTCTGGATCGTCATCCGTGGCCATGCCGGACTGTGGCGACTGCCGGTTTCCATACAAAATACGAGCCGGCCGACCATCGTAGATTGTATCGACAACTTTATACGTGCCGAGCTCACTTGAGCCTTCAAAAAGAGTTGTGTGATGAAATGTCATACCTTAAGTATACAGTTCCTGGACGCATGATAGTCTTTGTGTTATAACATGAGATATGTTTTTACCTGGCGATATAGAAACCGAGATGACAGGGCTTTCCATTCGGAAGCTAACGGCCGACGACGCACCTACCTATTTTGAGGCAGTCGATAGAAACCGTGCTCACCTTAGTCAGTTTAGTGATCAGACTTCCAGCACGTATCCAAACCTTGAAAGTGTCCAGGCTTCAATCAAGGAATATCCGTATATTACCCGTACGGAACTTGGCGACGTGAGAACGCGTCTGGGTATATGGTCTCACGATACCTTTGTGGGCTCAATTAATGTGACAACTGGTAACGTTGGCGCAGAGATTGGATATTGGCTCGACGAAGCCTACACCGGAATGGGATACGCAACCTGTGCGGTTCGCGCCCTGACCGAATTTGCAAAACGGCACTACGAGACTGTTTTCGCTACCGTCTACGAGGGCAACCAGGCAAGTCGAGCGGTCTTAGAGCGCGCAGACTATTCCCTTACAAATGTCTTTACGGTGGACGGCCATGACGTTCACCTGTTCAACGCGTAAGGAGAGCATCGTAGGGGGGGCATACGCCTGAGTGCAGCTATGCTCGGCAAGTAGGCCATTGCGTACGCTCATAATAAACTCTTAATAAATCGAGGTTTGAAATAAAGCAGGTTGAACCTTCGTATAATGAACATGAAAGCTGCAAGACGAAACACATCTCATTCAGCAAATCATCAAAGGGAAACGTAATGCCTACGAGAAATTAGTCGAACGCTATCATGTGGGGCTTATTATCCACTGCGAGCGATTACTCGGGAATCGACAAGACGCCGAAGATATCGCCCAAGAAGCTTTTATGAAAGCATACGAAAAACTCACTGATTTTGATTCGAGCAAGGCACGATTTTCGACCTGGCTCTACCGAATCGCAACCAATAAAGCCCTCGATGTATTACGTCAAACGAAACATACGACCAATATTGAAGACGTCGAGACATTACTTGACGACATTGCACCAACGCTCGATTTTGATGAACGCGACAGTATTCGTCGAGCAGTCGCTGACTTGATGCCACCTGAATATAGCCAGGTCATTAAGGCTTACTACTGGCAGGGGCAAAGCTACGATCAGATTGCCCAAGGCCTTCACGTTCCCCGCGCAACCATTGGTACATGGATTCGACGAGCCAAGCAACAATTACTGGAGGTACTCTCATGAACTATACCCAACTCGATCACTACCTAACAGCTGCCCGCAAAGGACATGGTAATAGGGGGTTTGTCACGAAAACGATGAGCCAAATTAACCAATCTGAAACTTTTTTCCGCGTTCTCCGTACAACAAAGGACAAGCAATTAAACGGAGCACACACTATGAACAAACGACACCTTTCAGCATTCGCACTCATGGCAATTATTGCCGGTGTAGTCCTTGTACTTTCTGGTAGTACCTACGCCGCCTATAAACTCTTATGGCCAAAGCCAGACGTCCACATCTCCCAACCGACCACTTCTGTGAGTGGGCGACAAGAAGTCGCGATTTCCTTTGCCCAATGCGGAGACGAGAATATTGCCTCTCGCTATGAACTCAAGAAGAGTGCCACCATCACCATTGATGAAGTACCGCAGGTCGTCAAGGCTCACTGTGAACTTGATGCCATCACAACCTGGGCAAATAGCGCCTTTCCTCACGATAACGAGCTATCTTCTCCGCTGAGCACCACCGAACATGATAGTACGCGACTTTCGACTTCTATGGCGACACATATTAAATCCCAGGACAATTCAAGTATGACCTTTGTGGGCCTGACAAAGTATAACCAAACCGACACCACATTTCCCCTCACCTCAGCCACCCGCTTTATTGCCGATGGACGAGACGTCTCGGCCAGTACCCTCACCTCAGCTGATCCCGTTATGTATATTACCAGCGATACAATCCATACTGTTCCAATAGGTGACTGTACGCCCGAGCACTGTAATACATCCGGGACAATCACCGCGAGCAAGCTAGTTGCCGTTGTCAAGCTAAGCTTACCTTTTCAGTACTACGATCAGTATGCATGGCAATCACTAGCCGAACGCACCACGTGTCAAGGTAATTCAAACGATAGCTGTTTAAGCGGCTTTGTAGGCTCGATTGACCTATATGTGGGAAACGCCAGGATTAGTGATAATAGCCTCCAAATGAAAGAAATCCAAGGTGTCGTCACTCAGCTGAGCGGGACAACTACTACCATTCGCTCATCGTCAGGGACACTCTTCACCATCTCAACCCCGACTGACGTCGTCGCGACGTATAATACCAAGAAGGCATCTCTATATAATAACCAGCTCGTCAAGCTCGGCAGTAGCCTTATGGTTCGCTATATCGAGAAGACCGATCAACACAGTAAGGCTCTCGTCGCCAGCAGTCTCCTTTCGGTGGAACTACAGATTGAAATGGTAGGAAAAAGTGATCCAACGACCGCGTATTAGAATAGGCCACTTGATATAACTAAAGGAATATAACAATACAGGGTTAGCTTATCGGCTAACTCTGTATTGTTTTGGGTTGTTCTGGCACAGAATAATCCGGCGCCCATCCGGTATCTAGTCGGGATGAATACGAGCCATCATTTGTATCAGCATACGGAACCTGTCTATCGCGAATAGTATCGACAAGCATTTCCGCCGCTGCTGCATCAAGTGGTGATTTAGCACGCTTCTGCTGAGGGCGATAATCTGCAAAGGGCAATATCCGTAAACTGCCCCCCAGATGTCCAGCTCGAGTTATCTGTTGAGTACGTGCAAAGGCAGTCTCGTGACCGTCAACATATGGCGCACTATCAACACTCATATAATCGAATACTTCAAAACCTGCATGTACAAAACTTGGTGTTCCAAAGTCAGATCCAAGTGTTCGTGTCACGTGTGCGTGAATCGGTACGGAGGCCTGGTCAACTGTATCAAATCGCCAATCGACAGAATCAAGCGGAGAACTAATATGACGTTCAGGCGGTAATGATACGAGAACAATTTTACCCATGAGGCGTTTTGCAATGTCTTTATTCTTTGCTAGCTTTTCAGCCTTTTCGCGAAGGCGATCAATATCGATTTGAAGCAGAGAGTCGGCGACGCGTTGCGTCTCAGCTATAAATGGCGAGAGCGTCGGGGTCTCTTCACTCTTTTGGAACTGTCTATGTTCTCCGTCACTACTTTCAATCGGTCGCATGATGTATTTAATTATAACATCTTGAATAGATATGTCAAGATGGCAACCCTGACCAATATTCTGCCACTCTCATTAAGAGCACGTATACTAGTACTATGCATTTTGGTTCTAGATTACAGCACAGCTACGATGAGTTGAAGGATATATTCACCGACAAAGAGGCGTGGTTCCTGTTCCGTATGTCAGCCTTCCTCGAGACCTTTGGCTGGACAGTGTTGATTGTAGGGATTCTCTTTAGCGCTTTTTCGTGGCCCGGTCACGACTTTGTATTGCCGCTGGCTGGTTCTATTCATGGGATTTTCTATTTGGTATATTTATTTATTGTGCTATTTGCTCATCGGAGTATGAGTTGGAGTATCTGGCGCTGTATCTTTGCCGAATTCATTAGTGTCGTACCCTACGGTGCACTCGTATTTGAGATGTGGGTAGCGTATCGTCGTCATCACCAGCTAACATAGAAAAGTTGTTGCCTATATAGATGTCGTCGGCGATAGCCATAGGAGAAATCGCCACGACGACCTCATGTGCTATATACTACATAGAGTAAAGAGGGGAGACATACGTATGAAAGATTCACTAACTATTGCCGTACTTGCCGGTACAACGCGCGAACAGAGACAATCAATTCGCGCTGCTCGTTACATCGCGCAATTCGGTAGCCAGTTGACGGGCATTGATATTATCTTTGTTGACCCTATGGAGTTTCACTTTGCCGGAGATGGTAATGACCCCGAAGGCAAAGACTCCCGCTATACCGATATTACATCTCGGGCGGATGCTTTCTTTATCGTCTCGCCCGAATATAACCATAGCTTCCCCGGAAGCTTGAAGCGCATGCTCGATAGTGAACTTGAGAACTATATCCACAAACCGGTCGCTCTGGCTGGAGCAAGTAATGGCAATTGGGGTGGTGTCCGAGCTGTCGAAGCACTCGTAACAACTGTTCGTGAAATGGGGCTCGTCGCTACCTTCACAAGCCCGTACTTTCCGCGCGTCCAAGATAGCTTTGATGACCATGATCAGCCTCGTACCGAGCAAAAAGAACGCATTGATCGGAGTATTCAATCAGCCTACGATGAATTAATTTGGATGGCCAAAGCCCTCAAAGCTGCCCGAATGGATACAGCAAGTTGAACGTGAAGCATGTCTCAGATTAATATAAGAAAGTTAAGAATCTTTTCATTGTCAAACTTTTAGCAAGATGCTACAGTAAATAAAAATACAAAAGTGAGAGTTGTATATCTATTATTATTGAAGTCGACTGGTGGTGGTCGAAAAGAGGAAGTCCACGCACATGAAGACAATTGGGAAGAAATTATACCAACGAACAAGCAATGTTGCATTAGCATTTATTTTAACCGTAAGTAGTTTAAGTACAGTTGCACCGACTTTCTTCTCCCAGGTGGCTCACGCAGACACGACCTCCTCATCCATCGTCACCACCGCGGCGACACCAAATGGCTGGAGCTCAACCGGCGCCACTGGTGCAGAGACCCGTAATGGCTCAACGGTAAGTTACGTCACCGACGCCACTGAACATACTCTTGGAAACGGTGCGCTCCACATCACAACAAGCGCCGACACAACTACAAAGGCCCAGTTTATGAAACTAGGCAACTCTCTCCCACTCGCAAGTATTACCGGTTCCCTCGGTTACTCAACCAAACAAAATTCGGCTTCGTTTGTTGGTGGGGACGCCTCATATCAGATTCAGGTCTACCTTAATCCAGATGGCGCCAATACGAATAGTGGCTATGCTACTCTCGGTTATGAGCCTTACGTCAACGCAGGTACCGATGCAATCCACCAAGGCGTGTGGCAGAACTGGTCGATGAGTGACACAACTGGACAATTCTATTCAAGCAAGACTATTGTAGGAAATAACGGTGGCGTAAGTGCAAGCCAAGGTTCAAGCACGTATACGCTTGGTCAAATAAAGACTATGTTTCCGCATGCAGTCGTCATTGCCTACGGTCTCAACGTTGGTGGTAATAATCCAAACTACGATGTCGAGGTAGATAATTTTACCTTTAATGGCACGGCATACAACTTCGAACCAGTACTTATTTCTACTCCTACGAATTTGGCACCCACAACGAATACATATACAAACAATGTCAACTTTAATAACACCTGGTCGGCCGTAAGTGGTGCCGTCGCGTATGAATACCAAACATCCAATGTACTTGCAAATAGCAGTACGCTCGGATCTATCATTTATCACGATTCATCGGACTTGAATGCAAACAACTACGACCTAACCTCGTCAACGGTTGTCGTACGCCACAATAACCAAACCCCCCAGGGGACATACTATTGGCAAGTACGCGCCATTGACAGTAATGGAGTAGGGAGTAATTGGAGTAGCATTCGCAAAGTAACGGTCGATACGACCGCACCAGCTCCCCAGATAGTTAGTTCTGCACTAGTATCAGGCGTGACTCCCATTAAGGTTCAGACAAATGATACAAACATTAATTATAGCTACATTGAAATCAACAAAAACGGTGCATGGAAGGCCGCAACAACTGTAAACGGCGCCAACCCGGTGTGGAACTTTGATACCACCACTCTTCCCGATGGGCTCTATACAATTAAAGTTGATTCAGTCGACCTTGCTGGAAATGGCAAAGAAGTAACGTATAACTTTACAATCGATAATCACGCGCCCATCCTGCATCCCAACATTACAAATGGCACAGTCAGTGGCACACAGACAATCACACTACTAATCGATGAGCCGCACCTCAAAGCTTCAAATATTCGTATCCTTGATATGCAAGGCGCTATTGTGAGCGTCAATGGAGTTAATCAAGGTGCCTATAACGGAGTTGGCACAGGTAATCCATTGACCTACACCTGGAATACAAAGACTATTCCAGATGGAACATATAAAATATCTTATAGTGCAATAGACACTACCGATCACAGCGCTAGTGCACTATATAGTGTCGTAGTGGATAACACACCCCCTGCGCTTACAATTAATTCGCCAACTCAGCAGACCATTAGCGGAACAACCAGTAGTTTAACTGATCGTATTACAATTACTGATGCAGCCGGCCGGCTAGTAGGTACCGCAACGGTGGAGCCTACACAAAATGCAAATGGCTCATTTAATTGGACTTTTACCCTTCCGACCCAAATTACAGCAGCCTCGACTACTTTTAGCGTCACGAGTGTGGATACTGCAAATAACCCCGCTACCCAGCAGGTGACTATAACCACTCCAGCTCCTGATCTCACCCAGCCGCCTGCCGGAGGCCCTAAGGTCCCACAGGGCGCAGCACCAAAAACCGCTCCAGCTACACCTAGTACCGCTACTGGCACCGCAGACACAGACACGACAGATGCAGCCGTTTTAGGCGAGACAACTACCACGCCAAATTCAGCTCCAGCTACACAAGATACTGGTTCTTCAGATAATCCAGCCGCAATCCTTGGTGATGCCACCACAAAGAATACCGGCATCGCCTGGTACTGGTGGATTATCATTGCCGCCGCCGTTATTGCAATTCTCTGGTGTATTATTGCCGCCGCACGACGTCACGGACAAGAAAAAGTCTAAGTTCATACATATGACCTAAGGGCACCCATAGGCTTCATGCGTGAAGCCTATGTTTATTGCCAGAAGATGCTATACTTTAGATATTGTGACGACAAAAACCAAAAGAATCACTAAAAAGACCGTTAGCCAACACGCAAAACATCTCTTGGTTCCCCATAAAGGCAACCAATACCATCCGCATCTTATTCGGGGTAAAGGGATTAGTATTATGGTTGCGGCCATTATTATTAGCCAACTTGGCTATAATATGCTCGTTCACGGGAACATGTCAGTACTAGGTCGAACCACTACAACAACGGTAGATGGTCTGTTAGCGCAAACAAATGAAGCGCGTCAGGCAGCCTCTCTACCACCCTTAACGCTTAACCCGAAGCTTGATCAAGCGGCATACGAAAAGGCACACGACATGCTCCAGAACAATTACTGGGCACACGTTTCACCCACCGGCGTCCAACCATGGTCCTGGATTACGTCGGTAGGCTATAACTATAGTGCGGCTGGCGAAAATCTCGCAAAAAATTATGACTCATCAAAAGATACGCTTGACGCATGGCTTGCATCGCCTAGCCACCGTGCAAACATCCTCAACACTCACTATACAGAGGTTGGCTTCGCGGTCGTCGATGGTAATCTCGACGGAAAAGACACCTCACTGGTTGTGGCATATTACGCCCAGCCAGCTCAGCCCTCGGTCCTTGGCGCAAACACCCCATCCACATCTGCAGCTAACTTCAGTCAACCTGCAGTTCATAGTAATAATCCTTTAACTTACCTCGGCACAATTGTTCAATCGCTTAATCCAGCAACGGTCGGAAGCCTCGCCCTTCTTACTATTGCGTTTGGGGTTGCACTCGTCACTTATCACTATCGTCGTATGTTACCAAAGAAGCTTCGCTACACCTGGAAGGCCCACCATGCAGCCTACAAAGCAGGTGGCTTTGCGGTACTCGCTATAATGATAGTATCTCTCGGTGTAATATCAACTGGTCAGATTTAACCTCCAGCTATTGCATATTTTAAAAGAAAATGTCATACTAATCGTGTCTTAGATCCACTGAGTTTGTCGAAAGACGAATGTACGTGTTGATCAGAAGTACATATTCAGATACGCACAACCGACAGAGAGCAGAACGAAATGTCAACGCTACACAATCCTTTAGCTATTGAGGATGATGGTATGAAAGTTTTAATCCAAAGCGGGGTCATCGGACGACCGGCGCGGTTTCGCTTTCGTGAAGCAAGCGGGCTGCTCCACAACCTCACCGTTGCTTACAAAGGCAACGACGTATCCGCCGTGAAACCGCAAAAGGGTACCCATGCATACGTCATTCTCAAAGATGACTCCCTGTTCTACGTCGCAAGTCCTCAGGCATGGACACGCTTTATAAACACCAAGCCACTTGAGGATGTAAGAAGCATTAAGCATCTTACTGACGACGAGCACAGGCAAGTCATGTCCAGCATTCATCGAACACCTGTACCAGAATCTCGGTGGTAGTAACCGCGGGGAGGTAGGGATGCATCTATTCGCACCCCGCCTCCCCAAAGCTACTCTCTTTTGGAATAGGTATCTCTATCGCCACTGCCTTCGGGCAGTGGTTTTCCAATTCTCCGTGTTATACTAAGCGGGAACATTAAACAATTCGTATCAAGAGTGCAGCGAGAGAACTAGCTCAATGACCTGCCGGCAACCAGCATTCTTTGTAATGGTGCCTCCTCTAGCCCCGCGCGGGGAAAGATAAGTCATCTTATTCACTTCTGTATGCGTCGAGGCATGATACGCAGTAAAGGAGTTATTTTTATGTCAATCTATAAAACAGCCGAGAGTGTCTCGCCGCGACATCCCGATAAAATATGTGATCAAATATCCGACGCACTCCTTGATGCGCACCTGGCTCAAGACCCTGAGGCTCGCGTCGCGATTGACGTCGCCGGAGGTCACGGTATTGTCTTTATCACCGGGGAGGTAACCTCACAGGCAACTGCCATTGATATTAAGGCCATCGTAACCCGCCTGGCGGGAGAAGTAGAGATCATTGAACATATCGCTTTGCAAAGTCCCGAGATTGCAAACGGAGTGGATACGGGCGGTGCAGGGGATCAAGGCATTATGGTTGGCTACGCGACCGACGAGACACCAGAGTTACTACCTCGGGAAACTGTTCTCGCCCGTCAACTGAATCAATACCTCTACGACATATGGCCTTACGACGGAAAAACTCAAGTGACACTAAGAGGTGCCGATATTGTATCTGTAGTGGCAAGCTTTCAGCACGCCCCCCATGATGAGCTATACCAAGCCGTGAGAACATGGCTTGGTCAAGTCGATGCTACCTCAAAGGCTGAACTTCATATTAACCCAGCGGGCGATTGGCAAGTTGGTGGCTTTGCAGCTGATGCGGGTCTAACTGGTCGTAAGCTCATCGTCGATAGCTATGGCCCACGTATCCCTATTGGCGGAGGCGCCTTTAGCGGTAAAGATTCAAGCAAAGTAGATCGATCAGCTGCCTACATGGCCCGCAAGATTGCCATCGAATATCTCCATAATCGACAGGCACACGAAGTGTTTGTGTATTTAGCCTATGCAATTGGCTACGACCAACCACTCCAAGCAACCGTTGTGCTTGATGGCAAAGAAGAGCAAGTGATAGGCTACGATTTATCACCAAAAGGAATCAGTACATTCCTTAATCTCAAGCAGCCGATCTATGAGCAAACAGCCCGATATGGGCACTTTGGGCATCAGACATTTAGCTGGGAAAAGTAACGCATTTTGAAGGTTAGTCGGCTACTCTTGAATAGGTGTTCGCACTGTATGAACATCATCATCTTCGATGACGTTGCGGCTTAGCGTGTCAGATGTACATAAGGTAACGAGGTATTGTACGCCGGCTCGTCCCGCTTGCATTCGAAGGGGACGATGGCAGGTCGTGGTCAGCTCTTCGAGTGCGTCCATACTGTCTGTAATAACTTCATCAAGTACATTGAGATCTCGCGCAGCAGTCTTACGCATCAGTGCGGCTGCATCTTCTGAACTATACCCCTCGGGGAGTACTCCTCTCAGTTTAAGTACAACGGCACATGCATCAAAGCCATTTTGAATTGCACCCTGTTCTATTGCAGCCTTAGCGATGGTTGCTCTCTCAATAGTAGCTTTCTCGTGCATCACCCGTGGGCAATTTTCGCATACGTTTAGTTTGGGTGCGTCGATCATAATTTACCTACTATAACATATACTGGTACATATTGGACACTTTTTTTCAAATTTCCATACCGGATGAGATAATGCTTGAGCACTACTTAATACCACGCCAATAGATATCCAACAGGTGCTATAAAAAGTGTATTTGACAGGCTATACCCCGCGCCGTATGCTAGGGCTATATACATAAGGAGTTTCTATGAAAAAAACATTACTGTTCCTCTCGAAGCACAAGAATACGGTTGTCCGTGGCGAACTTGCCCGTGCACATATAATGATCGGCTTGCTTGCTCTTGTCGTCGTTACCTTACTCGCCCTCGGTAATGTTGATAATTTAGTGTTTGATCCCGTTCTTAGTAGTATTGCGGCTGCCCTTCTTGTTATTGTGGCAATTATCTCGTTTGGCGTAGCATGCGCCCTGTTGCGTCGTAAGTAGTGCGGAGTTAGAGCCATCACGATCGACCCCCAGCTCCAAACAACATTGGCTGTCAGTGCTGCCGACGCCGCTCAACGTCTCTTGGGCTGCATCCTTGAACGTACCATGCATGATGGACGCGTGGTCCGAGTTAAGATAGTCGAAACAGAAGCATATGATCAAACGGACGCGGCAAGCCATAGCTACACCGGCCGAACTCCCCGAACAGATGTCATGTTCAGTAAGCCAGGGCACTTATACGTTTATTTTACCTATGGCATGCACTATTGTTGCAACATTGTTGTCGGTCCACCCGGTTACGGCGCCGCTGTGCTGATTCGCGCCGTTGAACCACTCGATGGAGTAGAGATACTTGAATCGTATCGTCCCCGTCGTGGTATTGAACTCACAAATGGCCCCGCAAAGCTGTGTCAGGCACTCGCCATTACCACAGCCCTCAATGGCCATGACGTACGCCAACCACCCCTGCGTCTTGTGTTACAGCCAGTCTATGCCCCCGCGGAGATTACGCAAACTACTCGTGTTGGTATTAAGAAAGCTCCCTTAACTCCGTGGCGTTTTTACATTACCTCAAGTCCGTATGTCTCTCGAAAGGACGAATCTTCTACGGTATAATGATATATAGATACTAGCTGATAATGCCACAAGGAGAAGTATATGAATATTTCACAACTACAGGCGACTATCCAAGACTTACGAAATCAAGTTAACGCAAAACATCAAGAGGCGAGTGACGCACGGCAAAGTGCTTCGGATGCAGCGGGCGAGGGGGATACACAAAAAGCTTCTCAAGAAACCGCTCGGGCTGCAACCATCGAGCAAACTGCTCTCAGCTTAGAGCGACAAGCAACTAAATATGAAAGTCAGGCAGCCGATCTCGAACAGCGAGCCCAAACAATCGAATCCGAACAAGCTAACATTCAAGCTCGTCTCAATACGCTCGAGCAACAGAAACAGGCGCTTCGGGGAGACTCCTAGCAAGGGAGCGTAGCAGAGATTAATATAGGTATTTCATCATCGTTTTGCTATACTGTCATATATGAGAACGCTTAGTCTTAACAAGCCACATCTTATTATTATGGCTGGTATCCCGGGTTCGGGGAAAAGCTTTTTTGCCGAGAATTTTTCCGACACCTTTAATGCTCCTATTATTAGCTTTTCAAACCTTCAAGCCGATTTATTTAACACTCCTAGTTTTAGTCGAGAAGAGACCGCTATTATTAGCAGAGTGGCTCGTCGTTTCCTCGGTGAGCTTTTAAAAACAAAACAAACTATTATCTACGACGGGGAAGCGGCACAACGAACTGACCGTACGATGCTTGCCAAACAGGCCCATGCAGCCGGGTATGAGACCTTGCTTGTGTGGGTACAGACCGACCCCACAACCGCTCGACTTCGTTCAACCAAGCCTTCAAAACGAGTCAGTACACCACGCTTAACTCGGGAACAGTTCGAAGCTGGCCTGAAGCGTTTTAGTGCGCCACACCCCACTGAGTCTCCGGTTGTCATTAGCGGCAAACATACCTATGCAAGTCAGCTTAAGACGGTTCTCCATCATTTGGTCGAACCTCGGGTTGCGTCCGAGGCCTCCCAGCCTCCTGTCTTGCCAGCGCGCCCCACTACCCCTCCGGGTAGATCGATACTAATCCGTTAGGAGATCTCATGCCAATAATTCACGATGACGAGTTTGGCAAGATCACCATCCGTCGCAGTCCACGTGCTTCGCAAGTTCGAGTTCGCGTGGCACCCGATGGCACATTACGGGCTTCACTGCCTCTCTATGCTCCCACCTTTCTTGTGAAACGATTGCTAAAAACCTCAAGAGAGGAATTACGAGCAATTCTAGCCCAAGCTCAACCAACCGAACAATATAGCGATGGTATGCGCATTGGGAAGAGTCATAGTCTCATTGTCCGCCCCTCTAGCCTTAATCAGGTACGCGTCTCACGACACGGCCAACAGCTGATAGTTGAGCTACCGACTCATTACCAGTTAAATGATCCGCTGGTCGCTCGTACTATTCGTGACCAGGTGATTAGTGCCCTCCGGCTTGAGGCCAAGAGCTACTTGCCAAAACGGCTTGATTTTCTTGCTCAGAAGCTCGGCTTTACCTACGAGAGAGTGCGCTTTTCTCATGCGAGTGGCCGGTGGGGGAGCTGCAGTAGTAGCGGTACCATTAGCCTCAACATAGCTCTAATGAAGTTGCCATTTGAGTTAATTGATTATGTCATTATTCACGAACTCAGCCACACTCAGCATATGAACCATAGCACTAGCTTTTGGGAGCTTGTGCAACAAGGTGATCCTGACTATCGACTCCATCGTCGTATGCTGAAAGCTGAAAATCCTTCTATATAATTAACGCCGTAAGCTGTATACTTAAGCATAAGATGTATAAGGGTGGATCGAGTTACGTAGCCAGCTCAGCAAAAATCATACGCTATGCGGGATTATTTATCCCGCTCATCCTGGTCGCCTACGGGAGTCTTATGCAGGTCGGTATTATCAGTACCAACCACATGGTAAATGCTACCAGCTTCTTTGCAATTTGTTTTTGGTGGGTATATGTCAGCATTGTACAATTTTGCCTACCCAGTAAAACCGCCCTTGCCTCGGCTCTTCGTCTCATTGCCTACCATCTCTTAGCCGCCGCCTACCTCTTATTCGTTTCGGGGCTTGACTCACCACTTGTAAGTTGCTGGATCTTACTGATTCTAGCATCACAGATATATTTTTCGAAGCGCGGACTTCGTCTCAGCATCCTCGCGTTTATTCTTGTCGTCATTGCCGATCTGCTCCTCTGGCCAGAGCTCGGTATAAATCATGTCATTACAGATGTCATCGCCCTGATTGCCATTGTCAGTACCGCCTACGTAACTCTGCGCATTACTCATTCCCAAGATATTGCCCATAGCGCCCTCACTCGAAGTAAACAACAAGAGGCACTCCAACGTGACCGTATCTTAACCCTTATTAACAACTTAACAGTTGGCGTTATTAGTACTGACCGAAATGGAATTATTCGGGTCTATAATGCAGCCAGCCTTGACTTACTTGATACCAACGATAGCTTGAATGGGCAACATATCAATAGCATCCTACCTGTCGTAGATCAATTAGATAAGTCGATTAATCTTTTTGACGAGCTTCAAAAAGTGAAAACGGTTGTGAAACGTGACGACCTCAACTATGCCTTTAGCGACGGCGAGGAGATTCGTCTTGAGCTAACCTATTCGGCTATTCGCAGCAACTATAGCCGCCAAACAAAAGGCGAGAGTAATGATGGTTACATTATTATTTTGCGCGACGTCACTAAAGCAAAGAGTCTTGAAGAAGAGCGTGATGAGTTCGTCAGCGTCGTGAGTCATGAACTGCGAACGCCACTCACCATTGCCGAAGGGAGTCTTTCAAATGTCCAGCTCATGATGAGTCATCCTGACATTACCCAGAAGATGCTTGGCGATGCAGTCGATATGGCCCACGAGCAAATTGTCTTCTTATCGCACATGGTCAATGACCTCAGCACCCTCTCGCGGGCTGAGCGGGGAGTGGCCGATACAAGTGAACTGATTGATATTCGAGAACTGGCGCATAAACTCCATGATGAGTATAGCGACGAGGCAACAAAGAAGAACCTCCAACTCAACCTTGACCTGAGTGCCACCCTTGGCTTTGTGAATGCTAGCCGACTCTATCTTGAAGAGCTCCTGCAAAACTTCGTAACAAACTCCATAAAATACACGAAAGAAGGGACTATTACTCTGCGCGTTAAGCAAAAGGCGGGCATTGTTACGTTTGCAGTCAAAGACACCGGCATTGGTATTAGTAAGTCAGATCAAAACAAAATCTTTCAGAAATTCTATCGGAGCGAAGACTACCGTACTCGCGAGACGGGTGGGACGGGTCTGGGCTTATATGTGGCTGCAAAACTTGCCCATAAGCTTGGTATTACTATTAAGGTCATCAGCCGACTTAATCATGGCTCAACCTTTAGTATTGATCTGCCCGTTGTGTCAAAAAAGTCGGCCTAAACTCTCTTGAAGAGCTTTGACCTCTTTATCCATATAGCTTATACTTTACCCATGCACGTTCGTCATACTACCCGCCCAGGTTTTACTATTGTCGAGCTCCTCGTCGTTATTGTCGTTATTGCCATCTTAGCGGCTATTACTATCGTGGCTTATACCGGTATTCAGGCAAAGGCATATGATTCAACCGTGAAAAGCGACCTCAAGAACCTCGCTAAGCAGTTTGAGCTCTATCGAATTGATCATGGAGTTTACCCGGCGGGCTCAACCCAGTTAAATGCTATAGGTACCAAGGTAACTAAATCAGCCTATGGCAATGGATTTAATAACGGCGTCAATAATATCCTTTATTGCCGCGTGGCTGCTGATGGTCCAAATAAATTTGCTCTTATCGCTTCGAGTAAATCGGGTACCGTCTTTACGTATACTTCCGATTCTGGTGCATTTACAACCTCAGCCGCATGGATAGATTCTAATTCAATAAATATCTGTAATAATGTAGGCATTAATCAAACCGACAGTAGCGATCGTGACATTTTTTATCTCAATGGCGCCTGGCAATCTATCGCCGAGTAGTCATGACATCTCATAAGAATTAGTGCTGGATCGTGGGAGACGTAGTTGATCGGGCAAGAATAGGCCGCCCTTTCCAGGTAACTGTCCGGCGCGCATAGTGAATAAAGCTCATGATCAAAACGATACCTTCTTGCACGATAATAACCGGCCATAACATAGCACCAAGAATCCATCCATGGCGCCATACATGGTGAAGATAACTACCGTAGATCATCATATATACAATAAGACTACCGATGCCAAGTAGCGGTAGTCTCGTCCACCCAACAAAGCCAGCCGACATAACAAGAACCAGCGGTATGAGCTGCATAAGAAGCCCAAGACTGACACCTATGACTCGTAACGGACTGACGCCTACGAGTGGGGCAAGGAGTCGTATACTGGTATCAATTTGAGAACGCCACTTCTTTTCATATGTCACACCCAATTGTGGTGTACCAATCAGGAAGCGGTATGCATGCTGGGCATTCAACGAAGCTGCAAAATGAGTTTCGGGTTGAATATCTTGTTGATGTTTCGAGAAGCCACCTAGTTGCTCTTGGAGTACTTGGCGTCGAATCATCCAAGCACCACTCGCCACAGCTGGTGCCTGAGGACGATGGAACAGGAGTGTCCAATAATATCTAAGGGGCGAGAATAACACGCTTACTCGTGGCCCATCTGCCCGTTGCGGTAAGACTGATATCATGTGGGCTTTTTCTTGTTCGGCGTAGGCCACAAGCTGTTCAATACTATCAGGCGCCAGTAATGTGTCGACGTCCATATATAAAACATAGCTTCCGCTTGCCTCATCGAGTAAGCCCTGAAGGGCATAATTCTTACCAAGCCAGCCGGGAGGCAGCGCAGAGCCCTCAACAAAACGAACACCCGCGTGAGCAAACGACTTAATGAGGTAGGACGTATTATCGACTGAGCTATCATCAAGGACGATAATCTCCAACTTCGGATAAGTACTTGCAATCACCCGTTCCAGGCATTGAGCCATGGCATGCGTTTCGTTTCGGGCTGGTATACAGACACTCACGCTGGGCAGTTGATTTAACATAGTCGGCGCACTTATAAGCTGTTTCATTTTGAAATGACGAAAAGCAAAGTGTAATTGATACGAAGCAAAGAGAGCCATGCCAAGGAGGCTGAGGAGAAACACGAGAAATAGGGTGTTGCTACCAATAAAGAGGTCCGTAAAAGTTAGTACGCCAAGTCCTTTGAACATCTATATCTATCATATCATGGCATTTATAGCAAAAGCATAATCATTGACATTTTATACATACAGTAGTATAATATTGTTTAACTTGTCAAATTGGCAAGCGACCAGAACTTAAGGATAACATGGCCCAGAACACGCTGTATGCAACAACAGCTCCCACGTATTCCCGAAAGGGGACTACCATGGGAGCGTATCTCACGCAGGGATGTATCGTTGGTGATGGTGTATTCATTGGCTCCGGTGCCACTGTGTATGCCGCCTCCATTGGCGACAACTCGATAATCGGTGCCGATGTCACAATTGGTATCGACACCACCATCGGTAACAATGTCGTCATCGAAGAGCGTGCACACATCGGCGCCAATTGCATCATCCATGATGGCGCACACATCGGCGCAGATGCGCAGCTCAAGAAGGGGAATATCGTTGAGCCAGACGAGGTGGTGCCCACAAGCACCACCCGCAAGGCCGTCATCGAACCGAGTCGCCATTAGTTTGGCTTATCCTCTGGAGGGGTGATCGAGCAATGCCACATGGCAGCTCGATCACCCCAGATCAACTTGACTTTGTACGCCCCACCCGTTACACTTTTACTTGACAGTCTGCTAAGCAGGCTTTTTAATTTGGGAGTAGAAAACGTGGCCACAAAGAACAAAAAAAGCGCCCCATCAAAAGTAGCCGAGAGTGAGACACCTCACGTTACTCGTGTCACGGCTATTGATACTGCTCCAAAGCTAAAAGCGGCTAAGCAGTCAAACGCAGATGATACCACGACAAAGTCAGCCAAAGCGCCCCTGAGCTTTAAAAAGTTTATATACCCACTTGTGGCACTGGGTCGGTATTTTAAGGGTTCGTGGTATGAGCTTCGTCAAGTTCGTTGGCCTGATCGCAAGGCCACCTGGAGTCTTACTGCAGCTGTATTATTATTTACCGCGTTCTTTATAGTGCTGATTGTGCTACTCGACGCCGGTTTTAAGTTTTTATTTGAACAAATTTTAGGATAAAGGATACTATGTCAAACAACCGATATGATTCAACTCGTCAATGGTACGCCATTCACACTTACAGTGGTTACGAAGAAAAAGTAGCCGACAGTATTCGTCAGCGTATTAACGCCGTCGATATGGCCGATAAGATCTTTGATGTGATGGTGCCAAAGGAAAAGCAGATTGAAATTAAAAACGGCAAACGTAAAGTAGTTGAGAAGAAAATCTTCCAAGGCTATGCGCTTGTTGAAATGAAGCTTACCGATGAAACCTGGTATATTGTCCGTAATACTCCAGGAGTCACTGGCTTCGTCGGCACCGGCACCGAACCGACTCCAGTCTCTGATAGTGAAATTTCAAAGATCAAGAAGCGCATGGGCGTTGAAGATCCTAAGCACCAAATTGACTTCAAAGAAGGCGAAGTGGTCAGCATTACCGACGGTCCTTTCAAGGGCTTCGATGGCGCAATTAGCGAAATCGATACACAAAAGGGTAAGATTAAGGTCATGGTCAGCATGTTTGGCCGTGATACACCAGTTGAACTGGACGCCTTACAGGTAACGAAAGTTTAATTGAATCTATAAGCCCGAATCAATCGGGCTTATTTTTTACTATGACAAATCACGAACATATACCATCCACCGAACTTCGCATCGCTGTCTTTGCACCAGACAGTGGTCATCTAATTACACCCCTCGTCACCCATGAGAAAAAGATCGAACTGTTTCGAACACGCCCTGACAACCCTTTTCAATCTCATGAACACATTGCCCATAAACTACTTGGGAATCTTGCTACCTATAACCTCCACACCAGTAGCCTCATGGATCTCGGCCGTATCGAGCTTGCCACGGACGATGAACCCGTCGCACCCGACAACGATCCGGCATTAGCTGTGTATGGCTATGCCTTACGCGTACCAAAAGATGTGACAATTAATCCGCGACTCCTACGTGTCCAGCAACTTGAGCTTCAACCGCTGGTTGAATCAGTCGAACAGAATCCGGCTATCTTGACGCCCTATGACCTTGAGGTACTGAAGCGATGTCTACAAATACCCATGATTGCTGCCCGCTTACATAAAGACGAGTAGCGGCTCCACTTGATATATCAAGCCCAATTTGCTATGCTATATCAGTTACGCACTCGTTAATTCGAGTACAAGAAAGAGAAGAAGTTACTATGGCAAAGAAAATTATTGGAAATCTGAAGCTCCGCATTCCAGCTGGGCGAGCAACTGCAGGACCTCCCGTGGGTTCAACCCTCGGTCAATGGGGCCTCAACATGATGGATTTTATCAATCCATTTAATGAAGGTACCAAAGACCTCATGGGTAAAGACGTTATTGTTCACCTGCAGGTATACGAAGACCGCAGCTTTACCTGGAATTCACTCGGGCAACCCGTTGATGACCTGATCCGCGAGAAGGCAGGCATTAAAAAGGGAAGTGGTAAGCCACACAGTGAAAAAGTCGGGAAGATTACTCGAGCCCAACTTGAGGAAATTGCCGAACTCAAAAAAGACCAGCTGAATGCGATCGACATGGATGGTCGCGTGAAAGTAATCGCTGGAACCGCCCGTTCAATGGGCGTCGAAGTCGAAGGCTAACTATCTAGTCCACACATAAAAAGTCACCACTGCTGGTGACTTTTTACTTAGAAATCTTCATCTGGATTATCACTTGGTTTTGCACCCCAACGCCAATGTGGACGCGGACTTTTAAGACCAATGATCACAAATAGTAGTATTACTATAGCCAAGACAGCGGCCAGAAAAGTCGTATACTGGCTCGAACTAGGATTGGTGGGGAGCTGAAAAGCTGCTAGCACGATAAGAATAAACCAGACAATGAGCGTTGCCCATCCCTGCCATGTAACGGGCGTCCACCCCCAACCAAAGCGACGACGTTTAAACCAGTAGCGTGGTGTATTTTTTTGCATAGTTACAGTATAACATCTAGAAATGTTCACGAATATGAGAGTAGCTATAATCCCAGTCGGCGTTAGCTTTCTTGTGTGGATTAAAGATAGCCTGTGGATCAAAGATAGTCTTCGTTTGTTTGAATAGATCGACTATATCCTTGCCATACATCTGCGTGAGCCATGGCCCACGCACCAGCCCATCGTTATGCTCACCACTGAGACTTCCTTTATACTTTAAGACTAGCTCATTGACCTCTTTCATTGCTGGGAGGAGTTTCTCTCGGTCTTTCGGATCCTCGAGCTTCATGAGTGGAATAATATGAAAGTTACCATCGCCCATATGCCCCGCAATGGTAGCAAAAAGTTTATACTTTTTAATGATTGCCCTGATTTGGGGAAGGAATTCAGCCAGGTACTCGGGATTAACGATCAGATCGTCAATAAAGGGAGCGGTGTGTTTATCCTTAACTTTACTGCGTAGTAATTGAAAACTATAGCGACGCATGAGCCAGAACTTTTCACTCGCGCCTTCGGTTGGGTCCTCTTCAAAACCATTAATCTCATAGCGAGCTCGCATCGGGCCAAGATCACGGTGAAGTGCCTTAATCTTATTCCGCACTTCGTCTTCAGTCGAGCCAGTAAATTCAATCATGAGAATTAGTTTTGGGATGCCCTTAATCAAGAGGATACCATCGGGAATCAGAGTGATAAGTAAGTGAATAAACTTAATTGGGCCCAGCATCTTGAGGAAGCTTGGCATAAATCGAATACTGAGCCAGAAAGTGGCATCATCAAAACCTTCAAATGTGGCTGGATGATGTGACATAACTTTTGGAATCAGTTCCCCAAGATCATCAATATCTCGCAGAAATAACACGAGCAGACCCGAGTGGGTCGTACGTGGCACAAGTTTTAGGGTGCCCTCGGTGATAAAGCCGAGCGTGCCCTGTGCCCCCACGATCACCTGTGTCAAATCAAAAATACCTATTTCCCGGTCCCAGACGTCCCAGAGTCGATAGCCAGTCGAGTTCTTACTGACGTGAGGCTTGGCGGCTTTGATTTGGTCATAATTTGCCTCAATTAGTTCAAACAGGTCCTTATAGACCATACCTTCAAAATCACTTTGATTCATCTTGGCATTGAGCTCGCTACGCGTCAGTGGTTTGACGAGCCGTTCAATACCGTCGGCAAAGACGAACTTCATCGCCGGGACGTATTTCTCAGTCTTCCCAAACTCCAGTGACTTCTCGCCACCTGAGTTATTACTCATCATACCGCCAACTGTACAAAGATCCCGACTGGCAGGAAAAGAGGGGAGTAGGCCATTATACTTGGCTGTTTCCGTGTCAAAGTCACGGAAGAAAGCACCAGGCTGAGTCACCGCTTGGTGACTATCAACGGAAATAATCTTTGTTAAGTAGCGGTTAAAGTCAACGATAATAGAGTCATTGATAGCTGCACCACTCATATCGGTGCCTGCGCTACGAGCCGTGAGTGAGAGCTGAGGGTGAGCTTTTTTCTCTTCGGCAATAAGCGTAACGACTCGTTCCACATCTTTGGCTGATTTTGGTGCAACGACTAACTGAGGTTTAATTTCGAACATTGAAGCATCATGAGAGTAAAATTCAAGTGTCTTATCGGCATCTTCGATATCACCACTAAAGCCTTGTTGGGTCAGTTTTTGTTTTATAGGTTCCATATGCATTAATCATAACCACTATAGAAGATGGACGCAAGTAGTTAGGGTATGGACTTGATCTCCCCTTGCGAAAGCAGCCTTCCATATTCTCATTTATCATGCTATAATAACGGCATAAACAATCAATGTTGGGAGGCCTAAAAAGCCGTTTGCACCACAGAAAGGGTTACTAACCTTATGGCTAAAAAAGCCGAATTACTCGAACAAGCGAAAACACTTGGTCTTGAACTAACAGATAAAAGTACTATTGCCCAACTTGAAGCTGCTATTGCTGGCGTTACTGCCACTGAAGCACACGAAGGAGACACTCCATCAACAGAGGCAGTTGCCGAAGCTCCCAAAGAAGTAAAAGTTGCCAAAGCTGGTAAGCGAAGCGTTAAAGCCCTCACCGAAGCTGAAGAGAAAGCCGAAAAAGAAGCTCGCAAGGCAGCTGGCGATACTACGCCACAGTCTGAAGATGCCGAAACTCACGTTAAGGGTCCTCGTCCCGTAACTCGTCCACTCCTCGAACGACGCGGCAAAGCGTACCGTAAAGTTAATGAGCTTATTAATAAAGAAACTATCTACAGCTTGGCCGATGCGCTTGCCCTTGCGACCAAAACAAGTCCTAGCAAGTTTGACGCGAGCGTTGAAGTTCACGTCAAGCTTGGTGTTGACCCCCGTCAAGCTGATCAGAATATTCGTGCAACAGTGTCGCTTCCCAACGGAACCGGCAAAACGATCCGCGTAGCTGTGTTTGCCCCAGAATCTGACCATGCTGCCGCTAAAAAAGCCGGTGCAGATATTATTGGCGATGAGGACTTCTTGAAGCAACTAGATAAAGAAGATATTAACTTTGATATCCTTGTCGCAACTCCTCAGTATATGCCTCGTCTTGGTAAATATGCTCGGCTGCTTGGCCCTCGTGGCTTGATGCCAAACCCAAAGAGTGGTTCGGTTGCTACCGATGTTGCCAAGGCAGTACAAGAAGCTAAAGCCGGTAAGGTTGAGTACCGCGTCGATAAACAGGCGATCGTCCACCTTGCTATTGGTAAAGTAAGCTTTGGTGTCGAGAAACTAGCGGGTAATGCAAAGGCCTTCTTTGATAGCCTGCAAAGCCAAAAGCCATCAAGCTTGAAGTCTTCATATGTTAAATCAACTCACATCAGTACCACGCAGGGTCCTGGTATCAAGGTTGAAAACGTTATCAACTAGGTTATAGTTTAAACAAAAATACCTCGCTCCACCGGGCGAGGTATTTTAATAGTTGAACTCCACTTTAAGCGGCCTTGGTGTGTAGCGATGGGGGTAATTCTTCAGGGTCACTCAGGGCACGTAGCTGTTGTGGAGTACAAGCAATCTGGTCAATTGGTAAAGATGAAAGTATTCCCTCAATTCTATCTTGAGCGAGAGTGGTTGCCACTTCATCCGGAAGACCAGTGACGGCTTTGACGCCATCAATATAGTGATCATACACGGCAGCCTTATCGACACCGGAAAGATTGTTATCGTTTTTATTTAAGAAAACTTCGACGCAACTGTTCGTCATTGCATCAACCAACGCATTCGCATCGGGATTGAGGGTCTCTTCGGGTGTAGGGATCTGATTTTCAATGAATTGGGCCGATTCCATGTTCATACTTTCTGTTTACTTATATATCTCTTATATGTTTGTGATGATAATGTCGCTTACTCACAGTGTAGCATAAGTAGTACAAAATAGAATCGCTTAAAAGCGAAAGATAGGTTAAAATACCAGAAGGTGGGTGAACCTTTATAGTTTACTCTTGATCAACGTTAGGATAACAGTGACTACACTAGTTAATTTTCGCTCAGACGTGACGGTTGAATACCGCGACCACATGGGCGATGACAAGCGAGTGGTGGAAGCGATGCTTGTTTCTACCAATACAACCGATGCTGCCGACGACCTGAAAAGGGAGCCTGGCCGTATCAACTACCTGATGAGAGATCGTCATGGAAGCCCCTTCGAACACACGGCCCTACAGTTTGTGGTCGAAGCACCAATCTTCGTGTTTCGAGAATGGCATCGTCATCGAATCGGCTTCTCATACAATGAGATGAGTGGGCGGTATTCGATTCTGCCCGCGACGTACTACATCCCCAGTAGTGATCGGCATTCAGTCCAGGTGGGAAAACAAGGTGCCTATACCTATGAGCCTGCCGAGACCGAAGACCAAGCCTGGTTGATTGCCGACATGAAGGCAGAGGCCATCGAGAACTATTCACGCTATGAGCGGCGCCTTGAAAAAGGTTTCGCTCGGGAGGTTGCACGGATGAGCCTAGGCGTGAACATCTTCACCAAGATGTACGTCACGCTCAACGCGCGGTCATGTATGTCATTTCTCAGCCTGAGGACAAAGCGAGAGACCTCACGGTTCCCGTCATTTCCTCAACGAGAAATCGAGATGTGTGCCGAAAAGGTCGAAGAGCACTTTGCTCGGCTTTTTCCCCTTACACATGCGGCTTTCGAAAAAAACGGTCGTGTCGCCCCCTAAGAGAAAGGTAAACAAATCGATGAGTTGGCTTGATGAACGAAGGTTCGTCGCTAGCTCATCGAGCTAACTCATTTGATTAATTACATTTATTTGATACAGTAAGGAAAGTTATGGGAGTATATAGCAATACAGAGATTACTGCCGCCATTGCCGATGGCACCATTGTCAGCGTGCCCTTTAATCCAAAACATATCGCCCAAGCCAGCCTCGACTTTACCCTCGGGCATTATTTTTATAAGCAAGAAGTATCTGAAGATGCACGGGTCTATAATCCATTTGATCAAACCGATGTTGACCGTTACTTCAAAGGCCCACTCGAGGCGATGCCCCACAAACAGTGGTGCGAAGAAAATGGCTATAAACTCTTTGACAATATCCCCGAAGACCATCCAATCATCGTGCTTCGCCCTGGTGAACGTATTTTAGCCCATACCCATGAGTTTGTCGGTATTCGAGCCCACGGTGGCGCGTGTGAGGTTAAATCACGGAGCAGTTGGGGTCGCAATGGTGTAGCGGTTTGTTTTGATGCTGGCTGGGTAGATCCGGGCTACATTAATCGAATTACTCTTGAAATTTATAATCTCAATCAACATGAATCTGTTGTACTGCCTGTTGGCGAACGGATTGGTCAACTCATCTTCCATCACACCGGGCCGGTCGAAGGGGAGTATAGCGATGGCCGCGGGGGAGTGAGTGGGAAATACCAACACACCTCAGATCTTGATGAACTCATTCGGACCTGGTCACCCGAACAAATGCTACCACGCGCCTACAAAGACCAGCGTAAAGCCGCTCCAGTTATTGACGGACTCTCCCAGGGGATAAAGTAATCGCTGGTTTGTTTATCGCCATTGAAGGCGGGGATGGCTCGGGGAAAGGTACCCAAACAGCGCTTCTATTTAAGTACCTCTCGAAGCAACAACGTAAAGACGTCTATCAATTAAGCTTTCCCCGTTATGGTGAACCGTCAGCCTACTACGCTGGGAAATACCTCGATGGCGCATATGGCGCAGCCGATGATGTCTCGGCTGACCTGGCGAGCCTTGCCTATGCGCTTGATCGGTACGCTGCGAGCTCGACAATTGCAGCCCAGCTTCAAAAACCAAATGGTATAGTCATCGCCGATCGATATGTTGCTTCAAACCTGGCACATCAGGGAACCAAGTTTGCCGATACTGCGGAACGTCATGCATTCTATGCACGCACCCAAGAGACTGAGTATGATATTTTAGGTATTCCTCGACCAGACCTTAACATCGTTCTGCTAATGCCAACTGAGCTTGCCCAGGCCAACGTTGATAAGAAAGATGCTCGCTCCTATACGACAAAGAAGCGCGATATTCACGAAGCAAATAGTTCACATCTTGAGCGAGCAAAGGCAAACTATGAAGAGTTATGTCAACTGTATCCAGATCAATTTATTGCCATCCAATGTGTTGATACACGCGGACAGATGCGCTCAATTAACGAGATTCAGGCAGAGATTCTCTCTATCGTCAAAAGATCAACTAGTCCTATACCTATATAAGCGAAACCGTATTTAATAGAGCCCGTTGGACAAGCGCTATTTGTCTTCGATCCAAATTTTCTTCAGTCAAATAAAGTTCTTCCATGGATCTGTTACGTGAAATCGTTGTGGTAGAGCTTGGGATTGCAATCTGATACTCATTAGCATCAAGGAGACTCGGAACAATCGTATCAAGCTTCGCAGCCCCTCGTACAAGGTCAGCCCAGTCTTCGCCAAACTTAATACCACGCACTACTTCCGCCACGTGAGAGTCAAGCCTTTCGAGGTCAAGTGCGAAGGTAGACCGCTCAATAATCTCCGTATCTTTATACGTTCGTGCAAGGTCAATTTCACGCGACATAAATAAGAATCTTGTTTCTTGCGGGCGAGGTAAGCTATCGCTTGTTAAGACCTCATACCGGGCACGTTTTCTTAAGAAGGTACCCCCATGCATGCCTATTGCTTCGTTAATAGATGCTCGTTGATTGTTAAGCAACTGCATCCTTTCTGGATCACCCCAAGGGTGTGTCAAACTTCCTAGCGCAACCGTCGGTATACCGAGTCGGGCCTGAATATGCATTAGTTCGGCAGGCGACGCGTGGCCTGTTTCACCTCGATGAATCATACCAAGCTCAATAACGTTAATGTCGTCAAGATCGGTTTTTGCTCGACAAAGATAGTTCACTTGATTGAGCTCATTTCGTCGCACACGACGCGCGTTATATGTATCAAACATAAATGATCGTAACTCTGGTGAAGCCCACCGCGGTGCATGCCTCTTGCTAAAATACTTTGGTAGGACTACATCAACTTCGTGCTGTTGTTCGCTTATTTCGGCTTGAAATTTGAGAGGGGAAGGTGCCCAAGTAAGAGGTTCTCCAACCGGATTAGATAAAAAGACTTCAAGTTGAGCATCCCTGATTAGATCAATTCGAGGAATAAATTGTGGTTCTTGATCTCCAGTAGACATAATAAACTAATTATATCACTCTACTTAGATTCTGTCTATAGCCCCACAGGGGTGAAAAGAGCCCGCCATGACGGCGAGCTCAGCGGGTGAGATGAGAGTTAAAAAATGGCGTGCGCCGGGGCAATGGCTGGCTGCCATTGCCCCGGCTTTGTTCTCGGTTGACGTTACGACGTCGTTGTCGTCTCGCGCTCCGAGTCCTTGGCCCCTGCCTCAACGGGCGAGGGCGATGCCGGTAC
Organism: Candidatus Saccharimonadota bacterium; assembly: GCA_015655045.1. Taxonomy (GTDB): domain Bacteria; phylum Patescibacteriota; class Saccharimonadia; order Saccharimonadales; family Saccharimonadaceae; genus UBA1547. Next base: position 183,051 of record JAATFU010000007.1, read on the forward strand.
CTCATGATCGGAGAGTTTTGCGTCTCCAATCCCGGTGAAGCTCTCCTTCTCCGGGTGATTGTTGATCAGTCTGAGACCGTCCATTAATTATCCTCTCTCGCTTCATCGACCATCGACAAAACGACCCTTTATCAACCAACAACCATGCACAGCGCATAGGTGATCAATAAGTATCTTATTATATATATCACGACATCATTTGTCAATCTGTGCTAGATGTAGCACCAGGGGTGCTTCTTACTCGCTAGAGGCAGGGAGTCGTGCATTATTGACAACAGCCACCTCCCTTTGGTATACTCCTGCTAGACATCACCAAAGACAGTAGCCGTGGAAACACTTAATTTGCTACCGAGGATCATGTAACACATACATTTTTCGATAGAGTCTTTGGCAGTGCGAGGTCCAAAGACTTTTTCTTTTGTCCACGCGTGCCGTCTGGTTCTTTCACAATTTGGTCGGATATACCTAACTACAACTAAAGGAGATTTTTATGGCAATTACCCGCGATAAAAAGAACACTTTGGTTGCAGAATTAGCTGAGTTATTTGCCACCGCAAAGTCAACCGTGGGCGCCGCCTACGATGGACTAAGCGTTGCTAATATGCAAGTCCTACGTGCTGCAGCTCGTGAGAACAACGTCGTGATTAAAGTGGTTAAAAACCGCCTCGTCCGAGTTGCCCTTGCCGCTGACGGTAAGTTTGATACGGCCGACACAAGTCTTTTAACGGGTCAGCTCGTCTACGCTTTTTCAAGTGAAGATGAAGTGGCACCTGCTCAAGTACTTGCTAAGTTTGCAAAGACCCACCCAGAGCTTCGTTTGATTACCGGCTTTAATAGTGATGGAACATCACTTGATACTGCCTCGGTCAAAGCCCTGGCCGAACTTCCAACTAAGGATCAATTACGAGGCCAGGTTGTCAGCGTTATCGCGGCACCTCTCACTCAGTTCCTGGGAGTCGCCAATGGTGCTCAACGTGGTTTTGCGCAAGTCTTATCACAACGTGCGGAAGCACTCTAATTCTGTAACCAATTATTATTACTAAGGAGAACTATTATGGCTGATACTGAAATCACCCTGACTGCTGGTCAGAAAAAAATCGTTGATGAACTCAACAAACTCTCAGCTCTTGAGCTGAGCCAAATCGTGAAACACCTCGAAGAGGAATGGGGCGTAAGCGCTGCTGCACCTGCAGCTGCTGCGGTCGCTGCACCAACTGAAGCTGGCGCTGATGCCGCTGATGAGAAAACTGAATTCACCGTTACGCTCAAAGAAGCTGGTGTTCAGAAAGTCGCCGTTATTAAGGCTGTTAAGGAATTAACTGGTCTTGGTCTTGGTGAAGCAAAAGCAATCGTTGATGGCGCACCTGCTCCTGTAAAAGAGAAGGTTGGCAAAGACGAAGCTGATGCTGCAAAGAAACTGCTTGAAGAAGCAGGCGCAACTGTCGAACTAAGCTAATTTGACTAATGAATATCCGATCAATCTATGGTTGAACCCTAAATACCGCTTCGAAAGAGGCGGTATTTTGTAGGCACAAAAAATACAACGCTTTGGCTGCGACCTCATACAATCATGTGGAAAAACTTACTTCATGGTGCTTTGGTACGAAACCATGGTTTTTAGTATCCATAGGGTACATGGGCGGGTGATTGACAAAAGGATACTTGGTTGGTATATATAGGGGTGATACTACACAAAAATAGACAAAAGGAAATTGCGAGTTACCATGTCTGAATTACCTGAAAAACAAGTCAAGCGTCTCCATGCGCTCATTCAAGAGGCCGAAACCAATCTAGCTGCCGCTAAAGAACTACTCATTAGCATTATCGGTGAGGACGGCACTGTCCTGACCCCAAAATCAAGTAACGCTGAAGATGTCGGCGGAAAAGTCGTTGAAGGTGTTTTTGATGGCCAGAAGATGGCCGGCCCTGATGGCAAAGAATATCCCGTACCAGCAAACTATGCCAGTAAATCAAAGCTAGTTGAAGGCGACATCCTGAAACTCACCATTGCTGATGATGGCAGCTTTATCTATAAGCAAATTGGGCCAATTGAGCGCCGTCAGATTATCGGTACGCTCGTGACTCATGATGGCGCGTACTACGTTGAAGCTAATGGCCATGAATACCGGATTTTGCTTGCCAGTGTAACCTACTTCCGAATTAACGTGGGTGATCAGGTCACGATTATTATCCCGGCCGATAATCCCGATGCCGAGTGGGCCGCCGTTGAAGCTGCGCTGTAGACCTCTCGTCTTTTACAAGTACTCATTTTATATGCCGCTTCCGATGATACCGCACTATGTTGGTGAGCTATTGTCCTTGAGTTTATGAGGTAGTTAGAAAAGAAAAAGCCCGATCAACTTTTTCAAGTCAATCGGGCATGGGCTCCGGGAGGACCAAGGGGAAAAGCCACAAGGTCCTCCCGGACACCCAGGAACCGAGATTCGAGTTACTTATTCTCCCTGAAGATCATTACAGCATCCGCGAGCCGGGGGGCATCAGCCCAGAGGACGCCGACATAGGCGCCCGAGTCATACGCGAAGTACGACACGAAGACGGAATCGACGACCAGCCCAGCCGCAATGAAACCAGGAATGGTTTTGTAGTCGATGGCCAGGTACACCTGCGGATTGAGCGCCAGCAGCCAAGCCACTTCAAGGCCGGGCAGTCGCTTCTTGATCTTCCGAATCTCGCTAGGAACCACCCCACTAGTGGTACCCACGTAGGTCTGGATATCGAGCAGGGCGACGTCGAGCCTGGGTTTACCACTCTGCTCGCTCCCGGGAAAGAACGAGAGTCGATCCGACTCGATGTACAGCCCGAACTTCTTACCCAGTGCTTCGACTTCGAGCTTTAGACAGGCCGTTACTTCCTCCCAGTTAAAGGAGAGGTCACGACCGAGCCACAGGCTGATGCCGGTTGGGTGCAGTAGGTCAAGGTGATCGACGAGGGTGTTAGCAAACGTGTCGATTTGGCCCCTTGTGAGACCCCAACCGCGCAGCTTGTTCCACTCGCTGATTTTCGTCGCGTAGCCGCTTACAGGGTTCCACGCGATGGGCGCGAGAGCCGAAGTGAGTGACCTGGTGAAGGCATCGAAGTCAATTCTCGAGAAGTCGGCGTGAGCCAACTTCTTGAAGAACTTACTGTTGGCAAGCAAATACTGCATCTGGTCACCGTCGGGGTCACCGAGAGCATCCACGACGAACTTCGTTGCTTGTTTCTGTGAGACGGGTGTCGACATGACAGTCCGCCTTTCTGCCGTAGTAATAAACTAGTCATGCACGGTGCATGGTAGCCTCACCAGGGTGAGAATTGAGAACGGCGTACTATATTCATCTGAAATATAAATACACGACGCCGTTCTCAAAGGAGTAACCGAATTATTAAGGTTCTAGTGCAATGTATAACATAAGGCTGCATATTCTGCAACGATTGCATCAACAAACCAAAAGCAGTATGATACGTATATCACATGAGGTGAAAACAAAAAGTGTAAAAATGACGGCAGTATGAAGCGCGCGAAACGCGTATAATCAGCTGCAAGACAACGTGAGGGGAATTATTCGTGGCTCAGGCTTTATACCGCAAGTATCGTAGTAAAACGCTGGATGAGATTATTGGCCAGAACCATGTCACAGACATTTTGTCTCGTGCTATTGCCCAAGGCAAGATCTCTCACGCCTATCTTTTGACTGGCCCGCGTGGCGTCGGGAAGACTTCGATTGCGCGAATCTTAGCTCACGAAATTAATGGCTTGCCCTATGACGATGATAGCCAGCATCTTGATATCATCGAGATTGATGCAGCCAGCAATAACAGTGTTGAGGATATCCGAGATTTACGTGAGAAAGTCCAGATCGCTCCTGTCTCAGCTCAGAAAAAAATCTATATTATTGACGAAGTACACATGCTCAGTAAGTCAGCTTTTAACGCGCTCTTAAAGACACTTGAGGAGCCGCCCGAGCACGTTGTCTTTATCCTAGCTACAACCGATATTGAAAAGTTACCCGCTACCATTATTAGCCGTACTCAACGGTTTAGCTTTCGTTCGATTGGCGTGGCCGATGCAACCAAACACTTAAAGGAGATTGCCAAAAAGGAGAAGATCACGATTAGCGATGACGCTCTGCAACTCATCGCCGAACGCGGCGACGGTAGTTTCCGTGATAGCATTAGTCTGCTTGACCAACTTTCAAGCCTCGCCGACGACAAAGAGGGTATCACTACTGCACTGATTGAAACCTCACTCGGTCTTGCCCCGCACACCGTAGTTGAAGCTATCTTACAAGCCGTTCAAGATCGTTCAGTGACACACGTAGTCGAACTGCTTGATGCCGCCAAGGAAGAGGGAATTAATAGTACCGTCCTGGCGGCTCAGCTAACCTATACTCTGCGCCAACGGGTCGCCGACCAACCCCAGCTACTTCCTTTACTCGATGGCCTATTAGACGTCGCTCGCAGTAGTCAACCAGATTTAAAGCTTCTAAGCATCCTAGGGAGTGCAGCTATTCCAAAGGGTGCAGCTCGATCGGCCGCTCTTGCAGCTCCCGTCCTTGAAATTACGGCCACGATTGCGGAGCTAGAAAAACAAGCTACTCGTTCAAAACCAAAAGATAGCGTCCAGCCCCACCCAACCCCCTCGAAAGAAGAACCTCTCGTGACAGTTGCTACTCCAAAACCCATCCAGGAAGCACCGCTTGAAGCCGTCACTCCAGCTACATTCGAGTGGGCTAAGCTGATCGATTATACCCGTGAACACTACGTCGCAATTTATAGCGTACTGAGTAAATGCCATTTTGAGCTTGCGGGTACGACCCTTACCCTCTATACCGCCAATAAGTTTTATAAGAAAAAACTCGATGATATGAAATACAGCAGCCTCCTCTATAAAAGCCTCGAAGGTATCGGGGTTTATGGACTGGAAATCCACACGATACCCACAGCGCCACCGCCAAAAGATAGTCAAGCGGCCGCGGTTGCTGCTATTATGGGCGGAGGAGAAGAGGTTGTAATCGAGGATGCCAGCTAAAGAAGTTCCGGTCGGGAAGATCCCGCCACAAAATATTGATGCCGAGAAGAGTTTACTCGGTGCGGTTTTGATTGACGAAGAAACGCTAGCTGATATCTCCGAACACGTTACCCCAAAAGACTTTTACGAGAAGCGTCATGCCATTATCTATGAAGGGATGATGCGCTTATACGAAAAGCACCAACCGGTCGACCTTTTGACGCTCACCGATGAATTGAAGCGTAAAGACGGCTTAGAGGCGATTGGTGGCTCGGCGTATCTCACAGAACTGACGAACTACGTACCAACCGCGGCACACGCCGCGGCCTATGCTGAACTTGTCGCCAGTAAAGCCATTCGACGTCGTTTGATTAAAGCCAGTGGCGATATTTCAGAGCTGGGCTACAACGAGGAAACCTCAACCGATGAACTACTCGAACGGGCTGAAGCCGAGCTCTTTTCCGTCAGCGACCAGACCCTCAAACAAGACCTGGTGACGATTGAAAGTATCCTAACTGAGAGTTTTGACCGCATGGAAGAACTACACCGCAATAAGGGAGCCCTCAGGGGTGTGCGAACCGGGTATCGGGACCTTGATAATATGACGGCCGGTCTGCAACGGAGTGACCTGATTATCCTAGCGGCGCGTCCTGCAATGGGAAAGACCACCTTGGTTACTAACTTGGCCTACAACATTGCCACGATCGCAAAACAACCCGTGCTCTTCTTTAGCCTTGAGATGAGTAAAGAACAATTAGTTGACCGTATGCTGGCCGATGCCTCTGGGGTTGATGCCTGGAATATTCGCACTGGAAACTTGTCTGATGATGACTTTAGTAAGCTATCTGAGGCGATGGGAGAGATGGCCGAGGCGCCAATTTATATTGATGACACACCAGGAGTCAGTGTGCTGGAGATGCGCACCAAAGCCCGTCGGATTGCCCATGAACAACCAATTGGCCTGATTATTATTGACTACCTCCAGCTGATGCAAGGGAGTGGCCGCGATAATGGGAACCGCGTCCAAGAGGTGAGTGAAATCTCCCGCGGCTTAAAGCTGATCGCCCGTGAGCTTAATGTGCCAGTCATTGCCTTGTCGCAATTATCTCGTTCAGTGGAGTCTCGTAGTCCTCAGATTCCCCAACTAGCAGATCTTCGAGAGTCAGGTTCGATTGAGCAAGATGCCGATATCGTCATGTTTATTTACCGCGAAGCCTACTATAACCCAGAGACGGAACGCGAGAATATTACCGATCTGATTATCGCCAAGCACCGTAATGGCCCAACTGGTAAAGTCGAGCTCTACTTCCACCCAGAACGCTTGCGTTTCATGTCGCTCGACCGTAAGCACGACAACTGATATAATCGAAGGAACTTATGGCTACGCTTGATATCACTCATACTTTTCTTTATCGCTGGCGTTATTACCTTGGCTACGGCATCATTGCCATTGCACTCATCGCCGCCTTAGTCTTTGCTGGCCTCTACGTCCCTGGGGGTATTTCTGAAGCTGAGAAGACGGCCGTTATTAATAGTGAATCGGTCTCGATTTCTCATCTGACAGCCAATACTGTCATTAATTTACCGTTTTATTTACTCCAGAAGGCAAGTTTTGTGTTGTTTGGGGTCCATACCTTTACGATTAAACTCCCTTCACTCATCCTTGGTTTCTTCTCAGCAGTCGGTTTACTGCTCCTGCTTCGGAAGTGGTTTGCCAAAAATATTGCCATCCTGGGCACCTTAATCGCTATTACCACCGGCCAATTTTTATTCGTCACTCAAAACGGTACTATCAGTGTCTTGTACCTTTTTTGGTCGGTCTGGATTCTGTTCCTTGCGACCCAGATTGCTCACCGCCGTCGGCCTGGCCTAATCTACAAAGTGCTTTTCTTCTTGGTCGTAGCGCTCAGTCTCTATACACCGTTAAGCATCTATGCGCTGGTAGCAATCGGGACAGCTATTATTTTGCATCCACATCTTCGTTTTATCATTCATCAACTCTCTAAAAAGAAGTTGCTACTTGGTATTCTCGTCGCGCTCCTCGTCATGTTGCCCCTGCTACGAGCGATTATTGCCACGCCGTCATTGCTTCTCACTTTGCTGGGTATCCCTACGGTGCTACCAGATCTTGGGGCTAACGCCCTCCAAGCCGGGACGCAGTTCTTTGGCTTCATCGCACCCAGCGGCAGTACGTTGATGACTCCAGTCTTTGGCCTGGGGTCAGTGCTTCTAATTGGTATGGGAATTTATCACACTATAAAAACCCGTCAAACTGCCCAAAGCTACATAATTGCAGTCTGGTCAATCCTACTCATCCCGATCGTATTGCTCCGACCTACCTACACGACGATTACATTCTTGCCCCTAGTGCTGCTTCTCACGACTGGTCTGGGCTCACTCTTGACGTACTGGTATCGACTCTTTCCTCTAAACCCTTACGCCCGGGTAGGGGGGTTGATTCCTATCGTCGTGTTAGTTGTCGCACTGGTTGTCTCGGGAGTTGATCGTTACACCTATGGCTACTATTACGACCCCTCAATTGCCTCGAGCTTTTCTCATGACCTCTCGCTCATTCCGGCTAAGACCACGCTCTTGGTGGTCGCCAAAGATGAGCTCGCGTTTTATAGTGTCGTCGATAAGTATGATCCCACGCTCGAGGTGGCACTTGCGCCACGCGGTGATTCCTTTGTGGCCACGCGGGCAGCTCATGAACAGAACCCGGCATTTTCTGACTACCAACTCAGTCGCATCATCACCTCGCCAGCAAGCAGCCACGCCGATCGCTTTTACCTCTACAAAAACTAGCTTGAGTAACGTATACTAAAGAGACTATTAGATGGAGAGTGTACTATTATGGCGTTTGACCAAGTAAAGATGTTAAATAAGTTGCGTAAAGCCCAAAGTGATCTAAAAAAAGAGATCATCGAAGTCGAATCAGGTGAGGGAGCCGTCGTGGTTCAGATTACCGGTGAACTAAAGATTAAGGGTATCAAGATTGATCCTGCCCAAGTTGACCTAGACGACATTAGCGAACTTGAGCACTGGATTGAAATTGCTGTCCGGGATGGCCTCGCCAAAGCTCAAGAAGTAGCAGCTGAAAAGATGAAGCCTCTTATGGGCGGACTTGGCAACCTCGGCCTGTAAGGAGTATATGTGGCTCAATTACTTCCTCAAGCACTCGTTGCTGCCATTGATGAACTCGGTAAACTACCGGGTGTAGGTGCACGTACCGCTGAGCGGTACGCCTACTTTTTGCTTCGAGCCGATAGTACAACAAGCCAGAAGCTCGCGGCGTCGCTTACCAAGCTCCATACGGGCGTGAAGAGCTGTCCCGTGACCTTTGCTCTGATTGATGCGGACGAAGAAGTCTCGAGCCTCTACAGCGACCCAGAACGAGACAAAAGCCTGATTGCCGTCGTCGAAGAGCCGCTTGATATTGTGGCGCTAGAACGGACCGGACAGTTTAAAGGTACCTACCACGTTCTCGGGGGAGCGATTAGCCCGATTGATGGCGTCGGGCCCGAACAGCTTCATATCCCCGAGCTTGCGGCGCGGATCGAAAAGGATAACGTCAAAGAACTTATTATCGCTACCAATGCCAGCGTCGAGGGAGAATCAACCGCGCTATTCTTACAGCGCTACATTAAAGATAAAGGCCTTGAAGTCACGATGAGCCGACTGGCTCGCGGTATCCCGGTCGGAGTTGATCTTGAATACGCAGACCAAATTACCTTGGCACATGCTTTAGAGGGTCGCAAAGCATTCTAAGCTTCCACGGAAGGCAGAGGCTTTCCCATTTTCTGTTACAATAGAGACAATGTTTAATGCCGCCAAAACCCTAATTGAAGCCGCCCAGAAGATTCTCATTATCCAAGCTGAAAATCCAGATGGAGATTCACTTGGTAGCGCCCTCGCCCTTGAGGAAATCCTCAGTGACCTTGGGAAAGATGTTCGCCTCTATTGCGACGTGGATATTCCCAAATATCTCCACTATGTCAGCGGCTGGGACCGAGTTACCCAGGATTTTGACACATCCGTGGACCTCGCGATTATTGTCGATACTACCAGTGATACCCTGATTGGTAAATCATTTCAAATCGGCGGGGTCAGACACTTCTTTGAGACCCACCCAGTCCTCGTAATTGATCACCACATTGCGACCGAGTCGACGCTGAGCTTTGACTCTACCTTGGTCGTGGAGGAAGCCGTTTCAACCAGTGAGGTTATCTACAAAATGGTAGCTGAATTTGGTTGGACGATCAGTCCGCAAGCTGCTGAGAACTTGCTCATTGCCCTCATGAGCGATAGCCTTGGCTTAACAACCCAAAACGTCACCGCCCAGACGTTTTTTACGGCTGGTAAATTAGCCGAACTCGGAGCATCGAATGCGGTCATTGAAAGTCGTCGTCGAGAGTACATGAAGAAGTCAGCTGAAATCCTCAAATATAAAGGCGAGCTCATCGAGCGGATTGAATATTTCCTTGATGGCAAACTGGCTCTTATTCGCATCCCGTGGGAAGAAATCCAACAATATAGCGACCGCTATAACCCTAGTGTACTGGTACTTGATGAAATGCGTCTGGTCGAGGGCGTCGAGCTTGGCGTGGCAATTAAAACCTATCCCGACGGCAAACTGACCGGTAAGCTTCGCAGTAATGCGCCTATTTCAGCTATGGTGGCCGGCTTCTTTGGCGGTGGTGGCCACGCGTACGCTGCAGGCTTTCGAGTTCATGAATCAATTGATACAATAGTGCCAGAACTGATAACGGCAACCGATAAGGCCTTAAAAGAGGTGACCAGTGACACTCCAATTTCATAACACATTGACCGGAACAATTGACCCATTCGTCTCCGAACAGCCCAATCTCGTTAAGCTCTATACGTGTGGGCCCACCGTCTATAATTACTTGCATGTCGGTAACTGGGCAGCCTACGTGTATTGGGATATTCTTGTTCGGACATTACGGGCCCATGACTACCAGGTAGATCGGGTGATGAATATCACCGACGTCGGACACCTAGTCAGTGACGGGGATGACGGCGAAGATAAGCTTGAAAAGGGCGCACGTCGTGAAGGCAAGACCGCCTGGGAAGTGGCTCAGTTTTATACCGATGATTTCTTACAAGGCATGCACCAGCTTAATCTACTCGCCCCCACGCATTTGACACGAGCAACCGAATTTATCCCCCAACAACTCGAGCTCGTCCGGGTGCTAAAGGCCAAAGGCTTTACCTATCAAATTGACGATGGCATTTATTTTGATACGGCCGCGTTTCCTACCTATGCAGATTTTGCCCATCTTGATCTTGCGGCTCAAAAAGCAGGCGCCCGCGTTGAATTCAACCCCGAGAAACGTCATTCTAGTGATTTTGCGATCTGGAAATTTACCCCAGAAGGCGAGAGGCGCGATATGCAATGGGAGACGCCTGCTGATCTATTAGACTCACCCGCCGACACCACTTCTGTAATGGGCTTTCCCGGCTGGCACCTTGAATGTTCGGCCATGGCAATGAGCTTACTCGGCGACACACTCGATATTCATACGGGTGGCATTGATCATATTCCGGTCCACCACACCAACGAGATTGCACAATCCGAAGCTGCAACCGGCAAGCTCTTCAGCCATTACTGGCTCCACAACAACCATCTAAAGGTCAACGGCACCAAGATTAGTAAGTCACTTGCTAATGGCTATACGCTGACTGATCTTGAGACAAAGGGCTTTCAGCCACTTGAGTACCGTATGTTTGTGCTGCAAATGCATTATCGAAGCGAGGGTAACTTTACGTTCGAGAACCTCACTGCGGCTCAACACCGGCTGCACAACTGGCGTAACATCGCCGCCCTCCGTCACCAGACACACGATACGCTGCAAGATGATGATGAGAAGAGTACTGATGAGCGGAGCGTGTCACTCTATGCAACGTCACAAGCAGTTATAGAGGCGCTCGGCAATGACCTTGATACACCAGCTGCGCTCACTATTATCGACGAAGCTTTCTCGCGCCTCACCCAAGTTCGACTGGATGATATTCACCAACACGCCTTTGTGGAACTGCTTGAAACAATTGACGAGACACTGGGACTTGAATTAATCGCTTCAACGCCAGACATTCCTGATGATGCCAAGCGCCTCATTATTGCTCGTCGCCAAGCTCGCGATACGAAAGACTGGCAGCGTTCAGATGCGCTCCGGGATGCATTGCTTCGGGATTACCAAATTGCACTGCGCGACGTACCTGGTGGCAGCGTGTGGCAGTATACAGACTAGTCTGTTGTCTTGGTGGTTGCTGTAATTCGTTTGGTTGGTTTCTTAGCTTCAAGCGCTTCAGCGGTATGACGTTCTTTACGCGTTAAGATATATTCTTCGATTAAGATACGAACGACACCGGCGGTTGGAATAGCGATAATACCACCGGCAATACCAAAGACATACAGGCCAATCGTTACGGAGCCAAGCACTGCTAAGGCTGTTAGATCGAGTCGTTTTGATTGAATACGAGGGGATATAAAGTTGTTCTCTACCTGCTGGTAAACCACAAAGTAGATGGCATAGATAATCGCGGCCGGGACGTTATTAAAGGCCAGTAGCAGCGTAATGATAATGCCGCCAATTGTGGCTCCAAACATAGGGATGAGCGATAATACAAAGGTAATGGCTGCCGTCGGCATAGCAAGACTGGCAGGGACATTGGGAAAGATGAAACTAATAATAAAGACTGCAAGCCCTGCAGCGGTTGCCCCAATGGCCGAAACGGTCAATTGACCCGTGACGTAGCCCGTAAAGACGCCATACATTCGTCCAGCAACTTGTTTATGCTTCATCATCCGCTTGTCATTGCTATAGATTGCCCAGAAGCGACGGGTCCACTCTGGTCCTTCGATAAGCATTAAGAAGGTAAGAACCAGGACCAGGATACCACCCGTAAAGAACGCAAAGACCGAGCCAATCCCCACCAACACATTTTGACCGACGTTACCAGCCCAGGTTGAAGCATTGTCTTTAATGGATGCAAGGGCGCTATCAACTTGTGGTTGCAGTCCATACTGATCAATAAAGCTCCGCAGGCCATGCCATTGTGTCGTACCCGTATCCACTAAACTTGGGATAGTTTGAGCAAATTTCGCTGTCTGCTGCACAATTGGTGGAATAACCAAAAAGACAATTGCCCCCAGTAAGACCACGACGGCAAGGTAGGCGATGGCGGTTGCCCCCACCCGGCTTTTCCCAGGGAGCCGACGGGATAACTTGGACACCGGAATATTGAGAGCAAGGGCCAAAAAGAGAGAAATACCTAAGATAATTAAAGCTGTGCGGGCGCTATAAATAGCAAGAGCAGCGAGGCCAAAACCGATTACCACAAGCCAAAATCGTACAAATGTCCGGGTGTCTATATCAATACGTACTTTCATACGCCGTATTATACACTAGTTTGAAAACCGTGTACCCCTTTCAGGGGGTGAATTGATTCAGCCGCATTTCTCCGGAGTCTGATAATTCCTAAATATACCATCCAAACAAAGGATATATACTTGGGAACTATCAGGAGGAAAGAGGTTAAACGAGAGCAAAAATGCACTCAAGTTTTCTCTCTTCCTCCTGGAAGCTCTCTGTTGGTTCTCGCTCCTACACGAGGACAAGTTCTGAGCGAAGATCGGGGGTGGTAACCCACCCCGTGTCGGTTTCCCGCTCAAAACTGTATTCGTTCCCCAAATAGGGGATGAACGCCTCTCGGGCCGGGTAGATCTCGCCGAGATCATCGATCGTTCCGTACCACACCAGCGTGTGGCGTGACGGATCAAGCAGATCCTGTGCGGTGATCTTACAAATAGTCGAACCAGAAATCATTTCTTCCCCTAATTAGTTTATGAGTGGGTAGGCGAACACGAAAATCGCGCCCTCCCTATCCACCCATAAAAAGGAGAAGAGAAATTGTTCAACAGAGAACTTATTAAGGTACTTCGTGTATGACGAAGTGTTATTATATTAGCATTAAATACATATAATGTCAATAGTATGTTATGGTAGCCGAAATCCTATACGCCTAGAAACAGTAAGCCCATCAGAGTTATATTTAATACTATAAGTAATTCCGTACTAATTATATAGATCAAGAGCTTGTGGTTGAATAAAAGAAAGGTGGAGCAGGTGACACAGAGGAAAAGTTCTGGACGGATCATTATTCTACCAAATGCTGATGTTTGGCCACACGAACTTTTAACTGCGAAAGCTTTAGCTCAAGCTGGGTATACGGTTGAATTCAAAGTAAACGAGAATATCGAATACGTTAAATCGCCCGATATCCTAATCAATGACGAGAGGTGGGAGATTAAATCACCTACGTCCAGTAAGCTCCTGGCCGTTGAGCGTAACCTAAAGAAAGCGTACCATCAATCTACAAATATTGTCTTTGATTCGCAGAGGATGGGCAGGCTACCTGATAAATCTATTTGTAGAGCACTTATTACACAATTCAAGCTGACGAAAAATATCAAGAAACTCTTATTCGTCAATCGTAAGCGCCACGTTATTGACATAGGCACTCTCTTTGATATTATGTACACATAAGCCCATGCACGGAGCAGGATGTTCCTACCGCAAGGGCTTTTGATTTTATTAAATCACTTAACTGTTCACCCGCATGATTCAGTACCACTTTCCTCATTATTCTTAATACATGTCGTATGCGGGCGCCATGGACCTCTTTTGACAATTTCATATGTAAAATGTATAGTAAAGTATGTTATGACAGACACACTCGTCGGTATTGGCGCCGTCAAAGCAGCCAGTGAAATCTTAGGTGATAAATGGACTCCTCAATTACTTCGTCATTTTATTAACGAGGGGACGCTTCGCTTTTGTCATCTTCAAGATCTCGCCGAGGGTATTAACCCACGTACCTTATCGGCCCGACTCGATAGTCTCGAAGCCGAGGGTATCGTCGAGAAGGTACAAACTTCCACTAGTCGTTGCGAGTATCGTCTCAGCCAAAAGGGCTATGACCTCGTACCTGTACTGCAACAGATGCAAACCTGGAGCGAGAAGTACGGCTCAACCATTTGCTAAGTATTTCTTAAGCTACAAGGCATAGAGTATATCCTATGAGAATATTAGTTATCGAAGATGAACACAAAATTGCCCGAGCACTGAAAAAAGCGCTTGAACAAGAAAGCTATGCTGTTGACGTCTCCTATGATGGTGACGATGGCTATGCGATGGCTACCACGGAGCCCTATGATCTGGCGATTATTGATCGTATGATCCCGGGAGCATACGATGGACTTGCCATCGTGAAAGCAATGCGTGAGGCAAAAATTCATATACCTGTTATTTTACTAACCGCGATGAACGCCATTACCGACCGCACCACGGGACTTGATGCGGGAGCCGATGATTACCTCGTCAAGCCCTTCGCACTTGAAGAGTTGCTCGCCCGCGTACGGGCCCTCTTGCGTCGCCCAGCTGAACAACTCTCAACTATCCTTCGAATTGGTGATTTGACACTTGATCCGGTCACCTTTCAGGTCACGCGAGCGGGTACCGAGCTTCATTTAACCAGTAAGGAATTTGGCTTACTTGAATACTTACTCCGTAATCCAGGCCGCCCTTTAAGTAAAGAGACGATTATTGCTCATGTCTGGGATTACGATGCCGACATCTTGCCAAATACAGTCGAGGTTTACATTAAATATCTTCGCACTAAGATTGACACCCCTTTCCCAACGCCACTCATTCACACGATTCGTGGCTTTGGCTATAAACTTGAGGCACAGTAGTCCTTTTGGGGCTTCGTAGCACTATGTTTCATTCAGCCACACTCAAATTAACTGGCTGGTATCTACTCATTCTGATGCTTATCAGCATCGTTTTTAGTGTGGTCATTTTTAACATTACCGCCCATGAAGTGGGCACTCGCTTGGAACATCTTGAAACAAGTCTACAACGCACTCCGGGCTTTATCGGTGGTCCTCCACCGACAAATACAGCACGAACTATAGAAACCCGGGATGCTTCAACGACGATTGGACTTGAACTTATCTATGCCAATGTGTGTATTTTAATCCTCGGTGGACTCGGTAGCTACTTTCTGGCACGTCGGACACTGCGACCAATCGAACAAGCCCACGAGGCTCAATCACGCTTTACGAGCGACGCCAGTCACGAACTTCGGACACCGCTGGCTGTTATGAAGACTGAATTAGAGGTAGCCCTGCGCGATCCAAATAGTTCTGTCGATGAGCTGCGCGACATCCTAACCAGCAACCTCGAGGAAGTCGAGAAGCTATCTCAACTCTCCGAGATGCTCCTGAGTTTATCGCGACTTGACCATGATAACTTGGAGCTTCAGCCAACCGATATCGTCGAAACCACGCGAGAAGCGATGGCACGTTTTAGTCTGCCCGCTGATCGGATCCAGCTCAAAGCGCCTACGCGGCTGGCGGTGATGGCAAATCAACCAGCCCTGCGTGAGCTAGTTTGTATCTTGCTTGATAATGCTCTGAAATATAGCCCAGCTGACTCGCTGGTATCAATTGTTCTGACGAAACAAACTCCCTATGCACGTTTCGAAATTACCAATACAGGGCCGGGGATTGCCCCCGAGAAACTACCCTATATTTTTGATCGCTTTTATCGAGCTGACTCATCACGAACAAGCGGCGAGCAAAAAGGATATGGCCTTGGCCTCGCCCTTGCAAAGAAGATTGTTGAACTCCATAACGGGGAACTCTCGGTCACCAGTGAAATCGGCCATCGTACTAGTTTTACGGTTCTTTTACCCCTGAGCCGCTAGTCACCAGCTAACTATCAGCAAGAGTTCGTATACTGCAGCTATCAGTACCTAATAAAGGAGATAGCATGAATGTAATATCCCGGGGCGTGAAGAACGCTCTGCGTAGTCCGATCCGTTCAGGCGCCATTGTGATAATGTTAGCCATTAGTATTGGCCTTATTTTAAGTATGCTCGTGGCTCGTTCGAGCGTCGAGACAAAGATCGCTGACGTCAAAGCATCAACTGCCACCACGGTAACAATTACGCCCGCCGGTGTAAGTGGTTTTGCCGGCGGCGGTACCCCTCTCACAGCAGCGCAGGTCAGTAGCGTCGCTTCAACCGCTCACGTAGCACGTGTAACGTCAACGCTTGTTGATCAGCTCGGTACCAGTGATACCAACCTTACGTCTTCAATCGAACTCGGTAGTTTCGGTAAACGGCAACAACGTTTTGATGCCAGCAGCACAGGGAGCGCTTCAAGTTCATCTGACACAACCGCCACCGAACCGACGACTAGCGATACGTCCGACGGAACTCCTCGTCTTACACCACAGTCACGCACGACTGTGACGGGTACGACTGATCCTAACTCGGTATCGACCAATGGGAGTAGTCTTACTCTCACGAGTGGCACTACAATTGACGGGAAAAGCAGCGACCTCGTAGCGCTCGTCGGCAGCGCCTTAGCCACGAAGAACAATTTAACCGTTGGGAGTACATTTACGGCCTACGGTAAGACAATGACAGTTAGAGGCATCTATAGTACCGGGAACACTTTCCAAGATAGTGGTCTGATTATGCCCCTTGCGACCGTCCAAAACCTTACAAGTCAAGCGGGTGCAGTCACAAGCGTCACGGCAACCATTGACAGTAGTGATAACGTCAGCGCAGTAGTGACAAGCCTCAAGAATACCTTAGGAAGTGCTGCGGATATCACCAGTGAGTCCGAGCAAGCCGCAACAAGTGTCAGTTCGCTCCAGAGCATCTCATCACTTGCCCTCGCCGGCGTAATTGGTGCAGCCATCGCCGGCGCCATCATTGTGCTCCTGGCCATGGTGATGATCGTCCGGGAACGCCGTCGAGAAATCGGCGTCATTAAGGCCATTGGTGGCACAAACGGTAAGGTCATTGTCCAATTCATGACCGAAGCTCTGACACTAACCATCATCGGGGCCATTGTGGGGCTCGCCCTTGGTGTGGCTGTCAGCGGCCCTATGACAAGCTCATTAGTGAAAAATGCGTCAAGTTCGTCAAGCACACCAACGGCATCCGGAGCAGTGACAGCTGTTGCGACGCCTAGTCAAGGCCGCGCAACGGGTGGCTTTGGGGGTGCGGTACGAGGCGGCTTTAGTCAACTCAATACCAACGTCACTCAAGTGACCGCCAGCCTCACCCCTCAAGTATTCCTCATTGCCAGTGGGCTGACACTCTTGATTGCGATTATTGGCAGTGCTGTGCCCGCCTGGTTTATTGCTCGAATCCGCCCCGCCGAAGTATTAAGGACTGAATAGGAGATCTATATGTTAACAGTTACTCACCTCACCAAATCGTACGCCGCCCCAGGCGGTACCGTCCACGCACTCGATGATGTCAGCTTTACTATTCAAAGTGGCGAGTTCGCGAGCATCATCGGCAAATCCGGCAGTGGCAAAAGCACGCTTCTGAGCATGCTCGGGGCACTTGATACGCCGACAAGTGGTAGCATTGTCGTCGACGAGACAGATATTGCTCATTTATCGGCTCATAAACAAACCATCTATCGTTCTAAGAAGATTGGTTTCGTCTTTCAACACTACAACTTGATTCCGAACCTCACCGCGCTGGAGAACGTCATGCTTGCCTTGGAGTTTGGCGGCCTGCCGGCTCGGCAACGTCGACCACGGGCAGCGCATTTACTTGATGAAGTCGGGATTGACGCCGACCAACAGTTACGCAAGCCCAGCAAGCTCAGCGGGGGACAGCAACAGCGGGTTTCAATCGCTCGCGCGCTCGCTAACCGGCCAAGTATTATCCTCGCCGATGAGCCAACCGGTAACCTTGATAGTGAGACCGGTAAGAAAATTTTTGATCTCCTGCACAACCTCTCTCGGAGTGAAAGTACAACCATCCTCGCCGTGACCCACGATATGGATATCGCCGGCAAGACTGACCGGACCTTTACGCTACGGGACGGAAAAATTACAACAAATAATGGCGGCGTTTAAGACAAGCCTAAGCAAAAGCATTATATAATAAGGTCAGTAGCTTTCCTCACCACATAGGCTACCGAAAAAATAACATAGCGACGTCCAAAAGGAGGATTCATTATGAACACCACCAGTAAAGACACACCAATCTTACTCAGTAAAAAGGGTATGAAAGAATTACGTAAATCAATCGCTCGTTTAGAGCACGACCAACAGGCAGCCATCCAAGCGCTGCGAGAACTTGATAAAACGAGTGGACGAGATGAACGACTATCCCGTATTGAGAAGTTGTCTCAGCTTGAAGTCATCGAATCAGAGTTGCTTGATAAACGACAGACCTTATCACGAGCCAAACTTATCCCAAGCCGACGCACGCGCTTGCAAGTGGCTATCGGCTCGGTCGTCGATCTCATTGATCAACAAGGTCGATTAGTCCGCTATACGATAGTCGATAGCTTCGAGGCCAACCCCAGCGATGGCCGCATCTCAATCCTGAGCCCACTTGGCAGTAACTTGCTTGGTAAGACCGTCCAGGACATCGTGGAGTGGTCCAACGGGATGCGTTCGCAGACCTTCCAGCTAGTTCGTATCGCCTGACTCTATACCTTACGCACTCCTTGAAGTCACCGATCATCATCGGTGACTTTTTGATACAATAGAGCTAATGCTTTACTACAACAGCTCGATTCATGGAACCCTCGCAAGTCTTGAGACGAGTAGTGAGGGGCTGTCTAATAGCGATGCAGCCGAACGTCTGCGTTCCCATGGCCTCAACATGATTCGGGTTCGAGGCGAGCCACTGTGGCGTAAAGTTATCGAGCCATTTGCCAGTGTCTTTATGCTGGTACTCTGTGTCGCGGCAATCATTAGCCTTATTCATCAGGATATCGTTGATGGCATTATTATCTTTGTCATCATCATGATCAGTGCGTTAATCTATTACATTCAACAGCTATCGACAGCTCGGATCCTGAAGGCCCTCCAAAAGCATAGTATTCAAAAGGTTGTGGTCTTACGAGACGGGGCATCGGTTGTACTTGAAAGTCGCTTTATTGTACCTGGTGACATTATACGACTCAGTGAAGGGGATAAGGTTCCCGCTGATGCCCGACTCATTGAAGGGGAAGCCGTACGTGTCGATGAGTCATCACTGACGGGCGAATCACTGCCGATCACCAAATCGATCGAGGCCTTACGCGGTGAAAAAGAAATTTACGAGCAATCGAATATTCTCTTTCAAGGTTCTTTTATGATTGCCGGTGAGGCGACAGCCGTCGTGCTCACGACTGGCAATAACACTGAGTTTGGCCAACTCGCGGCGCTGTCGGGCGAAGGTCCCTCAGTGAGTCCCGTGCAGGCTAAAATCGATAAGCTCTTAAGTCAGATTATTGCCGTAGTAGCAGGGCTCGCCGTCGTGGCGTTTGGCTTGGCACTATATCGAGGGACTGAATTTACGGAGGCACTCCGGTTCGTCATGGCTATCTCCGTCTCAGCCGTGCCTGAGAGTTTGCCGGTCGCTATTTCAGTTATCCTCGTCCTCGGCATGCGGCGAATGGCGCTTCGTAAGGCTCTCGTGCGAGACATTCGGGCAATTGAAACGGTCGGGGTACTAACGACAATTGCAACCGATAAAACGGGTACCCTCACCAAGAATAAGTTGACCGTCCAAGAAACCTGGCACCCCACCTATGCGAGCCACGAGCTATTGCCGACTATGGCACGAAGTATTAACCGTCGACCTCATGAAAAAGCTCACGATCCACTGGATACGGCACTGATTGAGTACCTCCAAACCAAGGATGTTGATTTGCCCCGTACCTATGAGGCAAATTTGGCATTTGACCTCAGCGTTGCCATGAGTGGGACCGTTCTGGCACGGAGCACCGGTTTTCAGCTATACCTCAAAGGATCACCCGAATCGATCCTTGAGCGAGCGGATCTCGCGGAGAACGAACGGGAACAGGCCTACCTCAAACTTCATGCATTGACCTCAAAAGGCTACCGCGTGATCGCTCTAGCGCAAACCACACTAGCTCACCCCATTACGCACATTTCGCACCTTCCCACTCGTCGACTCGAGTTTGTTGGCTACGTAGCCGTTGCCGATATTCTGCGACCAGAAGCTCGCGCAGCCATTGCGACTGCCCGAGCAGCTGGCGTCACTGTCCGGATGATTACCGGGGATCACTTCGAAACCGCCTTTCATATTGGCCAACAATTAGGCATGGTCACGAGCCGTGATCAGGTGTTTGATAGTCGACGCATGCAGACGATGAGCGATGAGGATATGAGTGAGGTTATTGATCGCGTCCGTGTCTTCTCGCGAGTCGTTCCAGAGAATAAGTACCGCATCCTGTCCCTGCTCAAGGTCAAGAACATCACTGCCATGACTGGTGACGGCGTCAATGACGTACCGGCCCTGACCAATGCCCATGTAGGCGTCGCGATGGGGAGTGGCTCCGAAATTGCAAAGGATGCCGGCGATATTATCCTGCTTGATAACAATTTCAAAAGTATTGTCAGTGCCATGCGCGAAGGTCGGGTCGTCCTGGCGAATATCCGACGCATGCTGTTTTATTTGCTTTCGACCAACGCCGGAGAAGCCCTCACGGCTGTGGGAGCGCTCATTATCGGCCTCGCTATCCCGCTGCTGCCGGTTCAGATTCTGTGGGTCAACCTTGTGACTGATACCTTACTCGTCATTCCGCTTGGTCTCGAGCCTGGTGAAAAAGATATCATGAAGCAGTCACCCAAGTCACCAGATGCCCCTATTCTCAATCGCTTTATGGTCAGTCGAATTATCTTAGTCGCGCTCACGATCGCGCTCACGGCGTTGATTTTATATATTGTCTACGTGCATAGCTACGGCGAGGACTACGCTCGCACAATCGTCTTTTGTGCCCTTGTCGTGATGCAATGGGCCAACGCCTTTAATGCTCGCAGCGACTATCAGTCGCTACTCGGTCGGCTCAAAAGCTGGAATGGGGTCTTCTATGGCGGGCTCTTCATAGCGATCGTGCTGCAGCTGCTCGCAATCTTCGGTCCTCTCCAGTCGGTCTTACATATCAGCCCAGTTATGATTGGTGATTTAGTCATTACGGGCGCCATTTCATTCCTCGTACCAATTGTTGTCGTAGAGCTTCATAAGTGGCTCGGGCGGTGGCTCCGGCGCCGCGAAGTCTACGCTAGACGCACCGCGATCGATGACCTATGATAGACAGTAGATATGTCGGGCAGTGCCCGAGAAAGAGACACGTCCATGCTTGAGTATTCATTCACGACCGATACAAATCCGGTGGTTGACTATCTCTTCTCAAAACTTGACGAGCATCTCAAAGCGAGCGAGCGGGTCGTCTGGCTCCTCTCGGGTGGCTCCGCCATTGAGACGGCCGTTCGGGTTAGTCAGCTCCTCGCGCGCCGTGATTTATCACGATTATCCGTGAGTCTGGTGGATGAACGCTTTGGCCCCGTTGGACATCCAAACGAGAACTGGCGCCACTTACTTGCGGCCGGGTTAACACTTGAAACCGCCGATACGTACCGACCGCTTCAGGGACTCACGCGCCAGGCAACTGCGAAAGCCTTCAGTGATTGGCTACATGATCGACTGAACCGAGCCGACTTCTCGCTAGGTCTGTTTGGTATTGGTTCAGACGGACACACAGCTGGCATTAAGCCCCATAGCCCGGCGGTGAGCGAGCAAGCCTGGGTGAGCGCCTATACAGGCGAGGACTATGAACGACTCACGATTACGTTCCCTGTCATTCAGCTGCTCGATGAAGTAGTGGTGCAAGCCCTGGGAGCCGATAAGGCAGAGGTTATCTATCGGCTCTTACAAGATGATGCGATTCCGCTTGAGGAGATGCCCGCGGCAATCTTTACCCGAGTAAAACAGAACATGGTATTTAGTAATCATAAGGAGGGTGCACAATAATGAAAATTGCCATATCAGGACTAGGACGTATGGGAAGTCAAATCGCTCGCAAACTTGCCGAGGATAACCATCAGGTCATTGCCCATAATCGTAGCCATGGTCCGATTGAAGAAGCCGTCCAGTTTGGAGCACAGGCTGCCTATGATAAGTCAGCTGTTGTGGCTGCGTTCAAAGGAAAACCAGTCGTACTATGGATCATGCTCCCGGCCAGCATTATTGACCAAGAGCTCACCGACTGGCTACAGCTTCTACCGATGGGTAGCATTATTATCGATGGAGGAAATAGCGACTACCGTGGTGATCCGACGCGAGCAGAGTGGGTCACAAGCCAAGGGAGTACCTTGCTTGATATTGGTACGAGTGGCGGTGTCTGGGGCTATCAAAATGGCTTCTCGATGATGGTAGGGGGTGAGAAGGCCGCCTATGAGACAATTAGCTCGGCACTCGACAGCCTCGCCCTCCCCCGAGGAGGCCACCAGTACTTCTCGACTAGTGGCAGTGGCCACTATGTGAAGATGGTCCATAATGCCATTGAGTACGGCATGATGGAGAGTCTGGCCGAAGGCTATCGGATGCTCAAAGAAGGGCCATATCACGACCTTGACCTAGCCGCCGCTGGTGATGTCTGGCAACAAAGCAGTGTCGTCACCTCATGGCTCAATGACCTAACGCGCCAAGCCCTGCGAGATAATCCGCTACTTGAAGGAATTGAAGGGGTTGTAGCCGAATCAGGTGAAGCTCGCTGGACACTGGAGACAGCCAAAACACTGGGCATTGAACTTCCAGCCATCCAAACGGCACTTGATGTACGCGTTGCTTCTCAGAATGGTACAGTGAATTTTGCCACACAATTACTTGCTGCCATGCGTAATAAGTTTGGTGGACATGACATTCACGGAAAGTAAGCTAGGGGTTTTACGGATATCACAAATATCCCCGCGCTATTATAGGCGCAGGGATATTTATTTGTACTCATTAGTGTTATTACTCCGTCAGCGCGAGACTCGAAAGCCAACGTCACCGCCCCCACCCGACGGTGTATAATCGAGACGAAGCGTCAGAACACCCGCGTCAGTTCGACTGCTCCAGCCACCGCCACGGAGAAATGCATGGACGGTTGGCTCACCATAATTACTATAGAGTCTTCCAACAGCTTGAGCGGATGAATAACTTCCCACGGTTGGCGAGATAGCGCTCGGACGACTCAAGGGAGGAAAGCCATTCCAAAGAAGTGAAGGGTTATTATATTCCTTGTACGCAGGAGCGGTTTCTCCTGATAATCCGGGCTGCGCCCCGCCGGCAATTGTACAATTAGTCCACTCCCAGACATTGCCCACAAGATCCCAAATTACTTCACCATTTGTTAGAGTAAGTGTCCGACGGCTGTTTGTTCCAGCCGTACCCGTACCCCCGGATATACCATTCAGCCCATCTCCATCATTACTTGAGGCCGCAAGAGCACTAGCGGGATTACTATTAATATGCCCCTGATATACATACCCAGAACCTACTACTCCGCCTGACCAATTACTCGGAACCGACAGGACATTTGCAACAAGGGTCATCCATTCAGCTTCGGTGACAAGATGGCAACCACTACAAGCCGCCAGGGCTGTTGAAATAGCTGCAGTTTGAGAGAGTGTCCATGGAGTACCATCCGGCCGAGAAACTGCAATACTGCCGTTATTTTTCGCTTCATATTTCATAATGCAAAAATCACTTGTACCAAAGGTAGTATTTCCAGGTGCCACTATAAAACCAACCGGACAAACCATGCCCGAAGGAAGAATACCCGAACACGTTCCTGCTATTGGCACACTATCATTTGTCGTACGATAGCTTATCCCATTCTTTGTCGCCGTTAAGCAAAAAACTTGACTACTAGCGCTACTGGATTGGTAGGTCGTATAGGTAGTGCCGTTGCTCACTTTAAGGCAGATCGTACTTATAGCGGGGCTCGAGGAACAGTCAAGTGCCGTTGGATAAGAACCATTATCAACCTGGTAAAGTTTGAGTTGCTTAGATGCATTGTCTAGGTCCGAGCTAAGCGAAGACGCGATAGCCTGTTGAGAGATGTCTCGATACGCCACAATAGTAATAGCCGCCAGGATGGCAATGACAACAATAACAACCAAGAGTTCGACGATAGTGAAACCAGAAGACTTACGA
Source organism: Candidatus Saccharimonadota bacterium (assembly GCA_015655045.1). GTDB lineage: Bacteria > Patescibacteriota > Saccharimonadia > Saccharimonadales > Saccharimonadaceae > UBA1547. The sequence continues at coordinate 207,121 of JAATFU010000007.1, forward strand.
GGGTGACGTAACCGGGATATATATCGTTTGTTATGGGTCATAAGTTCAGTTCTCTTAAAATAGATATGCTACTAGGGTCAGTATAGCATGAGCGGGATAGGAGGAATAGTTTGATCAACTAAAAAACTCCCACCTATGGGAGCTCTTTAGAAGTATCAGAAACCTTCTTATGCCGAGATACTTACAAGTGTCCAGTTGCCACCGCGGTTATCACTCCGCAGGCAAAAGTTAGCTGAGCCGTCTGTCACGGTGATAATCTCTGCAATTCGACCACCATAGCGCACCAGGCAACGAATGCCGGCGTCAATGAAATCGTAGCTGCTGCCGTGATATTCCATGCGGCGTGGGTAGGCAGCCAGATTCTTCTTAAAACCCATAACGGTGACTTGTACTTGTTCATTTACTTCTATGCGATTCATACACGTGTACTCCAAGAGATTAGATTAACTAAAAATAAGCTGACAACGAATGAATGGGTCAGCGAACGGATTTTTGGAGTAAGTAATGTGGAGAGGAAAGACGAGCCGTCCGACGCCTTCTGTTTACCAAATGACTTTATGAATGTGGGCGTACGATGGGGGCGCTTAGGAGTAAACGACTACCAGTGTGCATATCGACGCATTGTGAAGTGTGTGACTTCTCGCATAAGTCTGTAAGTGAAAAGGTATTCCCACCAGTACCTACATGACTGCTTCTAGTATACACCTGACGCAGCAGGCACTGTCAAGAGAAATCTCGGCTACGTGGTTAGGCCCTCGCCTGTACAACCCTTTACATCCATGGTATAATAAGGACGTTAACTGGACGCTATGGAGCTTAGGAGCTCTGGCTCCACTAACGTTCATTGACATTCCTATTCAAGCACAAGCGAGAAAGAGGGTGATGTCTTTGACATCAATAGGTCGACACCTATCTCCGGGCCAGCAGGCACGGAGACGATTCACCGCGCGACTCAAGAAGGGGGCAACGGTTACGGCCGTAAGCTCCCTGATTGCAGCGGGGATGATAGTTGGAGGTGCGGGAGCGCTCACGGCGAGTGCCCACGTGCCGACAGCTTCGCTTACCTGCAGTACGGCGAAGGTAGATCTCAGCACCTACGATGCGCCGGCAACGGCCACCGTCGTCCTGGATGATACCACGGTTCAGAGCGGAACGTTCGGGGGTGAATACCACCTGAATCAAGCACTGGACCCGACCGTCAATCACAAGCTCGTCGTAACGGTTGACAGCACACAGGGGACCGATGGTACCCAGTACGACTACAACCAGACGTTCACGGTGAACGACTGTGTGCCACCTTTCAACTATGACTGGCAGTACGCAGCGCCTACCTGTGCGGCACTCACGGTGGTGTATCCGGGGAACATTCCGGCAGGGCAAGCCAATGACGCAAACGTCCAGATCAAGAATCTGGACACAAACGCCACGGTCACGCTCAACTTCCACAACAACACCGGGACATGGTCGGGGACAAAGGCTTTCGTCTTCACCGACAACCCGAACTGGCCTGGCTGGTCGCATTACGCGGTCATCTGGACACAAGTGGCAGGCACCAACTACCACTGGACCGGTTCGGTGGAATGTGGCACTCCGCCACCGCCCACGCCCAAGCTGGCCACTGCCGACTTCACAGTCGGACAGCCCAGCTGCTCGGCCGATGCAACGGTCAGTGGCTACACGGTCTCTGACGGTGTGACACACGGTGAGCCCACCTATAGTGATGGTGTGGCTTCCGTGACGTTCACGGCACCGGAAGGAAGCGAGTTCAACAATGGAAGTGGCACGATTACTGTGACACATCCATACGCGAACAAGCTCCCGACCCAGAGCACCAATCCACAAGGAGGGTGCTACCTGCCACCACCGCTCGTCACCCATGACCAGCACACCACAGTGGACTGCGCAAGTGGCCAGACGACAGTGGTCAGTACGATCACCACGACTGAGTACGTCCTTCGCGATGGGGTAGTGGTTGCGTTGCCTCCCGTGACGGTCGCTGACAGCATCCTGGTTCGTCCCGCTACGCAGGATGAGCTGATTGGTGCGACGTGCCTAGCAGTGGTGGTAACACCACCTGCACCCGTGCCGACGCCACCGACCTGTACTGCGGGCGGCAAGCTGCCGACCGTGACTGACGGTGACACGTACACCGCCAGTTGGGATGTGCTATCGGATACCCCTGGTGTGCACACGGTGACCTACACAGCGAAGGCCGGCAACGTATTCGCCGACAAGTCGACTACCGTGAGTTACCCTATCACGGTGCAGGCGCAGCTGACCGTGGGGTGTGCGAAGACAACGTCGACACCGCCCACGTCACCAACCCCGCCCAAGGCCTTGGCCTTCACGGGCAGTGACGAGGGGAACGTGGCCCTGGCCGGGCTTGCGTTCCTGCTCGTTGGGGGTCTCTTCTTGGTTCGTCGCCGTAAGGCACCCAGCGCTGAGTAGAGAATGTTGAAGAAAGGTGAGTGATTCGTTCACTCCCTCTCGCACCTGGCATGTCCAGGCAAAGGTCTATCGTTAGATAGATAACGGGGCCCCTTCGGGGGCCCCTCTTTCATTTCCGGCTCAGCATCGGCGCTTTACCGATATAGGTCTGATGGACGAGAATATCAAGCAGGGCTAAGGCAACCTCGGCTCGTCCGACATAGAGCTTGGTAGGGCCATGTTCGGTAAGTCGGTAGGATCGAGCTGGTGTATTTTGTAATTTTAATACCCGAATAATCGTCCAGTCGAGATGGCTAGCTTGAAGTGCCCTCACGTGAGCTCGTCCATCCCGAATACGAGCAGGATCAATCAAATTAATACCTCCATTTAAGATACGATCAAGTAGCGTAATATGGTCACCTGGAAAACGAACGCCCGTTCCCGTCAGACTCACGAGTCGCCTCATGCCGAGCTCATTCATGACACTCATGATTGTCGTGATGGCGTCAGTCTGGACAAACGTGGGCGAGCCTTTGACATGACCAATGAGACTTATCACTACATCTTGGCCCTGGATCAGGTTTCGTATATCTTCGCGCTTGGTAGCATCGCACACGACGACCTCAAGCAGGGGTGAAGGTGGAAAGGGGTTGTGATGGTGAACACCCGCCCGCACCTGATGGCCCGCTACCAGAGCCGCCTGGACAAACGCGACACCGGTACGACCATTGGCTGCGATAACCGCCAGCTTCATGACAGTATCCATGACACGAGAAATGTAGGACCAGAGATAGTGACAGGTGCGAACAGTAGCATCGGTAGGATGTGTCTCATAGTACTTATGAGTATACGCGCCCTCGTAGAGCTTATGCAAAAAGCATAGCACGTAATTTATCCTTTAAATCTACAGCTTTCTACGATGAAGCGACCACACGGTATCTTTCAACATTTCTAATTGTATATGTGTCAATTATATTATATAATTAACAGATCAGAAGCGCCGAACCGTGCTCCTGATTGTTTACTTAACAATCTGTTTTTTCAACCAATTAAGGATGTGAGTCATTTGTCATTTAAAACGATAGGCATGTATGTGTTCAAACATCGTGTCAATCGGTTTGTGGCGATAGGTGCAGTGTGCTTTTTTGTACAGTGGCTTATCGTGCACGGACTATTGTTCCTCATGGCCACATTCGTGGCCGATGGTATCGGTTTTTTGGTTTCTGCACAGCTAAACCTGGTCCTGAGTAGACGTTTTACTTGGGCGGATACGTACCACGCACCATCTTGGTCTGCGAAGATCCGTAACTGGGCCGAATATAACGGCGTAGTTATCCTAGCAGCCCTCGTCAATGCGGCCGTATTTACCGTCCTGGTTCACCCCTTAGGACAGGTACTGGCGCTATTAGGGGCAACCCTTATAAGCACGAGCTTTAGTTTTCTCATTAACCATTTCGTTGTATTTCGACCCAAAGTCCAGGAGGACACCTTGACCCAAACAGGGGCCTATCAGCCCGAAAGTGTGGCAGTGTTTTTGCCTGCTTTTAACGAAGCAGAGAATCTGCCGATTATCGTTAGTCAACTCGACGCCCTGTTGCAACCATATGGGCAATCGTACGCGATCATTATCGTGGATGACGGCTCGATGGATGCAACTGGTACGGTCGCAGATCAATTGGCGACAATCTTCGATCATATTCGGGTGGTTCACCATCCACAGAATCGAGGATATGGTGCGACACTTCGAACTGGCCTTGAGGCTGGTCTGGAGACAGGAAGTCAATGGATTGGATTCCTTGATGCGGATGGTCAATTTGAATCAGCCGACTTCATCAAGCTCATTCAATCCGCCCAACAGACCGAATCAGAAATCGCCATTGGATATCGGATTGTCCGAGCGGATAGTTTCAAGCGACGCCTCATGGGGCGCAGCTGGCACCTCATCTCAAGTTTCATCCTTGGCTTTAAAGCTAAGGATGTCGACTGCGGGATGAAGGTATTTCGCCGTGATGCCCTCGCGGAACTCATGCCGCTGCTGCAGGGTGAATACGCCACGATCTCTCCGGAGATATTGGCGCTTGCCACCCAACGCAAGCATCGGATTGTTGAAGTAGGGGTGTCTCATTTCGAGCGCCAATACGGTGAACAGACCGGTGCCAATCTGAAGGTCGTCATTGGTTCATTCAAGGACCTCTTTGAGATTCGACGCAGTCTTCGGCTCATTCGCATCGCCCAACACTAGGAACCTTGGAGGTTCATATGGTACTGCTGCAAGAGAACATCGACACGACACCCGTCGTGTCGGATATCCCTGCGCGTCACCCTGCTTCCAAGGGTCACGACAGAACAACGCTCTACCTGGCGCTCGTCGCCAGTCTGGTATCAATCGGTGCATTTGTGTGGTTCTACTCACAAGGTATGACCCTCAACTACTTCGATTCCATCTCGCATTTAGAGATTGCCAGACGAGTGATCGATAGCCCAACGACTGGCTTTGGCCAGCTCGGTGGGGTATGGCTACCGCTGCCGCATTTGCTGATGTTGCCGACTATCGGTATTGACGCACTGTATTACAGCGGTATTGCCGGGAGTAGTATCTCAATGGTGAGTTTTGTCGTCACGACACTGTTCATCTACAAGATCATCTTCCACCTTATCGGTAACGGTCGAAAACTGCCTGGACTTGTTGGCGCCGGCGTCTTTATGGCGAACGTCAATATGCTCTACATGCAGAGTACACCCATGACGGAGTTGCTGTTGTTCGCCTGTATGGCGGCAATGGTCTACTACGTGCAGCGGTGGATTCAAACCGATCGTTGGAGCTATCTCTTAATAGCCGGTGCGGCCAGTCTGCTCGGATCACTGACACGATACGAAGCCTGGGTACTTTTGGTGACGCTTATCTGCGTGATCGTGTATGCGCTTTGGCGCAAGCACTATTCGTGGGAGAAAGCCGAAGGTATCTTATTGGCATTTCTGTTTTTTGCAGTTGTTGGCATTATAGGTTGGCTGGTGTGGAACCAGCTGATCTTCAACAACTTCTTAAACTGGGAGAATGGTCCCTATGCCAAGTCCACCCTTTGGGTGGGTGAAAGCGATACCGCAGTCGGGAATTGGGGAGCCTCGTTGTTGACCTATGCGTATGCAATTGTCGATAGTGAGAATTTTCCAATCGTGTGTGTAGCCGCCCTGAGCGTCCCCGTATTCATCATACGAGAACGCCTTAGGATGCATATCATGCCCGTCCTCTCGTTGTTGGTATTTATACCATTCTTCGTCTATGCCATTGAGTCGGGCCAACGTCCTTTACATGTCCTCGAACTAAATGGGGGTATGTATAACGTTCGGTTCGGTTTGCTCATGAGTTTGTTTGTTGCAATTGTTATCGGCTATACCGTTGATGCAATTCATCTGCCGGTTCTCCGGCAGATTGGCATGATTGGAGCCGTGAGCCTTGCGCTCGTAGCTTCAGGTGTGCAGCTTCAAACCCACTCTGCGCAAATCATCAACGAACCTCAAGCTTGGCTTCAGAGCGAGAAATCACTCGGGACCGATGCGGCCGGTACGTTTATGGCGCACAATTACAATGGCGGCAAAATCCTCGCAACGTTTTTTAACAACGAGGATCTGCTTTTCGTGGCAGAAATACCCCTTCGGAATAACATATACGAAGGTAGTTTTAAGATCTGGCCAAAAGCGCTCGTTGATCCACCCGGCAGTAATGTTAGGTGGATTATCATGCGTCACAACGATTCAACCGACCCTGTCTATGCTGCTTTACACGACGCCAAGGTTCTTAAGGAATATGCGCCCGTGTTTCGTAACAAGCAGTACGACATCTACGAACGAGGACAATAAATATGACGAAAGGAAGACATCGGTGGTTCACTATACCCAAACGTGAATCTGCCAAAACGTTTCTCACCCTCACACAGCTCATTGCGGGGATGGTAGTCATCGCGGGGATCATTGTGGGCGTGTGTATAGCACCCGACATAACCGCGAAGATTCTCATTGCCTGTGTGCTGGGGTTCTGGCTAGCTTTCGTGGGCCTGAAGGTACGAGTAGCATCTGCATCTCGGAACTTCAGCCATGAAACGCTCCAGCTCCCACGAGTTGATGACCCAACCCTTCCCACCTACACCATCTTGTTGCCAACCTACGACGAGGCAGAAATGATCCCGTCGTTGATTCAGGCAATACGAAATCTGCGCTATCCAAAAGATAAAGTGCAGATCCTGGGACTATGTGAGGAGGAAGACATCGCCACTATTGCGGCCTACGAGAAGTTGGGTGTTCAGGTGGTTATTGCTCCCGAAACAAAGGGAGTGCCTCACACGAAGCCCAATGGTCTCAACTTTGGTCTGGCTGTGGCAACGGGTGACCTGTGTGTCGTATATGACGCCGAGGATAAACCAGAGCCCAATCAGCTCCTCAAGGTGGTCGCAAAGTTTCGCTCAGAAAGACCGGACGTTGCCGTCGTGCAAGCGCGGCTCGCGTTCAATAACGAGAAGTCTAGTTGGATTTCTCGGTTCTACTGGGTGGAGTATGTGGTTCACTTCGAGTGGATGTTGTCTGGACTTGCGCAGCTGGAAATGGTCCCTCCGCTAGGAGGAACCAGTAACCACTTCGTGACGGCCTATCTCAAGCGGGTGGCATTCTCTCCCGAGAGGATGCCGTTCCAGGATACACGCATGTACATCGGCGCCTGGGATCTCTACAACGTGACCGAAGATGCCGATCTGGCCGGTGCTTTTTTTGCGGCTCACTACCGAATCGTTTTTGCTGATTCGGTAACGTACGAAGAAGCACCGAGCAAGACAGGCGTTGCCTTCAAACAACGGATGCGCTGGCTCAAAGGCTATGCGTATACGGGTATCGTGTATACACGGCACCCGTTCCGATACATGAAGGCGATGGGGCTTCGTAATTACTTCGGCTACATCCTGCTGATGTTGGGGACGCCGCTTACTATGTTACTGAGTCCGGTGTTTTGGAGTATGACGATCGTCTACTTCCTGACCCGAACCACAGTGATTGAGGAGCTCTTCCCCTTGCCACTGTTTTATACCGCCGTCGCCTTGGCACTCGCAGGTAACCTCATGCTGTTCTATCAGCAGGTGGTCGCATGCTTGCACCGAGAGAGTTACGGCACGGTAAAGTACATGCTCTGGACGCCCGTCTGGCTCATCTTTACGAGTGCCGTTGCGTATGTGGCGATCATTGAGTTGCTCATCCCGTCAAAACGCCATTTTTGGCATAAGACGAATCACATCAAAGAGCACCTTAAGAGCCTCGCCCATGAACAGGTGCGGCTCGAACAGTACAACGAAAAAGCCCCGGCGCTATTGGTTGACTAAGACACATTGTCTGGGGCGGCGTAGGTATACCCATACCTCTGCCGCCCCGCCCGAACCTTCATAAGGTTCTTCTTCGCACCTTTACAACCTAGATAAGGAAGTAGTACATGAAGCAACACTTCATGATCTTTCTCACGGTACTGGTACTGAGTAGCTTAACGGCCTGCTCGTTCCAGTACCCCCGTTCGGTTGCTCCATCGTCCAGTACCGGACAGCATGAAGTGACCCCGACCCCGCACCCCTCCACCAACCAGCCTCTCATTCAAACGGTAGTCAACCCTTGGCAACCGGGCGAGTGGCAGAGTGGCGTCCAGGTCTATTGGCACACTAATCACGATTCGGCATTTGGCATTGCCCAAAAGGCAAGTCGAGTGTTTGATTACATCGTGGGACTCGGTGCAAATAGTGTCGGAATTAACTTTCCAATCTATACCGATTCCCTCAAGCCAACCAAGGTTTACGCCGGTGCGGCAACCCCGCTACCGGCTGAACTGCAAATCGTGCTTGAGCAGGCCCGACTCCATAAGCTGCGCATCACTGTTCGTCCCATCCTCGATGAGGCGAACCTGATGACAACCGCTGGCGGATGGCGAGGGAATATAGCCCCCCGTGATCCCGACGGCTGGTTCACCAGTTATGAGCAGTTTCTAGCGCCGTATTTGCAGATAGCTGCCACGGCGTCGGTCACCGAGTTCGTATTGGGGACCGAGCTTGACTCGCTCGTTCAGGATCAGGCTCGATGGTCGGCAATGCACACCTTTGCCCAGCAGTACTTCGCAGGGGTGGTAAGCTTTTCGATCAATTGGACCGATTACCAACTCCGGCGATACGGCCCTTACCCGGAAACGGGGATCGACGCATATCCCAGATTCGTTCTGGACGATAGCGCCACGCTTGCTCAAGTGACGGCCGCCTGGCAACAGTGGCTCAGTGCCACCAAACCGGGCAACCACACCATGACGCTCCAGGAAGTAGGGATTCCAGCGCAAGCTGGTATGTACCGTAACCCTTCGAACTGGGGACAGGGCTCCGCCGCAATCAATGAGTCTATTCAGGCAAATTGGTTCGACGCAGCTTGTGCGGCAGCGAAGCAGGTATCTCTCGGAGGTATTTACTTCTGGATGATCGACAGCAATGTTAATCCTGCGCTTGCCGATCCTGCCCACGACTCGGCCAGTAGTTTTATTGGTCGAGCAGGCGAGACCGCCATACGACGATGTTTCGCCTGAAAATGTAGCCCGCACTTGTGAATCAACGACAGTTATGTCGGCGATGCCACAAGTGCGGGCTTTTTCATTTATCGGCCAACTTTCCTCTGAAGACATCCCTGGTCTCTTGTAAAGACCAGAATGTAAGCAATTCGCTAGTGCTTCGTTGGTACAAGCCCTATACTAAGGAGTATAGCAGCCTAACAAAGGAGGTACCTATGCACACCGATCCACACAATCCACTGCAAGATGATGACGATGATGATTTGAAGCTTCAAACCTATCAAGACGACTTTGATACCAAATCAAGTAAAACTGATCCCATTATTGATGAGGAGACGGATGACCCGACTCAAGACTTGGGCATTTCTCCGAAAGAATTTAAGACTGAACTTGATAAATATGATGAAGATGACGGAAGTGAAGAAGGGGACGATCGCCGAGAAGAACTAGAAGATTATGATCAGGATGAAGGTGAAGCTGACGCATAGGACTCCCGTACCACAGGTGGCCGTGCCTGTTATGCTTGTATAGCTATATCTGACATAGCATACTAGGACTATGACCGGCGAGATACCAAACGAAATCCATCCAACTAGTGGGCTCAATGAACCCTTGCGACGCGTGGCTCAGCTCCATAGACTCCTCGACGAACTTGACATTCAGGTGAGTGCGCAACTCGATGCGACGCGACGGCTCCCAGAAAATGACGACGAACGACTCAGTCCACTCGATACTGAACGCTTTAGCCACGCCGTATTGGAGCTGGCTGATCAAGCGATATACCTTGCCGAAAAAGTCCGTGATGCTCCACTCGTTGATCCTACAGCCACGCCAGGCGATCCACCTTTGCCCCACCTAATGGAGAGAGTTGAAAAACCGGTCGTGTTTCGCCAAGATGAGCTGACGGCTGAATTTATTCAAACACGTACTGCCTACGCACTCGAGATGGTACTCGAGCAGAGTCGTCGTCCCCAGTTCTCCATTCGGGCTATTCGCTTCTTTGGTTTTGGCGCCACTGAGTTAAGTAACCAAGTCCGCCGTGATATCGAACAGGCATTGCTACGTGATCCACGTGTCACTCACCTTGAGGGGTCTGACTTTGCCGTACTCGAGCGAGCTACGTCGGAGCCATGGGTTGATTACGAGGAACTCCGTACGTTTGCTGACCACGCAATTCGCACCCTGAATGTGGGGAGGGGACACAGCGTGAACTATATGGCTTTTGCTCGCTTCCTTAAACGACACGATCGCTTCCTTGTTCAGGCCGAAGATACTGTATTGCTCGAGATCCTTGCCGAGGATCCCCGGATTACATCTGTGGCTAATGATATTATTACCTTTCGACCCATTCCAAAACCAAGCCAGATCCATCACCATGCTTCTGAGACACCGTCCCTCTCTCAACAGGAGATCGCCCAAAGATTGAACACCCTCGACATACACACACCTCGTCGTCCATTCCGTAAGAGCCACTAGCTCTTTACTTCCGCTACAACATATCTTTTCACATTTCACCGTCTCTACTCATATACGTATTCCCGAATACGTATATAAGCGCTTCTTTATCTCTTTTATATATCCCTCTCTCTTCCTTCTTTATATATAATATAGAGGGAGAAAAGCGACCGATATACTATATAAGAGAGGAGGTGGAGATGGGAGAAAAAAGAAAAAAAGCGCAACCACGTCTGACGACCTACCAACGTGACATTCTCACGCTGCTTTATAGGTTTCGGTTTATTACGTCACAAGGCTTAGCAGCTTACCGACAGCAGCCAAGTTCGGTGGCTGCCCACGAAAGACTCACCGGACTCATGCGGCGCGGCTATGTGGCTCGCCATTTCGATAGCTCGTACCGACTACAGCATCGACCAGCCGAATACTACTTATTACCAGCTGCCATTCGCTTGCTCCGAACAATCCTTGAGGAGTCAAGCGAACGAGAACTGAAGCAAATCTATGCACGGCCACGTGCCTCCCGCCGATTCATTGATCGCTCGCTTCGCTTACTCACCATTTCGCTCGCATTTGAGCGGGTGTATCGTGACCAGCTTGATTTTATGACAAAAGTAGACCTCAATCTCGAAGCATACACGTACCTTCCTCAGCCTCTCCCAGATGCATTCTTCCGTGTATCTAGCGAAGCGACGCCTGAGCGTAGCTTCTTCGTAGAGTATTTCGATAGTGGTGTCTCGATCGGCATTCATGGCCGCAAAATTGCTGAGTATCTCGACTACCAAGATGAAGGTGGGTGGGAAGAGACGGGCGAAGCCTTTCCGACAGTAATAATCATCTGTGAAACGACAGCCCTCCTCAACCAGGCAGCCAAGCGAGTCCGGTCTATTTCAAATCAGAAGTGGGGCTCGGTTACTTTTCGCCTGATTGATCTACCCTCCCTGACACACCTAGCTCGCCCCAACGAAGCTGCCTGGCTTGATCCAGAAGAGCGAGAGATGGTGGAGTTATAGGGCAGGACCAGTTGAAGTTGAGTTATTCGAGGTACCATTCCAAACCCAAGAAGTAGGGTTAGTAATAGGGTCAGCGTAGCTATAGGGGGTAGATCCCTGGGTAAGCATAATACCGTCAAAGTCGAGCGTGTCGCCCGAGCCAAGTGTTGCAATAGGAGTTACATATCCTCCCACCTTTAACGTGCCAACAGATGTTACGTTCACCGTCATCCATAATTGAGTCCATACATTTGGAACAAGATTCGCATTTCCGCCACTGGCGACAGTAGTCTTTGTAGCCGAACCTTCAAAATACCGATTAAACGATATCGCTTCACTCGACCGAACCCAGAACGAACCTGTATAGATGCCCGGTTGCAAATCTCCAGAGAATTGCCCCCAGCCATCTCCCGCTGGTGAAGTTGCAAATGTACAGCGCAAGAATTTACTACCAAATGACGCAGCTCCAGCTATCACTGATCGAGAACTTGAAGAGCTACCAATATGGGCTCCACCACTTGATGTGCCACTTTCAAAACTTGGATCAAGGATAAGGTTTGTAATTACCGTACCCCCGCCCACGCTATGTCCCGGACAACCACCTACTTGGGGTGTGGCATCATTCGTGGTGAAGTAACTAGTGGAGCCATTGGTCGCCGTAAGACAGAAGGTAGGAGGAGTGGTTGAGTTGTTTACAGTGTATTGGTAGGTAGTATTAGGACTAGCTTTTAAGCAGATGGTATTAGGAGCGGGAGGAGTGGAGCAGTCATTAGCTACGGGGTAATTACCTGAATCTATTTGAGCGAGTTTGAGTTGCTTTGAAGCATTGTCAAGATCTGAAGAAAGAGAAGAAACAATGGCTCTTTGGGAGATACCCCGATAGGCTACGATAGTTATA
>JAATFU010000005.1 GCA_015655045.1 Candidatus Saccharimonadota bacterium
TGCTTTGAAGCATTGTCAAGATCTGAAGAAAGAGAAGAAACAATGGCTCTTTGGGAGATACCCCGATAGGCTACGATAGTTATAGCTGCCAGGATGGCAATAACCACAATAACGACGAGGAGCTCGATGATGGTGAAACCACGATTCTTATCTCGTGGCCTAGGATTTACTTGTTCGCTCTGAGACATAGGCCCCCCTGTTTAGTAACTTGCAAACCTAGCGCGAGATACACAAAACCCGTCGCTAGGCGGACCTTTCGGCCCCACAGAAGTTTCCAACCATGACCAGAAAAAGATACCTGAACGACGGGTTCAATATTTTTTCTGGATTTTTCAACCATGCCTTTTGCGTGAGCTACTCAGGTTAGGTTGGTTTTGCCGAATTGTTGGCGCATACGAAGTGATACTACCTATGCTTAAAGAAATTGTAGCATAGTGTCATATCACGACACCAGCGCATACTTTGTCGCGAAGTGTTGGGCAGCTTCCCGTAGCTGCTCCACCCTGACCACCCGACTCGATTCTTATTGCAGCTGAACCGTGCATTGCGTCACAGAGCTACCTTCGGTCACTGCCGTTGCACCCGCAATTGAGCAATTTTGATTCACTCCTTGTAAGTAGAAAACTAGCTTGCCATCACTTGAGTGATACAAGGCACCACCTCTCATATTGTTGCCGATCCCAATCGAGAAAAGACTGGTTACTAAGACTGGTTTTTGTGGCAGATACTGAGCGAGGACTGCATCAAGCGCAGGATTTGTCTGATATGCACCGCTGTCACCCTGCCAGCAATATCCACCTGGATAGTTCGCACCTAAACAGCCTGTCTGCGTGGGATACCCAGAATTATCAGCTTTATACAAACCAAATACTTTAACGTATGACTCTACACCAGAGATAACTCGTGCATTATTTGCCCGTTGGGTAATGCCACCATAGGCGACGATCGTAATAGCCGCTAGGATTGCAATCACGACAATAACGACTAGGAGTTCAACGATGGTGAAACCACGAGCGCGAGAACGATGCGAAGAAGAAGTTATCATGTGATGTAAGGGTTCCTTCGGGCACAACATATTAGTGTATGTAGCTTATGCTTAGGGAAATTGTAGCATGACATAGCACTACCGCACTAGACGCGTCAAAACATATGCCTCTGATGAGATCACATACATCTTATTAACTTGCCTAGACTCAAACACCGAAGATGTTCGCACCTCTTTAGTGGAGCGTAACTGGCTTATCTATTGAACTTATAAATATAAACCGAGCCTATGAAGCTCAGCGCGAGTTAAGTCGGAAATCCGAGCTTTCAGGGCATCCATTGACTCGACCAAAATTGAAACATGCGTGTCCTCGGCAAGACCGAGAAATTCTACAAGGCTCTCGCTGAAGCGACCCACCATCGCTTTAGTCGCTGAGCTGTCATTTGCTACCCGGAACATGAGTTGCAACTCTCCGTCGTCCACAAATACTGAAGGAATGCGTCCTTCGAGATGGGCAGCAATGGAAGTTGTAGTAGAGGGAAGCATGTGGACGCCTTCCCTTCCATTAAACGGAATTGTCAAGACGGCGCGAATCGGATATCCCACCAAGTGTTCACCGGGCTCAAGAGCCAGGCTTAGAAGCGAAGGACGACTCTCCACCATGTCCGGCCTATAGGATGTTTCGAAAACCGAGATAGTGGCGCCGCCTATAGAACGAGTCTTTTCTCGATCAACTTGCGGCTCGGAAGACCGAGGCTCAGATTGTATATCTACAGGAACTCGCTCGGAGTGCTCTCTGATATAATCATTCTCAGTTGGCGGAATACTATCCATATAGACCTATTGTACCATCCGATAAAGGAATTCCTGCACCGGCGCTAAAGGCCTCATACAGTGTTCACCCCTGGAAGTGTATCTGCACCTTGCATTTGAATAGACTTCCATAGATTGACGTGGCAGTAGGACTATTTCTTTTCGAAGCCCGGCATCGCTAAACGACCAATCTGTCGTAGGTAAGCACTAGTCCGATGTAGAAATCCGGGCTCCTTTTCCACCACTGGTACTACTAGCCCATGGGTAAGAATGTTGCGTCGAACCGTTGGATCCTGAAACGCGCTAGCTAAAACATCAGCTACGTCGACCGAAAGATCAGATTCATTCAAGATCTTACGAATAGGACGCGTAAATTCCGTCGCAAATGGAGAACTCCCACCATCGACATAGTAGCCTGCACGGGGTGGGATTGATCTGCGCGAGAATGCAGCTAGAGGGTCTTCTCCGTCTACTGGCTTTCGGTAGCCTTCGGGTAATTCAATATCGTTACGCTTCCTCCGTGTACTGGGCGTTAAACACCCTAACAATAGAGTATAGCTAGAGATTTTTCAATATTAAGTTGTTGCCAGACCCCGATAGCTATCGGTTTTCATTAAAAATATATATTCGCTATGGTGGAGCTAGAGGGACTCAAACCCTCGACTTCTTCCATGCCATGGAAGCACTCTAATCAACTGAGCTATAGCCCCATATCTATTGGAGTATATCAAAAACTCATCCCCGTCGCCAGGGATGAGCCTTCTTGCTGCTACGCGCCCACCCGGGGCACTTTTTGTGAACGTGTTTGTTTTACTTTGCGCAAAGGTTACCCCTTTTGCGCACCAGCAATACCCCCAGTATGCCCGAGTTTATACTCAAACACAAGCATATTTGTCGTATTTATTGTTCTTATACTAGTAATTACAACCAATGTATGCTTAAATAATAGCGTTCAGAAGCACACGCGTATTAAGGCAAAAGGCGGGCGCTTACCTCTTAAACAGGTAAACTCTCTTCTTCGCAATCAATCGCTAGAGCGGTCGGTCTGACGATAATTTAGAATCAGATAAGAAGAAAAGAGTACCTACATTTATGGCACAGCAAAATCTATTCATCGGTAGCCTAGCCTACGCTACTACTGATGACACACTAAAAGCTTTTTTTGAGCAAATTGGTGAAGTTGAAAGCGCACGAGTAATCACTGACCGCGACAGCGGTCGTTCAAAAGGCTTCGGCTTTGTTGAATTCAAAAACGAAGCAGATAACCAAAAGGCTGTTGATCAGCTTGATGGCAAAGAGCTTGATGGTCGCGCAATCAGCGTTGGCCTAGCCCGACCAAAGGAAGATCGACCTCGTCGTGACTTCGGCGGCGGCAACGACCGTGGCGGTAGCAGCAACGGCGGCGGTTCATTCCGTCAGCGTAGCTGGTAATTTATTACCACACCTCACTCAAATACCTCGCCCTTAACAAGCGAGGTATTTTTGTTGCGGACTCGATGAGATACGAGCACTGACAAGAAGAGGCGGTCTGCCTCTTCTTGCATATCATATAGTAAGCCCTTAGGCCCTCGCTCGTCTTATGCCTTTGGCGGTGTCGTATCGATCTGACGAATCTCTTTCTTGATTACCTTCCCCTCTGGGTCAACGTGGTAGAGCAAGATTTGGCCAAAGCCCATCTCGACATTAGCAATCTCATCCTCATGAATATCTTCAAGGTGCTTAATCAAGGCACGAATTGAGTTACCGTGGGCAACCAGTAATACGTTCTCACCAGCTTGCAAGCGTGGCAATAGTTCGGTTTCAAAGAATGGCACTACCCGAGCATGTACGTCCTTAAGGGTCTCGCCACCAGGTACGGGGTAGTCCCAACCACGACGAATACCCTTAAAGGCCTCATCGCCAATCTCGGTCTGGACTTCCCATTTGTTCTTGCCCGTCAGTTCACCGTAATCACGCTCGTTCACGGCACCGCGAACCTGTTTCATAACATCTGGATAGTTGGCACCGGCCAGGATACCCTCGAGCGTTTGATGGGTACGCTTCTGTTCAGACACGTAGGCGACATCAAACTTAATTTCTTTTAATAGTTCCCCGACCATGCGGGCTTCTTTATGACCTTTTTCGGTCAAACTAACATCGGTCAGCCCTGTCCATTTGCCGAGGAGATTCCACTCTGATTCAGTGTGACGACTAATAACTAATAGGCCTGTTTTTGGTTGTATACTCATAAATTTCAGTATGCGCCCACCTAGTCTGAAATTCAAGACAGGTGTAGACTAGTAGGTATGAGTACTTTTCCTATTTCAAAAATCATTGGACGACAAATTATTGACTCGCGAGGTAACCCAACGGTTGAAGCCGATGTCTACCTCGAAGACGGCACCTTCGGCCGCGCTGCGGTACCAAGTGGTGCTAGCACCGGTTCGGGCGAAGCCCTCGAGCTTCGTGACGGCGATGCTGCCTACGGCGGTAAGGGTGTTTCCCAAGCCGTTGCCCACATTAACAACGAAATTAAAGACCGCCTGATTGGCTGGGATGCGGCTGATCAAGCAGGACTTGATAAGGCCCTGATTGAACTCGATGGCACCGACAATAAAGCCAGCCTTGGCGCCAACGCGATCCTCGCTGTCAGCCTAGCTGCCGCAAAAGCCGTGGCCAACACTCGTCACCTTCCCCTCCACCACTACATTGCTGAGCTCACTGGTACTACAAACCAAAGTTTACCGCTGCCTATGATGAATGTCATGAACGGTGGACAGCACGCCGCCGGTAGCACCGACGTACAAGAATACATGATTATCCCTGTCGGAGCGGAGACATTTGCTGATGCTATCCGCATCGGTACCGAAGTCTTCCACGCCCTCGCTAAGGTCTTAAAAGAAGCCGGCTACGGCACGACAGTAGGTGACGAAGGTGGCTATGCCCCAGCCGTTCGAACTGGCAACCGTGAACCACTCGAACTCATTAGCAAAGCAGTTGAAAAGGCCGGTTACAGCCTCGGTACCGACGTAGCCCTCGCCCTTGACGTTGCCTCTAGCGAGCTGTACGAAGATGGAGTCTATAATCTCACCACCGAAGGCAAGAAAGTAAGCGCCGAAGAACTAATTAGCTGGTACGAGCAACTCAGTACCGACTTCCCTATCGTCTCAATTGAAGATGGCCTCGATGAGAACGACTGGGCTAACTGGACAGAACTCAATAGCCGCCTCGGGAGTCGTATGCAACTGGTTGGCGACGACTTACTCGTTACCAACACCAAGCTTTTAAAGCGTGGAATTGAAGATAAGGCCGCCAACGCGATTTTAATCAAGCCCAACCAAATTGGTACCCTAAGCGAAACGATTGAAGCCGTGAAGATTGCCCAAGCTGCTGGCTGGAACACCGTCATGTCACACCGTAGTGGTGAGACTGAAGATGTCACCATTGCCCACCTAGCCGTGGGTCTTGGCTGTGGTCAAATTAAGACTGGTTCACTCTCTCGTACTGATCGGATCGCAAAGTACAATGAATTGCTCCGAATTGCCGAAGCTGCTCCTGAACTCCGCCTTGCGAAACCATTCACTAAGTAGTAGTTCTCTACTCCAAAAAATAACGTCATTTCTCTACGAGATGACGTTATTTTATAACAGACAAATAAACTATAGTTGGGATTCAAACATGGTGTAGTAGGCACCTTTATTCGCGACTAGTTCCTGGTGCGTGCCTCGTTCAACGACGTGGCCGTTCTCAAGCATGAAAATAATGTCAGCTTTCTTGACGGTCGTGAGGCGATGGCTAATAGTAATCACGGTCTTATCTTTAGCTTCAAAAAGATGCGTAAATATTCTCGACTCGGCCAATGCATCAATTGCCGAGGTTGGCTCATCAAGGATAATAACTGGGCTGTCCCGATAAAAATTACGAGCTAGAGCCAATCGTTGCCATTGCCCGCCCGAAAGATCAACACCCTTATTACCCGCCTCGTCTTCCATCCACGTAATCACGTAGTTATCAACGCCTTGAGGGAGTTTTTGTAAGAATGTCCGCGCTTCAGCCCAATCTAGTGCCTGGTCAAAACGCTTCTGGTCAAACGGCGCACTGACATCACCGAAGTAGATGTTGTCACGAGCCGTGGCAAAACCATACGTCGTATAGTTTTGACTCAGCATTCCTAAGTGACGATGCCACGAACCAATCTCAAACTCTGGTAGTGGCGTCCCATCAAGCAACACCGTCCCTTCTGTCGGTTGGTATAAACCTGTAAGAAGCTTAATTAATGTCGTCTTTCCCGCTCCATTTTCGCCGACAATTGCCACGTGTTGCTGTTTGGTGATCTCAAGTGAGATATCCTGAAGCACCATAATATCGCTTTGCGGATAGTGAAACGAGACATGATCAAATCGAATCGAGTGAGGCACCCCGCGTAGCCTCGCCCCATTCCCTTCGGCTTCTGGAAGCTCCATAAAGAATTGGTAATCAACGAGGTTAGCGAGATCCTCATCGACCGAGTTAATAGCCGACACAAAGCCACTCGCACCACCAAGCGCGCGCGAGACAATCTGTTGCACGTAGAGGAATTGACCAATCGGCAGCGCGTGATGAATAATTTGCGAAACCGTCCAGAGCAAGGCAATCACTTCGGCTGCTGCTTCGAGGATATCCGCTCCTAAACGCTTGAAGATAAAGCTTCGCTCGAAGTCAATCTGTTCTTTCTCATCCGCCTCTCGAAACTTCAGCCGCAAATCTAATAAGTGACGCACCACACCATATAGTCGAAGCTCTGCCATATGATCTGGCTGCAATAAGTTCCACTCAATCATACTGCGCGACCGTCTATCTTCGACATGTGTATTCCAATGACGTGTCTGAGCCCGAGAAAGCCGAAACTGAATAATAATTCCCGGAATCACCGCTGCTAGCAAGATAAGACCAAGCCACCAACTCACTAAAATTAGGGCCACTAACCCAGCTAGTAAAGCGATAAACTGACTAATGACAGTTGCTAAACGATCAAACACATACGGAAAGAAGCTCGCAAAACGCGAGGCTTTGTCGTACGTATCAATTGTCTGTTTATCATCATAACGCCAGAAATCGAGCTTTAAGAAGTGCTCATACATGCGATCACTCACAGCTGCTTCTACCCGGTAGCGCATCGACTTGCTCATATATTGTTGCACGCTCGACCATGCAGTCATCACAATCCCTAGCAGCGCAGTAATAATAACGTATGTAATAGCCCGAGATCCTGCCGTAGGATTACCCGTAAAGGCCTCGGCGAGTGCGGTGGTCGTAAGAGCCGCAAAGTACGTGGTCACAATCGGCAGAACCGCATTAATAATTGAGCCACTCACTTCAACTACTACCGCCAGCGGAGCTGCCTGATAAGTAATCTTGGCAACGCGAGCAATGGCGACAAATCGCTGTCTTGTTGAGAGATGTACTACTTCCGCCATAACTGTATCATTCTACTACGTTTGGTGGCCAGAAACGACCCCTAATTGCTAGTGGAGAAGTGGCGAGTTGAGCCAATCCAATCCAAGATGTAAGAATCGATTCGTTGCGCCAAAACCATTAATCAGCCAAATGGTCAGCACCACAACAATACCAGTTAAGAGTAAGATGGCAATCCTAAGAAGCATAGGCTGGCGCTTCAGCCACTGTTGCCAGGTAGTATAGATCTTTCGAAGCGCATCCCGCCACCGCTTGGCAAACTCAAATTCAGTCGCTAGAATGGCAAGACCAGCAAAAATAATCAACCACCCAGGCCCCGGGTAGGGCACAAGGGCGAGTCCAATCAAGACCACTAACCCGCCTGCCAATGCGACGAGTACTCGTTTACTATGACGGCGGAATTGGTACTTCATTGGTGCCTCCTCTTAAGTGTCGTGCTTAGTCTCGTTTCTTGAACCGAGGTATGGATTGTCCCTCTATACTAATCATATCAGTAAAGAGAGCATATGGCCGCGCCCAAAATGGCACGTCACTTTCATATAGTGGTTTGTAGATAACCAGCGGCTCAAGATTCTCACTCTGCAATGCCACCCCCAACACCTCATACTGTTGACCTTTATAGTGTTCATATTGCCCTAGCTCAATAGAGGGTACCTCAAAGGCCTCGCTTTTACCGCTTTTAGCTGACTGCGTCATCAGCTGCGGATGGATATAGAATCCGATTGGCTCGCGGCCATCTTCTAACTTTAAGGAGTGTCGTTTTGTTATCCCGATGGATGAGCTATTGCTTATTACCCACTCATCGGCCACATAAAAACCAATGTGTTCGTCCCACACCACCACGGCCCCTTCAACTGGAGCATCGATTTGGTACCAACCCGTTTGGTGCATTCTCTCGAGCGTTGTTCGTACTGTTGCATGTGGCATATCAATAAGCTGAAAAATCGTCAACACACTCGAGACCATATAGGCACAGGAGAGTTCGCCATTATTCATCACGTCCTGCTCTATCCCATCCGTATCAACTACATACAGGTGTTGCCACATCGCACTACCTGGGAGTGCGTGAATAAAACTCAAATAGTTTTTCAATCTAAGGCGTTTCACGAGATAAGTAACTCCCTTAGTTTTGCTTCATCAATAATCTCCGTGCCATAGGCTTGAGCTTTCTTGAGCTTACTTGCTCCCACCTTCCCGCCAACCACTAAATAAGTTGTATCCTTAGCCACCGCTGTTTGGAAGGTGCCACCTAATGCCCGGATTCGATCAGCTGCCTCATCGCGTGACAGTGTCTCAAGTGTACCGGTAATCACAAAAGCCTGTCCACGTAACGCGCCTTTCTTCTGCTCGAAGGACGGTTCCACCCCGAGCGCCTTGAATTTCTGGAGCAATGCTTCATTATCTGGATCAGCAAACCAAGCAATAATGCTTTCCGCTACGACCACGCCAATACCCTCGACTGCCTCGAGTTCATCAATCGTAGCCTTTGCGAGTGCCTCAATTGATTGGAATTGATTCGCAAGATCAATCGCAGTTTGGGTACCGACATGACGAATCCCTAGTCCTAAAATGAACTTTTCAAGCGTTGGGTGTTTCTTCTCGGCAATGGCATCAATGAGCTTTTTAGCTGAGATAGCCGCAAACCGATCAAGCTTTAAGATATCCTCTACTTGCAAGGTATAAATGTCGGCTAAATCCTTCACCAGTCCCGCCTCAACCAGAGCTGCCACATTCTTTTCCCCTAAGGTATCAATATCAAGCGCTGCCTTAGAGGCAAAGTACTCGACTGAACGCTTTAGAATCAGTTCGCTACTCGCACCCACGACCCGGTACACCACATCCTCACCCTGACGTTCAAACTGAAGTTCTGGATATTGCTCGGCGAGTAATGTGGTATAGTCGATTGGCTCAGCAGTTTTAGGGCGTAGTTCCGTGACAACCGATTCAACCTGAGGAATAATATCCCCGGCCTTAAAGACGACCACAGTATCCCCTCGTCGCACATCAAGCCGCGCAATCTCATCGGCATTATGCAGACTGGCGTGCTGGACGGTGGTTCCCGCTACGACCACTGGGTCAAACACGGCTACGGGTGTTGCCGCACCGGTGCGACCAATGCTAATTACTATATCTCGTACGATCGTGGTAGCCTGTTCAGCGGCGTACTTATAGGCGACCGCTGCCCGCGGTTGTTTGCCTACAATACCGAGCGCTCGAAACTGGGCTCGATCATTGACCTTAATGACTAGGCCATCGGTATTAAAGTCCAGCGCATGACGCTTCTGATCCCATTCATCAACAAACTGCATAACTTCGTTAACCGTCGTAAAGACTGATGCTTGCGGATTACGCGTGAGCCCCAAGGCACTTATAGCTTGGTAGGCAAACATATTAGTGGGTACCTCGTTTGGCTCATCACGCAGTAGATCGTAGGCTCGGAAATGGAGTTTACGCTCTGCCACCAGTTGAGGGTTAAGCTGACGAATTGTCCCAGCGGCTAAGTTACGAGGATTTGCAAAAACAGGTTTACCGGCGGCTCGTTGGCGTTCATTTAACGACTCGAAGTCGCGTTTGAGCATCACAATCTCACCTCGTATTTCCGTCCGGCCCTGTAGGAACTGGGTGTAGCCTGCTTCAGTACGCAAACGCAGAGGGACATTCTTAATCGTACGGACATTGGCTGTCACGTCCTCACCAATGAAGCTATCGCCTCTGGTGATTGCCTGGGTAAAGACGCCATCTTGGTAAACAAGTGCGCATGCGAGGCCATCCATCTTAATATCAGCGAAGAATTCATGGGTGCGACCAGGTAGTGCCTTATTCATTCGGACCACCCAAGCTTCTACCTCAGCTCGGTCAAACACGTCGTTGAGACTGAGCATGCGCGAACTATGCTGGACCTTCTGAAAACCGCCGAGTAATTCATTCCCAACTCGTTGGGTAGGGCTATCTGGCGTAACCCACTCTGGGTGGGCGGCCTCGAGGTGCTTGAGCTCGCTAAATAAGCTGTCGTAAACGGCATCACTAACTGTCGGGCTATCATGGACGTGATACTGATAACTATAGCTATTAATGAGTTCCCGAAGCTCCGTAAGGCGCGTCTTAGGCTGGCTCTGTGTCATCGGCGACCACCTTTCGATACAGTAAGTAGATATAGCTGGTCGCTCCAACCAGCGTCAGCGAACTCATGACAAGCAGCGCAACCGGTACGAGTGGAAGCCAATTGATCCCTGGCCAGATGCTCTTTAGCCAGCTATCCAGTAAAATAATCGGAATCATAATCACGACCCAAATAAGCACAATCAAGAGTGCTAGCCACAAAATACGTAAGAGAATGCGCAGACGACGGCCAATCACGAGATCCCCTGCGGTTTTTAAGGCCCGTAACGGATACATACCAGGCAGCGTTACAATAACCAATGCAAAGAACGTGCTGGTTATCCAATAGAGCGACAGCACCACCAACAGCCCCGCGGCTGCCCAAAATAACATGGCCTCTACGCCATTAGTGAGTAACCCAGTCGATGAAGCGGCACTATAGCCAATGAGTGCCAAGGCTAGTGGGAGCAGCTGAACAATAAAGACCAGGCCAACCAGAAACGTTGCTAGGATGGGAGCCCCGCTACTATATAAGCCATCACGCAGTTTTACCTTGTGACCCGCGAGGACGTTTCGAAGTAGCCAGATAGTCGTCAGCCACGTAAGGAGGCCGAGGATAACTGCATAGACCTGCTGGACTTCCGTTAAGTTCTGCGATAGTGACCCTGACACGGTTGTGGCCAAAAGAAGCGAAGCTTGACCCAGTGCCCCTAGACCCCCACTGAGCACACCACCACTAGTCGACGACAGGGTATCTGTCAGGGTGGTATAGGTATCTTGCGAGCCGATCCCTACCATTAGAGCTATCAGCAGGGCATAGATTGCGGTAAGACCTAAAAAGAGCTTACGGTGCTGCCATAAAGTTCGACGCACGCTATGGGTAAACGCCCAGTAGCCAGGTAGCGCAAGGGTGCGAACATAGTCACGTCGCCGGGTGCGACGAAAACTTCGATGGGGTCGACGAGCCAAGAACGCATCCCTACGTTGGCGCCACGTTCGACGACGCGCGGGAACGGCGGGTGTTGGGGTCGCGACGTGAGATGCGGCAGTTGGTTTCTTAGGCTTAGGAAGTGGTTTTTTGGTCGCCATAACAGGAAGATGCACCTTTTTAGATTAGAATTTATTCGCGTTCGTCCGCAATCGAGCAATGCGATCCGCAAGCGGTGGGTGGGTGCTAAACAAGCGGTTGAATACACCTGGTTTTAGTGGATCGTTGATATATAAGTGAGCTGAGGCGGTGTTTTGTTTTTTCATCGGTCGACCAAACTGTTGAAGCTTCTCAAGTGCCGAGGCGAGGCCTTCGGGATCACGGGTCGTCAGGGCTCCCGTTGCATCTGCGAGGTATTCACGCTGTCGACTCACTGCCAGTTGGATGATCGTAGCCAGAATCGGCGCCAAGATAATAGCAATAATACCGATCACCAGTATGACAGGTGACATATTATTATCTCGACGGTCATTACCAAAGAAGAACATGCGCAAAATAATATCAGTCAGTAGGCCAATCGCGCTCACCAAGCCAAAGGCAATCATACTGACACGAATATCATAGTTTTGGACGTGCCCCATCTCGTGGGCAATCACAGCTTCAAGTTCTCGATCATCCATAATCTCAAGTAGACCAGACGTGGCAGCGACGACAGCATGTTTGGGATCACGTCCGGTGGCAAAGGCGTTAGGGGCAGGATCGTTAATGATATAGACTTTGGGTGTCTGAATACCAGTAGTAATTGCTAGATTCTCGACGATTCGATACAAACGTGGATTATCGCTCTTGGTAATCTCCTCGGCTCCACTCATGCTAATAAGAAGTTTACTGGCAATAAAGTATTGGATGAGGGCATAAATGACGGCGATGCCGAGCACATAATAGGTAATGTCAACGTTACCATAGTAATAACTCACGATCCACCCAATTGCCCCAATAATAGCCACGAACACGGCCATGATAAAAAAAGTATTCCGTTTATTGGCAGCAATAGCTCTATACATGTTCCTATTATAGTAGTTTTAGGGGTAAAAAACTACTATGCTAACTCCTTATGCGTTGTCAGGTAAACCACTCGGTTACGCTAGAACTTTACGTCAACTGGATTTTGGACAGCTGCTTGGGCAGCGTCATCAAGCTCAAAGAATTCACGGCCCTCAAAATGGAACATACCGGCCACGACATTACTAGGAAAGCTTTGAATCTTCGTGTTCAGATCGCGTACGCCACCGTTATAGAAGCGACGAGATGCCTGGATCTTATCCTCGGTATCAACTAACTCACCTTGCAGTTGAAGGAAGTTCTGGTTAGCTTTCAGATCAGGGTAGGCTTCAGCAACAGCAAACAATGATTTAAGCGCCCCAGAGAGTTGGTTCTCAGCTGCGGCGGTTTCTTTCACGCCCTTCGCACCAACCATGTTAGCTCGGGCAGCGGTCACAGCTTCAAAGACACCACTCTCATGAGCAGCATAGCCCTTGACGCTATTAACTAGGTTCGGAATCAGATCAGCCCGACGCTTGAGCTGGACGGTAATATCACTCCAAGCTTCATCAACTCGGTTTTTCAGTGTCACCAGGCCGTTAAATGTCGCCCAGACAAAGAGCGCTACGATCACAACGATTGCTACGATAATCCATACTACTGTCATATGTTCCCCTTATTGCTTATATTCTGCTATCTTTAGTATACCAAAATCTTTCTAAATCGGTGAGTACTCATCTTCCGCAAAGTTCAAAGGAGCCTCAATGAAAGGCTCCTTGATTTAACCCAACTTGAGCTACGGGTTAGTTGTGACTGTAACGAATGCCAGTTTGCTTTGCAGCACGGGCAATCCAGTCTTCGTGACGATCCACCTCAACAGTGAGGGACTGCCGTTCAAGCTCGTCTGTATCGAGCATACCAACAACACGATCAAGTGTGATCTGAAGCTGGTGAATATCCTCTTTATTTGAAGTTGTTGCTTTATCAATCTTATCATTCAAAGTAACCATCATTTGGAATAGACGGTCGAACTTCTCGGATTCGTTTTTGACGTTACTCATTACTAACTCTAGTATGCACCAATGTCATGGCTTGTGTAAAGCTTACCGCCTACAGTTCCCGCGGAGGCGACATGCATAACACGAGATAACTATGAGATGAAGCTATACCAATGCAAACACGACCTCCCTTTTTGATTTTTGGAGAAGTCCGAACCTTATTGCTCTCCTAATAGTTATTTAGAAGATAATTTTCAAGGAAGCGTGCTTGCGGAGGAATCATATTCTCAAGAACTCGTTTGAAGCATTTAACAACTCCCCCGTAATCACTTTTGTCAGTTCACCCGATACAATAATCGTTCGAATACCGTATCTACTGGCCACTCTCGCTCATCAGACGCTAGAAGCTCGAGGTAGGCGATGTACCTAAGATTTTCTCCAACCGCTACCACTACCTCCGCTTTTGCTACTCGTGCAGTAGCAGCGCCAAGCCAAATCCTGGCATACAAAAAACTCGTCTATACCCTACGTCGCTATCGACAAATCTGCAAGAAACAACGCGAATAACGTCATTGTAGAGCTGTGGACTATAACAAGTATTGGTGAGATTGTGGGTAGGGGTAAGTGAGATAGTAGCCCTGTTATTAGAAATACTACGTGAGATAATACTTGTATTATACCCAAAACAAAATAGGTTATATTAGAGATGATCGATGGCTTTTAACTTATTGCCGTGAATCCTCGGGCAAAAGACAAGATACAAAAAGGCTCTTTCCAAACTAGGAAAGAGCCTTTTGCTACGCTGATACATCAGCTCATTAATTCTGGTGCGCAGAGCGGGACTTGAACCCGCACGACCGTAAGGCCAAGAGATTTTAAGTCTCTCGTGTCTACCAAATTCCACCATCCGCGCAAATTGTTAATGATATATGGAGGCACGTACGGGAGTTGCACCCGTCTACGCGGTTTTGCAGACCGCTGCGTAACTGCTCCGCCAACGCGCCATATATCGCCTATTATAGCAGAGCAATTCGTATCTCACCCTACTCTCAGCTCGAAGGTTTATACTAATTATTGTGTCAAAAACCACCATACTCGTAAATGCTACCATTTTCTCGCTTATCCTTGCCGCTGGAATTGTTATTATTTATCATACCAAAACAACCAATGACCAGGCGGTTGCCCAGGTGCAAGCAGGGGTTATTCAAGCTAAAAAGACGGCCGATAGTGCTGCCTCAACCGCTGACTTAAAAGCCATTCTTGATCCCTTGGCAGCCGCCAACGGCACGAATGTGGGTGTGGTCGTAACTGATCTATCTAATGGCGCCTCGACCAGTGCGAATGCCGATCAGCCCTTTGTGAGTGCAAGTCTCTATAAGCTCTTTGTTGCCTACGCTATGTACAAGAAGATCGACAGCGGATCAATCACTCAGGATCAATCATTGACGGCCGCCGGTATGCCCACGACGGTCGGCGATTGTCTGAATCGTATGATCACTCTATCAGATAATGATTGTGGCGTGGCCCTCGGTGATCTGGTTGGCTGGGCTTCGCTTGATACCCTTCTCACCAGTGAAGGCTATACCCAGACGATGCTTAATAACTACGACGCTCGAGGTAACGTCAGTGGCGATAAGATGACCAGCGCCCACGACGTCGCGCAACTGCTTACAAAGCTCTACGGCGGCACACTTCTGTCTCAAGTTTCCACCGATGCCTTCTTAGGTCTGCTCAAGGCCCAGACGATCAACGACCGCTTGCCTACTGGTTTGCCGACCGGAACTGTGATTGCCCATAAAACAGGTGATTTATATGGCTATCTCCACGATGCCGGTATCATCTATAGCTCCAAAAAGGATGTCTTAGTTGTGCTACTTACGGGTGATTGGAACGAGCCCCAGCTAGAAGGCATTCCCCTATTTACAAGTCTTGCAAGCTCAATCTGGTCATATATGCAAACTCCTGCCTAGCCGTAACGCCCAGAACCTTGCATTTGCCACCGTTCTCCCCTATAATCTGTCAACGTACGCGGGTGTAGCTCAGTTGTTTAGAGCGCTTCCTTGCCAAGGAAGAGGTCGAGAGTTAGAGTCTCTTCACCCGCACCAAGAACGAAATCATTGGCATTAACGAACCCTTCCCAGGGTTCGTTTAATTTATAGCTAACCGTTGACCCCTTAAACGAGCCTTTTATGGCAGGAAGAATAGTAAAGTTAGAGAAGAAAATACGGAGTAGTGCATCCATCGTCTCCATGTCGCGTATTTTGCCTAAAGCAATGGGGGTGGATTGTAAAAGTTTAAGATATTCTTCAAAAGTCGGAATTGCAGCCTTTATGTTGTCACGTTGTTTCATTGCACGTTTCGAGTCAATCTTGAGCTTATCTATTTCTTTAGCGTGTTTATCAAGGCTATAGTGTTCTTTCAGTTCAGGGTTCTTAAGGATAAGTTGTTTCGTTTCGTCATACACCCGCTCTTTATTTGCAATGAGCACCTTCGATTTTGCTATGATGCTATCAAACTCGGCAGATTTCTTCTTAGCCTCTATGTCGGCTTGTTTCAAATATTCTTTATAATTACTTTCTGTAACAAAGAGGTAATGCATGAAGAACTCCTGTGCCTTGTCGATTACAAACTTAGCTCTCGCAGACTTACCGTACATGGAGCAGCCTTCAGTTTCGCATTTGTAGTAATAAC
Organism: Candidatus Saccharimonadota bacterium; assembly: GCA_015655045.1. Classification (GTDB taxonomy): domain Bacteria; phylum Patescibacteriota; class Saccharimonadia; order Saccharimonadales; family Saccharimonadaceae; genus UBA1547. The sequence continues at coordinate 15,989 of JAATFU010000005.1, forward strand.
GATACTCTTTGACTTCTAGAGTGCCTTTAACATACTTCGGTAGTAGCATTGATGTCAGCGTTTTATTGCATTCTCCGCAGTAGACTTTTCCTCGTAACATATCAGCTTTTGTCTCACCGCCACGAGGGCTGTGCATTGCTAATATCTTCGCATTGTCTAGGCTATCAATCTTATTTATTGTGAGGAACTCATCAACCGTAAGTACGGGTTTAAAATCATATTTTTCAGTAAGGTCTGTATGGTTTATGCCCCACTTGTGTACTCCCACATAGTGAGGGTCTCGGAGAAGCTTCGAGACGTCGTCTTTATCCCATACGTGAGTCACATGTTTCTCTCCCTGACGCTTCTGGACCGTGTATGCCTGCTCATTGATCCAAAGGCGTATATCTTTCTGTGATTTGCCAGAAAGCGCCATCTCGAACATGTGTTCAATCTTCGGGAAGTTCAATGGGTCTGGTCGGAAGTAGCGATTAATATCTAGCACGTAGCCATGCTTGAATTTACCAATAAACTCACCATCTTCAATAGCGCGCTTATTGCCCCTGCCTACGCTTTCGGCAAGATGTTCAGAATATTCCTTTGCCATAACAAAAGTAATGCCTAAGAGCATTTTTCCGGCAGGTGTGTTTTCAAATGTAAACGTTGCGAATTGAAGGTCTCTCACTGCGCCTCTGTCGACGAGGTCAATGATTGCGCCTGCCTCTTTCATGTTGCGGGATAGTCTGTCTGGATGCCACGCAATAATACCATCGATATTACCGCTTTCAATCTCTTTGACCATGGCATTGAATTGATCGCGTAAGTCGGCTACTTTTGCGGAGTAACTTTCTTGATATACCTTAACAACATTTAAGCCATTAGGAATAATAACTTTTTCGTAGCAATCATCAACTTGGTCTTCAATTGAAGATGCTTGTCTATCCTCACTTGTCGTTGATTTCCGTGTATAAAGAGCATAGCGAACAGTCGAGGTATCAACATCTCTTGGTGCATTAGGTTGAGCTGCCTGTAAAATCTCCAGTAAGTCCTGCGTGCTTTTAAGTTCCGACATGTAACCATTATATAATCAATGGTCGAATAGTTAGAGCTACTTTAGGTTGAGTATTAAAAGATGATTTTTAAGTCATTTTTTATCAAATACGGCTTTGGCTGCGCTTCGGCTTCGGCGTATACAGTAAGGATAGTTAGTAAAGTTACTAGCTTTAAATTAGAGCTTTTTAAAAGAGGTACGGGCATCACGAATGACTCCTTGAAGCATAGCTTCAGTTAGTCGCGTGTAAGCCCGTTTTATGCCGAGTCGTCCTCGTAATTACTTACATTGCATGTAATTGTGCTGCCCCAGTCTTTTTAGCGGGTCGTCTCCGTTTTGGCTGCTACATGAAATACGATAGTTTTGTTAATTGTATTTCCAGTATAGCGCACTTTTCAGTTAGATGACTTAGCAATAGTTAGGGTTGCGTTATCGCCATCTTGCGTTAGGTTGCCTACAACAAATGAGTCAACAGACTGCTTGTCATCAGCCTTACTTGGATCAAGCGGCTCAAATAAATCGGATGCCTTACCGTTTATATCGGTCAGAGCTTGGTTCTCGAATGCAGCGTCAACCTTGTAGCCCTTAGCCTTTAGTTCCTTATAAACAACTAGACCTTCTTTGCCTTTATAGTCGTCAGCATTGAGCTTAGGTAATGTAGCGGTGCTAGTACTGTCGTTAGCACTATCTGTGTTGCTCGTAGTGCGAGTAGGATTGCTGTTGTCGCTCTGACCCAGTGAGCCAATTGCTCCGAGTACAATGACAGCAACAATTACCCAGAACCACCATTTTTTAAATATTTTCTTGTCTTTCACGGTATGGACCTCCGTTTAATTATTGTTAAGCGGTGTCCATAAAAAAGGACGACCCGCAGGTCGTCTAAAACCAGTACCAGCTTACGCCGAATACTTTTACGCGAGTCGCCCATTTTTTGGCATAAACACGCAAAAATGCGATGAATTGATACTGGTTTTAGACAATACTGATTATATAGTTTCTTGCTCAGACAAGCCATAGCGTACTTTTGTATGAAGAGTTGGTCATTTGAGACACAGAGACAAATATTCGGCATTACTCATTTTTACGAAAAAAACGTTGGTGATTTTGCTCCCGGAAATAGAGTATATATACGGCGGAGTCGCATTTTACAGAGGTCGAGGGCGACTACCCCCCCACTCATCAGGATCTTCGTCGTTAATTTTTTAATTAGTTTTTATAAGAAAAAACTATGAAAATTGCATCATATTTAGTTATTTTTTCTATTGTTTTCTATTGTTTTTATACTGTTTCCACGCATTTTTGTTGTATTCCATTGTACAATAATGGTAGCTAATATGAATGAGGAACAACCGGAATATTTAACCCTTATGCAAGTCAGTGAATTACTGAAAGTTCATCCGAACACGCTCCGAAATTGGGACAAAAGCGGAGAGCTAAAAGCATTAAGGATCGGTACTCGCAAGTTAAGACGATACAAGAAGTCTGACGTACTCAAATTCATAGAAAAAGAAGACTAGCTTAAAAAGGAAGTGAAATAAAATTATGGCATTACAGACGAACATACTATCCAAACTCACCAACCTAATAGAGGCTAGTACGAACTATCTGGTAGAGGGAATGGTCAATAAGAACCTACTCGCTGCAGACGCGCGCAAATACGACTCAAACCTTTTAAATATACTTCTGAAGGAAGCTGATATTAAGAAGCATTTTTTTACAGATACCGAAGCCGGACTGGTGTTTAGAAAAGATATATTTCTACAATTCATTAGTAATAAAGAGTTTTTGCCAGACAGCTACACAAAGTACAAGATTAAAATCGGACTTGGCTCTGAAGATGGTTCTTTGCTCTCAGAAAACGGTGATGTCGTACTAAATTGGCCTTTTAAGGACACGATCCTTGAAGGAGGTCAAGAAAAAGAAGATCAAAAACGTAGCGAACTATTCTTCAACGAAATTCTTTCTCCGGATCAAATAACACGCCTTTTAGACAATAAGGTATTCACGAGTTGGACGCGATACAGTGAAACAGGTAGCAATAAGCTCGATGAGCTTAAAGATAACGACAATCTTATAATCAAGGGTAATAATCTCGTAGTACTTCATAGCCTCAAGAAGCGATATACCGGTAAGGTGAAATTGATTTATATTGATCCACCATACAACACTGGAAGTGATAGCTTCGGATACAATGATAGCTTTAATCATTCGACATGGCTTACGTTTATGAAGAACCGTCTTGAAGTAGCAAAAAGCCTGCTCTCAAGTGACGGAGTCATAATAGTTCATTGCAGTTTTCACGAACATGCATATTTGAATGTACTCATGGACGAAGTATTTTCAATAAAAAGTCATAAGCTTACGTTTAACGCATTAGTTCGTCACCCGGAAAGAATTTTAACCGGTGACAAGGAATTTAATGATGTCGTGGAGTACGCTCTGGTATATAGCAAGAACCCAGAATATAAAATGCCGAAAATCATCAAAGAGAAAAGTGACGAAGAATATACCTACACAATAGAAGAATTAGCACCCGGCGAAGAGGTTGATTTCGACGGAAGAAAAGCAACTATATTCACTCCTGATAAATATAAGATCGTTAAATCTGATATAGGAAATCTTAAAACACATTCGATACGAGGTAGTCTTCGCGAGAAAAATAGCAGTGGTCGCTTTTACGTAAAGTATCTCGAGCCAACATCAGGAGATTTTCCCACTGAAACAATATTTAAAGTCGAAAACATTGGTGACGATGGTTTAGGCTATAGATATTTTCAAACTCCAAGAGCGGGCAATAAAAACGGCGTTTACTTCCAAGGTATGCCTCAGTCTTCTAACGTTACAGAAAAGCCGTACTCAAATTACTTAGATTTTGTCCAGGAGTACAACACTGTAAATAGTGAAGGTGGTACTTCATTTAGAAATGGGAAAAAGCCCGAGGAGTTAATAAAATTCTTTATTGATATATTTACTGATAGCGAAAAGGATATTGTTCTAGATTACCATCTAGGCTCTGGGACTACTGCCGCCGTTGCTCATAAGATGGGACGCCAATATATAGGGATTGAACAGCTATATTATGGAGATAATGATCCTACTGTGAGATTGGAAAATGTTATAAATGGTGACCAAACGGGTATAAGTAAATCTATCGACTGGCAAGGCGGTGGCTCGTTTGTATACATGAATATTATGAATAACTCCAATAAGTTCCGTACTCGTGTAGAACATGCAAAAACTGATACGGACTACATAGACCTTCTTGCGGAAGCCACATCGTCTTCTTTCTTGAGTTACCGAGTTGATCCTAAAAAGCTAAATGAGGATGAGTTCAGACGGCTCAGTAGTGCGGAAAAGCGCCGCCTTCTTCTTGAGCTGATAGATAACAATACTTTGTTCGTCAATTACGAAGATATAAATGATCCTATATTCAAAATTAGTGAAGAAGATAAAGAGTTCACTAAGAAACTCTATGAAAAGAAATAGAGTTGAGGATAATGCAAAATGAATAATAATCCTCAAGACAAAATGCTCCTCGATGACATGTACCAAATTTATAGTCGAATGCAAGGCGGCTTCACGTCTGTGCCTGACCATATATCATTAAATTTGAAGCACGAGCTACGTCCCTATCAAAACGAAGCTCTGGGGCGCTATTTCCACTATTACGACAAAGACCAGAGCCGAGATCAAGCACGCGGACCGCAACTTCTATTCAATATGGCTACGGGTTCAGGTAAGACCATGATCATGGCATCGTTGTTACTGGATTTGTATAAGCGTGGTTACAACAAGGTTATCTTTTTCGTGAATACAACTAACATCATAGAAAAAACACGAGAGAACTTCCTCGATAGCTCGTCCAGTAAGTATTTATTCGCGGACAAGATAAGTATCGATGGCTCAATCGTAGAGCTTCGTGAGGCTACTGACTTTTCGGACGCAAGGGATGATGCGATTAATATCGTGTTCTCCACAATACAAGGTTTACATACTACGCTTAAATCTCCTAAAGAAAACGGACTTACTTACGAGGACCTAGCAGAGCATGGACTTGTGCTTTTAAGTGATGAGGCACACCATTTAAACGGTGATACAAAAGCCCTTAACACCGACGAGAAGAAGGATAATACATCATGGGAGAGTACGATCAATACAATCATGGGCGGCAATCCCAGAAACGCACTCTTTGAATTTACTGCTACGATTGATCTCGACGACAAAGAGATATTCTACAAATACAAAGACCGAGTTATATATCGATACGATCTTCGAGCCTTCCGAGAAGACGGATACAGTAAAGACGTCTGGATATATGATGTTGCTGCTGAGCTTATGGACCGTGCTATTCAAGCAATAGTTATATCGCAGTATAGAAAAAAATTGGCGCTTGCTGCCGGTATATGGTTGAAGCCAGTGGTATTATTTAAGTCATTTCGTATCGCAGATGCTAATGACTTCTATGACGAATTTATCTTAAAGATAAAAACACTATCAGCTGGGGACATTGAGCGCCAGAGAAACCTCGCTACAGGTATATTAGAGCGCGCCTACGGCTACTTTGACACTGAAGATGTAAGCATGTCGGACCTTGCCGAGGAGCTACGCTCAGACTTCGCAGAAGAACGATTGATCTCGGTCACTAAGAAGGCTATCACACCGCAGGATCAACAAAGGCTTAACTCCCTAGAGGATCGCGAGAACGAAATCCGCGCCGTGTTTGCAGTCAATGTACTCGACGAAGGCTGGGATGTGCTAAATCTTTTCGATATCGTTCGTCTATACGACACTCGTGATAGTAAAAGCGGACGTCCAGGTAAAACGACTATGGCGGAGGCTCAGCTTATCGGACGAGGCGCACGATATTACCCGTTCGTATTAGATGATGAGGATCGTCGTTTCGTTCGTAAATTTGATGAAAATGAACTTGAACCGCTTCGAGTCATCGAGCAACTACACTATCATTCAGCGAGCAATCCGAAATACATTCAAGAGATAAGACAGACACTTCGTGAAACGGGTATTATGGCGGATATAAACACAGTTAAGCGTGAAATTAACTTAAAGGAATCATTCAAAAATACACGTACTTATCAGCACGGCTTCGTCTGGAAGAACGATCAGGTTGAGTCTGCTGCCATCCCAGAGCAGATAGCTTTACTGGGAGGTCCGGGATATCGACTTCAAGAGATATATGAGATAGCCGTGCCTGTTGGTATATCTCATGATCGGCAAATCTTTGAGGATAACAGCGATCTTGAAGCTCAATCTCGAAGTGAGGAATACACATTTAATGTCAGCTTTGGTCGTTTTCCGAAGAACCTTGTACGGCACGCTGTAGATCGTAACAAGAAGCTTCGATACGATATCGTCGCAGAGAAGATTAGTGGTCTCAGCAGCCTTGAAGGTTTCTTGACTGGAGAGAAGCAATTAGGAAGAGTAAAGTTAGCCGTTACAGCTGGCGTTGATAAATATGAAAAGCTCACGACAGAAGAGCGTTTATTTGTAGTAGAAAAACTCCTTGGAATGGTGGCAAACGATATCGCGCTTAACGAAAAAAGCTTCGAGGGAACAAAGGAATTCAAAAAGTATCCTATCAATGAAGTTTTTGACGAACGTATCCTTCGAAACTACACTATTACAAATAATGATGCCGAATTTGGTATATCTCAGTCCCATCCTGGCAGCTTCGATCAAAGAGGAAGTCAGTACTATCTAGACCTCACAAAAGAAAACTGGCACGCGTATGATGACAACTTCGGAACGTCAGAAGAGAAGAAACTCGTTATATTAATTAAAAACCTCGTTGATGATCTTAGAGAAAAATGGGATGACGTGTATCTCTTAAGAAATGAAGGTGCATTCAAGATCTACGAGTTCGGTAAGCCTGGACGAGCATTTGAGCCGGATTATGTACTGTTTGCCAACGACAAGATAGATGCATCGGTAAGCTGGCAGATATTTATTGAGCCGAAAGGTGGTCATCTTCTAGAGCATGACAAATGGAAGCAAGACTTCCTTTTGAAAATTAGCGATGAGTCACGAGTTGTGGGCGAAGACGGCAATATCCGTATCATCGGCGTGCCTTTCTTTAATAGCGACATCGAGTCTCAATCGCATACGGTGGACGCATCTCTAAGGTCGTTGTAGTATGTATATCTCTTCTGCAAAAATATCAAACTACAGAGTATTTAAATCTACCTTTGATCTAGGGGGTGAGCATATAGCTATTCCTGATGGAGTTAACGAAGGATCGGGATTAACAGTTATCGTGGGTGAGAATGGTGTTGGAAAAAGTAGTATCTTGGAGGCTATGTCCATACCACTCGTGTCATATAAGGCCGATGCTGTAGACATGCTTGATTTCACAAACATCAAAGAACCTATCGACATAGTCTTAAGCTCTAATGAACCTTTTTCTGTTAAAAAAGCTATCAGTGGAGAGTTTCAAGCAGGTGGTTTTAAATATACAGCAAAGTTGCGTACCCAAAATTCTACTCAATACTCAGTAGGGACATTAGTTAGTGATACTTACTTCATTGCGACGGGTAGTGGCGCACCTGCCGAGAATAGTCCGGATTTGCGAACAGCCGTAAATAATCCCTTCGCTGGACCTAGGTTCAAAGAAAATGACTATGTGTTCATCGATAAAAATCGCATAAAATCACTTGAGTCAGGTACATACTCGCAAACACGTTTTGATAGAATATTAGACAACCTAAATTTCCAGTATTTGAAGGCTTACGGCAACGAACCCTTAGATCTTCATTCAGTTGTTAATGATGCAATCAATGCCGAAGATATCAATGTGACCAACGGACCGCTCAATGAGGCGTTTACGTACTTCAAGGATATAACTGGGTACGAGGTTAGCATGGGTATTGTTAATAACCAACAACCCTATAAAAAAGCTTTCCTTGGATTTAAAGATTTAAACCATGCACAGATACCCATTGAACGGATAGGTAGTGGTTATCAAATGTTTCTTGCACTTATCTGCCAGCATAAGATTAGCGCACAGTCTAGAAAGAAGTTAATAATCTTTATCGATGAGGTCGAGCTAAACTTGCATCCTCGTCTACAAAAGTCTTTAGTCGATCTATTACTTGAGATTTCAAAAGATAGCCAGGTTATCATTACGTCTCATTCCCCGGAACTCCTGAAGGATTTACAAAAAAATAAGCATCATAAAATTAATGCCATTCTGCGTAATGGTGAAGAAATAATGATCAACCCCATAGAAGAGTTCGTTCTCCCTATGCCAACTGTAAGTGAAACGAACTATGTAGCTTTCGGTCTCGCATCAATGGAGTACTTCATAGAATTATACAATCAGTTTGGGGAGAAAAATGGGCAAGATAGTATTGCCGGAATAGATCGAGCAATCGGAGCTCCCGAAGCTGAAAAGATAGACTGGGAGCGAGAGGACGGTACAACACAGAAACTCTCGAAGTACTCCTGTATCAGAAATAAGTTTCACCATCCGGCTAATAGAAGAAATGATGCAAATATAGATATCAGCTATGAGGCAATCGATGAGGCTACTAGGTTTTTTAGGGGAAAGCTTTCATCGTAGGCTAATGCAAACACATTACTGATATTATTTTTGCACTCTGTATTCCTTAATAATCAATCCAAGATCTGGATTTTCTTTTCTTAGAAAAATCATCGGACCATTAGGGATAATCCTGGGCTTTAAGCGCCCTTCTCTCACCAGCTTACTGATTGTTTGACGATGTAGTCCGAACTTCCATGCAAGCTGAGAGTCTGTTATGTGTCTATTATTATCCCTGTCTCTTAAGATATATCCGGGAAACAGCTTCTTGCTAAATGCTTCCTGGCAGTTTGCGCATTTTAATCCCCATTTATCGAACCAGATTTGACCATGTACATTCGTGTGGCATACATAGCAAGTTCGACCCTCGCTATCAAGCCAGAACCCTTGCGGGTCTTTCTCTAAGCGTTTTTTCCAACTAAGTTGTTCTTGGGCAAGTTCGTAACTTAGTTTAACGAAACTGTAGAGATTGCGCGCAGCCTCTTTGTACTCCTCCTCGCTATCATATTCGATACCATCTTTCTCGCAGATATCCTTGAATGATTTGAATTCTTTTTCCGTTAGTTCATACATAAATAGTTACCCCCCAAACCTAATTATGCGCCTGAGTAATATTGATTACTGTTATCATAGGATTAATGGATAAAGATGCTTCTGATACGCCTAAAAAGGATAAGCCACCTACGCCGATAGTCAAGCAGGACCTTAAGGATCGAAGCCCTGGAGATCAGCTGGCTACTCTAATTATAAGAGCTGGCGCACAGCTGCGTAAGCATATTAAATGGTCCAACGATAGTTACCATATGGTCTATGGGGCAAATAGTGGCGACCCTAAAGGCTATTACCTATACGGCGTACTCAATGAGGTTGAGAAGGCATGTTTCTCTATGATGCAAGCTGCTGATTGGGTTAAGGAAAGCGAAGAAAGCTATAATTCTAAAGAATTCAACGAAGAAGAGCAGCGGATAAACGATAATTTACTCCAGTCTAAAATAGATGAACTTTCAGTTTGGGAGCGAAAAATGACTGAGCTGATAGTAGCTCTAGTAGGCTTCCGTAATTCTAATGAGGAGAACTATTACAGGCATTTTCTAGCTGTTCACGAATTACAAAACTTAACGTATTCCCAAAATGACCTTTCAGAATACTATGGCATGCAGAGCGAGAACTATGCTTACCAACAGCGGGAACTGCATGATGTAATTGACCGAATTGCGGCAGAGCTTGATGTCGCTAAAACCTGGTATGTTGAAAAGACTCGCGGGGGAGTACTTAAGCGCAAGCTGCAAAATTTTAATAAGCGTTTTGAATATGCATTCGAAATGATGGAAGAGCAACTACGGGCTACCCTAAGGACGCAGTACTTATCTTTTGGAAGTCAAAGTAGCCACATCCATGTCGGCACGGTTTCACACGATAGAAATTTAGATTTGAAGGATGTTTCGGCACATGTGGGCAGGATAGGAATGCTCACAATGCACGTAGTTGTGCTTGTGAAAGAATTGCTTGGTGCAGAGGGTGACGGCGGTGCGATTAAAACTTGTACTCGTATTATCAATGAGAATGACTACCCAGTAAACCTCCACCGAAGAAGGACCAATCCGGACGTGACTATTGGTGATTTTGTCGTAGCAGGCGGAGATTTAGCACAAGTAGTAAATGTTAATACTAGCGAAAAATACGGCTTTAAATCTTTTAGAGTTTGCTTCCTAGAGCGTGAGCCATTGCCGGGGATTACTGAAGATGAGTTTGTGGGAGAGCATATTCGTAAAATATTCCGTGGCGAAGATTTAATAAAACAAACAGCTGAAATGACTAAAAAGTTAAATCCAGATGCCAAGCCGTCAGACGAAGAAATAAATCAGTTGATGCGTGAAGGCATAGTACTCGAATGGAATAATGGCTTGAAGGAGTACGCGCTTAATCAGCCTGGTGGTAAAGAAAAGCTGGAAGCATTCCGCTATGAGATGAACAAACAGGTCGCTCCAATAAAGGACTTTATAGAAAACACCAAGAAACAAAATGATTAGTAAATAATTAGCTCTTTAATCTTATTTAATGAAGGAGTGGTAGCTATAGCGGGAACGCTGGTTAAACTGCCGTCTATTAGCGCGAAAAAAAGTTTAAGTAGGTTCTGTAGCTCCGCACCAGATTTTCGTTATACATAAAAAGTCCCACGACAGAGGACTTTTTGCTATCATTAGGCAATGGATAGAATCTTAAACTCAGTGGAGCAAGTTGTTGGAAGAAGTAGACACGTCTCAATTAACCAACGTGCACTCGAAGCATTTGCAGATACTATAAAACCCGAAGAGTTAGCAGATGTGCCACCGTTCTTTGAGAAAGATGACAATCTTTCACTTGAGCAAAGTATCGCCTTCGGATTCGTATACAATGCAGTCAACTTTTCTTATTGGGGCAACCCAAAATGGACGATTAATATAGATAGTGAAGATTATGATGGCGGCAGTGCAATGTTGCGAGCTGTTCAACGTGGAATCAAATCTGGGTATGATTTACTATCCGCTGAGTATCTGCGTACGATTTCAGAGGAAGACTTGCAACACATTCTTCAAGCCAACATTGAGATTCCTTTATTTTCTGAAAGACTCGCACGACTTCGAGCACTCGGTGAGCATATAGCGACGCATTACGATGGTTCTTTTACGGCATTTGTCGATAATGCCGAATGGGATGCGGTGAAGCTAGTTGAGCATCTCGCTGACGAGATGCCTGCGGTCTATAACGACGAAGAGAGCTATAAGAGCTTGCTAGTAAAGTTCTATAAACGAGCACAACTTCTGCCTTCGCACTTACATGAATTAAAGCAACTCGGTATATCTACACATGATGTGACAAGTATGGATAAGTTAACTGCCCTTGCGGACTACAAAATCCCGCAGCTACTCAGAAAATATGATGTGCTTCAATACACCCCCGATTTGGCTAGTAGAATAAATAACTTAACAGAAATACCTGCTGGAAGCGAAGAAGAGGTTGAGATTCGAGCAATGACCGTATGGGCGGTTGAACTCCTTGCTCGACATTTGAAGGACAATGCTCTACCTGTAACTGCTATTCAGATAGATCACATGTTATGGCTTCGTGGTCAGCAAAAATTACCTGATGACAAGCCTTATCATCGTACGAGAACTACCGCATACTAATCCTTTTTAATCTAATAAATTATCACCGTTATCTTTTCTGGCAGCTTCAACATCTCGGCGTGATTGATACCCGGTAACTCAAATGGATTCTTAAGAAGGTAATCAAAAAGTTTGAGAAGATTCTATTTCGCTGCACCAATTTTCGTTATACATAAGGAGTCCCGACAGTGAAGGCTTCTCGTATTCGTAGGTGCTCATGCTTGCAAAAATAACTCAAATCCCTCATAAATAGCGGTAATCTCCACATCGTGTGGAGATTACCGAGGAATCGGGTGAACCTCAAGAGAGAGGTGATGGCATGACCATCAAATTAGTACCGATTAGCGCCAACCGCATCGATGTCTCGGGCATCACAGACATCGAGCGAGAACGCCTGAAGGTTACGTTCAAGGACGGCCGCGAACTTTACTTCCTCTACGATCCTCACTCGACCAGCATCGTTGTCGACGTCGATCCGTTCAAGACGGGTCTCGGTGATGCACGCAGGCTCAACAAGGAGCTGTTCGAACGGTTCCGCGTTCGCTATGCCCGAAACCGGATGAAGCGACTGGTCGACGGACTCCACAAGTTCTTCGACCCAAACTTTCACGTACCGTTCGACAGGTGGACGATCGATCGGCTCTTCAGCGAGTTCCGCATCGAACTTGGTCTCGGCAACGAGGTCCGCGACTGCGGTCTCGCGGTCGGCGTTCACCTGTGGGTGACGTACGGTACCCGCTACAGCGACCCGATACCGGACTTTATCCCCTGGGGAAAAGTCGAATCGATCGAGTCCGTCATGCTCGAACCCACCCCAGTAAACCTGGCGGTGCGGAACTACGCATGACAAGCCCGCACCCGTGGATGAGAGAGCCCGACAGAATTTGTCGATGAGCCGCTCATCGATGGGTCGGGCTCTTTTCATATCAAAGCATCTCCCGCTATTTCTTTGTGTCTAAAGCAGTTCTTTTCTCAGCCACGCCTGGCTCTTGGCAATATAGGTTTGAACAAATTGAGTATTCCAAGCAAGGCTTTCAAACCCATGGAAGGCTCCCGGGACTACCTCGATAGCAACTTTGCAACCACTTTGTTCGAGCCTCTTCGCGTACTTTATATCTTCGTCAAAGAAGAGCTCTATATCCCCCGCGCCTATCCAGGTTGGAGGAAAATATTCGAGATTCGCACGATGAGCAGGAACGGCATATTCGGCTAAGTGGCCCGTACCTGGTTCGGTTCCTAGGTAGGATTTCCATCCAACATAATTTTGCTTATTATTCCATACTGTATGCTTTATAGCATCGAGCCGATGGTCCGTAGCAGTGAGGTCATCTAACATTGGACTAAATATCCACTGGGCAATAGGTTGGATCTCTTCTACGTCATGAACTCTTTGAACTAGACTTGCTGCTAGTCCCCCGCCTGCACTTTGGCCTCCTATGGCAACCTTGTGGATATTCACCTTAAGACTTGGTGCCGACTGTTGCAGCCACTTCCACGCAGCCAAGCAATCATCAAGCGCCGCTGGAAAAGATGACTCTGGTGAAAGCCGATATTCAACCGATACAATAATAATGCCGAGCTTTTTTGCAGTACTCACACATAGCCTATCATCCTGAATGGCGCCACCGATGACAAAGCCCCCTCCGTGAATCCATAATAATGCGCTATCTGAAGTTCTCTTGTGGGGTATGTATACACGAACCATATTATTGCCGACGGGTCTTTTTTCGATAGTCACACCCTCATACTGTCTATCCGACAGTCCAATCTTAAATAGCGTTCGCATAAACCAGCGCCCCATACGGCTCCCAATTGGCAAAGCTGGAATCAACCTTGCCGCCTTTCGTAACTCGGGTGCTATTTGTAATAATGTCATCTTTTTGTATGATGCTTGCATGTGGATGATTATACAGGAGTTGGTCGATGCGCAGATGCTACGAATAAAATTACATGCTTCGTCTAGTTTTATAGGGCCGCCCATCCCCTGCGGTTGTTGCACCTCACCTGGGTATGCTTTAATAGTGACATGAAACAAGTGTGGGCAAAACAAAAAGGTTTCACTATTGTTGAATTGTTAGTCGTTATTGTCGTGATTGCAATCCTGGCTGCGATTACGATTGTGGCGTATGGAGGGATATCGGAGCGCGCAAAAGTTGCGCGTGCAAATGATGACTTAACCCAACTCAGTAAGGCAATCCAAGTTGCTCGACTCAACACAAATCAAACTCTCATACAATTGACAGGCAACAGTTGTACACGGTGTGGAGATACGGACGGTACACGTATAGCTGCGTCGATTGCAAAGATTGAGGCCGCTTCAGGTACGAACCTGAGTAGCCTCAAGGTAGGAGATCCATGGGGTAACCCTTACTATATGGACGAGAACGAAGGGGAGAACGGCAGTTGTGCAAATCATGATTCTATCTCGCTGACAGTTACACATACTGGCGTTAGTGGAATCTCCATACCCTTTTATTCCTGCCCTGGTGGCTAATAGTCACATATGTATCCACTCCTCAGTCTTATTTCCTGATTTTGACCATGCTATAATGAACATTCGTACGGGTGATTAGCTCAGTTGGCTAGAGCGCACGATTCACATTCGTGAGGTCACAGGTTCAAGCCCTGTATCGCCCACCACGTAGACATATGAAACAGTATTGAATTATTCTATACACTTCCTTTAACCCAGGAAGTGTATATTTTGTCCGACGGTTGTGCGAAGCTATTTCGAAGCAACAATAACACTTTTAAGAGTCGTGGCGAGATGCTCAAGACTCTCGTGTAATTTTATCAGCTGGTCATTGTCCCATGTGCCCAAGGCTTCATGCATCATCTTTTGACGCGCACTAGCTACTTGCTTAACAATCGCAAGTCCCTGCTTGGTGAGTATTACTTGTCGTATGCGTTTATCAGATACTTTATGTGAAGCCACAACAAGACCACCAGCGATTAACTTATCTACCTGGCGACTAATCGTCGAGTAATCTCGATCAACTTGATCCGCCAGCTCTCCGATACTAAGTGAAATATGCACATGTATGCGCATTAGAAGTGGGAACAAGGCAGTATCAAGCGAGACGCCGGCACGTTTAAGGAGTACCTTATCTTGCTTAGGTCGATTGAAAAAGCTAACTATTTCAAATAATGAGGTGTATATATCGTCATGCATTGCTTGCATTATCATACCATACACGCTACGATTATGTGTATTATGCACGTAATTGAGAGGGGCGAGAAACCTATGATCCACACCACAGATAAACCAAAGATCGGCATTATCATCGGCAGCAATCGCCCCGCGCGTGTCTGTCAGGCGGTAGCTGAGTGGGCGATGCAGACAATGGCAGATAATCAGCTCACATATGAGCTGATTGATCTCGCAGAAATAGATCTCCCTTTTCTTGACGAGCCAGATATACCCGCTCGTCATCACTATACCAAGGCCCACACTAAGCAATGGAGCGATATAATTAGTAACTACGACGGGTTCGTACTCGTATTCCCTCAATACAACTGGGGGTATCCAGCCGTATTAAAAAATGCCTTAGACTTTTTATATGACGAATGGTCGGGAAAGCCTGTCAGTATTATGTGCTACGGTGGCCACGGCGGCTTTCAAGCAACCCTTGCCATGAAGCTCGTTACCCAAGGCCTTCACATGTATAATATGTCGAGTAATCCGCCGCTTGATATTGACGAAGAGATGTTCGACGAACATGGCCAATTCAAGGATATCGAAGCTGCATTTGGATGTTACACCATCCCCCTCCAAGCTGTTTCAGCTGAGTTTCGGAGCCTGCTCTTGAGTCCTTCAACCACGACCCAGGCATAGCTACTCTTTTTTGCCAGAGGGGGGTTAGCCTCAACTAGCTGTGACTCATTGTGTATTTAGGGCAATATGCTTATGATGAAGACAATGAGTAAATCTATTAGCCTCCACGGACTTCGTACTTTCAACTTTTACATGGCTGCCTTTCATGGGATTCAGGGCATCATCATCCTGCTGCTGAGCCGATCTTTTACCATCCCCATCTCAGGCAGCTACCTGACATACAATCGAATACTGCAGACACTCGAGCCAGCCACAGCTCATTTATTTGACCTCTCAATCCCTTTACTCATCGCTCTCTTCTTCTTCGTTTCAGCTGCCGCTCATCTCTTTATCGCAACTATTTACAACAAGAGGTATAACCAAGATCTTGGACGGGGTATTAATAAGGTTCGTTGGATCGAGTATGCCATCTCTGCCAGTATCATGATGGTGGCTATTGCTACGCTTGTGGGTGTCTATGATTCCATGAACCTTCTGATGATATTTAGTCTGGTTGCAATCATGAACCTACTTGGTCTAGTTATGGAGATCCACAACCAGACAACACGTACCACCAACTGGCTAAGCTATTGGATTGGCTGTTTTGCTGGCCTTATTCCCTGGGTAGTGATTGGTTTTTGTTTCTGGCTCTCAGCCGACAAAGGCAGTGCTCCACCTGCCTTTGTCTATTGGATTTTTGTTTCCATTTTTGTCTTCTTTAGCTGCTTTGCCATCAATATGCTCTTACAGTATAAGAAGGTTGGCCCATGGAAAGACTATCTATACGGCGAACGGGTCTATATTATCTTAAGCTTAGTCGCAAAAACCCTCCTAGCATGGCAAGTTTTTGCTGGCACCTTACAACCGTAACAAAAACTTTTACATTTATTTGCTATCATACAACTATGCAACCTTCTCTCCCCTCACCACACCCTACAGAACATCACCGTTCCCAGCGCTCTAACTGGCTTCGTGCAGCTGTCTTAGGCGTCGATGATGGCCTGGTCTCCACTTCAAGCCTCATGATTGGCGTATTGGCTGCTCACGCAAGCTATTCCACTATCCTTACTACGGGTATCGCTGGGCTTGTGGCTGGTGCTTTGTCAATGGCAGCCGGAGAATACGTCTCAGTCAGCTCCCAACGAGACGCTGAGCGCACCGATATCGATATCGAACGCCGAGCCCTCCAGAATAATCCTAAGGGGGAACTCGCCGAACTGGCTGCTATTTACCAGCAACGAGGCCTCAGCAAGGACTTGTCACTTGAGGTGGCTCGTCAGCTCCAAGCCCGTGATGCTGTGGGCGCGCATGCTCGAGATGAGCTAGGCATTACCGTGGCAACTCACCCCAATCCCCTACAAGCAGCCATCGCGTCAGCTATTGCCTTTGCTGGTGGCTCGTTTGTACCAATCCTAGCTACGCTGCTTAGTAAAACTGGCGAGAACGCTTTTGTCATCGTGGTTGCCACCTTGATTGCGTTAGCTATTTCAGGAGCCATTGGTGCCTCTATTGGAGGCGGTAATAGGTTCGTCGCCGGTTGCCGCGTGTTACTTGGTGGCGGTATTGCCATGGCGGTGACTGCCCTTATTGGCCATCTGATTGGAACCACTCTCTAGGTTTTTAAGTACGCCGACTATGCATACCCTCCGACTCACTCTCTCGAAACGCGAAATCTGGCTCAGCCTCTGCCTTATTTTTCTTGCTCTGGGCGGTATTATCGGTGGTATTTTGATGCTTATACAACCAGATGGCTCGCTACTTGGCCTATCGCCCGATCTCCTACGCAGTGCACCAGTCCATACCTATGTGTGGCCGGGTATTTTCTTGGTAAGCGCGATGGGGCTTTGGCCGAGCCTGAACCTGTGCGGCCTCCTTCAGCATAGACAGTGGGTACAACTCTCGAATAGAATCCTTGGCGCCACCACCCTTGTATGGGTTGTCTATGAGGTCATGACGATCCACAGCTTGAGTCCACTGCAGCCGCTTATTGGCCTCATTGGTATCGTTCTCTTGCTACACTCCACTCGACGTACGTAAAGAATAGCCACGCACATTTAAAAACCGACCTCTCAATGTGCCGGTTTTTAGCTATACGTCGTTAAGTTCCTACTACTTCAAGAGAGCAGTTGTCGTAATCGAGTGGTGTGGTGATTTCTAAAGAGCTTGCCGAGTTGTTCACGCTCTTCAACAACCTTCCACCTACGTTGTTGTAATTGTTTAGCTTTTGATCGCCAGCCATCCTTGTCGAGTTCTTGGTAGAGCTCGTCGGCGTCAAATTCAGATACTTTTGTTGGTCTTGAGAATAGTCGCCTACTCATTTCACACCTCCTTCGTTATCTTGTAACTATATTCTAAAGAAGGACCTAGTGTCAGTCTGTGATCTTTCTTACAAATATTGAAGTTTCTTCTAGTAGCGTCTATTCGCTACATTATCCTCTGTAAGGTGTTATGGATTTAGCCACACCATTCTGATTAACATAAAGAGGGCCAAGAGGCAACAAGATGGACGCTGATGCCTGCAGCCATAGTCGTGCCAACGAGTGCACACCCTGAACCTTTGGATGTACCCCGTCGACAAGCTCATTCTGATGATTTGCAAAATATTGATATGCTTTAGTATCGCCTAGATATACAGACGTGCCATTTATTAGCGTAAGAAGCTGTGTTGCGTAAGACTGAATCCGTGCAGTGCTCATTTCGGAAAAATCATTACTAAATGACCCTGGTAGGGTATAGGTTGGCATATTTAAAATGACCTTGAAACCGCTAGCGGTGAGATTACCCACGATACTTGTCATATTTGACAGGTATGTCGTCGGACTAATCGACAGGCTATCCTTAGAGTCATTCGCCCCTAACATAATAAAGACGTGCGTAACCCCCATGCTAGTAAATGCCGTCTTTGCATTAATAAATTGTGACGTTGCCGGTAACCAATTCGCTGTTGTTTGCCCACTTGCTGCCGCATTAACAAGAGTTACATTTCGTGAGCCAGCTATAATACTTAGCATATTCTGCAAGGCACTTGATGGATTGATAGTTCCCCCTGTCGTCGCCAGTTCTGTGGGCGTATAGATACTAATTGAGTCACCAATAAATCCAAGGGTTAATGACAGCGCATCTGCCCGTGTGTTAATTGCATATTGGCCTGTCGTGGCAGTTACCGACAGCGAATCAGTAACTCGTAATTTATAGAAATACAATGTATCGGCTAGCAAGTTCGAGTCTGACAATATTAAGCTAGTCGCAGATGAGATGATATTATCAGCTCCCGGTGTAAAACTTGCTACCGTGCTACGATACCACTGATACGTCAATGTACCCGTACCGCCACTTGCGGCCGTAGCAGAAAGAGAAATTAAGGTTGGCCCTTGCGAGACCGTACTAATTGTCCCAATGACAAGTTGTTGAGCCGATGCCGTATAGCTTATTGATGAAGGATCGGTAAGTCCTCCATTATTACTCGTCGAGAGAGTCTTCATACCACTTGTACTCGGAGTATACGTTACTGTTACTTGTTGAGTGCTTGAACTTAGCTGGATGGAAGAGGGGCTAAAGGAACCCCCGCCTCCATTATCGGTGGGTGTGAATATCGTCGGGTCGACAGGAGGAATAGAGCCCGCAGGGGTTAAGGCAAGTGTAAAGGGGGCTGAGGCTGTATTTACAATTCCACTCGTTGGACCAATAAAGGTGTACCCTGTTGAGGTTGGGGCACTTTCATTGTACGTAATAACTTGATCGTGCGTTACGGCAAACGAGTGAGAAAGTCCGAAGGACCCCATAGTAAGAGCTGTGTCTACGATACTCACCGTCTGGATAGCTGCTCCGTCCGGATAGTTGGTCGCAATGTAACACGAGACGGTGAGAGTTGTTCCAACAACCTTTGCATCAAGTACGTACTGCGTACCTTGAACAAAGGACACGCCCGTATCACTCCCCTGTAGAAGTGTTGTTGAAGTTTGCGCCGATCCGTTATACCTATAGATAAAACAACGACGGTTGCCATTTATATACGAGAAGGCATACGCATCGTATGTCGAGGAGTTAGCGCGTAGAAGAATTAGTGGAACTACCCCACTCGATGCAAAGGTGAACTTGACGACCATACGCTGGTCTGTGCAGTCCTCGCTCGCAGGACGTAAGAGCCAATTGCGAAACACGTTATTGGTATTTGCTGCATTTAACTTATTGCTCACAATATTATATTGAGAGCCGGCAACGTCCGTCCAGTTATTGCCTACTCCGGTCGTCGTACCTGCTGCACCCACACTTGTGTTTGCGCGGCTAAATGTATCATTAATAATCTGAAGTTCAGTCATGAGCTTAGGCCTTTAGCCAAATATCACCAGATAGCCAGTGGAGTGGCTGTGTCGAACACTGCCAATACACCACTGGAAGTTCAGTGGGACGGACTGCGGAAGCATTTGTTATAGGGTTATTCGCTGTTCCTAAACCGCGATATCGCGCGTCGAGTGTTGCCAGTGAGCCTGTCAATTTCTCGTCTAGTGCATTTATTAAGCCAGTTATTTTAGATTGTGGAATATCCCTTAGGCTACCGTCGCCATTATGAGCTTCTGAAAGATAGTCATTGAGTATTTGACCCCACGTACCCTGATCTTGGCCTGGCTGTGGAAGGCGAGCCATCAGTGGCTCTCTCTGTGGCTATTAAAGAGGGGTTCGGATAGTGCTAAATTTCTCCGCTTCTTCGTCCATAACGTCCGATGTGATCGTGCCATTGGGCTAATATTCCTTCTCTTACTCGTAGCTTACTATCCATAGCATAAGGGAGATAGCATAGAGTGTCAAGAACCAGTAACCTCTTATACTCCTCTGGCTATTAGACTTACTGGGCATAAAAAGAAATATCCCCATCTTTCGATGAGGATATTTCTTTGGTGGCTCCTCCCAGACTTGAACTGGGGACACAAGGCTCTTCAAGCCTCTGCTCTACCAACTGAGCTAAAGAGCCACGCTTTGGTGTATGTGTTACAATACTCCGCCTATTGTAGGTGAAAAGTGCCTTCTTTTCAAGCGCTGTATAGAGAGGCTCTTACTTGATAATTGATTTGATGTTGTCAACTAAATCGGCCGGAATGACAAAGACGGTCTTCTGACTTGGCTCAACTGCAATCTTCTCAAGTGTTTGCAGGGTGCGAATACTGATTCCCCCGGCAACCTTACTCAGCATTTCAGCTGCATCGGCAACCGATTGCGCTGCAGATTTCTCACCCTCAGCGGTGATAATTACTGCTCGTCGCTCTCGTTCAGCTTCAGCCTGCTTGGCCATCGCCCGCTTCATGTCTTGGGGCAGCTCGATGTTCTGTAACTTCACATTCTCAACGTCAATACCCCACTTTTCAGTCTGAATATCAACAATGGCCTTAATCTGGTCACTGACCTCGTCTCGTTTACCAAGCAGCGAATCAAGCTCAATATTGCCCGTTACATCACGAAGGGCTGCCTGGGCAAACTGGCTCGTAGCATAGATATAATTCGTTGTTTCAAGCACTGCCTTCTTAGCATCGAGTACTCGGAAGTAAACGACCGCATCAACATTGACCGTGACGTTATCCTTCGTAATAACTTCTTGTTTCGGGATATCAATAGTATTGGTACGAGTATCAACCTTAATCATGCGCTGGAAGATAGGCACCACGACGCGAAGACCAGCGTCACGAATGCCCGTGAATCGTCCCAACGTGAGCACCAGACCTCGTTCATATTGGTTTACGACCCGAAGACCGCTCAAGATCAGAATAATAACAATGATAATGATAAATATGGCAAATCCCATGAAACTCTCCTTTTAACGCGCTAAGTCGATTAATGTATCGATAAGTTCACTATACCCTATTCCAGCCTCGCGCCATAGCTTTGGGTACATACTCATATTGGTAAAACCCGGAAGGGTATTGATCTCATTGACGAAAACCTCTTGAGTTTCTTCATTATAAAAGAAATCAATACGCGCTAATCCCCGTCCTTCAAGGACGTGGAAGACTTGACGTGTCATGGCCTTTACTTGCTCGGCGATTACATCGGGAATATGCGCCGGAACGATCACCTTCGTATGACTAGTGATTGAATACTTCGCCTCATAGGTATAAAACTCATCTTCTGGTTGGACTTCACCAATACCGCTGACTCGAAAGTTGGGAGGATTGCCCAGTACCGCCACCTCCAGTTCTCGGCCAACTACACACTGTTCGATGAGTATCTTCGTATCAAGTACAAGTGCGGCCTGAAGCGCAGCTTTATAGCCTGCTTCGTCATAGACTTTGGTTACCCCTACAGACGAACCAAGGTGTGCTGGCTTTATAAATAATGGTGTCCCCAGCTTTTGGGTTACTTCTGAAAAATCAGGTGGAGTCATACCTTTGCGATGAACTAGATAGGGAATAATAGGAATGTCCGCTTGGGTCAGTAGCTGCTTGGTGAGGTCTTTATCTATGCCGAGGACCGAGCCAACAATACCAGCCCCTACAATCGGAATGTGCAGCAGATCTGCTAGTCCCTGAACTGATCCATCTTCGCCATGCTCTCCATGAAGAACCGGGAGGATAACTGTCGGGTAGATAATAGTTGTACTGGGAAGCGTCATAAAACTCTTCGTACCAAGCAGTGGGATAAGTTGTGGTGCGCCCGTAATGTCCATAGGCTGCTCGACCGCATCAACTAACCACCATTTGCCACTTGTATCGATAAAACCAAGACTAATATCATACTTTGCATCATCGAGCGCCGCAAAGACATTATGCGCCGAAGAAATCGAGACTTCATGCTCAGACGATTCACCGCCAAAAAGAAGTAAAACGGTCGTTTGTTGCATCCTGCCCTTATAATAGCGCAGGTTGCTTAATTAGCCCAATTCCACCCATTGCCACTCCCGGTATAGCCCCAGTTATTTGTGTAGCCTGCAGTATTACTAAGTATATTACAGGTTGAACTAGTCGTGCTACTCCAAGTCGGTGTGTATGGCTGGAGTCCGCGAATCGAGCTATAGGAGTACGCCGCCCCAGATTTAGACAGGGCAACCAACACGTACTCAGTAGCATCACCCGATAAACAATAAGCCAAGTTATTTATGCCGGCTCCAGTTGAGTAGGCTGATTTAGTAAACTCCATGGTTGACTTAGATGCGAATACTGCTGAAGTAGGATACGTATTGGAGGTCGTATCGATACGAATAAGCTCCATCTGCTTCCCAAAGTTCTCGAGGTCACTTTTGACCGCCGTGTCATTTGCGCGACCAGATATCCCTCCATACGCCACAATCGTAATCGCAGCTAGGATTGCAATCACAACAATAACGACCAGCAGTTCAACAATAGTGAAACCTTTTTGTTTTGCCCACACTTGTTTCATGTCACTATTAAAGCATACCTCTGAGGGATACCACAACTGAACAGGGTATAATAAGAGTATGCAACGAATTCCCCTAGCCGAACGCATGCGCCCGACGACACTCGATGAAGTGATCGGCCAAACCCACCTCCTCGGGGACGGTGAAATTCTTCGTCAAATCGTCAAGAATAAGGAGCCAGTCAGCCTTATCTTATGGGGCCCACCAGGAAGTGGTAAGACTACCCTCGCTCGTATTATTGCCCGGGAAGTAGAAGCTGAATTTATTGAACTCTCGGCAGTGACGAGCGGAAAAAAAGACGTCGAGCGCGTAATAGAGCATGCCCGTCAGAACTGGAATCTCCAACTTCGCACTATCTTATTTGTCGATGAAATCCACCGCTTCAATAAGGCACAACAAGACGCTTTCCTCCCCCACGTCGAGTCTGGTCTTATCACCCTGATTGGGGCCACCACCGAAAACCCTAGTTTTGAAGTCATTAACCCACTCCTTTCACGGAGTCGCGTGCTCGTACTTGAGCCCCTTAACAAAGATGAAATTATTACCATTCTCCAGCATGCATTAACCGAGCAGAAAGCCATCAAGAAGGTTACAAAGGAAGCTCTTGATTATCTAGCCGAGCTCTCTGGTGGTGATGCGCGCGTCGCCCTGGGTAACTTAGAGCTAGCACTTAGTATGAGTCAAAAAGTGACGCCAGACATTGTCAAGGTAGCTGCTCAAAAACGCGTTCCTGGCTATGACAAGAAAGGTGAGATGCACTATAATGTCATTAGTGCCTTCATTAAAAGTATGCGCGGCAGTAATGTCGACGGTACTCTTTATTATTTAGCTCGTATGATAGATGCTGGCGAGGACGCCAAGTTTATTGCTCGCCGTATGGTTATCTTTGCCAGCGAAGACATTGGTCTTGCTGGTAATGGCGCTCTCGGACTCGCCCTCAATGCCTTTCAGGCCGTTGAGCGGATTGGCATGCCAGAATCAAGCTATATCCTTTTTCACGTCGCAACCGCCCTAGCAAAGAGCGAGAAGTCGCGACAAACCACCGAAGCGATGAACCGAGCCCAGAGCCTTGCAAAGCAATACCCCGATTCACCTGTTCCCCTCCACCTTCGTAATGCCCCCACCAAACTTATGAAAGACATTGGCTATGGTAAAGATTACAAATGGGAAGCTGACTTTAAGCCAGGTAAAGGTTTTCTTCCCGACGAATTAAAAAATGAAAAAATTTTCTAGCCCCTCTTTAGCCTGACCGTCGCATCGCTTCTTTGTATCGTTCAATGTAAGCTAAAGCCATTACGTCTGCTGAAAACTTTGCCTCAACCGAACGACGACATGCCTCTGGATCAATCTCATCAACCCGTTGCATATACTCGGCAAATTCTGCTTCCGTATGTGCCAAAAATCCATTTACCCCATGAGTAATGATCTCAGGCATTGCACCCCGACTCATAGCAACGACTGGCGTACCACTTGCTAAAGCTTCGATAACAGCCATACCAAATGGTTCTTCCCAGTCAATAGGAAAAAGGAGGGCCTTTGCATTTGATATAAGGGTTTGTTTACGCTTTCCGCTCACGTTTCCCAGAAACTGTATAAACGAATTCTTGATTGTATATGGCAGAATGTAATCACTGTAATAACGAAAATCAGATGCATTACGATATGGGCTGAGTGGATTAGCAACTTCCATTGCTAATTGTTTGGGCGAACTAATGCCAGCAACTGTACCAGCCATCTTGAGTTTGGCGCCTATTTGAGTACATAGTTTTGCCGCAATGTGCTGGCCTTTATCTCGAGAAAAACGGGCGAGCGTAAAGAAATAATCACTCTTCTTTGATTTAAAGATAAAATTGTTCGTATCAACTGCATTATAAACTGTGGGGAGGGTGTGTGCGCGAAGTGCTTTTGGAGCTGTCTGCATAAGTGCGTCAGAAATCCCTACCACGTAGAATCTATCGCTGAGCCCACATAGCTGTTCCCAAAACGGCCTGTTATCTGGCAGGTCCTGATCAAGCATTTGCTGATCTGAAAAAGGCGGCCCATGAATAGTATGGACTACTGGGGGTATTAGTTTATCATATGTTGCCCACCCAAGGACCTGTGGGCCGAGAAAACCATTATGATCATGGATAATATCAAAGTGCCCATCCTCTTTGATAAAGTTGAGTGCAAATTGGAGGTGCGCCGCTAAGATAGGTAATGATTCATACATGGGTTTGTGAATATGATGATACTGTTCAGTTCTATATAATGAATGGATTTTTACGCCTGGCAGTTTTGTAGTTCCAACAGTGAAAAGTTCAATTTCAATACCATGAAGCTTCAACCCGACAATTAAGCCATCGAGGACTGCCTCGATGCCACCGTAGCCTTTGGGCGGTATTGCAAGCCAGGGTGGTGCAATGACAGCAACTCTCATTCTAGACTTTTAATTCTAATTTAAGGATTGTAGCGTGAGGATATTTACACATACGCTTCATACTGTGTAACAGTATAGCACACGGCTAGAAATGCTATACTGAACCCATGAACCATAAGCAAGAATCGATCTCTTCCCCACCCGAGCTTGCGCCTTATATTCTGAAAGGTGAGTCTATTATTTCAATAGTTGAATCGCCCGAGCGCCTTCCTTCGAGGCCCCCCTCAGAACTCCGTGAACTATACCGACTTGCCCAAGTTAAACTTCACGATGAGGTGGGAGAGTTTGGCCCTATTCTTGCTTCCATTTCACTTGAATCGGATACAGATACATCACTTGATCTTCACCGCTATGAAGCATTATTTGGCCGTGATGCTCTACGTGTTGCGATTGATCTTCTACCGCTCTATCCACGCTTAACTCGGGTGACTATTGTTACGCTGGCAAAACTCCAAGGGTTAACAACTGTTATTGCAAGTGAAGAAGAGCCGGGTCGTATTATTCACGAATCACGTGCCGAGGATGATCCAATTCGAATCCAATTAACAAAAGAGCTTGGATGGGGATGGCCCTACTATGGGTCTATCGATGCCACCCCCGAGTTTATTCGAACGATCGCCGCCTATTGTGCCAGTGAGTACGAAGGGCCGTCATTTCTATTCCAAAAGTACCTCGATAAGCGCCATCGTCCTCGTATTATAGCTGACGCGCTTACGTTCGCAGTTGATTGGATCTTACAGCGTCTCGACGAAAATCCCGAAGGGCTTTTAGAATCACACCGCAGTACAGCTCGCGGAATCGAGAACCAGGTATGGAAGGATTCGTGGGATGCATACTTTCACCATAACGGAAAGATTGCCAACCACAGAAAGGGTGTGGCCTCAATCGAGGTCCAAAGGGTTGCATATGACGCGCTTATTGATGCCGCAGGACTGTACGAATCTGTGCTCGGCCGTAAAAAGGAAGCTGTCCAACTTCGTCAACGTGCCGCCAAACTACAACACACAATATTGACATTATTTTGGACCGAAGAAAAGGGTGGTTACTTTATTCTTGGTACCGACCGTAGCCCACGTGGACATATCCGTAAGCTAAAAGTTCGCACGTCTAATATGGGTCATATGCTAAATTCTCGCTTACTCGAAGGGGACGATCCACACATTAAACGCCAGCGTGAAGCAATCATTACCCACCTATTCTCACCCGAATTACTCGCACCTAGTGGTATTCGCACCTTGGCAAGTGATGAGATTCGATTCCGTCCAGGCGCCTATCATAATGGGTCTGTCTGGCTATGGGATACTTATTTTATTGTGCAGGGGCTACAACGACATGGTTACTACCGTCTGGCTGATGTATTGTCAGAACGTTTATTTCATATCATAAAAGTAACAAAAAAATTTCCTGAGTTCGTACGTGGAGACACACAGCGCGAACCTAACTTAAATATGCAAATTATTGATGTATGGGATTCGATTAACAAACGAGTCAACCGAATCGAACAGCCCCCCCAAGAGGTTCAAGCCTGGTCGGTCGCGGCAATACTAGCGCTTAAGCACTATAAGGCTGTTAACTATAAGATTAGTCAACGCCCACCGAGTAGTACATTCGAATCAAAAATACTCGATACAATTGACTAGCGGTCTTCTTCAAGAAGGGTAGCTAAGACCCCATTCGTCCAACCGAACCCATCTTGTAGTGGATACTCACCCCCTCCACCGATGCCACTTGCTGCTTCGACATTATACTTCTCAACGAGCTTGTGTTGCGTAGCAAATACTCTCAAATTGAGGTCTACCCAACGTTGCTTAATTTCATTTGCCAACCGGTGATAGCCATAGTTACGAAGTCCTTCAATCACAATATAGTGAAGCGGCGCCCACCCATTTGGTCCGTCCCATTGCTGGCCCGTTATCTCAAGCGTTGTTGTAAGGCCGCCTTTTTTAAGAAAGTCTCGTTCAAGCACATAAGCAACTGCTGCTGCTTGAGCGGCTGTCGCAATTTTTGCATAAAGCGGAAAGACGCCAGCAAGGCTCAATCGCCCCGTCTTTTGACCATGATGAAAATTATAATCAACAAAGAAGCCTGCTGTTTCATCCCACAAATAAGTCGTGATAGTCGCCGCTCGATGATCAGCGAGTCGTTGAAACTTACGAAAAAGGAGCGGCTGTTTGATAAGTTGATAGGTCTGGGCAATAGTTATCTCAAGTTGGTATAGTAGCGAGTTTAGATCAACAGGAATGATATCGGCAGTATGGATGGTTCGGATATCGTCCTTGTCCATGAACCACCGGGAACTAAAGTCCCAGCCTGATTCAGCGCCGGCGCGCAGGTGGAGATATAATCTTCCCGCATCACGTTCAATGGTATGTTGAGCTGTCTCGGTATCCTCCAGAAGCGATTCAGGACGGGGGGTCATCTTATTATCGTAGTACCGATTTAGCAGTGAGCCATCCTTCATCTGAACGAGACGACCATAGGCGCGGTGTTCTTGCTGGGCCAGTTTTGTGCTCCCCTTCATCCAGAAACGATATTCAATCAAAAGATAGGGTAAATACTCAGCAAACACCGTATTACCTTTATGTCGAGCGAGTAAGCGTACCATTTGAGAAAAGAAGGGAGGTTGCGATCGACTCAAGAAGTAGGTTCGATTTGCGGTTGGGATATAGCCAAATTTGCGCATCATGTAGGCGCAATTTTTAATCATACCTTCGATCATATCCCACTTCCCTTCAACCGCCAGTCCAAGCATAATGAAATAGCTATCCCAGTAAAATTGTTCTTCGAAACGACCGCCGGGAACAACATACGGATATGGTAATGCGATTAACGATCCTTTATCACGACGATTCCGTCGCTCCATCTCCGTCCATAGCCGTGAGATATGCTCCGAGATAGTCTGTTTACTGTTTGAATGAAAAGCCGGCTTTAGACGAGTCGTTTCAAGTTCATAGAAATGACGAGTAATAAACTCGCTTAGGCTAAAGTTTGGATCTTCTTTCGCGAGAAGATACTCCTGCTGAATTGACTTGAGTCGTTTTTTCGGTACTAAGTCGACGAATGTTTTGCCATCAGTGTAGAGTTTTTGCTTCTGTACATCAGCAAATAACTGCCCAAGTAGTTCGTCGGGACTCTTTTGGGCACGCAGGAGCTGCCCTGTCGTGGAGACAAGTGAAGATTTTAGTCTATCTGTGTTTATTATTTTTTTAATCATTCTTCTATGTAGTATAGTGCGCTCAGCCAGTCCATACAACTAAAAAGACTTCGCTTTTTACAGCGAAGTCTTTTTAGTTATTTCTTTGAGTTACGCTTACGAAGGTTTGGATCGAGGAATCGTTTTCGAAGACGGAGGGATTTTGGCGTTACTTCTAGTAACTCGTCATTTTCAATGAAGTCAATCGACTGCTCAAGACTCAAATTCGTAAACGGCGTTAACTGAATGGCACCATCACTAGAAGACGTACGCATATTCGTTAGTTGCTTACCACGACAGACGTTAATATCGAGGTCGCCTTGACGGTTATAGACACCGACGATCATACCTTGATAGACAGTCGTACCAGGTCCGACGAACAGCTCACCACGAGCGGCTGCGGCATCTAAGGCATACGCAGTCGTTGCCCCAGCTTCGGTTGCAATCAGGGCACCGTTACGGGTCTGCTGAAGCTTGGCACCAAGTGGCTGATAGCCGTGAGGTAAACTATGCATAATAATCGTACCCTTCGTAGCAGTTAGCAGCAAATTACGCAGTCCAATCAGAGCTCGTGTTGGCATAATATAGGTGCTCCGCGTCGCACCGCTACTGGTTTGCTCTTGTTTGAGCATAATAGCCCGTCGCGTAC
Source organism: Candidatus Saccharimonadota bacterium (assembly GCA_015655045.1). Lineage (GTDB taxonomy): Bacteria > Patescibacteriota > Saccharimonadia > Saccharimonadales > Saccharimonadaceae > UBA1547. The sequence goes on from JAATFU010000005.1 coordinate 45,158, forward strand.
CCAGCTCCTGACTCACTGCGCCGAAGTATTCAGGGGCAACCTCAACGAGCAGCTCTTCAACGGGTTCCATTGTTTGACCATCTTGTTCAATCGTCACTACTTGAGGGCGACCAACTTCAAACTCATAACCTTCACGACGAAGCGTCTCAATAAGAACAGACAAGTGGAGTTCACCACGACCTGATACAATATAGCCAATACCGTCTTCTTCAACACGGAGTGACACATTGGTTTCAAGTTCGCGTTGCAAACGATCACCAATTTGACGACTCGTACTAAAATCACCCTCTTTCCCCTTCAGCGGACTCGTATTTGGCCCGAGGTACATACTGAGCGTGGGTGCCTCAACGTCAATCACAGGTAAAGCTTCAGGCTGATCTTTATCGGCAATAGTCTCGCCAATATTCACATTTGAAATACCAGTCAGTGCGATAATATCACCTGCAACCGCTTCGTCGATTTCCTCGCGATTTAGGCCACGGTAGGCAAAGACTTTTTCAATCTTGCTTGGTACTTTTGAACCGTCTCGTTTGATCAAGATGACCTGCTGACCTTTTTTAATGCTGCCACGTGACAGACGGCCAATGGCATACTTGCCAAGGAAGTTGTCATACTGTAATGCGGTAACTAAAAGTTGGAGTGGCTTGGTAGCGTCAACCGTTGGTGAAGGAATGTCGTTAATAATGGCATCGAAGATTGGTGTTAAATCACCAGCTTCATCAGAATTTTCAGGCAGGCTCTTCCAAGCTTTGCCGTCTCGGCCAATTGCAAAATAGGTCGGATAGTGGAGCTGACTATCATCCACCGCTAGCTCCAAGAAAAGATCAGCCACTTCATCTTCAACTTCTAGAATACGACGAGATGGTTTGTCAATCTTATTAATCAGAACGATGGGCTTTAGTCCAAGTTCAAGCGCTTTTGAAAGTACAAACTTCGTTTGTGGCATTGGACCTTCTTGGGCATCTACTACCAAAATAACGCCATCGGCCATATTAAGCGTGCGTTCTACTTCACCACTAAAGTCGGCATGTCCCGGGGTATCGATAATGTTGATTTTGTAGTCGCCATAGTATACAGAGGTTTGTTTGGCGGTAATCGTAATACCGCGTTCGTGTTCCTGATCCCCACTATCCATGATCAGACTCTGATCCATTTCAGCTTGGTTCGAACGAAACGTATTACTCTGCTTTAAAAGACCATCAACAAGTGTGGTTTTTCCATGGTCAACGTGGGCGATAATCGCAATATTGCGAATGAATTTTGGGTCTTTCATAAAAATATACCCGACATTATTAAGTATTCGGGCTTCCTTATCTGTAATTATAGCAGATATTCGTACATAATCAAGCGTAACCCTTTATTAAAAATTGCACGGACTAGGGCTCTCGTGTATAATACAGCCAAGGTACGGGCGCTTAGCTCAGTTGGCTAGAGCACCTCGTTTACACCGAGGGGGTCGGGGGTTCGAGCCCCTCAGCGCCCACCATACAAACAGTCCGTCTTTGCGACGGGCTTTTTGTATGCACACATACCCTATATTGCTTTTGTTTTTTGACTAGTGCATACTTAACTTACAAGGAGCGGAGATGTTGCATGGTCGACAAGGTGAGAGCTTGGACTGACAATCTATCTGTACGTCAAAAGTTTCTATTTGCTTTTGTCTTTCTTGCAAGTATCCTTAGCCTCATTGGTCTGAGCCAAATCATGATAGTACACTACATTGAGCCACCAATCCCGACATCTTCTCATTCTCAAGAACATGTTTCAGCTGCTGAGACCCAGCAGGCCTATCCTATTTCGTCCATGACAGATTCATATAATTCAGATTCCAAGTCTTCCGAGGTTCAGCCATCTCCGGCGTCAAGTCAACTATCTCAGCTCCCACCCTCATCGAATACCGAAACCCTTAATACGACACCGTCGTCCACCACTCCAACGCCTCCCGCCCAATTAGCGAGTCCGGCGTCCCCTGCTTCCCTCGACACCCAAATCAAAATTGGAAGCACCGCTTCAATAAGCGTACAACTCAATACTGGGCTACAAACCGATCCGCTACTTTCGGTCACTCTACATGGGTCAACGCATTGCCTGACGCTACTTATTGCCTCTATTTGTGGTGGGTAGCCTTAGCGGGGGCACTATTCAGTTAATTTCCCTAAATATTCCCGATTCGACAAGGCGTCACATAAGACCGCCATTTCCTGCACGACAATCTTCTGGATAGAATCTCCTTGGCCGCCAGCATCAACCGAGACAGCATCCGGTTCGCCCCCATAGGACCCGGACCGAGCGTAGACACGCACATACTGGGAGCTGATCACTTCATCTAACTTAATATCAAAGATCCACTGCTCATCCCAAAATGTCTCACGCTGGGTGCCGGTGTTGAGATAACTATTCCCAAAAAGAAACGACGTAGGAGTCGGTCGGGTGACTGTCTTTCGAGTAGTCCAATCCGTACCGTTATTGCTTGTTTGGATATCAAAGTCAACAAGCGTTCCGGATACCTGCCACGACTGACCACACCAGAGAATGACTCGATCGAATCGAGTCGCCCGTTGCCACATCATAACGGCAGAATCGGGTAATGGGGTTGTCCCAAACGCATACCCGGAGTTGTCTCCATATTTGGTAGGCCATTGACCATTTCCAAGCTCAGGAGCAGGTTTGCTTGATATTTGGCGATCAATTGCAGCCACAGACGAGCTTACCCATGAGCTTTGCGTCGAGACGGGTGGCCAGTCATTACAGGTATACACAGTGACGCTAATACCTACGGGCAATCTGAGGTAGACTGGAATATCTCGAACAGGAACTATTACTCTGCCGTTAGTAACGGTCAACGTGCTCACATCTCCAAATGAATCTACGTATTCGAGTGCTGAGGCAGAGCCAGTTACTTGAAGTGTGACGGTACAGTTATCCATATGGGAAGCCGCAATAAAGACTGCCGTAGAGCCGGTCTCGTCACTATAGATATTTCCGACAAAGATTCTATCACCAAGATAGCCAAACGACAGAGCACGATCAAAGGGACGATTAAAAGTCTCTTCGGCAAGTACTCGCCACAAGGCGGCATCAGGGTTGAGGCTCGTGTCTCGATTAATCCACCACGTCGGAAAGGACCAATAGCCTTGACTCCGGTCATACCAATACGAATTACGCTCACGTGGAATGCCATACTGTTCCCAGACAAGTGCATGCATGAGTTTTACACGAACTCGGCGGGGGTGATAGATCGCATAGACACTACTAAATGCGGCGCCGGCTTCTGTCTGCCAAAGCAATTTGTCTTGTTGCCCGAATTCAACCAGCAGAGCCAAAAACGCCGGGATTGAACTTCGTGCAATCGCAAGATCCCCGTTCGTCATCGAATTATAATCATGAAACGAGAATCCATCGCACCATGCCCCACCCCCTGCCGCTAAGAATGTACGCCACCCTGCCGCATCAATACTGACAGGACATGGCCCAATTGCTTGAGCAGCAGCATTACCCTGATGTACATAGCCCTGGAATAGTCGCATTCTCTGCACAGTCTCTACGGTCAAACTAGGTTCGTTGATCGGACCTTCAAAGTAATGTACACCGGCAGGATAAAGAGTTTGGACAACCTGTTTCACACCCTGCTTATAAGCATCACCAATAGCGGTCGCAGCGATCAGCGCAGCCGTACCATTGTTTCGAGTCCATACGCTAATGTAGGCACTTGCTGCATTGATCTTAGTCTGCGCAGCACCAGCGTCTGTTATAACGAGATTGTCATACGTCTCAACTGTGGTCGAAGCATCTGGAGACGAGACAGTCACCTTCACTCCCGAGATCGTGCCCGTGGAGAGGCTGACAAATGTCGTTGCACCATTGACTTCAGGAGTTTTTGTAATAACATTCAACCAAACCTGTCCAGCCGAGTTGGGAATATTCATCTCATCGATAGTCCGACCGGGAAAATTAACCCATTGTTCTCTTGGACGATTTGGCTCAGCAAATGCGGTGTGTACCGGGCTAGCCCAATAGTCGTTTCCATTCTGGATGTCGGTCAGAAGTGCAGCAATCGTCCCATTTCCAGTGGTTGGGGCATTGGCATTGGTAACCGAGAGACGAGACGTTCCCATGCCAAGTACACCCTTCCCGATAACCTCCCTTGATGGGTCGGCACTATCATAGAGCGTGCTAGGAGCAGGAAGCTGAGGAAACCGAGAGTCGGGACGAATTACCGAGAAGTTCGTTGCCGCATACGAGGTTCCGAAAACTGCGTCAGTAGTGGGGCCTGTGAAATAAATTCGATACCAACCAAGCGCCCAGCCTCCAACGGGAGCTATAGGAACAACCGTGACACCCGAGACAGCGCCTGAGGAAACGACATCACCCTCGTAGTTTCGAACTGTATACGCTGTAGGTCCTGATCCAGATAGGATAATTGTGGGTACGGAACCACCTTTATAAAAAACGCCATTGCGGCTCGGGAATGAACAGGATCGATAGTAGGAGGGTACGGGGGCGAGGGGAAACGGAGAAGACACGCGTTACCACTCCGTCAGCATAATGAGATACGTCGGAGCATTGTCAGTAACTGAGGCTGTGACTGCCACTCCAGCCGCTCCCGTGCCCGAACCCGCACCTGGAGTGCCGGGAGCTGCAATACACGTACCAGTCCAACCAGACTTGTCTGTGGTGTTGATCCAGATGGGAGCGGGAGCACCAGCTCCGCCACCGCCGGCATTCCCACCGGTTCCAGCAGCACCATTGCCACCCGATGCATTAAATACACCTTCTCCCTTAAGAATACGCGCGTTAATAATCATGGCACCAGCTCCGCCACCGCCGCCACCACCGGCATTTGTCCCATCACCGCCGCCGCTTCCCCCGCCGTGACCAGCAGGAATACCACCGCGCTCCGTTCCCATAAGTCCATATCCAGTAAAACGAGTGAATGGGTCGGCCGTGGTTCCGATAAAGTCCCGCCATGGCTCGTTGTGCCCAATGCCCCCAGCAACCGCCCCTGCATTGCCCGCTCCACCAGCACCAGATCCATAAAGAGATTGTGAACCTTGAAAAACGCCAACCGATGCCGATCCCTGAACGCCTGCACCCACTCCTCCGTTTGCTCCGGCACCCCCACCGAATGACGCAGGTACTCCGACAGGACCAGCCACTCCACCGGTGGCTCCAACGGCATCTCCTCCACGAGTGGAGACGGTACCGTGATTGGTTAACGTACCAGATACTTGTATTCGGCCGTTGATAATAATAGTGACGCCCGCAAGCACCGTGAGGTCATGAAATTGTTGAGGACCAGCCCCACTTGCTACACCCGGACCTGCGGCTACTCCTGGGTTCGCGCCAAATGTATAAACCATACCATTTCGAGTATAGCCAGGAATTGTTGCCGTTCCATCGAAGATTACATCTCTTCCCGCGTGGCCATACCACATATATAGCCCATCTGCTGGGTGTACGTGATCAGCTCGAGCAGCAGTTCCTGCACTCCCAACATTAGCCGTACCAGCTGATACTGGCAACTCCGATGGTGTCTGGCCATCTTGTGCAAGGTGTACGAAGGTTGCATCGACCTCATCACGAGGGATAAACTCGGCATCCAAACCATCTCGTGTCGCAGTACTCAGGCCTGCAGGCTCAGCCCCCATGTCGGTTGCCGAGAGGACAACGTCCGAACTCAAGGGATGCCCCGCAACGGTACGCGTTGCCGGCACTTTCGCTCCAAGATCCGTGGTTAAATTAGTAACCTTGCCTTGTGGCACATCCTTAAGAGATCCGTCAGCATTATGGGCTTCGCCTAAAAACTCATTCAGGACCGTTCCCCACGTATCCTTATCGCCACCTGGTTGCGGAAGACGTGCCACTTCTCTATTACCTCTTCTCTCTTAACATGCTTATGTAGTCTGGTGAAAATTATAAAGGGGTCAGACAGATTAGTCAATATAGGTGCGCTGTGCGTACGGAGTTACATACTCTCAAAAAATGAAAAAGCTCCAGACTTATTGAGCAATGTGTACTCATAGTATCTGAAGCATTTTCACTGGTGCGCGCGAGAGGACTTGAACCTCCACGTCCCGAAGGACACTAGCACCTCAAGCTAGCCTGGCTACCAAATTACAGCACGCGCGCATACGCGAAGGTAACCAAGGTAGTATAGCTGAATCTACGGTGTTTTGTAAACAGATCGCGTGCCGACAGACCAATTCAGTACATCACTATAGCGATCAACAGGCGAGACTAATACATCTTTTGCGCTATAGGTCTGAATATTACGACTATAGACATACTGGGCAGTTGGTTGATACAGCCCAATTGCCGGGACATCACTCAACCACTGTTTCGCAAAGGTGATGTACTTTGCATTTCTGAGATTTGGCTCAAGTCGGGAGCGAGCGCTTGAGAGTGCGTCGTCGCTAATGCTACTGGCGTAGTTTGAGTAATTTAGTTGAGTCGTCTGCGATGAATGCCAGTACGCAAACACGTCTGGATCGGCCCCAATTGTAATTTGGTAAAGTAGCACATCGTAATTACGTGGCACTAAGATATTCTGAAAGACGTCTTGTGTTACGTCATTTGGATCAACTATCTGGGTATCGACGGATACGCCGATTTGTCGCCACTGACCCGACAGAACCTCAAGGACTCGCTCAAATTCACTATTTTTTGTGGTGACAACTGAGAGCTTCAACGTCTCCCCGTTCTTCTTGCGCACCGTCCCATCCAGCACCCAGCCGTCATCCGTCAATAGCTTGGCTGCGGCGTCTTTATTGTAAGCGGGAGCACTCGGTACATCGCCCGTGAGTTGTCCATTCGTAAAAGGTAAATCAAGTGATGGCGTGGCAATTGGCAGAGCAGCTCGAATGGCTTTGGTATCAGTACCAACCTGTAAGGCTTGCCGAACTGTTTTATCGCTTAATAGTTGGCTCTTCGTATTCAGTAAAGCATAGACACCACTAGCAATAGGGCTGCTCGTCGCGACGTAGTGACCCAGGTTGACATTCGAAAGGTCAGTTGGTGCGAGATCGGCAGCCGCATTCACTTCGGCTAAAGCCAGCGCCCGGACAATTGCATCGCGAGACTCGTAGACATGGAGTTGGAAACGGGCGAGTTTAGGTGTGCCGCCATAATAAGTATCATTTCGTGCTAACTGGACAATCTTTCGTCCCGCACTACTATCAACTGTTTGTGTAAAGCGAAATGTAAATGGACCGCTACCGATTGGGCTGTCGCCGAAACTATTCTCGCGAATACTCCCTGGGTCAACTGTCCCTAGAATGTGCTGCGGGACGATCGCAAAGGTCAAGGCATACTCGAAGGCGGCATACGGCGCTGGCAACGTAAATTGAACGGTTGTATCATCAAGTGCGACTGCCTTAATATCACTCCATCCTGTGATTGTCGAGCGAACACTCGGGTTTTTCATTAAATTCACCGTAAAGGCTACATCCTTAGCAGTCAGAGCCATCCCATCCTGCCATTTGGCATCGGGACGAATGGTCACTGTATAGACGGTATGGGTATCATTAATGGCCACTGTTCGAGCCAGGTCATTATTCAAATGTCCAGAGGTATCATATTGGAGCAAATGTGAAAATAGTAGATCACTGGCCGATTGCTCAGCGCTCGTACTTGCGAAGAGTGGGTCGAGCGTATTAAGAGGTCCAAGCACACCTTCGGCATAGGTTCCATCAGTTGCCTGGGTGGTATCCATGTAGGTTCGTTGAAACCACATGAGCTGCATACCAGTTGCGGCAATCAATACCCCAATGGCAATAATCCAAATAATGATATGCTGGCGAACGTCGCGGACACTACTCCAACGCTTAATAATAAACTTATGAGCGTGTCGTACGGTCACGTTCTCAACCCGCTTCATGCGTTTTGAGAGATCGCGGCTTGTCAGGCTCAACTTCGGTAACCGATGCCACCCATGACGGTCATTCTCTGTCACGCTTATATCCCTTATTTAAAGGCTGGTAACAATAAACCAGCAAGTATCGACAGGATAAATACCACTGCCAATACAATTGTTACTTCGAACAAATTCTTATCGAGTCCACGACGTGTGGTATATAGCTCACCCGAACTCCCGAATCCAGCACCCAAAGAAGCACCACGTTGTTGAAGTAAAATAGCAATCACCATGAGGATTGCTGAGCCAACCGTAATAAATTGTAAGATTCCATCAATATTCATTTTATAGGCCTTCCTTTGCACGGCTTGAACGTAAATCAAGTGCTGCACTTACTATATAGTTTACCAGACTCAGCAGCATTCCCGTAAGGATTGAGTTAAAGAATGTCATCGACAGACCCGGCGCAAGTTTCAAAGAGAGATAGACCATAAAACCATTCACCACTAAGACAAATAGGCCAAGGGTTAATAAAATGGCCGGCAATGACAAAATAGTAATGATTGGGCGTAGCACTGTGTTGACGATCGAGAAGATTAGTCCTGCAAACAGGAAGCCAATGATACCGACCGTGGCATGGACATTCTCGTACCCCGTTCCGAGCAAACGAACAGCCACCCATAAGCCAAGCGAGTTAAGGAGCCATCGAATAATAAATACACCAAATTGCTTTTTCATACTGTTATGTTTAGTATATCACAACCCTTTACTGAGTGCGCTGCTGAGGTTCGTGTGGCCCGTCTCGGTAATGAGAATATTGTCTTCGATTCGAACCCCAATACCCTCTTCTGGTACGTAGATACCCGGTTCAACCGTGAGGACCATTCCTGGCAAGAATTCTGTGGCTCGCCCCAGGCTATCATGCACATCTATTCCAAGCCCATGACTAATAGCGTGCGGAAAGTAACGGCGATAGTCATCGGCAGACGCGAGGAGATTAAGTTCCGCAAGAGCTGTCTTCATAATCTCATCCACTTGTTCATAATAGGTAGCTATGGAAGCATGTGGCTTTAGAAGCTTAATAATTTTCTCTTGGGCCTGTTGCACGGCAACATGAATAGCAAGTTGACGCTTCGTGGGTTCTCCATACGCATACGTACGCGATATGTCAGCAGCATAGCCATGGACCCGCGCACCAATATCAAGCAGCACGAGTTGGCGTGGCTTAAGCTTGGCATTGTTCTCGCCATAATGAAGCGTACAGGCATTAGCACCGCTAGCTACAATCGGATCATACGCATGCCCCGTCGCACCACGACGACGAAAAGCATAGCTAAACTCCGCTTCGATCTCGTACTCGTAGTGAAACTCGGGAAGTAATACCTTCACATCTGCAAAACTTTGCATTGTCAATTTAATAGCCTTTTTTATAGCCATAATCTCTTCGGGCTGTTTAATTGCACGAAGCTTCGCAAGATCCCATTGACAATCAAGTACATCTGCAAAGGTTCGCTCTAATAGCCGGTGGAGCTGACGCGGAGCGGGGTTAAGCGTAAAATCAATATATTCAATAAATGAAGGATCACCCAGCGTGTGAACAACCGTATGACGAGTTGCCAGGTCGTGTAAAAGCGTGGTTGCCTCATCGCGTGTAAGAATCGCCTCGATACCACTTACCGTCTGGGCTGCTTCGTAGGTCAAACTGCCATCAAAAATCTGATTAACTTCACTTACGTGCGGCGCAACGAGCCATGAGGTATGGCGAGCACCATCAATAATTACCCACCAATCTGGCGCATCGATTCCCGTCAGCCACCAAAAATTTGCTTCTTGCTCAAACGCAAAAGCGGCATCGGCGCCTCTTTGCATTTGGGTATATGCCGTGAGTATAATCAAACCGCCGTGTAGGCTCTGGATTAAACTGTTTCGATTAGATTGGTGAAAGTTTTTTAACATAGGTGTTTATACTATACCAGTTACTCAGTGTTGTTCTTCTACTTTTCGGGGGTTAAAGTACCAACCTCATTTGAAAATGCCGCATGCGTACTATCAAAGTCTGCCGTCACTGCTTTAACGTGATAATAATAGACGGTATGTGGCTTTAGTCCAGTTGACACACCGCCGGTAGCAGTTTGCGTGACATCCTTCTTGTCCTGGGTAAAGTTAATATCAGTTGCCCATTCAATTACATAGCTCGTTGCTCCATTTACTGGCGACCATGAATACTCCACCGAAGTAGCGGAAAGAGGTTTTACCTTCAGATTAGTCGGCGAGGCAGATAAGAGAGTTGTCATCGCGAAGCGAGGTAATGACCAGGGACCTTCCCCCGAACTGTTATTAGCCTTCACTCTTAGGTAGTAGCCCGTACCAGCCTTAAGGTTATTACAACTGTTTGTTAATTCTGCTGATGTTCTAGTTGATACTATCTCACTAAAATTTTTATCAATTGCACATTGAGTAGTGTAGCTGGCGGTATTATCTGTTGCGAGCCAGCTTACCCCAATTTGTGTCCCATTAATAAAAGCAATTGTAGGCTTGGGAGCAACTGTCGGCTTAGCAATAGCCGGAATAGCGGGGCAGCTTCCTGGTTGAGGTACGGATGAGGAGGAAGTAACATAATATTTAATTGACTGATTGGCAATTAAACTTCCTGACACACAGTAAACTGTTCCATCGAATGTTCCTCCGCCATCAAGGCGTACTCGACTATCAAACTTGACGTCATTGGGCAACTTGACTGGATATCCATTTCCGTCCTTATCACTTGCTGCGGTCATCGCCGTAGGAATAGACCTAAGGACACTCTTCACTTGGTTGATTTGGTCAAGGTGATGTAGTAGGAGTACCATTGCAATTGCTATAACAATTACCACAATGCCGCTTGCAATGCCTAGAAAGATCTTCTTACGAGAAACTCGTTGAGGTGGCGGAGATTGAAGTGTATATTCCATATGGGTCCTTTCGTGGGATTAGTATTTTATAAGACTCAGCTTCACAATCGATGGTTGGATAATATTAAAGGCTTGTCCTCCACCGGTTGAGCCAGTGACGTCGCCCGTATTATAGGCACCCGGCCCATCACCCGGCGGATACTGCCCAACTGTCGTATAACCTGTAAAGTTTTGATCATCGACCGTTCCGATGGTAAGCGTATGGCTATGCGAAGGCATCTCTGCAATTGTCAGGGTGTGTGTTTTTTCACCATACTTTTCCCCTATCGTATTAAACTCTGGATCGCTAGAGCTTAAATTAACTGACACTCTTCCTCGTGAATCGGGTAGATTAAATGTTGTCGAGCCATTGCCTGCACCGTAGGTCGTACCAATAACTGCAAACAAATTAGCGTAGGTCGTCCGCGATACGGCAGATCCATCTTCTGGAAGATAGCCAGCTTGGGTAGAATTCCAATAGCCCTCAACGGAAGTACCGACCGCTACAGCAGGGTCTGCCGCAACTACGGCTGGTGTTAGCTTAATAGCAACTTTCTCAACAATCGACGGTTGAATAGTATTAAATGACTGCCCCCCTCCTGTCGAGCCATAAGTATTAGTAGTTGCATATTGACTTCCCGCATCGGCTGGCGGATACTGGCCAGCCCCCCCATAGCCTCCCCAGTTCTTATCGTCAGCCGTTCCAATAGGTACTACATGAGAGTGGGCTGGCATCTCGTTAATTGTAAGAATATGGGCAGTTTCACCATACTTTTCCCCCATCGTATTAAACTCTGGATCCGAAGGACTCAAATTAACCGACGCGTCTCCACGTGAGTTGGGTAGACTAAAAAGAGTCACACCATCACCACCGTCACCATAGGTTTCGCCAATAAGCGCAAATAAATCCGCGTAGGTCGTCCTCGAAACAGCCGCTCCATCCTCAAAAGCATATCCTGCGGGCGCCGCTGTCCAATATCCATGAATCGAGGTACCTACCGGTAAGGTTGAGACAGTTGGATCAATTGGTTGGTATTTAATGGCAAATTGCTTCACGATTGATGGTTGGATATTATTATGTGCTTGATCTCCACCTGTAGCGAGGGTTGTGAGTCCTGGTGCATATGCTCCTGGCCCATCCGATGGAGGATACTGTCCAGCTATCGTATAGCCTGTAAAGTTTTTGTCATCAACATTACCGATAATCATTTGATGGTTATGCGAAGGTAGTTGAGCCACGGTAAGCGCCACCGTCTTTGCACCCACTTTTTGTCCAAGTGTAGCAAAAGAAGAGCCAGGATATGATTGATTTACGACCGTACGGCCCCGCGAATCTGGCAAATTAAAAGTTGTTGAGCCGTCCCCTGCACCGTATGTTGTGCCGATGACCGCAAACAGGTCAGCATACGTCTGACGAGATACGGCCGAACCGTCTTCTAGCAAAAAACCCTGCGGTGGCGTTGTCCAGTAGCCTTCAATTGAGGTAGCAATCGGGAGTGATCCGTAAGCGTTTGTTGTGGTCGTACTGCCATTGTCAGTTGACCCTGTCGACGTGGTTGTCCAGCCACTCGTACCACTGGCATTTTTTGCATTTACTCGACACCAATAGGTAGTTGTTAATGTCAGCCCAGTTAAGGTTGTGGTCACAGTTGGTGCCGTCACGGTAGCAGACTGAAGATTGGTGATAAAACCAGCATCCGAAGCACACTGGACAGTATAGGTTAACGGACTGTTTGTCGAGGCACCCCAAGTAAGGGTTATGTTTGTTCCGTTAATATTGGTTATTGCAAGGTTAGACGGTGCACTTGGAGCTGGTGCGTTCGGACGGCTTGCACACATGCCAGTCTGTGCTCCCTTTGAGCTTGTTTGTGAATCAATATAAAACTTCAAAGTGGTGAGCTGGACATTAGCTGCATCCACACAGTATGTTTTTCCACCATCACTACTGCCACCCGTTAGCGTATCACCACTACTTGGCGTGAAGGTGGAAGGAACTGTAGCAGGATAAACATTATTGAATGTTCGATAACTTTCCATTGCCTGGGCAGCACCATTTAAATCACTCTTGAGCTGGGCGGTAATAGTTTGACTTTTCCAGTTCCCAAAAGACAGGATCGTAATACCCGCGAGAATGCCGATGATAGTAATAACAATGATGAGCTCTACAATCGTAAAACCAGAGGATTTTGTATGCGAATGATAAAAGCTACTCATAGGTGTATTGTGTGTATTTTCTTATTATGAAGTTAGTGTAACTTTACCATAAGTGTTACAGGGTTTGCAAATAGGCGTGCAGCTGCTTTGCCCTAGCTGGACCTACAGTCGCTACAATATCGACCTCGGACGCACTTTTTAAGGCCCGGACACTGCCAAATTTCCGAATAAGCTTTGAGCGAGTCTTTGGACCAATGCCCGGGATATCTTCAAGACTACTAGCGGTTTGTTGAGCGCGTTTTAAGACTGTGTGATAGCTCACGGCGAATCGATGCGATTCATCGCGTATCCGTTGTAAGAGCTTAATGATGTGCGTTGAATGTGGTACATTCACGAGCGTAAAGTCATCCGTAATTGTCGTGTAGCCATCAAGCTCCTTGAGCTTCTCTTTGCTAAGCACAACGTTAGATCGATCGTGGCTAATAACGATCTGTTCTTCGCGTTTGGCAAGTCCAATAAAAGGAATAGTCTGCTCGCGTGCATCACGGGCCTTCAGCGCTGCATCGAGTTGCCCCTTGCCACCATCAATTAGAATGAGATCCGGCTTCCCCCAGGCTTTCAGATTCTTTTCACTGAGCCGACGCATCAAGGTTTCGTTCATATTATAAAAGTCGTTGTTATGTTCGATACGGGTTTTAAACTTCCGGTAATTTGCTCGGTCTGATACGCCGTTACTAAATACCACCATACTCGCAACCACATTCGTGCCACTCATATGCGAAATATCATACCCTTCGATTCGAGCTGGAATCTTCTTAAGACCTAGTAGGTCAACGAGATCGCTCAGCGCCTTATCCTTACTGATATCAAGAAATTCCCGATCACCAAACATAATTCGACGCTGCAATTCTCGCAGATCATTGAGTTTATTGCGCAATCGAGCAGCATTTTCAAAGTCATGCAATTTCGCGGCAAGTTGCATCTCTTTTTCAATCTCACGTGCTAAGGCTTTGCGACCACCCTCCATATAGCGAATAAGCTTACGGAGTGTCGCTTTATACTCTTCACTTGCCGTACCCGGTCGAGGCGAAAGGCCCAAGTGAACATCGAGGTCGGGACGATCCTTCGTGGGAGCTTTTGTATAATAGGGAAAGACTTTACGAAGGTAACGAAGCGCCTTCTTAACCGCATAGCCGTTATAATACGGTCCAAAATATTCAGCATTGTCATCGGCTGGGTTACGCGTAAAACTTACGTATGGCCATTCACTTTTCATATCAATACGCACAAACAATTGCGACTTATCGTCACGAAGTAAGATGTTAAACCTCGGCATGTAGCGCTTGACCATTTCACTTTCAAGAAACAATGCATCAATCTCACTTTCAGTTTCGATCCAGTCGGTATCATGAATTTCCGCAACGAGGGCGCGGGTCTTTATGTCCATGTCGCGCGTACTCTGGAAATACTGCCGCACTCGGTTCTTCAGGACCGCCGCTTTGCCCACGTAAATGATTTCACCACTTGCGGACTTATGAAAATAAACCCCCGGTGAACGAGGTAAAGTGGCTAATTTTTTCGATAAGGCACTATTCATACTCTCTTTATTATACTGCTTTTATCCGCTACTTATTGACAAGGTTATTCACTGCTGTTAAAAATAGCTACTAAGTACATGCCTTCGTCTTCGGGTAGACGACAGCGTGTGCCAGCAGCGAGCTGGGAGCTTCGGGTACGCCTCCCTTGCTGCGCCGTCCGCCAACTTGTTTTCTTTTTTAGAGACAGTTGGCGGACGTTTAACTTTTTAAAGCTTTGGTTCTTTTGTTGATTCAGTCAGTTCTTCGCCTTCAATGGAAACGTGTGGCAATATCTTATCGAGCCATTTCGGCACCCACCACGCACTTTTTCCCAGCAATGTCATGACTGCAGGTACAATCGTCATGCGAACAATAAAGGCATCGATTAGCACGCCAAGAGCTAGGCCAAAACCAATTGATTGAATCGTCACATCATGGTTGGATATAAAGCCAGCAAACACCGATACCATAATCACGCCCGCCGCGGTTACTACTTTACTTCCTAGACCAAAGCCGTCAATAACTGCTCGTCGTGCATCACCAGTACGATGATAGGCTTCGTGCATACTCGAGACTAAGAAGAACTCGTAGTCCATGGCAAGCCCAAACAAAATTCCAATGGCGATAATAGGAACAAAGCTAATAATTGGACCCTCGCTAGCCGCAATACCAAACCAACCCCATTGAAAGACTGCCACAAGGGCACCAAACATAGCAAGAACTGAAAGTAAGAAACCGAGCGTAGCTTTAATAGGGATAAGAATCGATCGGAACGCGATCACAAGCAAGATAAAGGAGAGTCCTACAATAACCGCCAAGTAAATTGGAAGCGCATCTGACATCTTCTTGTTAATATCCGTTTGTAGCGGTGTTGAACCGGTAATAGCATAGGTTACCCCGCTTGTACGCGCAAACTGAGCTTGCTCACTTGGATCGCGTAAACGATTAATTAAATCGATCGTTTGGCTATCTGCTGGTGCCGTTTGGGGCACAATTTGAATCACACCCTTGGTGCCATCATCTGTCGCTAGGGATGCCGTCGCCTGTGCGACGCCCTTTTCTTTTGCAATTTGAGCGGCCACAAGACTCAACTGATGAAGCTTGCCGTACTGCTGGGCTGTTGCATCTATTTGCGCAAGCGCGGCTTGTTTTTGAGCCTCACCAGCTGCCGTAGCAGTCTTAATATCCGCTTGGAGTTGCGTGGCCTGTTGGGCCGTCTTGACAGCCGCTGCTCGTTTCTGGAAGGCAGCCTGTTGGCTCGCAGTCTGTTGGGCAACCTGCTGGTTGAATTGAGCGAGAAGTGGTTCGCGAATTGCTGTTTTATCCGCTTCGGTTACTTGCGGAAGGTTCTCAACAACCACGAGAAGTTGACCATTGAACCCCACGCCGAACCCCTTAGAAAGCAGGTCGTATGCTTTTCGCTGAGTTGTATCCTTAGCAGCGTACTCATCAGTCGGAAGTCCGAGTGAAAGACTTCGAGCAGGCAGCGCGATAGCAGCGACGATAATAACCGCGCTTATGAGAATGACAATTGGGTGTCGAGTAATACCCGCGCCCCATTTATACCAGATCGTGCGTTTACTGAGCGCGTGCAATTCGTGTGGCCCTTTTGCCTGAGCTTCTTTAATGGCTCGTCTCGTCTTTCCACGAAAGACCTTGTCACCCGCTACACCTAGGAGGGCAGGGATTAAACTAATCGAAATAAGTGCGGCACACGCCACTGTGGCAGCTCCGGCCAGTCCCATGGTACTCATAAAGGGAATTCGCACCACGGTTAGAGCAGAAAGCGCAATCACCACGGTTGCGGCGGCAAAGATAACGGCATTGCCGGCAGTACCAATTGCCTTACCAGCCGCAAGCTTGTTATCGTAACCTTCAAGCAAATAACTACGATATTTACTAATAATAAAGAGAGAGTAGTCAATCCCCACGGCAAGACCCAACATAACACCCAGCACTGGCGTCGTCGAACTAATGGTAATGACATGACTTAAGGCAAATAGGCCAGCCGTACTGACCCCAATACTAACGAGTGCTGTGGCAATTGGCATACCCGCGGCCACAAGAGAGCCGAGCGTCATAACGAGAACAAGCAAGGCCAACACGACACCGGCAACTTCACCGATACCGAGAATCTCACCCGGTACCTTTTGCACCACATCTCCACCCATTTCTACTGTCAGGCCCGTTTGACGAGCAGCAGCAACTTGATCGGTCACGCCTGAAATTGTTGCATCTGTTACATCGCCACTCTCTTGTTTGAGTTGGACTTGAATGTAGGCAATAGTCCCATCCTCGGAAATAGCCTTCGTATTCACAAACGGACTCACGACGCCGCTCACGCCATCGACTTTCTGAAGCTTGGTCATAAGGTCGTTCACCTGTGGTGTATAGTCCTTAATAGTTTTCGAAGCTGGCGCCTCAATGACAATGCGAGCCGAGCCCTTTCCGGCGTCTGGGAATAGTTCCCCAAAACGCGTTAAGGCTTTTTGAGCTTCGGTACCGGGAATACTGACCGAACTACTCGTAGGTAGCATAAACTGAAAAGCAAGCACTCCCGCAACAAGCAAGATGAGTATCCACCCACTGATTACTCTCCATTTATGTGCAAACGCAAAAATACCAAGTTTATGTAAGAGTGGCGCCATATAGATTTTCTCTCCTTATGTGTATGTTAGAGTTAGCTACTTAACTACAAGATAGTATAGCAAGGACAAGCAGCTTGGGCTAGAGGCTGTTTAGTCAAGCCGTTTGCGCAAGATGGGCCTGAGCCCGACATACTTGACTATGATACAAGAGGTCAGGGTTCTGTTTGCATTGAAGACAAATCAGGACGAGTTCATTGCAATTTGCCCAGGCACAGTTTTCATAGTTATTCGTCGGTCCACCGCAGTGAGAACAGGCACCGATAACCTTTGCGTGGTCACTAAAGTCAACTATCATGCGATCATCAAACACCCGTAAGCTTCCCTCCCACAAACCGTCATCACCATACGCTTCACCATATTTCACGATACCGCCATCAATCTGGTAGACTTCTTTGAAGCCACGGTTAATCATGAGAGAACTTAAGATTTCACAGCGGACGCCACCGGTGCAATACGTTACGATTGGCTTATCTTTTAACTCATCGTACTTACCGCTCTCAAGTTCAGTAATAAAATCCCGTGATGTATGTGTATCGGGTACAATGGCATTTTTAAATTTGCCGATTGCCGCTTCATGAGCATTGCGACCGTCAAAAAAGACAACCTCTTCACCGCGCTCTTCGACGAGTTGGTTTACCTGTTGGGGTTTGAGATGTACACCACCACCGACTACACCCTGTTCATCAACCCGTAGTTCGTCGGCCGCATCAAAAGCGACAATTTCAGGGCGAACCTTCACGCTCATTCGAGGGAAGTTCTCCCGTCCACCATCGCTCCATTTAAAGACAATATCCTTAAAACCGACGAATTCCTTTGTCATCTTGATATAGTGCCTCAACTCATCTATATCGCCACCGACCGTCCCATTTATACCGTGGGGTGAAATGAGGATGCGCCCTCGCAACTGGAGACTATCGGCAAGCGTTTTTTGCCATAAGCGAACTGCAGCCGCATCTTTAATCGGCGTAAATTTATAATAAAGAAGAATCTTTTGCATCAATCTTTATTATACTATATAATTTTTATTACTATGATCTGTTAAGATCCTCTATGCGCACACGTTTGGACGGCCAAACCAATTGCGATGATCTCATCAAAAAAATCTTTTTAAACTAATAGGGAGCCCTATGTCGCAACCACACTCATCAAAACGTATCGTACAATTTCTATTTGGTCTATGGAAAGTGACACCTGCACTCTCATGGTCAATGATCGGTGCGCAAGTTATCTTTGCCATCTTAACAACCACGATTGCCCCGATCTTTGTCTCGCAGCTGCTCACTCAAGTGGCTAATGGCTCGGCCTCTCTGCATGCAAGTGTTGGTCTATTGGTTGGCTACGCGGTCATTCTTGTTCTCGGTGATGTTATCGCTGTTCGAGTCACAATTGCAATGGCTTATCTTTCTGAATCTCGTATGCAAGCTTCCGTCGCTGCCCACGTTCTTAATCATCTGACCCATAAAAGCATGAGCTACCATGGCAATAACATGAGTGGTGGCATTGTTTCAAATGCAAGCAAGCTCAATGGCTCGATTGAACGCTTTTGGGATACCCTTGTTTTTACCGCAGTTCCAATCGTCACGACTATCGTATCTGTCTGCGTCGCTTTAGGCTTTATCTTTTGGCAATACGGACTCGTCCTTGGAATACTTTCAATTGCTATTATCACACTCATTGTGAAGCTTCAAACTTCAATTGCACCCATTAGTCGTGACGTAGCTGAAAAATCAAGCGCTATGACTGCTTTTTTGGCAGATGTAGTAACCAACATCTCAACTGTGAAAGCCTTCGCACATGAAGAAGCTGAACTCAAAGAATATAAGAAGAAGATTAACACCTGGCGTCAGGCAAATCTTAAAGAAATGAGAGGCGTATTGCTCATCACGGGGTCTTTTGGCGTTATGATGACCGTCATGAACATTGCTGCATTTATTGCAGCTATATTTGCCACAGAGCACCATATCGCCCATATCGGCGTACTGTACCTGGTCATTAGTTATACCCTCAACGTTGTCTCACAATTATGGTCTGTCGGCAGTACGACGCGAGCTTATATTCGAATTGTTGGTGACGCCGGCCCCATGATTGCTACCCTTGATGAACCACCTGAGCTACAAAATAATACGATCGTTCAACCTTTTGCTGTCACAAAAGGAGAGGTAAACTTTCGTGCTATCTCGTTCACACACGAGGAGAATAACGAAGCTCTCTTTCATAACTTCTCGCTGAATATTCAGCCGGGTGAACGAATAGGACTCGTGGGCGAATCAGGTTCTGGGAAGACCACGCTAACGCGACTACTCCTTCGCTTTAGTGATCTTGACAGTGGCGCTATTGAGATTGACGGTCAAAATATAGCCAACATTGCCCAAGAGGAGCTTCGTCGCCACATCGCATATGTCCCCCAAGAACCGCTTCTCTTCCATCGCAGCCTCCGCGAGAATATTGCCTATGGCAACCCCCATGCCAGCGAACAGGCAATTCGTCAGGCTGCCGACCAAGCTCATGCGCTTGAATTTATTGAGAAGCTGCCAAAAGGCTTCGATACGCTTGTTGGTGAACGCGGTATTAAGTTGTCTGGCGGACAACGCCAACGCATCGCTATTGCACGTGCGATTTTAAAAGACGCTCCAATCCTTGTTCTCGACGAGGCAACTTCGGCGCTTGATAGTCAAAGCGAGAAGTTCATTCAAGATGCCCTTCTTAAACTTATGAAAGGACGCACCTCGATAGTTATTGCCCACCGCCTCTCGACTATTGCCCGACTTGATCGAATAGTTGTCCTTAGTAATGGCCAGATTATTGAACAGGGCTCGCACCTCGATCTATTAAAGGCCCAGGGCATCTACGCAGGCTTGTGGAGTCATCAATCGGGCGGTTTCATCGAGGAATAAGGCCACCCTCGCACAAGTTGCTCATGCTTGCAATAAGCCCATATCCTCATATGATAACAAGTGATGAATACTATCGATAGCCGCGTTGACAGCCTACAAGACCTGAGTCAAGAGGTCTATCGTGCCATTGATGTCGTTACCTCTGGTGGCGAAACACGTGCACATCAGATAGTACTGATAGGAGTTGCTACCGTTGCCAACGTATTGAGATACGGCCCCGATCCGACACGGGCCGGAGATATCTACCACGCCCAACTTCTCGGGCAACTGGCCCGCGAAAACGTTGCCCCTAGTCTCCCCGTCTATGAACCATGGCCACGATACAGGAAGAGTGTGCAAAGACTCCTTGATGCTCCACAAGTAAAGGCGACAGCAAATGGACCCATTGACCGGCTCGCCGCGCAATACGCAAATGTCCGACGAAGGACTATAAATAGCGCCGGTGAACGCGAGACAGACGCAAGTCATGTCGTTCATCTATCAGCTCTCGCTCTGCCATATGCAGCAGAATATTATCCCAAACTTGACCAGAGTAAGATCGCCCTTTACTGCCTCATTCATGACATCCTCGAAGCCTATACTGGCGACACCGCCACCTTAGGTATTAGCGAGGCTGCTCTCGCGCAAAAACATGCACGCGAGTCTCGGGCACTGCGTCAACTTAGCAAAGACTACGCACACGAATGGCCCGACTTTGTTAGAACTGTTTATACGTATGAACACCTCAGCAACGACGAGGCAAAGTTTGTAAAGACATTTGATAAACTCGATCCCTCATTCACCCATTTTACAAATCGGGGCCTCCAACTTCGACAATTTTATCACTATACCTCAGCCGATCAATTCCTTGCAAAGGCAGATGAAACTACCCAGCGTATGGGGTATGCTCACAATTTTCCAGAGCTTCTCCAGGATCGGCAAGAACTACTTGATCGCATCGCTCAACAAGTACCCTGGAGTGATACTTTACTCTAGACCGCTCAGTCTATTTATTTATTCGCATCAACGTTTGATTGCTTTGGCTCATCTTGGCTCTTGCCACCAGGTTTTGTCTCTTCGGTTTGGCTATCCTGTGGAGTGTCGCTACCATTGTCAGCTTCAACACCTTCAATTTCACCATCTCCCGCTGCTTTATCATTGGCAGCCTGGAGAGCTGATGGTTCATAGACATTAGCGATCACCAGATCAAGGTCTTGTTCGTGATCAGCAAATTCTACGCCTTCGGCAAGCTTAAGATCACCTACCGTAAGCTTGTCTTCGTCAGTTGCAAGATCAACAATTGAAATTTCAATTGACTCAGGTAAAGCGGATGGTAAGGCGCGAACCTCAATATGTTCAATTGCCTGAAGAACAACTAGACCAGCTTTTTCAGCTGCACTTTCACCAAGACCGGTAAGGATAATTGGAACTTCTGTCACAATTTTTTCGTTTTGTTGAATAGTATGAAATTCAACGTTGCGCAGCGTGTGCTTCACTGGATCCATATCAATTGCCTTAATAATAGCGAGGGTCTTCTTACCACCAATCGTCAGATCAACTGGCGAGTGCTTTCCGGCTGCATGGACTACCTTCGTAGTTTCCACGAGACCAGATTGTGTAGAGACGGGAGTTTTTGTGCCACCGTACACGACACTCGTTACGAGGCCAAGTTTTCGTAGGCTAGCAACTTTTTTACCTGTTACGGTACGTTCATCTAATTTCAATGCTATATTGCTCATGCGTGTATTCTCCTTTAATCAATCATAATAAATTGATAGTCACTCAGTATCTCTGTGGACGTTAGTTCTATTATACCTTAAAAGGGCTGATCATGCTAAACTAAGACGGTATGATACCAGGATTTGACCTCTCCGCATTTGCTCTTACCGCCGGACCCTGGGCCGCGATTCTCATTGTCGCCCTTATTATTTTTGCCGAAAGTGGTCTTCTGATTGGCTTCTTCTTACCAGGTGATAGTATTCTATTTACTGTCGGCTTTCTTATTCAGGGCGGAAGTCATCTTCACTTCAATATTATTGTCGCCGTCCTTATCTTCTTTATCGCTGCTGTCATAGGTGATAGTACGGGTTATTTGTTTGGACGAAAAGTAGGTCCACATGTGTTTGTGCGTAAGAATTCAGTTCTCTTTAAACAGGAGAATATCCAAAAGGCCCAAGAATTCTATACCAAGTATGGCGGTAAGGCAATCGTGCTGGCTCGATTCGTGCCTATTGTCCGCACCTTTGCTCCAATTGTCGCTGGGGTTGGTCACATGAAATACAAAACATTTCTTGTCTTTAATCTCATCGGTGGTTTCTTATGGGCTGCTGGCGTCACGCTTACGGGCTACTTTCTTGGTTCGGTTCTCACGAAGATGGGACTACAAATTGACGATGTGCTTCTGCCGATAATTGCTCTTATTTTAATAGCTTCGATCGCCCCTGCCCTTTATCATCTTTTAAAAGATAAGAAACAGCGGGTTGCTCTATGGGCAGCAGCCAAGAAACAGCTCAACGTTTTATTCCGTAGAGGCTAAGCCATAGTTTTCCAGACTCATTAGTGTCAGTGGCTTGCAAGAACTCAGTAGGCGTCAAGCTACTACTATCCCCCTATAGCTTCCCAAACCTTGGATAGATATTGTATTATCATCTCAATAGTTACTATGCGAGAAGGGGCTCAATAATCGCTATAGCAGCTGCTTTAAGTATTGACCTGTATACGACGCCTTCACTTTTGCAACTTCTTCTGGTGTTCCGGTGGCAACAATACTCCCACCAGCTAGGCCACCCTCAGGCCCCATATCAATGAGATAGTCAGCCGTCTTAATCACATCTAAATTGTGCTCAATGATAACCATGCTGTTCCCGCTTGCGACCAATTTTTGGAGAATCATCAGTAAGCGTTTGACGTCAGCACTATGAAGGCCCGTTGTTGGTTCGTCGAGAATATAAAGAGTCTTTCCGGTTGGTCGTCGAGACAGCTCACTCGCAAGCTTAATACGCTGCGCTTCACCACCACTGAAGGTGGTGGCTGGCTGACCGAGACGGATATAGCCCAGACCCACTTCAACAAGCGTATCGAGCTTGCGAGCAATGGCAGGGATATTCTCAAAGAAAGTAGCGGCTTCCTCCACCGTCATCCCGAGGACATCACTAATAGTTGAGTTTTTATATTTAATCTCAAGTGCTTCACGGTTATAGCGTTTACCCTTACACACATCACAAGTGACATAGACGTCAGGTAAAAAATGCATTTCGATTTTAATAACACCATCACCCTGACAATTCTCGCAGCGGCCACCCTTAACGTTGAAGCTGAAGCGTCCGGCTTTATAGCCACGGATGTTAGCTTCTGGTGTGCCAGCGAATAATTCACGAATGGGCGTAAAGACCCCCGTATAGGTTGCAGGGTTCGAACGGGGAGTACGCCCGATAGCTGATTGGTCAATAATAATTGCCTTATCAAGATGCTGGATGCCCTCGATATTCTCGTGTGTGCCGGGGATATCATGTGAACGATGCAGCCGAGCCGAGAGTTCCTTGGCAAGGATATCGTTCACAAGCGTTGATTTTCCCGAACCGCTTACGCCACTCACGACCGTCATGACCCCAAGGGGGAAAGCGACGTCAATATTCTTTAGGTTATTCTCACGAGCACCGCGTACAATAAGCTGACGATCTTGCATAATCGGACGGCGCTTCTTAGGCACCTCAATCTTCTCAACTCCACTAAGGTATCGTCCCGTAATACTATTCGGGTCTTTAGCGACCTCGTCGGGTGTACCACTCGCCACAACTTCCCCGCCAGCCACGCCAGCGCCCGGCCCAATATCAAGAAGATAATCAGCTTGTCGAATAGTATCCTCGTCATGCTCAACTACGAGGACCGTATTGCCAAGATCTCGCAAACGTTTCAGTGTAGCAATCAAGCGATCATTGTCTCGTTGGTGTAGGCCAATTGATGGTTCATCAAGCACATAGAGCACACCCTGAAGCCCAGAACCAATTTGTGTTGCAAGTCGGATGCGTTGAGCTTCACCACCACTCAAGGTATTCGCAGCACGAGCCAGCTCGAGATAATTCAAACCAACGTTACTCATAAAGCCGAGACGTGCCTTAATCTCCTTCATAATTTGAGTGGCGATAAACTGCTCTTGCTCATTAAGCTTTAAGTTATTCTCGAATAGATCGAGGGCAGCATCAACCCCTAAGTTACAAATATCCATAATGTTGAGGCCATGAACAGTTACCGCAAGCACGACTGGTTTGAGGCGCGCACCTTTGCAGGTATAGCATTGACGCTCGCGCATAAATCGCTCAATATCTTTACGCATAAATTCGCTATCCGTTTCTCGGTGGCGACGTTCGAGATTAGGAATCACCCCTTCATAAGTTGAGTCGTAGGTGCGTCCACCGCCCAGTTGGACGGTATACTTTTGTGCGCCCGTTCCGTAGAGGACTTTCTGAAGGTCTTCCTTGCTCAGTTCTCGAACAGGAACCTGCAAGCTAAATCCATGCGCAGCAGCTACTTCGGCTAATCGCTTCATGTACCATGCGTCGCTATTGACACGGTTATATGGACGGATAGCACCCTCGGCAATGGTGAGGTTGGGATTAAAAACGAGGTCAGGATCAACTTCCAAACGACTCCCTAATCCAGTACAGACTGGGCAGGCCCCTTGAGGGGCATTAAAGCTAAAGAGACGTGGCTCAAGTTCAGGGATGTCTTCTTCTGGGTGATCCAAACAGGCGTATCGTTGACTATAG
This sequence comes from Candidatus Saccharimonadota bacterium, assembly GCA_015655045.1. Lineage (GTDB taxonomy): Bacteria > Patescibacteriota > Saccharimonadia > Saccharimonadales > Saccharimonadaceae > UBA1547. The sequence continues at coordinate 69,958 of JAATFU010000005.1, forward strand.
GTTGCTACCGTATTGTCGTCGGTATTAAGGATCTCGACGATGCCATCGGCAAGTTCCAGGGCTTGTTCAACTGACTGCGTTACGCGGCCGAGGCTTTCAGGTGAGAGCACGATACGATCAACCACCACTTCGATGTCATGTTTATATTTCTTATCAAGTTCAGGGAATTCATCAAGTGCATACACCACACCATCAACCCGTGCCCGAGCAAAACCTGCTCGTCGATACTGTTCAGGAATGTGGGCAAACTCACCTTTTTTACTCTTAACGAGCGGTGCTAAGACCATGAGCTTAGCTGCTTGGGGTAGTTTCATCACTTCATCGATGATTGTTTCTGAAGTTCGCCTCGAAACGGGCTTGCCGCAAATAGGACAATGAGGCACGCCAATGCGAGCATAGAGCAAACGCAAGTAATCATAGATCTCAGTAACAGTTGCCACGGTACTACGAGGATTACGGCTGGTTGATTTTTGGTCAATACTAATTGCCGGACTTAGCCCTTCGATTTGATCAACGTCCGGTTTCTCCATCAGACCTAGAAACTGGCGTGCATAACTTGAGAGACTTTCAACGTAACGACGTTGACCTTCGGCATAAATAGTATCAAAAGCGAGGCTTGACTTACCCGAGCCACTCAAACCAGTAATGACCACTAATTTATCACGTGGAATCTCCACGCTAATATTTTTTAAGTTGTGCTCACGTGCACCAGTGACCCGAATTACCTCTGACATAACTCAATTAGTATACGCTTTTTTGAAGCTTTTTTCTAGTCCCGCTCGTTTCATGACGCTTATCGTTGCTAGTTGACGAATGGAGTGGTATATTGCTTACAAAGTTAATTGACAACGAGAGATTTTATCTATGCGAACATTCATTATCACCTTCTGTCTTATTGGCTCCGGACTCATTTTTTTGCAAGTCCCTGGCGTCCAAGATTCATTGATGTTGCTTTTCATGGCAGGAATTATTCCCGGAACAACTGATCGCATTTCATCAAGCGCAATGCTATTTGGTTGGAGCATCATTGGCTTTGCACTTATCGCTCGGATTATCTTTCATTTTGTCACGATCGAACGATTAGCCCGTCACTATATGAAGACGAAAAAACGACTCCCCCGACGTCGCTACAGTCGCGCGTGAGTTAGCTTAGACGTCAAGCTCAACTGGAAGCACGCTCTCGGCCCATAGCTGCATCTCTTGAATCACAAACTGCTTTGAATCATCAGTGATAGTCGCTGCAAGCTTTTGAAGCGACTTCATAAATCCAGGTAACGCATTGGTAATCTGGGCGGAACGCCATGCTTCCCATGCCACCGCCTCATCTTGGGAGAGAACCTTCGGGAAGTTGCGGGCTTTATAGTGTAACAAGAGTTCCGGCAATCGTTCGTCAATAAAATCAGGATGAAAGTCCGCAAGATCATGCTCAGTTGCGTTTCGAACCGCTTCAATGCGTAGCCGATCTGTATCAGGTACGAAGCTATCGTAAAGTTGCGCTTCCGGATTAGGCGACTTCTTATACTCACGCTTGTTTTCGAAAATACCCCGAATGTTCTCAGCAAATCCTGGTGCCGAAAGCAGAATATTACGATGGGTCGTTATCGTCTCTTCGGTAAGACTTAGTTTAGCCCATCCATCTGCTTGTGCAAGCACTCCCAGTGGTGCAACGGCGGGAGCACGATTATATTGAATTTCTTCAACCGGAAGCTTGACGAATGCCTCTGCTTGACGCTCTTCCCAAGGGGTATAGAGAATATTAGCTAGTTCATGAGATGAAAGCTGTAGAAACGGCGTTGGATCAATCCGCAGGTCATAGACGACCACGTTACCATTCTTACCAGCAGTCAAGGGAAAGGCCACGGTCGCTTTATTATATGCCCCATCAAGATGGCCACTCACATAGACAAAAGGTTGTTTATCTTCCAGATTAACCAGTTGTTTGACTTCATTCTTATCGCGCATTTTAAAGAGATAGTCGTAAAGTTGTGGCTGTTTTGACTTAATAAGCCGAGTTACGCCAATCAGAGCTTCAACATCACTCAGAGCATCATGGGCCTTTACGTGATCAAGCCCATTCGATCCGCTCAGAAGTTCAAGTCTATTCGTTGGCTGACCTTTGTCATCGACTGGCCAGACGATACCCTCTGGCCTTAAGGCTCGAGTCATACGAACCACATCGAGAAGATCCCAACGCGAGCGTCCTTCCTTCCAAGTCCATTCATATGGATCGTAGAAATTGCGCCAAAATAGATGTCGGATAAATTCATCATCGAAACGAATATTATTAAACCCTACTGCTATGGTATCGGGGGTAAAAATGTCATCTGTCAACAGGCGGGCAAAGTCAGCCTCAGTATACCCATCGGCTTGAGTATCCTGTGGCGTAATACCCGTAACCATCAATGCTTCGGGGGTTGGCAAAACATCGTCAGTAAGCTTTACTAGCACGTTTACAGGCTCTCCGATTGGCTCGAGATTCATAGTAGTTCGAATACCGGCAAACTGCATAATACGCGATTCTTGAGGGCTAAGGCCACTCGTTTCAAGGTCGTAAAAGAAAAAGGTTTTAGGCATACCTCTAGCATAACAAAAAACACGCTACTTGGCGCGCTAGATCTCTTTCTCAATTGACTTTGCAAGGTCAGAGTATCATCGTCTAAGAAAATAACGCCCCTGAGGGCGTTAAGGTGTATTGATGAAGAATAAAATGGGGGTCGAGTAGGAGGAGATTCAGGAGAAGCGCGGAAGCTTCAGAATCCTTATAAGACGAGGTCTTACTCTCCTCCTACCCGAAATTGCTGTATCCACCAGGGGAGGTAGTGGATATACCACGGCAGGCTGTGAAAACACCATGGTCCAGCAAGATTAGAGCACACGTTCGAGTACGTGTACTCTACATGACGTGGGCTCACAGCCCACGAAACAACGCAACAGCCCGAGGAGGGAGGCTGTTGCGTTGGCCTTCAAGGTATAAAATCTCAAAAAATAAGCAACAGCTCTCTACTATTCATTTCATCAAAAAACATCAGGGGACAGTAATGTCTCGACTGATCTTATAATTATGTCACCTATAATATGTAAAGTCAATAGAGGCTTTATTGTTCAATAAAGGTAAATGCCTGATCACCAATGAATATCATCGTTTCAGCCTCGGCACCCTTTCGACGGAGCTCATGACTAATGCCTAGTTTCTTCATGATATCTCGAAGACGATTCACGCCTTCAAAGCTGTCAAAGTCAGTTCGACGAGCAAATTTCTCTATCTTCTCGCCAATAACCCTAAAGGAAAGCACACCATCTTCTTCCACTGTTTCAATAGTCCAACCTTCTGCAATTTGTGTCTGCCCAAGGCTAATCGTCTCGTAGTCATCGGGGAGCGCATCTTCCTCGTATTCAGCCGTTGCTTGACGCGCATCACTCACCTTCTGGCGGAGTACTCGCAATACTTCCTTTAAGCCTTGGTGAGCAGTCGATGAAAGCGCAAAGATAGGCACTTCTCCCGCGACGGCCCGAACCGCATCCATTTGCATTGCAATAATATCTTCGTCGAGGCCATCAATTTTTGTTAAAGCAATCACCTCGGGGCGATCCGTAAGAGCCATGTTATAACTTGCTAGCTCGTGACGAATGGTTGTATAGGCCTGAGCGATATCGTCCGTATAGACATCAATGAGGTGAAGAAGTACTGCGGTACGTTCGACATGACGAAGGAACGCATCCCCCAAGCCCTTACCTTCACTCGCTCCTTCAATAAGGCCCGGAATATCGGCAATCAACAAGCTTCCATCATCAATATCAGCCACACCAAGGTTTGGAGTTAGAGTCGTAAAGGCATAGTCGGCGATTTCAGGTCGCGCATTACTGACCACCGAGAGAAAAGTTGACTTACCTGCATTTGGAAATCCTACTAAGCCCACGTCGGCTAAGAGTTTGAGTTCAAGCTCGGCTTCAAAGGTATCACCAAATTCACCCTTTTCAGCCATACGTGGGGTTTGTCGAACCGAGCTCTTGAAATGAGCATTTCCAAAGCCGCCATCGCCCCCTTTTGCAATAATCACTTCCTGGTCGTTATCGGTCAAATCAGCGATTATAACGCCGTCTCGACGAACGATCGTACCCATTGGTACTTTGACATATAATGGTTCACCCGAGCGGCCATGGCGGTCTTGCTTTGAACCATTTTTACCGGGTTTTGCCTTTAGTTCCGGTTTATAGCGAAAATCTAAAAGTGTGTTGACGTTTTCAGTGGCAACAAAGATAACGTCACCACCTTTCCCGCCGTCACCCCCGTCGGGGCCTCCCTTATCAACATAGATTTCATGACGAAAGCTAACGGCTCCGTCGCCGCCCTTACCTGCTTGAATTAATACTTTGGCGGTGTCGACAAACATTATATGGTTAGTATAGCAGAATCACCCCTGAATTAACAGGGGCGATTAGCGATGTACGGCTCTTACATTCCAAGACTAGTGAATGAAGGTATAAACTGCGGCTTGACCAGCACTAATGGTTCGCGTGTCTTTGACACCCCATCCACCATAGGCACCGTTATTCATTTCACTCACCGTCACGTCACCATTGGCGGCAACGTTTTCAACGACAGCGACGTGACCAAGGCCACCACCATTTTGCATAATAGCACCGTATGAAGGGGTGTGATCAACTAAGAACCCAGCACTTCGAGCAGCATATGCCCAACTTGAGGCATTGCCCCAATAGCTTCCAATTGGCATACCCATCTCCGAACGACGGTTATATACATACCAGGTACAATAACCATAGCTATACTTATTACCCACTGCCGCGCCAGAGTATTGGCCATACTGAACACTGCCACTTGCCACATTGGAGCTATAGCTCGTCGTGCGAGGGGCGACGTATCCAGGGCGCTCTGTATCAGGAAGAATTGCTCCCGGTAAGATGATCTTACTATTGGCAGTCAAGCCACTGAGGTCGAGGTCGTTGTAGAGCACTAGACGTGATTGGTCGACGTTATACTTCGTCGCAATTGAGGCAACGGTATCACCATCTTTGACAGTATATAACACACCATCCACCGGTAAGACCTGAAGGGTTGAACCTGGTGTTAATGTATCGGCTGTCAAGTTGTTGGCCCACTTAATAGTATCGGTTGAGACACCAAACTGAGCTGCGACAGAGGCAACGGTATCACCATCTTTGACTACATAGCTCGTAATACTCCGGCTTTGTGTTGTTGGCTGAATGATTTGCGGCTTACTGATAGAAGCATCAGCCGACTGAGGAACCTCACTCTGTATTTGAGTAGAAACGGCGAGGTTAGCAACGTTGGCCGCAACCGATAAGTTAGTGGTTTGGGCAACATTGGCAGCGATATCAGCTGCAACGACATTATCAACTGAGGTTTGGGTCACCTGACCATATGCATTCGTGCTGGCACTTGAGGCAACTGCAGCTGATTGTTCTGGTGACCGATAGCCAAGGGCTACGATAGCAACAATAAGTGCGAATACACCTGAGTATATAGCTACGGTTGAGGCTTTTGGTACGCCACGGGCGCGACGGCGTCGTTGGCTAAGTACTTGCTGTCTTAGAGCGACAGTTGATCCTTGAGCAATGCTCTTCGTGATCTGATTACGAATTATCGTTCTCCTGCCGCCTGTATTACTACAAGGGCGTCTACCATACTATGTCTTTCTTCTCGCTAAGAACAGGGTACGTGTCGACCGATTTCATTAATAATATTAGTTGAAAGTGTTCTGTTTCGGTACCCGTGCGACATTTCTGGTAGGCTCATCTATGCTCCGTGCTTCCCACTCGCTGATGTCAGTCTTTCGACCGCACTAGTAGACAGAGTCACAAATGTGCTATCCATAAGTGTATCAGGGATTGCTAAGTATGTCAATTTGTTTTGTAGCTATGCTGTGGATAACCCTCTCACAGGGGTCACTGACTACATTTTACCTGGCAATGAGTCGCAATATTCGCTTGGTGTTCGGCATCAGTTGTGGCGTAATAGGTCCTGCCATCATCACCACTCAGGAAGAAGAGATAGTTACCACTAGCCGGACTCGCCACAGCTTGCAAAGCAGTGAGGCCAGGAACTGAAATAGGCCCTGGAGGTAATCCCTTATTCAAACGAGTATTATACGGTGAGTCAAGGCTTGGCGTAGCGACGACACCGAGTTTCTTTGCTGCATAGATAAAGGTAACGTCCGAGCCAAGCGGCATATCGAGCGCGAGTCGCGAATAAAAGATCTGGGCAACCTGTTTTTGATCTGTCGGATCATGTACCTCTCGTTGGATGATTGAAGCTAAGGTAATACCTTGATATAAGCTGAGGCCATGGGCCGAAAAGGCGTTCACTAAGTTATTATCTGTGACGACCGTATAATATTGGCTAAATGCTCGTTCAAGCACATCCTGCACCGTAACTTCACTACTAAAAGCGTAGGTTTCTCCATAAATGTACCCCTCAAGATCACTGCCTGGGGGTTTAGTCGCAAATAGTGGCGCGAAGGCAAATGACGATGCACTATAATCTACTGCTAGTGCCTTATTAATATCTTGCTCACTAAAACCCGCTTTCGTGAGAACCTGTGTATTCTCAGCGAGCGTTGCGCCAGGTAGGAAGGTAATATTGAATTGATCTACGTCACCCTTTACGAGATGGTCCACAATCTTTTGCATTGATTCTCCCGGGGATAATCGATACGTCCCTGCCTGTAGCTCCGTCCCTACATTAGAAAGCCGAGTATACACAGTAAATGCAAGTGCACTATGGATAATTCCTTCTTTTTGCAGCAAGGCACCCATCTGAGCGGGAGTACTCTCAGGCTCAATCGTTATTTTCTTAAGTTGAGTTGTATCGGTACCCACAGGTTTAAGTTGAGTATGATACCACAGTACACTACCACCCATAAGACCGACCAAAATGACAAAGATAACCGCCAGCGTCCATAAGACTCTTTTACGCCATGGATGCCCCGAAGGAGTCGCTAAGCCACTTGGTTGCTGCTCAGTCGGTTGGGATTCGGATACAGCAGGAGGAGGCACCAGAGAGGGCGCAGGAGAGGGAACTATCGGTTGCGTCGTCCGTAACCGTTGTGCGGGAGGTTTAATATCCATATTGACGATCCAAATAATCTTGCAATATAAGCGCCGCAGCTTGCGCGTCGATATCGCCTTTTTTGTATGGGCGCTTGTAGCTAATGAGGAGTTGCTCAGCCAAAACGCTCGTTAATGATTCGTCTTGGAAAATAATCTCTGACGCAATGTCCTCAAGTCGTCTCGCAAATACCTTAACATACTCTGTTTGAGCCGTCTCTTCGCCCGCTTGGTTGCGAGGGTAGCCGATAATGACAGTTTGAGCGTTCTCGGTGAGAATAATGTTTGCAATTGCTTCTATCTCTGTACCGTCAACTTCTACCGTCTCAAAGGGTACGGCAATATGGACGGCGCTATCACCCACAGCGACCCCAATTCGCTTTTCACCCACATCAAGTGCAACGAAATTGGTAGCCTTAGCCATTCGTCAGCTTGAACTGAACGTCAACTTTATTAGTATTGGTCGGAACTTTTGTGACCCAGAAGTATGAGAAGTTTACTTTGACACTACTGACGCCATCAATATCCTGTAACATTGCTTGGATTTCACCAGATTTCTTACCTTTGGCCTGCGTTTTAATTGCATCGGGGTCAATGTTTGGACCTACTTGTCCAGTTGTGGCAATATTCACAGTCGTAGCACTCGATACATTACTGTACCCAGCTACGACGACCTTACTGATACCGTCATCATAGATGCGCTGATCGGTCGCTCCATTGATTTGCTTATTGAGCGCGCTCTTAAGGTATTGCTCGATATCAGGACGGGCAATGGCTGTAATCGTATACGTAGTTGTACTCGAGAGAGTAGCTTGGGTATCGGCCTCGGCCCCAGAAGCGGGAGTGGAAATAGCATCTGCATGATCAACATTAAAGCTATCATTAATGACATACTCACCATTCTTGAACTGGGCAATAAGTTGTGCCTTGTCTGTGTCAGTTGGTAAAGCCGCGAGCGCAACTTTTGCTTTTTGAATATCATCATCGGTCACCACTGTTGCAATTTTAGTGGTACCACCGGTCATCGCACTTCCTTGGGCGCTGACTCCATTGACGCTTGCTTGGTAAGAACCGCCAGCTAGGTTGTAATCTGGACCCGAGTTTGCAGCTGTTACATTGACCGTTCCAGAATCTTGAATAATACCGTTGCTTCCTACCTGAGTAGCAGCTAGGGTAATACCCTGAGTACTATAGAAGGTGTGGTCGTCACTACTTGTAAAAGCAGTGCCAGCTGGTAGATTGAGACTTGAATTTGAAATCGACGTACGGGTAACCTTCATTGTACCAGTGGCTTTTTCCCCCACGTCTTTTTGCCCCGTTGCACTAAACTTCACGCTCACATCTTTCTTGAGTTGCTGATTAACGGTTTGTATTGTACCTTTTGAGACATCTGTTGCTGCGCTACTCAGTGTCACTGTCTGGCTAATGGGACTCGGAATGGTTTTAGCTGTGATAACAATTGTTGCCGCCGGAGCGAATACATTGGCCCAGACGAGAAATCCAACAAGAACAATCAAGCCTGCAATGCCAAAAAAAAGACGCTTACGAAATCGCTTGAAATTGGGGACCTTAATATTACTTTTAGGCGGTAGAGCTCGTTTTGGGGCTGTCGCTGCGGCAACCACCGGGAGGACAGATTCTTCACTATCAACGTCGATCGTATCAACTAGCTTGTTGATCTTAACCATTTTTGGTGCCACCGCTTCTCCATCGGCCGTCCGTTCAAGTTCCCCTACGGGCAACTGTGAGCCATCAATAATATCTTCCTCGTCATCAACCGCAAGGGCAGTGATTTCTGCTAGTTCCGGCTTACTTTGAAGGTTTTTTGCAACAGGAATCGCAGCGGCTGCCGACAATGCAATAAGAGCCTGATTATTGGTGACAAGTACTAGCTGCTTGTCGGCGTTTTTCGCCATCCGGACAAGGAGATGTAAATTCACCGCACTTTGCAACACACCAATTCGCTTTGGTGGCACTAAAGCAACGATTTTCTCTTTACTGGCTTTTACTTTACCAATAATAGCGGTGATATCGTCTTCGACATCGATGTAAATTACGTCTTTATTCATATTTATATGCGAAGGATTCTATTTAGCTTTTCCTTAATAGTATCAGTGTCACTACTCCCTATCATTGTATCATAGCCAACCCGGAGCAAACCCATGGCCGTGATGTATGTGTGATCAGTTACCTTGTCGGTTGTATCGGTAATACCGATCACTTCCGAAGGGTGAATATGATGCACGGTAGGTTTTTTCGTAAATGGCAGATCCTTGTGCCAATCCTGCTCATTGAGGGCATCAACTAGTTTTGTCAGACTTGAACCGCCGCCGCAGAGCAAAATCCGATTTGGTAAGTGATCGACTGAATCAAATTCACTGAGCGCTAGTTCTACACCAGCTACCCAAACTTCGAGTGTCTTATCAATCGCCTCATTTACCTCTTTTGCAACGCTTGCTTTGATTTGACTATGGTCGATATTAACCTTTAGTTTCTCGGCATCGCTATACGATAGGTCCATTTCGCTTGCGATAGTATTTGTGAAGCTCCGTCCACCAATACCAAACATTTTAGTACCTTCAACGCCGCCATCGTTCACGACGGCAATGTCGGTCGTACCACCACCAACGTCAGCGAGAATAGCCGTGAAGTTACTACTTGCATCGGTACCTAGTACGCTACGACTCACAGCGAAGGGTTCGGCGGCTACGGCAAGCAGTTCCAGCGAGAGTTCGTCGGCGACGCGCTCAAGAGCACCAATATGTACCATTGGCGCAAACGCAGTATAAATTTGCACTGCAACATCTCGTCCCTGAAAACCGATGGGATTGCTTACCTTATACCCATCTATATGAATACTCACAAGCGCACTGTTGACGAGCTTAACTTCAACCTCATTATTACCAGTTTCGAGAGCGATTTGCTTTTGGGCCTTACCTTGGGCACGCTCTTGAACCTTTTCAATGATAAATTCCATCTCCGCACTGTCGAGGGGTCGATCTGGCTGTGGGCGACGATAACGAATCGTATTCGTAACGCCCTTAACGAGTTCACCAGCAATACCGATGACTACGTGCTTGGCCTGTAAACCAGCTTGATCTTCGGCCTCAGACAAGGCTTCCTCGCAATTGCGAACTACACCGGCAATATCAGCAATTGCACCTGAGTGCATATCGCTCACTTCTTGGCGGGCTCGACCGACACCAATAATACTTAACGTATCGTCATCAAGCTTGGCAATAAGGGCCTTCACAAACTCAGTTCCAATATCTAGGGCGACAATATAATCATTAGCGGCTGCATTTTTGCGACTTGCTCGTAGTTTTTCGAATACCATAATTAGTCTCAATTATATACTAAAAGTGCTTATGGTGGCAAAGAGTTGAATATTACGTGTAATTATGTTATAGATATAACATGCAATACAAGCGTGGTATCTTAGACTACTCTGGCTTTAATCCAGAGGCTCCAATCAGCCCTGAATTACTTGAGCCATATACGGACGCTCTCGCAGATGAGTCTATTGAGCATTTCTTCGCATCAAGCGAGGAGGCTATATTTAGCCAGGCAGTCTCACTCCATGTGTCGACAGAATACGCAGTAGATAATCGACTCTATAATTTTGGCACGTCCCGCCCAGATGATCTTACGCTAGGTGAATTTGATATAGAGGCGAGCTTCATATCTGGTGTTCTCGGCGATCTATCAATACGAACAATTCGCGACGATGATAGTCCGGAGATCTTCCATATTAAAGGCGATAAGGAAAGAGTGGGGGTATTCATGGGATTTGCTGAAGATTCAGATGATATACATTTTTTATCGGATGATGACCTCACGGAACTGTCACTAAGAGCAGCGAACTTTGACCCACTCGAAATATCAGGCACCATACATATAAAAGAACAGACAGAATCAGACCAAGCGAAACCCTCTGGACTTAGTTTTACAGATTATTTAGCACGCTACTGGGAAGGACTTGCTCGCCGTATCGGAGGTACTATTATCGCTACCCATTACGTCGAAGTGCCGATCCCTACCACGCAACAAAATCCGACTTCTGCTCGTTTGCTACTTGAAGATACCGAGAAGCTTGGCGAGACACGACAACGACTCGTCATCGAACATGTTACCACCTATCAAGAGTTGGATGCCGAGCAGATTTTTCGACTTGAGCTTGAATATGTCCTTAAGGAGCAAGAATCTGTTCAATATACTAATGCTCACAAACTCGTGGTTTCAGATTTGCGACCCGAACTCGCTTATGCTCGTATCAAAAAGATTCAACAGAATGGCAGAAGCGAAGCTGTTACACCGACAAACGACATCATGCAGCAGTTTAGCGTTCTTCTCCGTTATGTCGTCGAGTCTTAGCTTTGGCTCTTAGCTCCTAGCTCTTAAGCTAGGACTGCCTTAATTCGTCTTATTCCAGCACTGCTTGATTCTTCCTTAATAATCTTGAATGCCCTGCCACCTTCAGCCAGTGCGCCCGTGTGGGTCACGTGTGGACCACCACAAATCTCCAGAGAAGCAACGTGATTATCTGGACCCATTTGATAGACTTTCACCATCTCACCGTATCGTTCACCAAACGGACCAATCGCGCCCATATCAAGCGCGGCCTGCGTTGGATATTCACTATATTTTACCGGTAAATCTTCAGCAATCCAGCCATTTACCAAGTCTTCAATTTTTTGAATATCTTCAGGACTTACTTTTTCATCATGATTAAAATCAAACCTAAGACGCTCTTCGGTAATGTTGCTCCCGTGTTGACGGAGGTCAGGGCCGTACAATGTACGCAGAGCAGATTGTAATAAGTGCGTCGCCGTATGATATTTCTTATGAATTTCCTTATCGCCACCCAGTCCACCTTTAAAGGTTCCTTTGGCAGCAGTTTGAGAACGTTGACGCTGTTCAAGCATCTTCGCATCAAATTCTTGACGCCACTGTTCGGATAAAGTGATGCCCTGTTTGAATGCCTCCTCAGTACTGAGTTCGACTGGAAAGCCATACGTATCATAAAGCTTGAAGAGCTCTTCGCCAGTAATACCCTGTTGGGCAAACTTGCTTAGTTCATTCAGACCTTTTCGAAGCGTTTGGCGAAATACCTTCTCTTCCTTTGCAAGCGTCACAATGACGTCGTCACGTTGTTCCTTCACTTCTGGATAGTCATTTGTATATAGGTCGGCAATCACTGGAACGATTTCTTCAAGAAAGTTTTGTTCAATACCTAAATCAAAGGCAAAACGAATCGCTCGACGTAGCAAGCGGCGCATCACGTAGCCCTGCTCCTTATTGGCTGGCTTTACCCCATCTACCGCCAGGAAGGTCGCAGCGCGCAAGTGGTCAGCAATCACTCGCATACTTTCGGTATGCGTTTCATACGCCTTACCACTTAATACTTGGAGCTTCTCAATAATTGGCCAGAGCAGGCTAATCTTAAAGACATCAGGGCTATCAATTGCTGCTGCGGCAATACGCTCAAGGCCGCCGCCAAAATCAACGTTTTGTTTTACGAGCGGCTCAAAGTTACCATCCTCAAGACGGTGATATTGCATGAAAACTTGGTTGCCAATCTCCATAAACTGTCCACTATCACTAGCGGGGTGGGCTAGTCCATAACCTTCTGCATGATTTTGAGGACCAAAGTCATAGAAGACTTCGCTATCGGGTCCACATGGATCACCAATCGGCGTCTTCTCAAGTCCACCACCGCGGCTCCACCAGTTCTCGCCATCATCGTAAAAGAAGATGCGCTCACCCGGCTTAATGCCGCGAATATCGCCGTCAGCTTGACTACCAATCTCCACAATTTGCGCTTCAATACCTTTTTCTTCAAATACTTTCTGCCAAATGGATGCAGCTTCGTCATCCCGTGGAATATTATGTGCTGGATCACCCATAAAGGCAGTCACGTAAATCTTATTTGGATCGAGTCCAACCACATCTGTTAGAAACTCAAAGAACCACCGTATTTGTTGCTCTTTAAAATAATCACCTAGACTCCAGTTTCCAAGCATCTCAAAAAATGTAGTGTGGCGATTATCACCCACGTCCTCAATATCTTGCGCTCGCAAAGCCGTTTGACTATCTACGAGACGGATCCCTGCTGGGTGCACTTCGCCAAGTAAATAGGGCAAAAGTGGCTGCATGCCACTCCCGGTGAATAAAGTTGTCGGATCATTATAGGGAATAAGCTTGGCACGTGGAATAATTGCGTGACCACGGGCGGCAAAGTACTGCAAATAGGCATTACGAATTTCTTGAGCATTCATGTTAAGTCATTATAACAGAGCAGCTCTTTCTCCGTAAGATAGCTAGTAAGCTCCTCTCCAAACGGGGCGAGATGCTGAGGAGTTACGCCATCCATCAGATCCAGATTTGTCGACATCGGCCTGCTCAAGACCATTGAGGCTATCTAACTTTGATATGCCCAAAATGTAACAATTCGGAGTTGAGCTTCCACATTGTGCCGTATTGTTACTATAAAAATAGTAGTAAAAGAAATGGGTACTATCATTAACTGGATCGGCTGGTATGGGCCTCATGTACGGAAGAAGTTTATTGAGCCAGCTAGAGCCCTGGATACTACTTACCTCCCATCCTCCACCAGGGTATCCGTCCACACTCGATGTTCCACTGTTAGTAGCTAGCGGATAAGTACCGATATCGGTCTTATATAATTCCAATGCCCGACGTATTTTAGATATCTCGTCAATACGAACGGTGTCTCGCGCTCGGGCAGAGATACCACCATATGAGATGGTTACAATTGCAGCAAGAATAGCAATGACGACGATAACTACGAGAAGTTCAACAATAGTGAAGCCATTCTGCTTATACTTATACATATTCTTTTAGTTTAGCATATGGCTCATGAGCCTAAACCACGATACCACCGCCAACACATATGGAGCCATTATAAATAACGACTGACTGGCCAGGTGCCACAGCTCGCTCGGCATTAGATAAATCGAGCTCTACTCCAGCCTCATTTAGCATCAGGTTGGCCGAGACAAGAGGCGCTCGGTGACGTACACGAATCTGATAGGTACCACTAACGGGCGCTTCATTAATCCAATGAATGCTAGCTAGTCCAACCGTCTTCTTCCAAAGTGTGTCATCGTTTAGATCTGTCGTAACGTAGACTTCATTCTTATCCATATCTTTACCTACCACATAATAGGGTAAGCCACCGCCCACTTCTAAGCCATGACGTTGGCCAAGCGTGTAGAAAATAGCTCCATCGTGGTGCCCCAAAACCCTACCAGTTGACTTATCAATGATTTCTCCCGGCTTTTGCTCCACATATACACTGAGAAAGTCGCGAATACCTACCTTACCGACAAAGCAAATGCCCTGGCTATCCTTTTTCGCAGCCGTATATAGACCACGTGCTTTAGCCATTTCTCTCACCTGTGGTTTCGTGAATTCACCAAGTGGAAACAGGGTTTTTTGCAGTGCCTGGCCTGTAACGCGATAGAGAAAATATGTCTGGTCCTTATTTGTATCGACTGCTTGTTTTAAAACGCCGTCTTCAACTCTGGCATAATGACCCATCGCAATCATGTCAGCTCCTTCTTCAAGTGAGGTCTCGAGGAATAGTTTAAATTTCACCTCTTGGTTACACATAATATCCGGGTTAGGTGTTCGTCCTCGTTTATATTCTTCAATCATATAATCGACAACTTTGTGCTTGTACTCGTTTTCAAAATCAAAGACTTTAAAGTTAATCCCTAGTTGCACTGCCACCCGTTTTGCATCAGCTAGATCATCCGCCCAAGGACAAATCATTCCAGGTAGGTCTTGGGTCCAGTTCTTCATGTACACCCCAGTCACATCATAGCCTTGCTCAAGCAGGAGGGCTGCAGTTAAAGAAGAATCAACTCCCCCACTCATCCCCACGTAGACTTTTATTTTCTGATTCATTTAGGCACCTCCGACGTAAAAAGCAATGATCTTAAAGAATTCTCCGAGTGCTAACCACCACCCTCGTGGCGTAAGCCACCACCAAGCCGACCAATCTTTATCAGTTACCACCGGACTGTTCACAATATGAACCCCTGGGGCGGCTTTATGGAATTCAAGCAGTGCCCGTCGTTGGTGATAGCCCGAGGTAACGAGAATAATACTTCCGATAGAGTTTCGAGCAAAAATCGCTTCTGTATTCTCAGCATTTTGTTGGGTTGTTGCGCCAACTTCATCAAGAAGAATGTGTGATTGCGGAACACCAGCAGCAACCGCCCGAGCACGCATGGCGGCTGCGTTACTTGGTCCCGATTTATCTTGAGCTGCACCAGAGAAGATAAGGGTATGAGACCATCCGGCTTGGTATAGCGTGAGTGCCTGGTCGGTGCGAGCATTCGTATCGCCCCCGCTTACAACGACAATCGCATCGACTGACTGACATGGGGTATGAGTATTAGGAGTCGAGCCACAGTGCTTTATGTCATTTGGCTCTAGATACATACTAAGGCCAAAGATAATAGCGGCAAGAACAATAATAAAAATAGTGAGCGATTTAATCATCGGCTAACCCGATCATATTCACGTCTCACTTCTTCGATCATAATTTGTCCAGCCTGAGCGATATTCTCTTTCGTAGAAAGATGTCCTAGACTGAGTCGGATACTCCCATCAGCCACCTTCTCAGGTAGACCAATGGCCGTGAGTACGTGCGAGCGTGTCCCCTTGTTGGCCGCACACGCACTGCCCGTGGCGACAAGGACGCCTCGATTCTCAAGTGAAAAGAGTAAACGTTCTCCATCAATATTTGGAAATGAGATATGGAGATGACCCGCGAGTCGATGTTTGGGGTGGCCGGAAACAATCGCCTCTGGAAACGCGGCTGTAAGGCGTTCTTGAAGACTGTCACGTAAATCTCGTAAACGATCCGCTTCATAGACCCGGTGCTCGGTCGCAAGCTCGAGAGCTCGGGCGAATCCAATAGTACCCGCCACATTCTCTGTTCCACTCCGTAAGCCTCTCTCTTGACCACCACCGACAATTTGCGCCGAAAGCTTCACGTGACTTGCAGCCCACAAAAGACCCATCTGTTTCGGGCCATAAATCTTGGCTGCATTGATAGTCAGCATATCAAGACCCAAGCGAGCAACGTTAATATCAAGCTGCCCTACACCTTGCGACGCATCACTATGAAAATAGAGAGGTGTCGTATTATTGTGAGCAAGTCGATCTTCTCGTTCCTGCTTAATCACCGTGGCAATATCACGAAGTGGTTGGATTGTACCAAGCTCATTGTTGGCAAGAGCAATACTGACAAGCTCAGTATCTGGCCGAAGCGCCGCCCGCACACTGTCTGCAGTGACATATCCTCGCGCATCTGAAGAAATGAGTGTATGCGCACGTAATTTGGCGGCTTCGAGAACGGCGTGATGCTCGATGTTCGCCGTCACCACATGTCCCTTGATATTTCCAAAAGCTAGATTAATTGATTCAGTCGCACCCGCGGTCATAATAAGTTCATCGGACTTAGCACCGATTTGTTTCGCCAGAACCTGCTTTGCAGCTTCGTAGGCCCGACGCACCTCGATTGCCGGTGCATAGGGACTTGAGGGGTTATAAAAAAACTCCGTAAAGAACGGCTGCATGGCAGATAGTACCCGCTCATCGAGAGGCGTAGCGGCTGCATGATCAAGGTAAATAGATGTTATCTTCACTGAATTATTATATCAAGTTATGCAGCGAGATCGTGATCACTTTTGTAACCGACCTCGTCTTTTATGGGATCCGTTTCAATGGTAGGAGGCGTTGGAATGGTCTGGTCGAAATATAAATTTGTGGTCACTTGATTATAATAGGCGTGAGCATAGTACCCAAATCGACGTAATTCTTCGCCCGAGATAACGGTGTGGCCCACTCCGTCAGTTACGAGTAGAATACGATCCGGATTAACGATAAATCGGTGTGCCAAGATGCCTTGACCTTTTTTCTCAGTTTGGACTGTTCGGGCATAAAACCAGTCGTGATTGTTGGTGTAGTAAAACTTGTGACTATGACCAGCAGGGAGTTTCGGAAGAAAGTTAGAGCTCAGATTACTCTCGGCTTCAATCAGATACTCAGGAGTAACGTCTTGCAAGCGTGGCATTGGTTCACGACCAAGCAGCTTCGAGAAGACGCGTAAAGGTCCTGTGGCTGGACGTGGCTCAAAAAAGGTTGAACCAAGTTTTCGCTCACGGGCCTGTTCAATCGCCTGCTCGATGATTCTAATCGATTGCGGATCAAGCTCGGCACTCACCTGTTGCTCAATTGGCGAGGTCACGAACGAACGTGATACTTCTTCGCTGCTGTTTAGCCGCTGAAGAGTGGGGCCATTATTCACAAGTTCACTTGTCTGTTCAGGCGTAAAGAGCGCATCAATTTCAACACCAATTTCGTGGTGTTGTTCTGATTGAAAATCGTGCTCAGTTGATGGTGGCATGACGTGTAAGCCTCAGCGTATTAGGTTAACTTGTAGGTCTCTCTTTGTTTTGAATTAGAGTGCGAATAACGCACGGGCATTTGTAGTCGTTGCATCCGCGATCATAGAAAGTGGCAAATGACGAATTTCAGCATGATGTTGGGCAACGTTTTTGACAAATGCTGGCTCATTTACTTTACCACGTAAGGGGACGGGCGTCAAGAAGGGCGCATCTGTTTCCAACAGCAAACGCTCCAAAGGAATCTGCTGAAACATAGCTTTTTGGGCCTCATCTTTCGTAAATGTACTAATGCCATTGACTCCTATAAATAGACCTCGCGTCAGTGCCTTATCTAAGTTAGCCTGGGTATCGGTAAAACTATGCAACACACCTCGAATACCGGTAAAGCTATCGAATAAGGGCCAGAAGTCGGCAAATGCTTCACGCACATGGAAAATAATAGGGAGATTATGTGTTATTGCTAACTCCATTTGCCACTGGAGCGCCTGTAGTTGTGTCTCCCTGGGGCTATGAGTGTAAAAATAATCCAGTCCTATCTCACCAATAGCCACGAGTTTTGGGCGGGACACCCACTCGCCTATCATGTCGTATCCCTCACTGGTTTCGTGAGGATGAATGCCAATAGAGGCAAATACCTCAGGGTGTTTCGCGGCAAACTCAATACACCTTCGTGAACTATCTTCGCTTGTGCCAACACAAATCATCTGGCTCACCCCAGCCGCTCGAGCTCGAGCCAGCGTCTCAAGTGGGTCGAGCGGATAATCTGCCTCTTGAATATGGCAATGGGTATCAACTAGCATATTTAAACTTTTTTAGGTGGTTCAGTGGTATGAAGATAGATTTTTGGAAACAAAACACCGTCGCTTGGCACCACAACACCCGATTCGAATGTTTGGTGAATCCGCGCAGCCGTCGCAGGCAAGAATGGCACTAGTAAGTCACCAATCTGCAATAAAGCGGCGACTGCATAGGCAAGGACTTCGCTTAGATGTTCCTCGGCTTCAGGGTCTTTACCTCGCTGTTTTGCAATTTGCCATGGTTTTACGTTCTCGATATATTGATTAAGACTCCGAACCATGAGCCAGACCTCATCAAGCGCTTTATTAAATTCAAGTCCGTCCATTGCATCATGATAGGCACTCATGTCATGCTCACCTTGCGGAGCCGTACCAATGACCCCCGACTGATATAACGTCACCATGCTGGCAACTCGTTGAATAAGGTTTCCTAGATCATTGCCTAGCTCACTGTTATAGGCTTTTTCAAACTTTTCCCACGTAAAATCACCATCATCAAGAGTTGGAATGTGGCGCGAGAAGAAATAACGAAAGGCATCAAGGCCATACTGATCAATAATCTCGTTTGGATCAACTACGTTTCCAACTGTCTTACTCATTTTTTCACCACCTACAACGACAAACCCATGAACCAATAGTTTTTTGGGAAGCTCAAGACCAAGGCCAAGTAGCATAGCGGGCCAAATACCAGCATGAAAACGAAGAATATCTTTGCCAATAACCTGGACATCAGCTGGCCAATATTCTTGCCAACCTTCTTGGTCGGGATAGCCAAGGACAGTAATATAATTTGCGAGGGCATCAAGCCAGACGTACATAATCTGTTCAGGATCGCCCGGTACCGGTACGCCCCAACTCAAGTTTTTCTTTGGGCGAGAAATACTGACATCTTGTACGCCATCTTTTATGAGTTCCAAGAATTCCTTCTTACGAAACTCCGGGACAATCTCCATAACATTCGTTTCAATTGCTTCGCGAATTTTATCCGTAAAGGCACTTGTCTTTAAATAGTAATTGTCTTCACTAATTTGCTGATAGGGCGTTTGGTGGTCGGGACAAATCCCGCCGGTCTCTTGAACTTCTTTATCGGTAAAGAACGCTTCATGTCCGACACAATACCACCCTTGGTAGGTACCTTTATAGATATACGGGAGGAGTTTCTGCCAAATATACTGCACTGCCTGAACGTGATGTTCGTCAGTCGTGCGAATAAAGTCTGTGTAGCTTGCACCAACCTTCTTCACGAGAGCCTCAAAGTTAAGATATGTCTGATCGGTATATGCCTTTGGGGTAAGTCCTACTTCGGCTGCTTTGGCTGCAATTTTATTACCGTGTTCATCGGTCCCAACTTCAAAACGGACGTCATGACCATTTTGCTTCTGGTAGCGCGTCCAAATATCGGCCAGTAAGTAATCGAGAGCATTGCCAATGTGAGGTGTGCCATTAACATACGGGATGGCTGTGGCAATATATAATTTCTTTTCCATAAGTACTTCCTATTGTAACAGATAGTCAATTGAGGCGAGAAGTGACCTCTTTAAGAACCTTAGGCGCCAGCTCTGGCAGCGGCTGAGGCAGGCAGTGCAGCGCAAACTCCTGGAGTTGACTCCTTGGTTGCGGCAGTTGCAAGTGTCTTATAGGCAGCACCTCGGAGGTTATACCCACGCATACAATAGTCGGTGGTATTAATAACGATATCAATCACGTTCCCAGGACTCGGCGTAAAGTTAAGATTCGCATTCACGCCACTCCCTGAATACCAGGCAATACCTGCCGTATTATTCTTGACACCATACTGAGTCTCAAGGCCATCTAGGTCATCAAGGTCAGACAAAATGCTCTTATCTCGAGCATTCCCCTGGATGTTACCATACGAGACAATCGTAAGACTTGCGAGGATACCGATAACGACTATCACTACCAGAAGTTCAATAATCGTAAATCCTTTTGTCGCAGACGATATCAATGTACGCGTATTCATACACCTGAGTGTAGCATGAGCACTATAGGCTCACAAGTTGAGCAAGTCGTTGCCAAGCCGCAAGATCTAATGCCTCGGCCCGATCATCAGGGTTGATTGACGCTTTTACAAGGAGCGCCTCAGCGTCCTCGCGAGAGATGCTCAATCCACCCGCAAGACTACTACGCAACTTCTTCCGTTTCGCAGAGAAGCCAGCCTTGACGATACGAAAAAAGTCAGCTTCGCTCACACCACCGAACAACGGTTCAATTCGACGTCGTAGAATCACCACTTGGCTATCAACCTTTGGCGGTGGAGTAAAGAACTCACGCGGAACAACGTTACCAAGGCTTACTTCGGCAAAGACCTGGGCGCTTACCCCTAGAATACTCATTTGACCTGGGTGAGCCGCTAAACGCTGTGCAACTTCTTTTTGGACGAGCAAGACTGCTACGCGTGGCTTATTCTCTGCCGTCATAAGAAGTTGGACAATCTTACTTGTAATGTAGTATGGCACATTCGCAACGACCTTATAGTCAGCGGGAAGACTTGAGAGGTTAAATGAAAGAATATCCTGGTTCACCACGCTTAGCTGCGTACCAGGAAACTGGGCGGGCAGTTTATCGGCCAATGCTTGATCGAATTCTACCGCTATAACCCGCTTCGCTCGACGTAGGAGAATACTCGTGAGAGTTCCCAGGCCAGGCCCAATTTCAAGGACTGTATCGCTGTCAGTTATATCAGCACAGTCAGCAATATGCGAAAGGATATCACGATCTTTGAGCCAATGTTGACCAAGGGATTTATTAGGAAGTGCCATTAGTTTGGAGGAAATTGCGAGAGCCCCAAACTCTTATAACATCCGGGGTTCTGGGTAGCTAGCCCACCCTTTGATGCGTTTGTATTGTTAATAATTAATGCGTCTTGATCGGCTGGACTCGCAAGGTCGGGTCGCACTCCTACTAAATCATTCCGCCCCATACGCTTTGCGGTGGCATCCCATGTTGATGGCAGGAATTGATAGGCGCCGTAGTAGCCGTTGCCTGAGTTGCGGGCATAGTTACCGCCAGTCTCACATGCCCGAAGCGCAGATAACCACTCGTTGAGTGATCCACTAAAGTTATTTTTTGAACCTATTATTTCAACCTGTTGAGTGGGCTGTGTGATAATGACAGTTTGAATTGCCGTACGACTGACTTCAACCCCGTTTTTCATTTCGATTTCATAGGTTATTGTCTTCTTACCTATTATGCCAGGGGTTTGTATAGACTTATACCCAATGAGTTGATCTGCATCTTGAATTTGCTTGGTGTCAAAAGCCACGTCCTCATCAACGTTGACCGTCTGCTTACCATTGCGCCAAAGCTCGATATTCATACCTGTAGTAATTGCCTGAGTCACAGGGACAGAAACAGTATCATCAACTCCCAAGGTAATACTCTTCTCTTTGAGAAGGTCGGCCACAGTTTTGGCGTGTGTTCGAATTGTCATTTGCTTTCCGTATAGCACGAACGAGACCGGGGTAGCTCGATCAATGGTTAATTGTAAGCCCGCTCCCTCGGAGAGGTCATCGACGCGATCAAGCGTTGCCGTATCTTCCGGATACAGGGCTATACCTGCACTCGATGCAATTTGGCTCGGAGTCTGGTATGGAGTCATGATCTTTTCTCGAACCTTGCCATCCACGACAATGACCGGCCGAGCTCGATAGATATTAATTTTGTATTCGCTCGCAACGAGCTTCTCGCTAGCTGCTGGCTCGACGGTATCCTCTTTTGCAAGGCTCACGTGTGCCTGAGCAAGCGCATCACCAACAGTGGTTGCTTCGGTCAGAATTACTTTCTGATCACCGCGGTCGTAAATCGTAATGAGACGACCACGCTCAGTAGGTTGGGACGTATCAGCATGACTCACTTTTCCGATCACAAGAATCATCGTCACTACAAGCAGTAGAGCGATGGCAATGTACGCGGCAAAACGCGTGGTGGATCTAACAAAAAGACTTCTCATGAATTAATCACATCCCAAGATGCGTTCTTTAAGTATAACAAATATCGTCGTGGAGGCCAACTCTGCGAGCGTACTAAGCAACGGTTATTCGCATTTCCTCCACCCCTGTTATTTACTTCTTCTGTTTATAACTTTTCAAGTCGTGCATATTCAGCGTTCAGTTTTTTTGTGTGTCCACTATCAAACTGAATGGTTAAGGCGAGACCATCAACGTCCACTACTTCACCACTGCCAAAAGCAGCCGAACGTACCCGATCGCCTGGAGTAAATAGCTCATCGGGGTAGAACTCATCCTGCGTATCACTATGGTGTTCTGTAGTCGATATAGCAGCGACCTGATCGC
Organism: Candidatus Saccharimonadota bacterium; assembly: GCA_015655045.1. GTDB lineage: Bacteria > Patescibacteriota > Saccharimonadia > Saccharimonadales > Saccharimonadaceae > UBA1547. Next base: position 92,599 of record JAATFU010000005.1, read on the forward strand.
CCATATCATCCAAGAAGCGAGATGGTTGGTTATATCCCCGTTGGCCAAACTGTAAGCGGCTCTGAGCATAGGTTAAATGTAGTTCTTCTCGGGCTCTCGTCATGCCAACGTAGGCCAAGCGACGCTCTTCCTCAAGTTCGGCCGGTCCAGCCTCATATACACGAGCATGAGGCAAAATTCCTTCTTCCATACCTACAATGAAGACAACCGGAAACTCAAGACCTTTGGCGGCATGCAATGTCATGAGAGTGACCTTTTGGTCTTCGCTGCTACTATCTGCGCTCGACATCAATGCTACTTCTTCAAGGAAATCAGGCAGACTCATAAACGTTTGGGCATCCGACAGCAGCGAACCGAGGTTCGCCTCTCGGTCTTCAGCCTGCGGTGTTCCATCTTGGATAAAGGCTCGATAGCCCATGACGGTAATGAGCTTCTCGATAAGTTCACTCGGGTTTGTCGTATCAATCAGGATTTGCACACTTCGAAGCTTCTGGCCTAGCGTCAGCAGCGCAGCTTTAGCTCGGGGAGTAAGACTACTCGTCTGCTCCACATTTCCAAGGGCTGCCAATATATCCATATCGGTATTCGCTTGCCAGGTTAAGAATCGCTCCAAGCTCGTCGCGCCGATACCGCGGGTTGGTACATTAACAATACGGCTAAAACTCATCCGATCATTGGGTTGATAGATCAAACGTAAATAGGCGATGATATCTTTAATTTCTTTCCGGTCATAGAAACGAACCCCACCAATAATTTGATATGGGACGCGCAGCCGCAGAAAAGCTCGCTCAAGCGTGTAGCTCTGGGCATTCGTCCGATATAAAACCGCAAAGTCGTTAAAATTACGAGCGTTGAGCGCGACATGGGAGGCGATCCGTTCTGCAACAAGTTCAGCCTCTTCGGCTTCGTCATAGACCGCGTGAATCTGAACGGGTGCGCCAGCCCCTTGTGCCGTCCAGAGCTTCTTGTCACTCCGTTGAACGTTCTTGGTGATGACATTGTTGGCAGCTTCCAGAATATTCCCGGTACTTCGGTAGTTCTGCTCTAGCTTGATAACCTTTGCACCCTTAAAATCACGCTCAAAATTTAAAATATTTGTGAAGTCGGCTCCCCGCCAACTATAGATTGAGTTATGTACGACAATACCATCGCTCAGGTAATTATGTACTTTGTCGATGTCAAGATCATAGACTGAACCACTGTACGTTTCTCGAGTCACACTAACCACTTCGTCTTCATTAAGATCTTCTGTGGTGTCTTTACTTGGTAACACCATCCCGACATGAACTTGAGCGATAGGCATAAATGCGAAACTATGTTCTGTCAGGAAAGCGTACTTACGAATATGAATATCATTCTGCTGTACTTCTTCTTGAATAGCACTGACGATTTGCTCAATCTTGCCATAATCCAGATTATATAATTCCGCCCGGAGTGTATTCGCTCGACCCGCACGTACCGTTAAATCACGCGACTGGAGACTCTGTAGGTTTGCCTCGTCCGTAGTATTCATTGATAACCGGCTAGCTGACCACGGACTAGCATGTGTCTTGCGCTTATCACCAAACAAGACCACGTTTAGGTTCACCCGTTTGGTAGTACCACGCGTGGTTGCTGAGGGGAAGAAATGAGGATATTCAAATGAGAGGCTTAACTCTTTCATTAACCTCTCGGCTCGCGAAATAGTATCAATCTCTTTATAGAGATCATCGATGTAGTTCTGAGCAAGATGAATCCGAGGACTATCTGCACTTCGAAAGACCATCATAGGAATCCCGTATTGATATGCGAGCAGGGCTTCATAATAGACCGCTTCCTGACGAGTTTGACAGACTTTTAGAACCCACATCCGATCGGCTCGCTCTTGATTAGCTCGCACTCGTAATCCAATGTCGTATCGTTTACCATCAAAACGACTGCCTTTAGTGAGACCGATCCGATATCCCTGGTGGCTTGAATACATCAAATAGACAAAATAGGGCGGAAGAGTCATCCACCTCGCAAAAACAATATGATTTGGTGTCGAGGTGATTATCTTCCCCGATGCCGTCGTGATCTTCACCACTTCACCAAAAAAAGGAAATGCCTTAAGAGTTGACACGGGAAAGAATCCTGTTTTACCATACCCCGTTGCTGATCGGACTAACTCGCCTGCTTTAATGGTTTCAATTTTTTGAAGTCCTTGTGGCGTCTCAACCAAGCTACCCTCAACGAGACATTGCCAGTCATCACCAACAACACAAATATTGTGCTTATCATTTACAAGCAGCTTAATAATGGCGTACTGAGCTGCATTCGTATCCTGGTACTCATCAATCAGAATGTGCTTGAAAGTTGTTTGCCATTTCACTCGGATCGTCGGCGCATCACGAAGCAGGTGAACCGTTTCAAGCAGGAGATCGTCAAAGTCAAGCGCACCAGCTTTTTGTCGAAGGATTTCATATTTTGCATAGATCTTAGCTATGTTCTTCTGGTAAGGGAATTGAGCCGTCGCCTCGTATTCATTCGGACCAACCATGGCATTTTTAGCAGCTGAAATTGCTCCACTAACTGCACGGGCTTTGACCTCCTTGTCACTAATCGAGAGTTCCTTCATGGCTTGTTTCACGAGGCCCTGACGATCGTCCTCATCATAAATAACAAAGTTGCGCGCGACACCGATTGCTTCGCCTTCGATGCGAAGCAATCGGACACAAATACCATGAAACGTGCCCATCCATGGCATAAAATCGCGCCTGGCACTATTTTGGTTGAGGAGTATGCCTAGTCGTTGGCGCATCTCGCGAGCTGCTTTATTCGTAAAAGTGACGGCCAAAATCTCATTGGGCCAAATCGACTCGTTCGCAATTAGGTAGGCAATTCGATGCGTAAGCGTCTTTGTCTTACCACTCCCAGCCCCTGCTAAAATCAGTAGTGGTCCGGATGTTGTCTGTACCGCGTCAAGCTGCGCGGCATTTAATCCTTCAAGAATATCCATTGTGTCTATTATAGACTATCTAAAGCTGTGGCAGGACAAAGAAATACACAGCCGCACCCACGCCTCCACCAATAATTAGCAGGAGGAGGATCCACACAATCCATAACCAGCCAGATTTCTTCTTTACCGGATGGTTTAGAGGTTTATGATATGAAGCCGTATCAAAGATCGCGCCATTCTTTTGCTCCCCTGTGCTCGGTGTTTCGCTATATTGCTGCGTAATAGCTGTGGGGCCAATTGGGGTGTTGTCGGCCTGTGGATTTGTATCAGCCTTTGCAGTCGGGCTATCAGATGGCTCAGCTGTCGCAGACTCAATTGACAGAAGATCGCTTTGTAACTCTTCGGGTAGGGGTGCTTCTGGAGCAGCAGTTTGCGGATCATCGTGACTAACTTCGTCGTCTTCGACTCCTGTCGCATCAGGCGCTAAAGGTGCCTCAGGAGAGGGTTCAATAGGTGGCTGTGGTGGTGTTGGTGGCTCGTCAAGCAAAGCGGGAGACGAGACAACAGGCGTCTCCGAAGAGAACGCACCTAGCGGTCGCTTATCAACCTTCGCGTCAGGTAAAAAGGGTGAGTTTAACGTATCATCAGGAGTTGTCTCAACTGAAGGCGTGGAGGTGGGCTCCGGTTTAGGCACGGGAGCCTCAACTGTTGGCACGGTTGATTCGACTGGACTATTCACCCGTGGTGTCGGCGTGAAATCAAGTGGATCAGGCCAGTCGTTCGTGCGTGGCGATACTACCGGGGATGTTACTGGAGGAGTTGGTGAGGGTGCTTCAGGCACTGTCGACGATGTCAGTGGATTTAGTGTAAGACCTTGGCGCGAAGGGCTGGGCGAAGCCTCGCGGGGGCGCATATCAGATGAAGGGTGAACGACATCCATGAAACGACCTGTACTTCGACGCGTTGCAAGAGTTGCACTGGGAGTAACCGCGGCAGGAGAAGTGGCAGCTGGACTCACTGCATCCGCATAGTTAACCGCCCCAGACATCGGCGTTACCCCGGGAGTGGACATGGAACTTTCTGGCACGATCGGCGTTTGTTGCACGGCCGGTACAGATGGCACCGAAGGGAGCTGAGTATTAGGAACTGACGTGCTGTCAATTGTTAAGACCCTCTCTTTTACTTCCTCTGGCGCATGTTCGGGCGCCTTTGCAATAAGCGAATTTACCGCTCGGTCAAGTTCATCAAAATCAAGATCTGTCACGCTTTTCCACCCCTTTCGGCACCCACAAGCATCGACTTATGGTGTGCCTTTTTAATAATCTCGCTAAATCCATGTGCGTCCAAACTTGCGCCCCCTACCAAGAGTCCATCAATACCGAGTAGAGTCAAATAGTCAGCGGCACTATCGGCCGTGACACTCCCACCATACAAGACACGAACAGCTTCTGCAGCAGCAGCCCCATAGAGGTGCTTAATTTGGCTCCGGATAGCTGCTACAGCCGCTGTAACATCCGTAGGACCCGCATTTTGGCCAGTCCCAATAGCCCAAACAGGCTCATAGGCAATGACGATATTTGTAAATTCCTCACTGGTAATATTAGCGAGTCCCCCCAGCAGCTGATCATGAATAACGTCAGCCGTCTCGTTATCTGCCCTTTCAGTGGCAGTTTCCCCAACGCACAGGATGGGCACAATATCATTACGAATAGCAGCTTGGACTTTACTGCGTGTATCTTTGTCTGATTCATGAAAAATATGACGACGCTCCGAATGTCCCACAAGTGCATACTGCACCACTCCCTTTAACTGGGTTGCTGAGACTTCACCGGTAAATGCCCCGCTATCTCGCCAGTAGAAGTTCTGGGCGGCCAATTTAAATTGGCGATGATTAACCTGCAAACTTAAGGACTGCAATGCGAGCAATGTCGGCGCCAGGACAACCTCTACGTCACGATGAGCGGTAACCAAATGGCTTAGTTGATGGAGATACAAACTAGCCTCATGAACATTCAGGTTCATTTTCCAGTTACCAACGATGAGTGTTTTATCGAGTGCCATCTTCATATACTACTTATGGTTAATTGTTTTCAGTTTACTCTATTTAACGAGGAGCGTCCAGTAAGCTCTCAATGCCCGGTAGCTTTGCGCCTGCCATGAGTTCTAAGCTCGCCCCACCACCGGTGGACACATGCGAGAAACTTTCGCCATGATGCCCATCCCACTTGAGGACAAAGTCCGCTGTATCGCCACCGCCAATGATTGACATAATGCGTGGGTGCTCGGCAAGCTCAAGGGCCAGACGTGCCGATCCGTGGGCAAAGGTGGGCATCTCCGCATAGCCAAGGGTACCATTCCAAATAACAGTTTGAGCCGTATTGATAACCGATACCATTTGCTCAATTGATGCATCACCAATATCGAGAGCACTGTCAGCCGGATGAAGCTCCTGCACATCAACGATTCGACGTTCCATGTGGGGATCAAGGCTGGTAGCTACCGCAACATCGGTGGGTAGAACAATAAAGTCATCCACCCGATCACCAACTTTTTTTCGAGCAGCGGCATATACCCGGTCAAGGAGTGTGTTTTGATCTGACTCAACCTTACTCGCTCCCATGCTGAGGCCTTTATAGGCAAGGAGTGTGTTGGCCATTGCCCCTCCCATAATAATGGTATCGGCAATACTCACGAAGCGTTCAATAACGCCAATCTTATCACTTACTTTTGCCCCGCCGAGGACCGCGACTAAAGGACGCTTCGGTGCTTGCATAGCAGTTGTAATAGTCATGTATTCCTTCTCGAGAAGAAACCCGGCCACGCTTGGGATATATAGAGTAATTGCATGGGTACTGGCGTGTGCTCGGTGAACAACGCCAAATCCATCTTGCACAAAGTAACGAGCCTTGGTTGCCTCAGTAATCTGGCGTGCAAATTGTGGATCGTCCGCTTCTTCTTGGGCATAAAACCGGAGATTCTCCAACACGAGTACACTTGCCTTCGGCGCTCGCTTGACTGCTTGGTAAACCCGGTCGCCAATACAGTCGTTGACAAATCGCACATCCCTTCTTAAAAGTTTCGCCAGCCGAGCCGCCACCGGCTCAAGGCTCAACGAAGAGTCACGACCCACTGGTCGACCAAGATGACTTATAATCACCACTTTACAGCCCCGCTCAAGCAAATAACGAATCGTCGGAAGACTTGCCCGGATGCGTAAATCATCACTGATCTGACCATCGGGACCAAGCGGTACATTATAGTCAGCGCGCATTAGAACCGTTTGGGTATCGAGCGGGACATCACGAATTGTGCGTTTAAAAAAGCTCGTTCCCACCCGATATGTCATGACCTCATTGTAGCGCAATTCGCTCTTCTCCTGCAAGCTAAGACCTTTCTTGATTTTTGTCCTAAAGGCCCATATAGTTTACTATTCTTTGCCCCATCCCATTCATGCTTTATACTAAAGCTATATATGAATAATCATCAGTTTCTATCGCGACCCGCACAACAGCCAAAAGGGCCTACATCATGAGCATACTCGATCCACCTGGTTATTCAAAAGCACAGACCGATGCAAGGATTGGAGCAGCTATTCAAGCAGCTGGCGCCCAGACCCCGCCCTCTACTGCTCTATTACCAACAAAACCCCGCAAAACACTACTTCTTAGCTTTCAAGCTGGTCATGGGTTTTCTAGTACAGTTGGGACAGGAGGCGGCTCAGTCAATCTAAATGACACCACTGATTCCTCAATCGGTACCCAGTCTGTTCGCATAATTACCAGTGGTACCGGTACTACTTCCACTATTTATAGATCCGCTCTTTCGACTGCACTTAATATGACAGACCTACAATTTGCCATTCAACTCAAGGTTACTAATTCTGACCATCTACAAAAGCTAAGCCTCTGGGCGGGAAGCATATTTGGCAATGCTTATTTCTCCTTTAATGGCAATAATGTTGCTCCGGCTGAACGCTTTGAAGATAATGCTTGGATGTGGACTACCCTTCCCTGGCAACAAATTAGTGGCGGAGCAAATGCGACGATTGGCGCACCAGATCGAACAAACATTCCTGGTCTCCAATTCAATGTAGCTGACGATGGCATGGGAGTCCCGGTCACGGTCCAGATTCAGGCCATCGCCTCTGTTTCTATACCCGCAGCCTGGACTACAGGTTGTCTCACTTTTGATTTTGACGATGGCTTTGCGACCCATTATACAGTTGCCCGTAAAGCACTCGCAAAGTACGGATATACCGCTGATTGCTATCCAGTTCTTGAGGCTATCGAAAGTTCGGCTGCCTATATGACCTGGCCTCAAATTCAAGAACTCCAAAACTCAAATGGATGGCTCATTGGTGCCCACTCAGATACTTGGGCCCACCATAACGAACCCTTATCTAACCAGACAGCCTCAGAACTCGCCTTATTTGTGGCAGCCAACCGTAACGGCCTTGCTACTCGAGGGCTTCGCGGCTTCGATTTCTTCGCCTATCCAGGTGGTAAATATGGTGGTGCAAATTTACCCATCGCTCGTCAATACTACTCTAGTGCCCGAACTGTCAGTTCGATGCAGTACGAGACACTTCCAGTAGATGACCCCCATAAACTCCGTGTCTTTCTTGTAGGAACAGGCACAACCTTAGCCAGTGCCCAGGCGGCAGTCAATAACGCAATCACTAATAACTATCATTTAATCTTCGTATTTCATGACCTTGCTACCTCGGGAGCGGGGATTATGACCGTTGCAAACTTTCCGACCTTCGTGGATTGGGTTGCAACAACGACAATTACGGTAAAAAATATGGCCGAAGTATTCGAAACTCGATAGATTTAATTTAAACCGAATGGACAAAAAATATATCCACGGCTCAGCCATGGATATATTTTTTTAGTATAGGAATGCTTTTTTAGGCAAGTACACGTACCTTGATTGTATCGGTCATACCAATAACACCTGGTTGTTGGCCACTGACGATAATTACCGTCGCACCAGCTTCGAAGAAACCTTCCTGACGAAGTTCTTGAGCAATCTCAAGACCTGCTTCAGCTGAATCGGGTCGAATATAACTACGGTTAGCATAGCTGAGCGCCAACTGCTGGGCAGCACGGGCTTCACTGGTGACGCTAATAATAGGCAAGTTTGGTCGGTGAGCAGCAATATTTGAGGCGGTGGCACCAGATTTAGTTTCTGAAATAATCGCCGCAACCTTTAGCTGTTCCGCGAGCGAGACGGCAGCCGTACTAATAGCATCTCGTTGTTTCTTATCAATCGTCAATGCTCCATGAAGTGGAGAGACTGGCGCATGGTCCTGGGTATAGAGAATAACCTTCTTCATTGCTGCCACTGTCTCGAGTGGGAAATTACCGTTGGCAGTTTCATCACTAAGCATGACGGCATCAGCACCCTGGATAACGGCGTTGGCTACATCGCTCACTTCAGCACGAGTCGGCTCGGGTGCATCAACCATGCTCGCCATCATTTGAGTAGCGACAATGCTTAACTTACCGTATTGACGACAAAGCGCAATAATACGACGCTGAACAATTGGAACCAATTCGGCACCAGCTTCGACCGCAAGGTCTCCACGGGCAACCATCACGCCATCGCTGGCTTTGACGATCTCTTCAAGCGTCTCGTCAATAATGGCAGCTTTGGTCTCAACTTTCGCAATAATCTGAGCTGTAGAGCCATGTGAAACAAGGAGTTGGCGTAAATTGTTGATGTCATCTGCACTCTGGACAAAACTGAGGGCTACATAATCAATATCACGACTTGCACCCCATTCAAGATCAGCAATGTCTTTTGGCGTCAGAATATCACCACCAAAGTCGGTATCAGGTAGATTAATACCCTTCTTGCTCATCAACGTTCCGTCATTCTCGACGCGTAATTTGATAGCGGTCGCAGAAGGAATTTCAATGACTGTTGTACGGATCTTACCATCAAAGATATAGATTGGCTCACCAACCTTTACCTTTTCGGCCAGGTTATATTGCACAGGGAACGTTAGACCCGAGTGCTCAGCGGCGTAATCAAGTAAGATTTCGTCACCTTTTTTCACAGGGGTGTTTTCGTTAAGCATGCCCAGACGAATCTTTGGTCCTTGCAGGTCTTGCAAGATAGCAACAGGTTTTTTAACCTTTGCACCAGCTTCGCGCACCCAAGCAATTTGTTGATCACGCTCTTCGTAACTACCGTGGCTAAAGTTGAGACGGAATCCATTCACCCCAGCAGCAGCTAGTTTTTCGATCATTTCGCTAGAGTTAGTAATTGGCCCTAGCGTTGCCAAGATCTTTGTACGTTTGAAAATAATACTCATAGCTACCTATTGTAACACTTTTTAATCTGTGGGCTAGGCTAGCTGATATAGGTAAGGCCTTGGCTATTGAGTCTATCGGTCATCTCTTAAGGGGTCTTGATTAGGTGATCGGTGCTCGCATGGAACACCTTTAGTATGTGAGTACTAGATTAATGTACTTGCTGTATGACCATGAATAGTCCGAATGACTCGTTCCCAAACATAAAATGGAAGCTTGTAAGGAGTTTTGATAAGAAGATTCATTTGATGGCTACTAAGCTCAAGTTTACTACTCGCCTTCTTTGCGATAATAGGCCACTCCGGACAACCCCACCATTCAGGACAAATTCTCAATCCATGTTGAGCGTACTGAGCTAGATTTATATTTTGATCTATATCTTGTTGAATGTTCATGGTAATTTGGCTTACAAGTTCTGGCCACTCCGTAGTAAAAATATTACGAGCTATTTTACCAGGCAGAATTTCTCGATCAGGATTCGTCATTATAGCCAACACGTGGCTATAATCAATAGTTAGGTCATCCAGTTTGAGAAACGGCAGAATATCTCTGGTTGTAATGATACTCATCCAAGACATTTCCGAATCTGTGAGTAAATAATGCCACGCTTCCACGACGTCTCGCCACGAGCTCACCACAATACCAGCTGCAGCAGTCGATACGTACATTCGTTTATCCATAGGGCAATTATAACAAAGAGTCTCCATCCCGGGGACTCTTAACAATAAACTTAGTGACCCTTTCGCATCCACGCTTTAACTCCATAATGGCGGAGATAGTTCATGGGAACGATACGACTTGGAATATAGATGTTCAGTTATCCCCTACGGAAGCAATGCGATGTGTCCGCGTTACGTTCTCTTATATAATAGAAGTATCAACTGGCGAAATATCTGCGACAACTGGTATATGATCAGATGCACAGATTTCATTTGGTATAGAACGTAAATTATAGTCCGTAGTAATTAAAGTGCCTTTTAGCCCGCGGATTGCTAGTAAATCAAGCGCAACCAGTTCACTGTTAACGATAGCTGTTGGCATTTCACCGCTCATATTTGTGAAGCCTGCTTGTTTAACCATTGTCTGCACACGTCCCTCGGGTCGGTCATTGCAGTCAGCAAGAATAACTGCAGTTTTTTGATCGCCAATAGTTTCGAGTAGCTGTTGTGTTTGAGCTACACCGATGTGGTGAGGTTCTTCTGCGGGTGCCCACTTAATATGCGTGTTTGCGATAGCGATCTCGCCTATGTTTGTTACTGAAAAAACATGGCCCGAATCGTCATCATACATGTATGATTCATGGTCAGTTACTTCTATTCCGTGTTTAATAAGAGTAAGACACCCATCGGGTTTATTGCGTCTTTTTGGCGTCCAGAAATATTGCCAATTTTCATCGCTCTCAAATACTTCAACTAAACCTCTGTCAGCTTCTTGAAGTCCGACTACATCTGCACCTAAATTGTTTATCAGTCGAGATATATGCTCAAGGCGTGCGCCGGGCTGCATTAGTTCGGGCTTAACATAACTGTAGTTGCCATAGCCAGTGTATGCGTCCGCTAAAACATTGAACGTTGCGTATCTCATAATTAAACATACTATAACACTATTTCGTTGATAACGGAAACACCTATCAGGCGTGAAAGAATCTAGTTACTTAACAGATAAGAAAAAGTGTCCGACTTTCAAAGGTGAGAGTAAGACACTTATTCTAATCTGTAATTCTCTTTTGGTGATCTCACGGAGAATCGAACTCCGATTGCCAGGATGAAAACCTGGTGTCCTAACCGTTAGACGATGAGACCATAATTAGCCTAGTGATTGTAACAAAAAACCCTTCATCTGTGAAGGGTGTCGCCTAGCCTCTTTGTAGGAAACCTCTCGGGTTCACAGGAAGAACAAACCTATATATTACCCTTAGGTCACATCCTCTCTGTACAAACCAATAAAAAAACACCTTCCTGAGGTGTTTCATCTGTGGTGACCGTGATATTACATCACGGTCACCACAGTTTCCAACCCTACTTCACAGGCTTTTCAGCCTGTGCCAGAAAGATTGGAATGTGCGCAGGATGGTCAATCCTCAGTTCCACCTCCACCGGTTCCACATATCACCCCCTCAACGAAATGAATTTCGCACGTTCCCTGGCTGGGAAGCGTAGAGATGGTGCCAAATGGCTCCGATGTAAAGATTGGTGACCACGCGGTTTTCATGCCGCAATCCCCAGACGACTAAGCCGGCGCTTGTACAGCACATCTCGAATCAACGAGATCTGACATATCGCGCTCACCGAGAAGCTCATGAGTAGCCCGCGCAAGCGGACATCCTCCTTGAGTATCTTCTCGAAAACTTCTTCGGCCGCCGCCTGACAGACGATTTCGCCCTCACCGACTGGGCTGTCCACCAGCCTATCGATTTGCACCTGCGAGAAGTTGAATCGCAAGAAGGCGGTAACCGCTTCCCTGGCTTCATCTGTCGTAGGCACTTCTTCTCTTTTACGCATCTTTCTCCTCAGAAAGTGTCCGTACATTTTCGTAGCTACTCTTCCTATCCACCTAAACCTAGGAGATATTACGAGTAAGCTAACGGCCCGAGACTACCTCGTGCATGTACTTAACGATGCAATATATACCCCTTGACAAGTATTGTCAATCATTATTATATATAGCGTACGTTTTTACTTCTTGGTGCCATATATAGTGTCGAGATAAGTTCTACTTAAGGTAACTATGCCCTACCGAACACCTCATTTAAAATAATTTCTTACGCAAGCCCACTCAGAATGTACGGTTGGGTGGTGGGTAGGGCGATCAAGGATGACCACCCTACCCAAAGGAGATATTCAGTGAACTGATGCGACTTCCGGCCCGTAGAGTTCCTGGTCGTGCACCGTCTGCGCTATCCAACTCGATAGCCCCTGAATCAACTCCGGAATTACCTGTGCCGGCAGCACTCGAAGCTCTGCGATGATGACATAGAGCGCTGTTTGGCGATGCTGCGGAGTGTAGAGAAGAGGAATGAGCTCGCGCTGAGCTGCTTTGCCTTCTTCGCCTCCCTCTTCAATCTTTTGCTTTCGCAGACGCGTAAGCGCCATGCATACTTCTTTAACCACCTGAAGATGGTTTACCTCATCGAGATGAGGCAGAGCTGCTTCCTTTATCACTGCATCCCCTTGTAGTTCATGCACAACCTGTTGAGGACCTTCCTCGTTGTACCGCCGTAAATATAGCGTTCTCATGAGAGTATGTCAAATTGAGCGCAAAAGTCACTTAACGAAACTCACGGGGTTATATTCGTCGCCCCTTCTCAAATCGCTTGTGTTTATGGATATTTTATGATGTAAAGCATTGACATTTTAGCGTTTATGTGATAAATTACAAACATCAGTTGTCCACGGTGTGAGGACCCAAGATAACGGAGGTTTTTTAACAAGTCAGATCATTACAGTGCATGTCTGTGATTCCTGTCCGCAATAGTTTGATTCATTATTTCTTAGAAATAATGAATATGCTACTAGCGATAAGATAAAATTGAGTTTTACTCTTTTGTCACAAGATCATGTATTCGTACAAGTTAAGTTTTGTATTCTTCCTTTCTCTCTAAGGAGCAGCTCACCAGTTAATCTATACGGTTGGTTGATGTGCTGCTCCAAACCGAAGGGGTAGTTAAAGCGCGGCACTTGCCGCAACGGATCTCCCCTAATGGGGAAAGGAGAATTATCATGAGTATCAACGATACACCGCACTCCAGCCGTAGAAAGTGGGTGATACCCGCTATCATCGCTGCTGTGCTTGTTGTGGCTGCAATCATTGCCGTCCTGGCGTTTTCATCGAAAGATGGTAACAACGCACAGGCCGTCGTCGTGACCAAACCATCACCAACAGCGACAGCACCCGCTAACGCCTGCACCACGTGGAAGATCGAGTACTCAAACTACTCGAACAACCGCTGGTTCGGTAATGGCATCACCGAGATCAAGGACGCGAAGACAGAGAAGGAGGCAGCGAAAGCTGCTGACGTCTGGCTCAACGAGGTTCGCAAGGACCCCAACCTGCTCAGTGGTGCTGCCAAGTACTTCCTTAACCGCGATGTCGACAAGACATCGCTTATTACAGAGAAGTGCGCCAGCGATACTGCGGTTCAGCTCTACACGGAGCTGAAGCTGACGATTGGTAGTGCTAAGTCGATCGTTCCAAGCGAGGCACCCGCAACCGGCTACAACAGCGGCGTGAATAACGCCGTCGTGGTCGGCTCAACTGCCCCCGGTATTGGAGGGGACCGTAAAGCAATTCAAGTTACGCTTCCCGACGGAAGAGTGATCTGGATCATGGCACGATGTGGAAACATCGTGACTAGCGGCCCTCCCCCCGTACCAGCAGGACACGCAGACGAATGTCTCCCAGGAGAAAAGGGAACTTTCCCTAACTGCTGGGTACCATGCTCCGCCAACCCGTCAGTTCCGCAGTCCTCACCCGACTGCAGCAAAGACTGGTCAAAGAGCGTACCGGCACCAACAAATGTTGCTCCCGCTCCGAACGACTCGTATGAGCCAAGGCCGCCGTTGCCAGCCAATCCGGCTCCTGTTCAATCTGCTGGACCAGCACCATCGTCAAGTTCGACTGCGCCAGGGGCAACCCCAGCTCAGCCGGATCGTCCGCTTCCCCCACCTGCAACCGGTACTACCAGTGATGGAGGTGCCGGAAGCGTCAACGGAACGAGCGGTGGAAATGACGGAACGATCGTTAACCCCTTCGGGGGCTGACGGTTCCTCCCTGAAGTGGGTGTGTGCCTAAAAACACACACCCACTTCATCGGAAAAATCCACGACACTCATTCAGAGAAGCCATATTCCTACTTGAGTTTTTATTAGCTCGTAGTTGAGTATGACTTTTCAACACCAAACTTAGCTCGGACATGCACGTGTTTCCATACACTAAATGTAATGATCTGATTTGTACTGAATTTAACAATTTGGAATCATCTATTTCACGCTACTTAAGTAATTTTATTAATTTGATTTAACCCTGCGAGGTAAATCAAGAAGGAGAAATGCATTATGAATAAATTATTCTCATTGCTAAAACGTGCCCCAAAGCGTATGACCGGCGCCCTTGTAATGATTGCTTTAGCAATCGCTATACCTGCCGCCCTCCACGCCTACGGACCAACCCGCGCCACTTTTACAGGCGCAAATCCAGCACCATATGTAACATTTAACTCGATTACCGACAACCCAGACGTTGGCGACGAGCGAAACTTTGTTCGTATTAAAGATGCCTCTGACACCAACTCATATGCTGAGAATGTAAACGTTCAAGCCGGTCACACTTACAATGTTATGGTCTATTACCACAACGACGCTTCAACAAGTTTGAACGCAAGCGGTGTCGGAATTGCACATGATGTTACGCTACGTATGCAGATGGCCGCAAATGCCGCTGCTGGTAGCAGTACGGAAGTCACTGGCTTCATTAATTCATCAAACGCGAACCCTAAAGAAGTATATGACAGCGCCACTTTAACCAACCCAACTACGAGTACTATGGACCTTGCATTCGTTGCAGGTTCAGCAAAAGTGACAAGTAATGGTGCAGTGAATGGTGCGACACTTCCCGATGGTGTATTTACATCCGGTACTAACCTCGGCTATGATAGCCTTAACGGCGTGCTACCTGGCTGTAACCAATATGCCGGTTACGTTATCTTCCAGGTAACTGCTAATCAGCCTAACTTCACAGTAACGAAGCAAGTTCGTAAAGTAGGTGAAACTACTTGGAATAAAACCGAAGCTGTCAATGCTGGCGACAAAGTTCAATACTTGATTAGTTATCAGAATACAGGTACAACTACTCAAAATAACGTTGTGCTTGCAGATACATTACCAAAAGGTGAAACGTACGTAGCTAATACGACTAACGTTGCAAATGCAAGCAATCCTAAAGGTCTGCTTCTTGACGCAAAGAGCGATACCGCCACGACAACTGGCGTTAATATTGGAAACTATAGCCCTAAGTCAAATGCATATGTTATGTTAACCGCACAAGTTGCAAGCAATAATGATTTGCCTACTTGTGGCGTTAATACACTCACCAACATAGCTAAGGTCACAACCGACAACGGTAGTAAGAGTGATACAGCGACCGTGACAGTTAATAAAATATGTACACCCCCAACGTGTACACAGAACTGTACAACTACAACAACTCCGCCTACAACTCCTACTGAGCTTCCTCACACAGGTGCCAGTATGGGTGTTGCTGCCTTCGTTGGTCTTGGTTCATTGATTGCAAGTATTGCTTACTACATTACGAGCCGTCGTGCAGCCCTTGGCCGTTTATAAAAAGAGTCTGACCGCTCCCTTCCTTATCTTCTAAGATATCTGAAGCGATTCAGACCAAAATACCCCCGTTATCCAAACGGGGGTATTTTTTGATATACTATAGGCATATGGCAAAGCAAAAAAAGAAACGTAATAAAGTCTATACGGGAGCCGATGCTGCTATCGCGCGCCCCATCGTCACTCGCATTACCGCCGCAAACCGCAGCAAGCTAGGTCAATGGTGGTTTGATCGTAAGCGAATCCTCAAGCCGATTCTCATTACCTCCGGCGTCGTGGTGGTCGTTATCGTTCTTATTATTGAGATCGTTCGACTTATTGCGGGATAGTTTGATCAAGTGGTAACCGGAAGCCAAATGTACTCCCCTTACCTTCACTGGAAGCAAAAATAACTTCTCCCCTGTGGGCAACAATCACCTTCTTCGCTAAAAAGAGGCCCACGCCTGTCCCGTCGGGACGTTGCTTCCGGGCATTACTCGCTCGATAGAATTTCGTAAATAGATGGGGCTGTTCAGCCAGGGGTACCCCGATACCGGCGTCCTTAACAATAAAGACCGCATCCGCCTTGTCGACACTCAGTTCAACCTTAATTTTGCTCCCTTCGCGTGAATAATAAATGGCATTATCGGCAAAGTTCATCACTACCTGACGAATCTTCCCCTCGTCGAGTTCCATCACAGGGAAGTTCTTTGGTGCCTTATAGCTAAATGACAGTCCACGCGAAGAAGCACTCGTCTCGAGACTATCAAGCTCTTCTTGTACAACCTTAGCAAGATCAATTGGCCGTTTATCAATAATAAACTTGCCTGTTTGAAGCCGTGAAACATTCAGGAAGTCATTAATTAGATGCACCATCCGTTCACTACTCGTAAATGCTTCACCCAATAAATGCTTTTGCATACTAGATACTCTTCCGGCATCTCCTTCAAGCACCATACTAATATAGCCCTTTACGCTCGTTAAGGGGGTGCGTAGTTGATGAGAGGCCATACTAATAAATTCATCCTTCGCCTCATCCAATCGATGGAGCTGGGCGTTGGTAGCCCGTAATTCCTTGGTAGCACTATTAATACGTTGCTGTAAGGATGCGTTGAGATCTCGCATCTCCTGGACAACTAGTGCATTTTGTATGGCAATAGTGAGCTCATCTGACATTGTTTCAAGAACATTCAGATCATGCTTTGTGAAGCCACTACTCATCTGTTCACCAAGACATAAGAATCCTACTTGTTTATGCGATAACTCAAGAGGTAGGACCAGCGCAATTTTATGGCTTATCATAAGTCTGTGCATGACACTATCAGACTCGATCGATTCAAGCAGATTAGAAATAATAACTGCATTATGATGACTCTGCGCGTAGATACTAAGTTGTTCCACGTCGGCCTGGGGTATACGTGAATGGTGCTCCATGCCAACGATAAGTGATTGAGTCGCGGAACGATGGATAACAAAGAAAGCCTGCTCGGCCTTCAGTGTGGTCGCAATCTCCGTTGCGGAATGCGTAAGGAGGCTATATAAATCAGTTGTCGAAGTCATAATGTGATTCAAGCGAGCAAAGAAATCACCGGTATTGTATCCGTCCTTATAAAATACGGCATTCGTAATACGATCAAAGAGTCGTTTGGTTGGTTGGAAGAAGAATGCCAATATCAGCGCGAGAGCAATAGTATAGGGGCTTTGCTCAATAAGGCTCGATTGTCCACTAAATAAAATGCTGGATATGGTGTAAATAAGTATGTAGTAAATTGCAGCAAGTGTGCTAAGCGCCAGCACATAGGCCACCGTCCGGACTACTGCTCGACGTATATCGAATAGGCCATGCCAGACAATTGCATAGGCAATTATAACAACGAGGAGGATTGTCGCTAAAGGACCAAATCGTGTGAAATACCAGTTGTTGGTTAGGAGTGGAACACCCACGTTCAGGATCAAACCAAGCAATGCACTTGTGCAAAAGGCGATCAAGACTAAGCGAGCTTGAGTTCGTCGACTCTTGCCACCATCTTCTGGTAGAGTGAGCATATTGCGTACAATTAGAGCTAGTAGCGTTATAAAGCCCAGTAAATACACCCAAATAAGTGGACCGACCGAAAATTCAAGTTCGGACGTAGATGAAAGACTGACATTACCCGCAACGAGAGAAGTATAAGACAGACCAAGGACGAGACAACTCATAACAACTATTGCAATCGCCTCGCGTACCCCAATAGGTCGCCTAACCGGAAAGAGATAGGTAAAAATGAGCCCAGATAACACTAGTCCATATCCACTGATATACGCTATCTTATTTGCAAGATCATTAATTGCGAGATTGGGCGTGGAAAGATTAGTTATAAAGTTACTGACAATCCAGATACAGATAACTAGACTCATAATGGCAAAAAAACGCACAAAACGTGCTTTTGGATCGTGTAATAAAATCAGTACCCCAAGGGTAAGGTTAATCACACATGTAACAAGAAGAATCATTAGCTCCACGCTCTCAGTGTAGCGTAAGCGGGATAGTTTTTATAGTCAGGATGTCAGGATGAATGTGCAAGAACAATTGAATCGTCTTCAGTACCCTTCACTAATCTCGCAAGCGCCTTGTGGGCTAGTATACCCCGTGGTGTCAGACGATGCCGACTCATCTTTGCAAAGAATTCTGGTACATGCCCATATACAGCCGTACTGGATTGAGAGCCTAGGTAAGGATGCGGCTCCGAATCTGCTAGTGGCACAAAAGGGATGCCTAGATAACCTGTCAGTTTTGTCAGTGCACGTCCATCAATAACCGATACAAGGTGCTCTATGTTACCATGCATGGCCGCAAGGTACATTGCCCGATACAACTGCACACTTACGGGGCCCTCACCCTTGCGGTATTCGGGCAATACAGCTACAGTGCCAATATCCCATGTTTTATTCATATCTTCGATACCGTGACGATATACGACACTGTCAAGATCGACATAGAAAGGCTCTGATTCGATATCATTCAGTGTTTTTAGTCCTTGATCTGAATTATTAATAACTCGCAGGGCCCCAGTTGCCTTCTTTAAGTCCAAAACACTTCCATCGGCCCCTCTATCAAGAGAGATGAAGAACGTACTTGTTGTCTCGTAAGGCCCATACTCACGCTTCATCTGCTCTGGTGTATTGCCAAAAGCTGCTTGGAAGACCGTTCCTTCGATATATCGAGCAATGTTTGCATAGGGACTGTCCCCCTTAACCTCAACGGCAGCATATCGATATCGAACAGGAACTTCATGGGTGTGTCTATCAATTAATTCCTGTGTTAATTGATCAATGGCCGCAAAAGGGAGATCGTATCGTGGTTCCAGGTTATCATTTAATTCGGTCATTAAAATTCTTTATACTCAATAACATCACTTGCAAAGAATTGCCTTGTAAAATTAACCGCTTCTTGTGGATCAAAGGCTTTACATGTGTAAATGTCCACACTATAAAACAGTATCGGCTGTTCCCACGCATAAAAATGCGCACCCGAAGTTTCCCAGTGAATCCACCCAGCCCAACCAAATTGCTCACTACGATGCGTCACTGGCTCAATCAATTGCTTCATATCAATGATGACTGAAAGCTCTGATAAATACTGCTTAATCTGCTTGTCGGTTATCGAGGCGTGTGGGTACGCTTCTATTACAAGTCGCTGTCGGTAAATAGAGGGTGCAAGATCTTTCATAACAAATGGCTGCCTTTATGTGTTTTTCACGTTTACTGCGTTGATTATATCACCATAAGCTTGATCGGGCCGACAGTCTAACGTATGATAAGGCTATATGACCAAGATAGCTATCATCGAAGATGACCCTGTAATTAGTCAAATGTATCGCATGAAATTCGAGGCAGACGGTTTTGAAGTTGAGCTTGCCAATAACGGCAAGCGTGGCGTGGCGCTAGTTGAAGCCTTTGCGCCTGACATGATCTTACTTGACCTTCAGATGCCCGAGATGGATGGCACCGAAGCGCTTGAAATTATTCGTCACCACGACTGGGGGAAGGACATCCCGGTTATTATTCTGACTAACCTTGGTGAAGAAGAA
This sequence comes from Candidatus Saccharimonadota bacterium, assembly GCA_015655045.1. GTDB lineage: Bacteria > Patescibacteriota > Saccharimonadia > Saccharimonadales > Saccharimonadaceae > UBA1547. The sequence continues at coordinate 112,220 of JAATFU010000005.1, forward strand.
TCACCAAAACGACTACGCGATCTGGGTATCCATAGTTATATTGTCAAAGCCAATCTTACACCCCGCCAAGTCGTCCAACGGGTTAAAGAGGCTCTCGGCACAGCCTAACTTCTTCCTATAGATCTTGTTGACCTGTTTGATCGGCCACTCGTCGGGCGGCAAGGAGCAAGTTGTCAAAGAGGGCGGTAATAGTCAGTGGTCCTACCCCGCCTTTACTGGGAGTGATTGTCAGATCGGTTCGCTCACGCACTGCGGGGGCTACGTCACCTACTACCTGGCCGTTTTCCGCTGCTGTACCTGCGTCTACCACAACGGCTCCTAGCTTAACCATCGCAGGCGTAATGAGGCCCGCTACGCCAGTTGCTGTGATAATAATATCGGCCTCTACCAAGACAGCTTCAAGATCTTTGGTCTGATCGTCGTAGACTGTCACATTCAGGCCTGCCGCTTGCCAAAGCGCATGTAGCGGTGCACCAACCAATCGACCATTGCCTACTATTGCAATCTGTTTACCTACTAATTCAACGCCATAACCCGCGAGCAGCCAATCAATCGCCAAAGCAGTGGCTGGCGTAAATGCGGTAGATCCCCCCAGTCCATCGACGTCTTTTTCGGGCGCAACGGCATGCAAGGCTGCTTCGGTTATAGTCGGCTCACTCAGCGGAAGCTGGATAATAACGCCATGGACAGCCGTGTCCTGGTTTAGCGACTGAATCAGCTCTAAAATATGAGCAGGCGTGGTCTGGTGAACGGTTACTTCCACTAAAATATCTTCACCGTAGCGCCGTTTCAGGCGTAAGTAAGTGTCGGTAACCGGGTCCTCGCCCATCCGAACAATCGCCAGATGCGGTACAATACGCCACGATTGACGAAGCGCCCGCACCTGTTTGGCTTGGCGCTCTTTGATATAGCTCGCAAGTTCAGCGCCATCAAGTACTTTCATTACCTTTCAGTTTACCAAAACCGGAGCTATGCTACAATAAATGTATTATGACATTCATATCTCATCTTGCTCAAGCATACACGAATTACCACTATATGTACGGGAACCACGGAGGCGACACCTACACCTACGAGAACATCGATCCTGCACTGCTTGCTGGCGTCCTTCTCTTTATGGGTATCTTCAGTTTACTTGCCTATGCGGTCACTGCATGGTTTCTCAGTCGAATCTTCATTAAAGCTGGCGTGCCTGCTTGGATAGCGTGGGTGCCGTTTTATAACCTTTGGAAGCTCCTTGAACTGGGTGATCAACAGGGGTTCTGGGCTGTATTGATAGTCGTTCCCTTCATAGGGTACGTATCACTCGTATTTATCTTTATTGCCGCCTATCGCATCGGTCTCAAGTTTGGCAAAGGTAGCTGGTGGGTACTGCTCGCTATCTTTGTCCCTATTGTCTGGCTCGCGCTCCTTGCCTTTGATCACTCAAAATGGCACCGCAATGCTCCTATTATTGACGAATCTTCTGCCGTCTAGCATCTCATTTTCAGACTCGATGACAAGCTTGTGATCGTGAAACTGCTTATGCTACTATTTATAGTATGCATACTACTCTTTTAGTCCTCCATATTATCGGTATGACAACTTCGCTGGTGCTCATGGCCGGAGCACTATTGTTTGTTCTTATGCACCAAAAGATCGCTGTCTACATGGCAACAAGCGCCGCTAGTGCGACAGGTTTAGGTGGGCTGAGCGGGGCGATACTTCTTATGAGTACACCTCTTAGTCCCATGTGTATTATGCTGACTGCCTATCTGATTGGATTCGGTCTTTTATATGGTTTCGTCTTTCATTTCGGTCGCATCCAAAACTGTGCCTGGATCCTTTGAGAATCACTCGCGCTAAAAGCACAAGCAATATTATGCTACACTGTAGAGAAATTGACTTAGACACAAGGAGCTCCCATGACCAGAAGTGCACTCGATAGATTATTATCCTCAGCAGGGCTCATCATTGCCATCGCGCTTTTGATTGGATCAATCGCTTTGTTTTGGACCCATAATTTTATCCATAGCCAAGTGCACGACCAATTGGCGAGTGAGAAGATCTATTTTCCTGAAGCCGGAACAGACTCAATCACCTCGCTGCCACCCGCCGATCAATCCCAAGTCAGCCAGTATGCTGGTCAAGAGCTTCTTACCGGCGATCAAGCAGAGGTATTTGCCAATCACTATATCGCTGTTCACCTTACCAAAATTGGTGGTGGCAAGACGTATTCAGAACTGAGCGCCGCTTCCCTCGCCGCGCCAACCAATACTGCCTTAGCCGCTCAGGTTCAAACAGTCTTTCAAGGTGAGACACTTCGAGGCATGCTGCTCAATGCCTACGCCTTTGATACCGCTTCGCTTATCGCCTTCTATGCAGCTATCGGCGCCCTCGTAACTGGTATTTTACTAGTTGGCCTGGCCATACTTGGATTTATTCATGCCGGCACCGCAAAAGTGAAGAAAAGACGCCAGAGAAAATAGTTTTTTCAATTACATACTCTCGAGAACCAACAGGTTATACTTGTGGGTGTCACCTTTAATAACCTTGCCGGTCGTGTAGCCTTAGACTCTGACTAACAAAGAGTTATTTAGTGTTGTTTTGCGCTCTCAACGATTTTATTTGTTCGCATAACCCGTAAGACCGTATAGAGAATGCTCAGGTACCCCATAACACCAACACTGACCCAGAATACCGCCAGGTTCAAGCCGTAGCCCTGGCAGAGTTCATACGTTTCTTTCGCTGCAATAGCCAGTCCACCGCCAGCAACCATCACCCATGCCGTCGCTTTATTCATCAAACCGATGAGTGATTCGATAATCTCGGGCGGAAGTGCGCGAATATATCGACGCCGGTAGTTTCGAGAGCGACTATATTCAAGATAGAGTTTGATGGGTGGAAAGAACCACCACAATACCGACACGTCAGCTGGTGGGGTGACTTTTTCGCCTGCTATTTTAAGATGATCTCGTCGGATATCTTGCTCAAGCAGTTCAAGCGCCGCCTGATAGACTGGCCCCGCGAATAACAACCACGCACCGATAAACCCGAGCCATTGCGTAAACAATTCCATGATCGTTAGTATAACAGGAACAGTATCACCCGTTCCATTTCTTTTTTCAACGAGTTAGGCAGGAACGGGAGAAGCTTGCTTAGGGGTTTTAATGATGACAAATGCAAGGAGAGAGGCGACGAGTGCAATGCAGGCCCCTACTAGAAATGCAGCATGCATACCCTGTACTTCGGCCGTAAGTGGCGTCAGTGCATTTGGCAACGAGCTGAGATGCTTAACATAATCAGCTGCTTTGGCAGTTGCGATACCCGTCAGTACCGCCAAGCCCAGTGAGCCACCCACCTGTTGGGCCGTATTCAGAAGACCAGAGGCAAGACCGGATTCATGTGGTGCTACCCCAGAAGTTGCTGCAATTGTACCTGAGACAAAGCTCATCCCCGCACCAATACCAAGGAGGATGAGGGCTGGGAAGACGTGAGCAAAGTAGTTACCAGCGACCGGCACATGCGACAAGAACAGCAGAGCGCCAGCGATAAAGAGTGGACCCGTCACGAGCACTGGCTTATAGCCAATCTTCTTGATAATACGAGGTACATTTGTAGCAGTCAGGGCAATGATAACCGGCGTTATCAAGAAACTAAGTCCCGTTTTAACTGGATCAAACTGGAGAACGTTCTGCAGGTATAGTGAGCCGAAAAAGAAAGTTGAGAACATACTGGCAACCACTGGAAAGATCACCAGGTTCGCACCCGTCAAATTACGGTTCTTAAAGATATCCAGAGGGACGAGTGGTCGTTTGGCACGCTTTTCGTTAAAGATGAAGAAAGCTAACAGGACAAGGGCACCGATAAAATAGGCAAAGGTGGAGCCAGCCAACCAACCATTGGTCGGCGCTTCGACAATGCCTGATACAAGTAGTAAAGCTGCACCAGTGACCGAGATAGCGCCAGGTAGATCGAGGCTTGTGTGGGTCTCTTCTGATTCGTGGGCTGGTAGTAAGCGCCACGCCGCAATAAAGATAACGATACCAATAGGGATATTAATAAAGAAGTTCCAACGCCAGTCGAGGTACTGTGTCAAAACACCACCGAGCAGCACTCCAATCGCTGCACCACCCGCTCCTACTGATCCCCAGATAGATAAAGCGGTATTACGCTCATGACCTTCTCGGTACGTAATAAGAATAACCGATAGAGCTGCCGGTGACATAAGCGCCGCCGCGAGTCCCTGAACTGCCCGTAGTACGATAAGCATTGTGCCATTTAAAGCCAGGCCATCGATAAGTGAGGCCACTGTAAATAGGCTAATCCCAATTAAGAACATACGTTTGCGTCCGAATAAGTCGGCGGCTCGACCACCAAGGAGTAAGAAGCCACCGAAGGTTAAGGTATAGGCCGTGACAATCCACTGAAGCCCTGTTGAAGTCAACGAGAAGCTGTGTTGAATGGCCGGTAAGGCAACATTCACAACCGATGAATCGAGTACGACCATAAGTTGCGCAACAGCGAGGATCACTAAAATGAGCCAATGGTTCTTTGCTTTTTCAATCATAGAAAATATGAATTCCTTTTTTATTTGTCAGTAATATTGTAAAATAGTATTACGTTAATTATAAAGGTCAATAATTGACTTTGTCAACTATATTATACGACCTATAGAGTAAATCATGTCCTACACCACTTCACTCCCTCAATTTTATGCCTCCCTGCTCGAGTTTCTTATGACCTCGAAGCAACATCTAGCGGCTATCGCCAAGGACTATGACCTCACTCCTATGCAAGCTATTACCCTCGTCCTAACTAATAAAGATGAGCCAAAACCTATGAATGCATTTCAGAAGCTGTATAACTGCGATGCCTCTAATATTACGGGAATCATCGATGGGCTTGAAGAAAAAGGGCTTGTGAGCCGTGGCGAGAAAGAAGACGATCGTCGCGTCAAAATCGTTTTACTCACTCGTGACGGCGCTTCGGTTCAATCACAAATCACCACCGACCTGATCGGAGCAGATGATTCGCTGCTAGCTAATCTGAGCCAAGACGAGCTCGCCCAATTCAGAACACTGATTACAAAACTCGCGCTTACTCTGTAGCGATACCCGCACTCTATGGCTTCGGCACTTTCCCGCCTGCTTTTCTCGCTTCTGATAAGCCAATGGCAATCGCTTGCTTCTGGCTCGTAACCTTTCGACCACTCTTGCCAGATTTCAGCTTACCCTCTTTCATTTCCTGTACTGCCTTTTCGACTTTTTCTTGAGCTTTAGGTCCATATTTTGCCATACTCGTTCTCCTTTATCCTTCTAGCATGACAGCTAGGCCATAGCTTGGCTGTAAGAAAGTTAACAAAAGAGTGAATACTTTATAGATTGATTATGCGCCATGAGCTTCGATGCTCAGATCTTGGTAGGCATCCCATTCGTCGAGGCGTTTTTGGTACTCGTCATGGATCATTTGGTTTGCCCAATTGCCGAAGAAAATACGAAAGGGTGGTTCGTCCATATCAACCAGCTTTAATATGACAGGGGCTGTCGCCTCTGGCACACCTGGCTGTGAAACACGAGCCCGTCGCGCTGCATTGGCTTCTCGGACGTGATCGTACGCTGGTAGCTTAGCTGAGAATTTTGCAGATGGACCAGCCCAATCAGTGCTGTAGCCAACGGGCTCGATCATCGTTACCTTGATACCGAGAGGCTCGACTTCTTGCCTGAGCGCTTGACTAAAGCCTTCGAGGCCCCACTTGCTTGCATGATACATGCCAATATATGGAAAGGCATTCACTCCACCGATACTTGAAACTTGAATAATGTGTCCTGATCTTTGCTCGCGTAAAATTGGTAACGCAGCTTGGGTCACCCATAGTGCACCAAATAGGTTTGTCTCCATCTGATCCCGCGCCTCTTGCTCGCTGAGCTCTTCAATCGCACCAAATTGGCCATAGCCAGCGTTATTAACCACGATGTCAAGTCGACCAAACGTATCATGGGCTTGCTTAAGTGCCGCTTCGACAGCCACCTTGTCGGTAACGTCAAGGGTTAGCGTGAGAACTTGATCACCATATGCTTGCTTAAGGCCAGTTAAACTCTCAAGATTACGAGCCGTCGCTGTCACTCGGTCTCCTCTTTCAAGCGCGGCTTCTGCCCAGATTCGTCCAAAGCCTTTTGAAGTACCGGTTATAAACCATGTTTTACTCATCGATGTATTCTCCTTTGATTATTTCATTTTTTAATAGTCACCCTACGCCCTGTTATGTCGAGAAATAAAAATTCATTTTCTCTGTCATACCACGATTATGACAACGTAGAGTGTCGTGTACGTTTTAAGTATGATAACTTCGAGTACTCTAAGTCAATAATAAAACCACTCCAATAAAGAAGTGCTTTTATTATTGAGATGTTGGTTCGAGTATAGCCTTACTTCGAAGCCTCTCGTTCGATGGCAATTGTACATTCCGTCACAAGAGCGGCTATTGCCCCAACGGCGGCAAAGACAGGCAATAGTAATACACCAACCACACCGATGGTAAGAGGTATCTCGATAATTGTTTTCGACTCTTTGTCTTTGATAGTTATGCGGCGAATGTTGCCCTCTCTAATAAGAGCTTTGACTCGTTTCAGCAGATCTTCTCCATTTACTTTAAATTCTTCTGTTCGTGCTTTATCTGTCATATAAACCTACCTTTTTAAAGAATTATGCTTGTTACTAGCTTGAGCTTACTCTCCGTACGAGGTAATAGGTAGCGGATAATCTTTTCAATATAATGATAACAAAAAAGACTCCTTATTTAAGAAATCTTTAGAGTTTCATACACTTTGGAGGGCCAGCGGGGACTTGAACCCCGGACACCCTGCTTAAGAGGCAGGTGCTCTAACCAGCTGAGCTACTGGCCCATAGAGCGGTCGCAATATGAACATAAGGCTCATATTTACTCTTTGAGACTATAGCAAATAGAGGTCAGTTTGTAAATGGATGAGGTAAACACAAAAGAGTTATATAGCGTAGTCAATAAAGTTAGAACGGCTTTAATAGCGAACTGATTTGCTATAGTAAAGAATATGCAACTACCTGAAGTCCGAATTCGCGCATCTTTCTTGCTTAACGGAGCCGTTATACCGTTGCTTCTTCCTGGACTCAAGGAGACTGGCAATGAAATTGCTGCAACTGATGAATATATCGACGAAACGGTTGAACTTTATAACAAAAATTGGGCACCATACGAAGAAAAGATACTTACTGGAATGTGTAAGGTGCTTGATCTTGAATTCAAGCAAAATATTATAGATGTATATGTAGCACCCTTTGGAAACTCATTCAGTGACCCTATGGTGATTTCGACAAAGTATGAAGGCGATCGATTTATCGAAATATTTACTCATGAAATTGCACATAGGCTTTTAACGGATAATACAAAAATTACGAGCAGCCTTGATCGAAAGATATTAAAAACGTGGAAGAACTTATTTGGAGATAATCATGCATGGAATACTCTCGTTCATATACCCGTACATGCGCTATTGGCATACATTTTTATTGATGTACTGAATGAACCAGAGCGTTTGGATAGAGATATTGAACTGTGTAAAGAGTATCCGCTATATGCCGATGCATGGAAATATGTAAAAGAGCAGGGGTATCAAAATATTCTTGATAAACTCAAGACGAGTTACGAGGAATTTTCTCGTTCTTATACTACCGGCTCAATAAAAATAACCTCTAATCAAAGAGGTATTTAAATAATTTTGGTACACCCGGCAAGATTCGAACTTGCGACACCTGGTTCCGAAGACCAGTGCTCTAATCCACTGAGCTACGGGTGCGTATCAGAGGTAATTATATCATGCATCCGCGTCTTGAGCTATAATAAGCTACACATATGGACATTCACACTAACATTCCCTTAAAAAACTATACAACAATGAAACTCGGTGGCCCAGCTCGTTTTATGGCTGAGGTGCGAACGCCAGACGAAGTAGCGACAACCTATCGCAATGCACGCGCCCAAGGATTATCTGTTTTCGTGCTCGGCGGGGGTAGTAATGTTATTGCGAAAGACGAAGGTTATAACGGTCTGGTGATGCGTATCCGCATCCCTGGTTTTACGGTTATAGCCGACGATCTTAACTCGACTACTATTGCACTTGGCGCCGGCGAAGACTGGGATGCAGTTGTCAAACGAACGGTCGACATGGAACTTAGTGGGATTGAAGCCATGTCAGCCATTCCTGGTACGGCTGGCGGCACCCCCATCCAGAATGTTGGTGCGTACGGTCAAGAAATTGCCGACACCTTACAGTCGGTTGAGGCATATGATACTTCTACCGATAGCTTCGTAACACTGACACGACAAGAGTGCGGATTCTCATACCGAGATAGCGTCTTTAGGGGTGAATGGGCGGGACGGTATATCCTTACCTCGCTTACCCTAAAGCTTTCCAAAACCCCGCCGCAACCGCCTTTTTACGATGCACTCCAGCAATATCTCGACCAGCATTCAATCAAGCTCTACACGCAACTCATTATTCGAGATGCAGTCATTGCTATTCGGGCGAATAAGCTCCCCGACCCTACCGTTTTACCCAATACCGGCTCCTTCTTTAAAAACACCATTGTCGAAACCTGGAAGTTAAACGATCTTAAGAGCCACTACCCTACCATTCCTGCCTATGACATGGGTGATGGCAATTTTAAGATACCCACTGGTTGGTTCATTGAACAGGCGGGTATGAAAGGGAAACTCCTGCATGGCATGCGCGTTCATGACAAGAATTGTCTCGTGCTGATTAATGAATCCGCTACCAGCTACAAAGATCTCGTTGAAGCACGCGAAGAGATTATTGGCACCGTCCGTGATACCTTTGGTATCCAGATCGAACAAGAGCCACTCGAGATATCTTAGGCCACATCGGGCGCTTGCGATTTAAGGGTAAACCCCTTATGCTAGAGGTATGCAGCGCCGTGGGTTTACTATTGTTGAGTTGTTAGTCGTCATTGCTATTATGGGTATTTTACTCATCTTAGGTGTAGTTAACCTACGCTCCACTCAAGCGAACGGACGAGACAGTGAACGTAAAACTGATGTTGAGACCATTGCACTTCACCTCGAGAGTTACTATACCTCAGGTAGCGACACGCTCACGGCCGTTGGCTACTACCCTTCGGTATCAACTCTCATTGGCAACGAAAAGTCTGTCCTACGAGACATCGATCCCGCATCACTCGTAGCACCTGGCGATAGCGCCTCATCACTTGTCGCTGCGACCAATGCCGTTCAGACATCGACAGGCGTTCAGCCCCAGCCAAGTCTCACGACAAACGATTATGTATATCAGCCGATTCGATCAGATGGTAGCCTGTGTACGGGGCTTCCTACGTGCCGAAAGTTTAATCTCTATTACTACTCAGAAGTTGATAATAGCGTCAAAATGATAACGAGTAAAAATCAATGATAAAAGCTATACGTCCTCGATCAGCCTCGGGTTTTACGGCCGTTGAACTACTCATCACACTCTTCGTCGCAGTGGCTTTTATTATTGCTGGGTATCAGCTCTATGGAGTGATTATTAAAGATGGCGGCGCAACACGTGCGCAGTCTACTGCTAATAACCTTGCCTATACATATATGCGTCAATACGCCGCCTCAGCCCCAGCTTCCTGCACCACTCCCCTCACACCACTCACCAACTCACCTCTTAATACAGCCGGTCTATCGAATGCCACGGTCACTATCGTTATTACCTGTCCATACTATCCAGCCCTGACCAACATCGCTGAAGTACAGGCAATCATTAAATATAATACGCCACAACAAACCATAACGAATGCTGTCTATGTTACTCAATAAACACTCATCAAAAAGTGGTTTTACCCTGATTGAAATGCTCGTGATCGCGCCAATCGTCATTCTAATGATCGGTTTCTTCATCTCCTTTCTGATTAATATTACCGGTGAGGTACTCGCAAGCCGTAGCCAAAATGTGCTCGCCTACAATATTCAAGATACACTCGATCGAATCGAACAAGACGTCAAATCAAGTGCGGCGTTTCTTGCCACCAATAACATTGATCTCGTGTCACCCCAAGGCTATAACAACGATACGACACCATTCGATAATGCCGATGCGATAAGCGGGACAAAACTTATCCTTAATAGCTACGCTACTACGCTCAATCCCCTCACGCTTGGCAACAATAGTACGATTTATGCGGCCAATCAACCCAATAGCTGCGGTAGTAGTAATGTGAGTCAAAATACCCTCATGTACACAAATATTATCTACTTTGTTAAAAACGGGACACTCTGGCGACGAACCGTACTTCCGGCTAATTACGCTACGCTTGCTTGTCAACCAATGTGGCAACAGCCGAGTTGTGCCCCTGACACCACTGGAAGTATGTGCGTCACTCAAGATGTGCGCCTCGTCGATAATGTCAGTACTTTCTCGGTCGCCTACTATCCATCAGTCGGTTCAACCGCCGTTGATGCAAATGCTGCCAATAGCGGACTCTCCGATAGTGACCGTGCAGCAGCCATGAACAGCGACAATACAGTTGGAGTCACTATCACCGCTACGCAGACGGTAGCTGGGCGCACCATCAGCCAATCAGCTACCTTACGAGCTATCGGTATTAATAATGATCGTACCGCGACCGTCGCTGTTTCAACGCCAACCGTTGTTACGCAGCCAAGCAATGTGAGTGTGAGCGATACCGCTACAAATACTACCTTTACTGCCGCAGCCGCTCCAGATGGCACGTTAGCCCAATGGCAGCAATCGACTGATAGCGGGGCTAGTTGGACCAATATTGGTGGGGCTACCTCGCCTACTCTTACGCTTCCGACCGTTTCAGTCTATATGAATGGGTATCAATACCGTGTTATCTTCGGGAATAACGCCGGATCTACCACTTCAAATGCAGCCACCCTAACAGTCACAAGCGCTTCATGGACACCGATTGTATATCAGAACAACTGGCATGACTATGGTTTACCATATACCCCTGCCGGCTTCCGCAAAACAAGTGCGGGTATGATCGTCCTTGAAGGCCTCTCGGCAAGTCGAGGAACACCCGGTACCAATGAAATTATTGGTACCCTTCCCCTTGGATATCGCCCGTCGGAGAATCTTATATTCCAAAATAATTCAAATGGCGCCGGTGGACGCATTGACGTTTGGCCAGATGGTACGATACGATTTGTCGTTGGTAATGCAGCTTGGTTCTCGCTTGACGGTATCACCTTCATGCCAAGCGGCACGACATTTACAGCGATACCGCTACAAAACAGTTGGGTATTTTATGGTGCTCCATGGGCAACGCCTGGCTATATGGTTGACTCAAATGGCAGAGTACATCTAAAGGGTCTCATTGGCGGCGGTACTGCAGCTAGTGGTACGGTCTTAACCTCCGTTCCTGATGATCTACAACCATCTGGGTTTGAGTTCTTATCTGCAGACAATAGCAACGCGTTTGGCGTCATCGCTCTTGAATATGTTAACAGTAACATCTACACCAGGGGTGGATCAAATAGCTACCTCTCCTTACAGGCCCTATGGTATCCAAGCTCTTACACGGGCTGGACTGCCCTAACACCCCTTAATGGCTTCACATACTACGGCTCCCCATATTCGACACCTCGATACACGAAGTCGACCGATGGACAAGTGGTGATAAAAGGATTATTGAAGGGTGGATCAACTACCGCCAACACGATAATTGCAAACCTTCCTCCTGCATATTGTCCAAAACAACAGTCTCTTCAAACGGTTGTGGCGAATGGTACATGGGGGCGGGTCGACATTACGCCCGGTACGGCTTCTGGATGTAATATCATTGTTGGGCAAGCAGCTTCAATTAGTACGGCTTACACCTCCCTCGACAACGTGAACTACTATGCCGACTATACGGCACCTTAAAATAGTGATTACATAGAATGAAAATTGAACGATAATGCTTGCGTTTATAAAAAACTTCCCGTATAGTACAGTTATCATAACAATTATAGGGGGCACCATATATGGTACTGAATGGCATTAAGAAGAGAAAGAATGAGCGCGGTTTCACCATCGTAGAGCTCTTGGTCGTTATCGTCGTTATCGCGATATTGGCCGCAATTACAATTGTTGCATATGGCGGTATTACCGCACGGGCAAACACCTCAAAAGCAGAGACAGCTGCAGCTAATACCCAAAAGGTGGCAGAAGCTTACAACGCGGATGGAGGAGTCTATCCTGCTAGTATTGCTCAATTCGGCTCTGGTTATACAGTTAATGGTGCAACACCTTCAAGTAAATTACCTTCTGCAATTGTCATTAAGCCAAGCGCAGCGGCAGCAACCGTAGCGGCAGCAACAACTGCAGCAGCGACTGCCTTAACCGCAACCGGCGTCGATGTGACTAGTTCGGTATACGTTGTCATAACCGGGACAGCAGCAGCTCCAACTGGTGGAATTGTATTCTACTATGACTCCAGTCAGAAAATTGCAGTACCAGTATATTATGGTGCAGCAAATTCATCGAGCACATCCCTCCTAGCCCTAAGTTAGGATAGGTTCAACGATTTACCTATAAGAATAGACTCGATTGAGTCTATTCTTATATTGTCATATTCTAGAAATGTCAGCTATCGCTTGGTAAAGGGAATAGCTTTGCAAATGCTTTGACGTCAGCACGTAGTGTAGCTAAAGTCTCTGAGCTATCTCGACTCTCGATAGCCTGTTTCATCCACTGCGCGATTTGTTCCATATGTTCAGTCTTTAGACCACGAGTAGTAATAGCCGGTGTACCAATCCTGAGGCCGCTTGGCTTAAAAGCAGGCAGAGTATCGTCTGGTACACTATTAGCGTTGGCAGTAAGGCCAATGGCTTCTAGTGCATTTTCTGCTATCTTTCCGTCGATGCCAAAGCTCTTATAGATATCGATGAGGATGAGATGATTACTCGTTCCACCGGTTACTAAATTAAAGCCACGCTGCTTCAGTGCCTCGGCCAAAGCCGACGCGTTATCAAGCACCTGTTGCGCGTACTGTTTGAACTCTGGCTGTAATGCCTCATAGAAAGCCACCGCTTTTGCTGCAATTGAATGCATATGTGGACCACCCTGCATACCGGGAAAGATAGCACGGTCAATCAGTGTTGGAATATTCTCGAGTGTCTTCTCCGGAGCACGTAATGGATTGCTCACTGTACCCATCGAAAGAATGAGACCACCCCGAGGACCGCGCAATGTCTTATGAGTCGTCGTGGTAATAACGTGGAAGCCATAGTCAAAAGGATTCTTAGCTACCCCTCCCGCAATGAGACCGGCGATATGAGCCATGTCGGCCATAAGCAGAGCACCCACTTCGTTACCGATTGCGGCGAACTTCCCATAATCAAGCTCGCGAGGATAGGCGCTAAAACCAGCAATGATAAGCTTTGGCTTATGCTCAAGTGCAAGGCGACGTAATTCATCATAATCTATCTCACCAGTTGCAATATCTTTCATCTTATAACGAATAAAGTTATATAAATGCGCACTCCGCGTGACGGGCGCACCATGAGTGAGATGGCCTCCATGGCTTAGGTCCATAGCAAGGACAGTATCGCCAGGCTCAAGCCACGCACTATACACAGCTTCATTAGCAGGTGCCCCCGAATGTGGTTGTACATTCGCATGATCAGCTCGAAACAGTTGCTTAGCTCGATCAATTGCAAGCTGCTCAACCTTATCGGTGTAGGTCTGACCCCCATAATAACGTCGCCCCGGATAGCCCTCCGAGTACTTGTTTGTAAAAACACTGCCAAGTGCCGTGAGGACATCTCGACTCACATAGTTTTCACTTGGAATAAGCTCTAACCCATTCCGTTGCCGTTCTTCTTCACCTGCAATAAAAGCTGCTATTTGTGTATCGTGCATATACCGTTCTCCTAGTACCTTGATTATACCATTAGTTGACAATATATCATGGTTGATATATCATAAGGAGTATGACAAACGATGATTATAAGGCCAAAATTGGTACATTGATTCAAGAAACTCGTCAATCTAGAGGTCTTACCCAGACTCAACTCGCTGAAGCGCTCAGCACTAGCCAAAGCGCTATCAATCGGATTGAAAAAGGTGGGCAAAACATTAGCCTTGAAATGCTGGCGCGTATTAGTGAAGTCCTCTCGAGCGAACTGGTCAGTCTTAACCAGTCGGGTAAAATTAATTTTCGTATTACTGGTGGCAAAAAGCTCTCTGGCTCCATTGAAGTCAAAACCAGTAAAAACGCTGCCGTAGGCTTACTCTGCGCCGCTCTCCTTAACCACGGCACCACAACTTTACGTCGCGTGGCCCGAATCGAAGAAGTGAATCGAATCATTGAGGTTCTGCAAAGTATTGGCGTAAAAGTCCGTTGGCTGAACGACAAGAATGATCTTGAAATTACTCCACCCGCTCGCTTGAAGCTTGAAGATATGGACATCACCGCTGCAAAGCGGACCCGAACGGTTATTATGTTCCTTGGTCCACTGCTCCATCAATATAAAGAATTTAAGCTTCCTTTTGCAGGCGGCTGTAACCTCGGTACCCGAACCGTTGAGCCGCACATGACCGGCCTCGCACCATTTGGCCTCTCGGTGGAAGCAACCACCGATTACTACGAAGCAACCGTGAAGGAGAAACCCGTCACTAAAACAATTCTTCTGACCGAACGAGGCGACACGGTCACGGAAAACGTTATCATGGCAGCTGCTTTATATGACGGCGTGGTAACAATTCGTAATGCCAGCCCCAACTACATGGTCCAAGACCTTTGCTTCTTCTTAAAAAAGCTCGGTATTAAGATCGAGGGCATCGGTACGACGACACTTATTATTCACGGTGTTCGTCATATTAATCAAACTGTTGAATACTATCCAAGCGAAGACCCCATCGAAGCCATGAGCTTAATTGCAGCCGGCATCGTAACTGACTCTGATATTACCATTACGCGCGCACCAATTGAGTTTTTGGAAATCGAACTTGCTATTCTTTCAGGTATGGGACTTGAGTACGAGGTTACTGCCGAATATGCGGCTCGAAATGGCGCTACGCGTCTGGTTGATATCCACTTAAAGCAATCGAAGCTTCAGGCGCCTAAAGACAAATTACATAGTATGCCCTTTCCGGGCGTCAATATGGATAACCTGCCTTTCCTTGGCCTCATTGCTACGGTCGCCCATGGCCGAACGTTAGTACATGATTGGTCATATGAGAATCGGGCCATCTATTTTACTGAGCTTTCTAAATTGAATGCGAACATTGAACTAGTTGACCCCCACCGCGTCTACATTACTGGCCCAACCAAGTGGAAGCCCGCCGATGTGATTGCCCCACCAGCTTTGCGTCCTTCTGTAGTAGTACTGCTTGCCATGCTTGCAACCCCCGGTGTTTCAACCCTTCGTGATGTCTACTCAATCAATCGTGGCTACGAAGACTTTGCTAATCGACTCAATAGTTTGGGTGCCTCTGTCGAAACCGTGCGCGAGATTTAGCTCTTTCGAACACTCGTTTCTTGGCTCGGTACCTCATCCTCAAGTACACGTTGGGCGTGCCACGCTCCTAATGCTTGACCAATTGGCAAAATATCATGGTACCCACTCAGATCAGCTATTTGACGCACCCATGAAGCAAGTCGGCCATGAAGCCGCAGTTTGTGCCACTCAAAAATAGCCCACTTCTCTCCAACCGGCACAACAATGGCGGGCATCACGGCCTTGTATGTACGCTCTGGCTGCTGTCGTTGCTGCCGTTTCAGGTTCCGAGCCACAAAAAGCGCATCGTGGAGTGCCGTCTGAGCAAGCCCAGAATAAGGCGTAGCAGCGTTATCCCCAATGACATAGACCGACTGATAGGCAAGTAGTTGCTCATTGACAATCACCCGTCCATTTGGTGCAAGTTTGAAATAGTGCTCATGGGCTTTAAAGAACGGATGGTTGGCCACGCCCGAGGTCCAAATGACCGTACTCGTCAGAATTGGCTTACCGCTGACAATTAAATCGGTGGCTTCCTCTAATTCAACCTTACGGTTGGTTTGGATAGTCACACCCAGCCGTTTCAGCCGCTTTGCCACTACTCGGCTTGCTGCCACAGACATCTTTGGCAGAACTCGGGGCGCTGCCTCAACCAGATTCACATGGATATGACGTCTCGCATCGACGCGGTAGTACTGACGCAAGCGTGCCAAATATGATACCAACGTACCTGCCAATTCAACGCCAGTTGGACCAGCCCCGACAATCACATAGTGTTTATCAAGTTGATGCTTCTTTTGGAGATCGGCGTGAATATGTTGCTTGAAGCGCTCAATCTCGGCCTGGGATTTAATGCTGTATGAGTACTCATCTAGGCCTTCAATCCCAAAGAACGTCGTCACTACACCCAGTGCTAAAATACAGTTTTCGTATTCGTACGATACGCTCTTTCCTCTCAGCAACTTCCGTTCCGGATCAATGGAGATAATCGTATCATTGATGAGTGTCATACGAGGTTTACCTTGGAATATCGTCTGCAGAGATACCCATGATTCAAGGTGACTATGCCCTGTTGCCGTTCCGTATAGAGCTGGATAATACAGGAAGTCTGGCTTATCGCTAATAAGCGTGACAAAGATATCTTTTGATTTAATAAGCTCAAGGGCCGCTTTGACACCGCCAAAGCCGCCGCCCACGATGGTAATATGCATATGAAAGTTCCTGTTTGTTTATGTGTCGATCGGTCTGTATGTCTTACTATAACACGCTTAGATGAGTCGCGCACCAAGCGCTAGCATAACGCACATGACGAGCATTACCAGTAGTGAATAAAAAAATAGCTGCCGAGCCCAGTGCTCATATGATTGCTGTGGTCGAAGCGCCAGATATGCCCACCCGAGGCCAACCAGAGCCATAACGATAAAGTAACTTACTCCCGTATAGCCCGCTAGGCTCATGAGAAGTGATGCTCCTACATATAGAAAGACGTAGAATATGATGTGTCGACGGGCTACAGCCATACCTCGTACGACCGGCAGGACTGGCAATTTGGCGGCAGCATAGTCAACATGCCGATACATTGCAATAGCATAAAAATGAGGCATCTGCCAGGTAACCCACATGAGAAAAAGAAGTATGGCAGCAAGGTCGAGTCCACCCGAAACGGCTATATACCCAGCAACGGGAGGCAATGCCCCCGCCACGCTACCCACAAGTGTTCCGTGAACCGAACGGCGTTTAGCTATGCCGTAGAGAATAACATAAAAGATGACTGCAATCACGCCGAGCAACACCGTCATAATGTTACTCGCCACGGCAAGACTCACAAAGCCAACGAGACCAAGTAAGCCAGCAAATATAAGAGCATTCCGGCCACTTACGACACCAGTGACGAGCGCACGCCCCCTCGTACGAGCCATGCGCTTATCAATCGAACGATCGATATAGTTATTCGCCACACAGGAGGCAGCAATGATACATCCTACACCCAGTAAGGTACCAATGAGTGCACGTACGTCGACAGAGCCTTGCGCTGTGGCAAGGAGAAAACCTGCTCCAGCCGCCAGTACATTACTATAGACAATACCAGGCTTCGTGAGGTGGTAATAGGTGCGAATTCGTTCCAAAACTATAAGCCCTCGTTATTCTGGAGATAGGTTTTGGTTTGCTCGGGGGTCATCATTGTGTAGTCAAGATTGTTCATGATCCATATCGATCCCCCCACGAGGATCACCACGATCAAGAGCATAAAGAAGAAGGCTATCATCTTCACCCGTGGCTTTGGCTCCTTACCGATATGAAGGAAGAAGACTGCCTGCACCACAAACTGGATAATCGCCAATAGCGCGATGCTAATCATCAAGAACGTATGAGAGAGTACCTGATGTCCTCCCGCGATCCGGTTCTGTACAAAGAAATACACAATAAGGGTCGCGGCTAGTGACACAATAAATCCAGTTATGTACCGGCCCAGTGCGGTTCTCTCAGAGAATGTCGACTTTTTCATCCTATAAAACTCCGATCATATAGACAATGCTAAAGATAAATATCCAGACAATATCGAGGAAGTGCCAAAATAGGCTGATGAGTCTCAAGCGCCTCGTCACCGCAGTGGTTAAGCCTCGATATAGTACCTGGTACCCCACGACAAGCATCCAGAGCAAGCCAACCGCGATATGCAGCCCGTGCATCCCTACAAGTGTGAAGAAGGCTGACAAGAAGCCGCTCCGTTGCCAGCTGTTGCCATCCTGGATCAGGTGACTAAACTCCGTTAACTCTATTACAAGGAAGCCAACACCGAGCACAAACGTTAGTGCCAAGAATACCATCACGAGTCGACGGTTGCCACGACTGAGGACGATCGTCAGGAGGCCCGCCGTGAAGCTACTCGTTAAAAGAAGGATTGTCTCAACTAATACCAAGGGTAAGTTAAATAGCTGACCACCACCCGGGCCACCGAAGGTATTACTTCGCAGCACCGCATAGGTGGCAAATAACGAGGCAAATAATACGAGGTCGGTCATAAGGTAAATCCAAAAGCCAAGCAGTACTTTAGCTTGTTTTTGCATAGCGCTCTCACCATGAAGGCCTGCGTTCACTCGCTCACTCATACTAGATCCCTTTGGCGACGAGCGGTCAGCTCTTGACGTTCAACGTCGACTGCCGATATAATTTCTTCTTCTGCGTCATGAGACAGGCGAATAATACAGCTGATGATGAGACCGAGTAACGCCACGGGAATAAGCCATATAATCTGCCAAATAACCGCAAAACCAATCAAGGTGGCAAAACCAGCAATGACAATACCTGCGCTCGTATTCTTCGGTACGGCAATTGCTCGATAGTGGCGCGGCACTTGATCGGGTATTGATTGGTGCTTACTGACCCAAAAATCATCTCGATCGGTGACGATTGGAATCACGGCGAAGGTATAACTTGGTGGCGGCGAAACAGTTGACCATTCAAGGGTTCGTCCATTCCAAGGATCGCCGTCCAGTACCAAGTGTTGTTTACGCTGCACGATACTCACGATGACCTGAAGAATCTGTAGCGCCACTCCAATGCAAATTAAGGTTGCCCCAATACCCGCGACGATAAACAGACCTTGCCAGCCAAGTGAGGCATCATAATGATCGAGTCGTCTTGTCGCTCCCATAAGTCCAAGGATATACAGTGGGATAAAGGCCAGTAAGAAACCAAACAGCCATACCCAGAAGGCCCAGCGACCTATTCGCTCGTTCAAAGTAAAGCCAGTAAACTTGGGAAACCAGTAGGTAAAGCCCGCGAAGATGCCAAATAACACGCCGCCAATAATCATGGTGTGAAAATGAGCAACAAGAAAGAGGCTATTATGAACCTGGTAATCAATCGCCGGTACCGACATTAAAACACCGGCTACTCCCCCTAGCGTAAAGGTAACCACAAATCCAAGGAACCATAGCATCGGTGTCGTCAATCGCACCCGTCCTCGATACATCGTAAACAACCAATTAAAGATCTTCACGCCGGTTGGAATTGCAATAATCATCGTCATGATGCCAAAGAAGGAGTTGACATCGGCGCCCGCTCCCATAGTGAAGAAGTGATGGAGCCACACAGTGAATGAGAGAAATGTAATGGCGCCCAGCGCCCACACCATCGACTTATAGCCAAACAAACGCTTACCAGAAAAGACTGAGACAATCTCCGAGAATATACCAAACGCTGGCAAGATTAAGATGTAGACTTCAGGGTGTCCCCATGCCCAGATGAGGTTAACGTACATCATGGCGTTGCCGCCCGCTTCAGCTGTGAAAAAATGCATCCCGAGTGTTCGATCAAGCGCCAGCATACTGAGCGTGGCGGTAAGAATAGGAAAAGCGAACACCACGAGTGACATACTCCCCAGTACGCTCCAAATAAAAATTGGCATTTTCATCGGCGTCATACCGGGCGCACGAAGTTTTATAATCGTGACCAGGAAGTTAATGCCCGAAAGCAGGCTGCCGACGCCCGCAATTTGTAAACTCCATATCCAATAATCCACTCCCACTCCTGGACTATAACTCAGTTCTGAAAGTGGTGGGTAGGCCAGCCAACCTGCGGCCGAGAATTCCCCTACCGCTAGTGATAGATTTACCAGCAGTGCACCACCAGCGAATAACCAAAAGCTCACAGAGTTTAAGAATGGAAAGGCCACATCACGAGAACCAATTTGTGGAGGCACAATGAGGTTCAAGATACCAAACAAGAAGCCCATCGCTACAAAGAAGATCATCATCGTGCCATGCGCTGAAAAAACCTGCTGGAACGTATCGGCATTAATAATGCCATGGGAAGCACCCGAAGATAGAGCCTGCTGGGTTCGAATGAGCAGCACGTCAGCAAGGCCTCGCAGTAACATAAAGGTGGCAATCGCAATGTACATGACCCCAATCTTCTTAGGATCGAGTGAGGTAAGCCAGTTCTTCCACAGCCATGATAGTTTTTTAAAGCGAATGAGTAGAATGATTCCAACAATACCAATAATAATCGTTCCGAGAATGGCCACATTCGTAATGGGATCGTGGACAAATGCGCTGATGGTCAATTTTCCAAACATAGCCTCTCCCCTCTACATTCCCGGCATATTCATATTCATATTCGTGTCCATATCCATGTCGCTATTCACCGCCTTCGTATCGGTCGACGATGTTGCCGTAGAAGGCATCATGTATTTCATTACTATAGTATCATAAAGGGTTGGTTCACCCAGTCGGTAGAGACGTACCGCTACATCGGCTGAGGGCACGGCAAGCGCAGTATAACTACTAGACGTAAGGACTTGTGAGCTTGAGTGTGCCCGTATAAGCCAGTTCGCATAGTCTGAAGCCGAGGTTGCAATCGCACTAAATCGCATACCAGAAAATCCTGTACCACTCAAATTCGCTGATGATCCAGCATACGTACCGCTCGTATCGGCCATGAGATGCAACTTGGTGGTCATACCTGGCATGGCATAGATTTGCCCACCGAGACTAGGAATCCAGAACGAGTTCATCGGAGCATCAGCAGTAATATCAAACTCAATCGGAGTATTGATTGGAAACTCAACGGTATTTACTGAGGCAACCTGCTGGTCTGGATAGAGAAAGAGCCATTTCCACTGCAAGGCTACCACTTGAATCTTGAGTGGCGGATGAGTAGACGTAAGGGACCGCGTAGGATCAAGTTGGTGGCTACTTGTCCATGTCACAATCGCAAGAACCAAAATAATCAGACAGGGAATTCCCCACCATAACGTTTCAAAGAAGCGACTTCCATCCCATTCGGGCGAATAGATAGCTTTAGTATTAGTTGCCCGGTATCTCCATACAATCACAAATAGCATGACAAACACCGGCACGACTACGACGAGACTCAGCAGGGTCGTGAAGATAAGGAGGCCTCGTTCTTTGTCGGCGATAATACCTTTTGGATCAAGAATGGCAAAATGAGCTCCCTGAAGGGCATATGCGAGAAGCCCCCCAACAACAAGCAGAGGGATAGCGATGATAAAGATTTTCATTAATTTTTTCACGTTGTCTTACGCTCACGTATAACGGTAATGTTTGTTTAAGAATACACCCTTACTCAGTTTGCGCATAGTTCGTCTCGATCATTATCCTCTACGGAATATCTAGAAATTGATGAGTTCAATATCAAACACAAGGTCACTGTTTGGGGGAATGTTAGCCGCTGCCCGAACTGACCCATAGGCAAGACTAGCCGGGATAATTAAACGACGCGTGCCACCAACCTTCATACCGGGAACGCCCTGAGTCCAGCCCTTAATGACTTGATCGAGGCCGAACGTGGCAGCCCGACCAAAATCATGGCTGCTCTGAAAGATAATGCCGTTACTACAGAGTGCACCCGTATAGTGAGCAGTGATCGTTGCACCGGTTGGTACCTCAGGACCCTCTCCCTCGACAAGATCAATACTTTGGAGGTTGTCTACTGTGGCGATTGGTTCAAAGTTAGCCAGGTGAGTGCCCTCAAGGGGGGTGGAGGATGTATTCATATCCCTATTCTATCAAACTTCGTACCCTAACGGAATTTCCCTTGGCACCTCGTAGTCTCTGGCCCTGATATATAGATACACCACGTTATTATAACGTGGTGTATCAGAAAGAAGCATGACACTCTCACCTGAAGGGTAATGGGTTACTTCTTCACCTTCGCTTTACTCTCGATCGCAATCTTCTTTGGCTCAGGAAGCGGTGTGAGCGGAACTGTTACTTTTAAGACACCCTCGTCAAGGTGAGCGGTAACCTTATCACCATTTGCCCGTTCAGGCAATTGAATTTGACGGTAGAAGCTACTACTACTTTCGCGTACCACGTACTTTTTTGTCTTGTCTTCCTCCTTCTCGTGGCGTTCGGCCTGGATTGTTAACAAACCATCGTTGACTTGAATATCGACATCATCTTGATTGAAGTTTGGTAGATGAGCCTCGACGACCATTTCATTGTCTCTGGTGTAGACATCGGTAGTTGGAATATTGATACCTTTTAGCGGTGTCAACCAATCATCACCAAAGAATTGACGTTGCAGGGCGCTTAGTTCTGCAAATGGATCGTACCGTACAAGTTTATTCATTATAATTCTCCTCCTTTCGTTTAATGGATTAGATAAAACGTCATGAGAAGCAATAATGCTTCTATCTTTATTATAGAAAGTGGTTACAAAAATTCAATATGTATGAATAAAAATAATGCGCTCTTACGCATCGACACCAATCGCGTCGTAAATCGAGCTAAACCCATCAGCTCTCACTAATCTTGCGAGCTCTCGGTTAATTTGACCAATGAGCTGGGGGCCTTGAAAAATCATACCGGTAATTAATTCAACGAGACTTGCCCCTAGCCGTATCTTTGTGTAGGCATCTTGGGCCGAGAAGACGCCACCCACACCAATAATCGTAAATCGCTTACCGTAGTGGGTATAGGTTTCTTTAATAAGACGATTGCTTAGTTCATAGGTTGGTTTACCACTTAGGCCACCCTTCACATAGTCAGGCAGCTCCTCGAGGAACGTAATCTTTGCTCGATCTTTCGTGAGGTTACAGATCGTAATACCACTCACGGTATGACGGGCTGCTACTTGAAGCAGATCATCAAATTGCTTCCAGGTGAGATCACTGGGCATCTTTAGGAAAATGGGCTGAGCTAGCTTTACCTTATCAACTGCCGTAAGCAGTCGATCAAGACTCTGGGCTTGAGTAAAAGGTTCTCCACCGTAGGTGTTGGGGCAGGAAATATTAATGGTAATCATTGCTGCCACGGCTGTTTGCTTTACTTTGCGTAGTCCTCGTATACAGTCAGCTATCATGCCAGCTTCAGTGTGAACGCTCGGGATGTTTGTATGCGCAATAGAGACGTTGAGGGGAAAATTTGTGAAGGTATCTTTTGGATACTTCTTGAGACGCGCCATTACCTGGTCGGCACCCTGATTACCCAGCCCGGCATGAACAACCAGTGATTTCGTGTGTGGCAAGCGGTAGAACCATGGGCGAGGATTACCAGGACCAAATTGATTTGTCACCGTTCCCCCTTCCATAAAACCAAAACCAATTGAGTGGAGGATGCGTGGTAATTCAATATTCTTATCAAAGCCCGCTGAGAGTCCAATGGGATTGGTAAAGACGATATCGTGAATAGTTTGCTTGAGAACCGGTAAGTCCTCATACGCATACGTAGTACGCAGTAATCGTCGCACTACGCGATTCTTTTGCAGCCATGCACCCAGACGCAGCATATCACTATGAACCCTATCTGGACTCACCTTAAAGGCAATCGGTTTAACGACGGAACGATAGATAGATCCACTAAGCTGGCTTACAAAAATAATCATACGAGACCTGAGCACTCCTTTGTTACAACGACATGTGGCAGAGTATTAGACGATTGAGTCATATACATGCATAATAGGCTACGTACTCAACTTTTGTCTGTGACCTTTGTCACATAGGATCTCTATGGCACTCGATACTCACCCCGCTTCTTCTCTTACCGCCTTCTTTAGTCGCTTCCCTCAAAAGCATTTTGCAAAGGGGGAGCTTATTCTCTATCCAAGTGATGAGCACCTGCCGAAGATCACCTATATTGAAGAGGGTATCGTTGCCCAGTACGCCATCCACGCGAGTGGCACAAAAGTTATTGTTAATATCTTTAAAGCGGGAGCCTTCTTCCCTGCCGCCTCGGCAGTTAACCACACACTGAACACCTACTTCTTTGAAGCGTCTACCGAGGTAACTGGTCGTCAAGCCGAGCCGCAGGCGGTCGAAGAACTCTTACATCACAATCCCGCTATTACCTACGATCTTCTACAACGAGTCTATCGAGGTACCGACGGGCTACTCGGTCGCCTGAGTCTATTGCTCGATGGTAGTGCTCGAAGTAAACTTCTTTACGAGTTGGTAATTAGTAGTGAACGATTTGGAGAAATTATCCCTGAGGGCCGATTGCTTCGTATTACCGAAGATGAACTAGCTCAGCAAATCGGTCTGGCACGCGAAACGGTGAGCCGAACCTTGAAAACATTACGCACCGAGGGTCTTGTCAGTCTACAGCGGGGAGCCATTCTGCTCTACAGCCACGCCCTTCAGGCATAGGTATCGGAACGAAACGATTGGAGGAGCGCGCTAAAATCTTTTTTCAACGACAAACTTGTATGACTCAGGTTACCGACAAAGCCATCTTTCGTTGGCGCCGCTACATCACGGGCTAAGCGAAAGAGTAGTATAACCTTTGGGGTCTGAATAACGTCCGAGAGGGTCTGTAGCTTATCGACGAATTGTTTGATGGCTCGTCGCTGGGCTTTCGTCTGTGAGGGCATCACGTAGCGGATAATTAATTTTATCAAGATCGAAAAAGCAATAACAATGCTTACCGCGATAACAACAGGAATTCCCAAGAGCCACCACCATAGACTTATAGTAGTGAGCCATAGCGTACCTCCTATCAAGATAGCCGACAAAAGAGCTGCCATGATAACAACTGGGGTATAGACACGATTGGCAAACTCCGTACCAATCGCCCGAATTACCAAAAGAGAAGCTTTCATACCTCCTAGTATACGTGGCGGGGGCGTATTGTACACCTCTAGCCTTCGTATGGTGCCGGCCGCTATGTCGTTATTTGAAAAATGACGTTATCACAAAACCATTGCGTCGCCATAATGGCCGCAATAAGCTGATCCTGCCCGATCGTATAGGTACTGGGGTTCCCCCACGGGTCGGCCACCAGAAATTCGCCAGCTATATTACGCCCGTAGATCATGACAGCATGTGTCGCGATCCCGTTATGCGTATCATCCGGTTGAGATTGTCTCAAACCGGTGCTTCTACCATGTCCCGTCCCTCGAAGCGTCGGTTGGTTGACGCCCACGCAAAATGGTCCTTGCCTAATGAGCTGCTCCAACAAGTCGCTCGAAGGGTACGATTGAATGACGAGCTTGCCTCCTTGTTGCAGAAACTGGATATAGTCATCTACATACTGCGTCGAAAGCGCCTTCCCCAGGCTTCGTACTGATCTTGTGGCTCGAACCACCTCGAGTCGCTCAAGCAACGTAGATGAGCGTAGGTCTTGCCAGGAAAGGTCAATTAACATGGAATCAAACGTATAAAGAGTAACTGTAAAGCCCGCCCCTAGGCACCAAGCAGCGAGTTCGGGCAAGCTCGAGCCAAGCTCAGTCCCATTTGGATCGGTATAGACCGGGGCCTCACGTAGGATAGTTTCAAGCTTATATTGTGAGCTAAGGTGGCTTACCAACATTGCCGTAGCCGTTTGGGTGCAGGCTGCATTTGTTGGCTGCAACAGTGGCGTGTAGGAATACTGCAAAGACTTCATGTCGCTATTATAGCTCGAGAAATAACGCTGCCCACACCATACCGGGGTCTGCCCGATATAGGGGTGCTTTAAACCAAGAGCCATCTGGATTGACAAGCTCAGGATAGGTCCCGTGTCGTTCGATTAAGCTCGCAAAATGCGCGTATTGTTCGGCATACTCAGGGCAATCGTATCGCTTAAGCAAGTGGAGATAGAAGGTTCCGTGCCACGTCCAGATAGTTGTACCCGTATAGTTAGGCA
The DNA here is from genome assembly GCA_015655045.1 of Candidatus Saccharimonadota bacterium. GTDB lineage: Bacteria > Patescibacteriota > Saccharimonadia > Saccharimonadales > Saccharimonadaceae > UBA1547. Next base: position 138,275 of record JAATFU010000005.1, read on the forward strand.
TTAAAATGGTGCCCATACCAAACCGGTAGTGAAATACCTCTGGCCGGTTACAATATACCAATGGATAAAGGCTATTGAGACCAGCTTTTTCAATGTAGGCAAAGGTAGCTTTCGCTTTATCAACATCATCAATAATCCCTAAAAAGAACGGCATTAAAGCACACTCAGAACTATAGACTGCTGCGACGCGATCAGCTTGAAAATACTCACCCGTCCAATAGTTCGCGACTAGGTCTTCTCGGTACTGCGCCACATCAAACGGAAAAGTACGTAAGCCAAGCTCCTGGCTACACTGCGCAAGTCTTGCGACCAAGCTAACTGCGTAAGCGCTTCGATCATAATAGACGGCATCGCGCATTTCAGCGTAGTGCAATGGACGAAGCTCGCCCGTAGCTGGATTGAGAAAAGTTTTGACATATTTTTCCAACTGGCGATCGAGAAACGCACGTTCCGAAAGACTCAGGGAATAGTGACTCACGACAAGAGAGTGAAGGAGCCAAGGCAGCGCATCAACACTTTTTTTGGCGGGGGCATTAAAGGTATTTCCGGCCTTATCAATACACAGCGTGACTGCTCCTGCTCGGCGATAATGGTGTAGTGCCCAGACAAGAGTATGGTGGACTCGGTCGGTGTAGCCAAGATTAACAAGTGATTGACTGACCGTGCCAAAGTCGCGCATCCAGAAGAAATCGAAGTGTCCGAGACTTGTCCGATAGAAATCCCCCTCCCAAAGTTTTTCAATGACTTGCCCGCTAATTTGCTTGGCGTTACCCTCGAAGCGCTCAATGCGACCAAAGTAGCGATTCATGACTTGACGATATTCTGCGCGTACAGTACCAAGGATCGCCCCGGTCCGTCGAATAAGTGGTTTCATAGCCTTAAGTATAGCAAAGAAAAGTGTCTCAATGGGCTTCGGTAGGTACTCGTACCTGTCCTATCCCCTCCAGTCATATCTTATGCCAGTAACCGACTGGCAATTTGTTTATTCGTAGCCCGTAAACGCGCCACTGCTGCTACGTCGCCTCGAGACCGCGCATCCCAATAGGCAACCTTCCCAGCGAGATACTCTTGTCGAAGTCTTAAGTGAGCGATCTCCTCTGCCACTGCTCTCTTATGACTGGCAAACAGTTCTTTTTGCCGATCCGATGCGGCATCACCCACCCGAAGTAATTCGAGAAACGTCCTCATATCCTTAATTGAGAATCCGGTCTTGCGAAGACACGCAAGTGATTCGATGATATCGATCACCTCACCTGAATACCGTCTGTGTTTACTCGAGGTATCCCGATCAATCGGGGCGATAAGCCCGATCCGTTCATAGTAGCGTAATGTATGCTCACTAAAACCACTGCGGGTGGCCATTTCTTGAATCGTGAGCCGTTCGTCTTGAGTAGGTGGTTGAATCATGGCCTTAGTATGCCAACTTAGAGCACTCTCAGTCAAGGGAGACACATGAGTCGATAGCGCTCAAATGAATTTCGGAGCACGCTTCTTTCTTAGCTCACTGCTTTTTTAACCAAGGCAATGAGTTTCGCTTCGTCAGCCATGGTCAATGCCCGAATCGCAAAACTGACGGGCCACACACCACCCTCGTCAAGCTTAGCTACATCATTAAACCCAAAGGTCATATAGCGCTCGCCAAACTTTTTTCGACTACGAAAAAAGCAGACAATTTTGCTCCCGTTATGATACGCGGGCATGCCGTACCAGGTTCGTGGCATAAGCTGCGGTGCGATATCTGCCATAAGAGTATGTAACCGTTCGCCAATCAAACGATCCTCTTCTGGCATAGCGGCGATTGCCATCCGAACCGCAGCCTCGTCGCTTGTTTGCTTATCATTTGCCTGCATAGGGATCTCCTTATGTAATTACCCCTTACTGTAGAGTTATACGAGATCGAACGCAAGTGTGTATGGGGTGATGCTTGATACTATTCGTATTTTATGAACGTACTCAAATTGATTGATTACCATAGTAGATAATATTTTCATAACAAAACACCCTACTGAAGTTAGGATTATTTTCCATTTGGATCGGTCGCTAAAGCGTCATCAAGCTTATCTAGCCATTCGCTTGCCTTACCACCCTGGAATTGAATTTCACCCAATAACTCTACATAATTGATTTCGGTTTCATTTCCCTCAAGCATATCTTTAAGCATTTCACTATACTCACGATCTAACTCAATGATTGAGCGTGGAACCTCGTCAAGCCCGAATGAATCAAACAATGCAAGTGATGCAGGCACTATGACTTTCTTATTAGCACTATCGGAAGTTCCTGCCTGTGTACCATTCATTTCATCCAATACACGCAAGGTCTTTCTTCCTATTGCCAATGGCAATTCAAGAATACGTTGCAAACCTTTGTATTGGTCGGGGCCTTCTGGTAAAAATCCTGTTGCCACGCTTCTCTTCTTATGTCGAATATACGAAAGCAAGTGGTTTCTGGAGCCATAATCTGGAAAGTGCATATACCCCGCCGGATCCTCACCATATACAAGTCTCGCTGATCCACTTAGGTGGTTGCCAAAATAACGATCAATTTCGTGTGCACCCGTAGATAATCTCGAACGAGGATGGACAATGGCGCTCATCTCAATACGACCAGTCGGATTAGATGCCTTTAAAATCTGTGCTATAGCAGCGAGACTTTGAGGGGAATGGTCATATGGGACAATCAGACAATCCAAGTCACTTCGGAGCGTATAGGCTCGGATTGCTACGGAACCGTAAATAAGTGCACCGGCTATATTTCCAGCATCGATTTCGCTCTTCGCTGCTTGTTCAAAATGATCTATTGCATACTCAAAATCATCCAAAGTAGGAATATTCGTATCACGATTATAAATTTGCTCAATGCTAAAAACACGCCCCATATGAATTAAGTATCTTCATATCGGAACGTGATGCAAGCATAATAACTTTGGGACCCTGTAGTTAATATATTTACAATGAAAGACTATGAAGTTATCGTGAAAGCATCGAAAAATCTTTGAACCTAAGGGATGTACAACTCAGCCCATCCCAATCGCAAGAAACTTTCTACTTCCTTAAAAATAGGAACCTCTGGGTCTGGTACTTTTGCGATATATATCTTGATGTCCTTTAGACCTCGTAGCTTTTTGACGGTCGCATAGATAAGCTCAGCAGTGCCATTTGCACCTATATAGCCAGCAGTGTCATTCTTATCCTCGTTCATAAGAAAAAAGACATCACACTCATCAATAGCATCATAGAAATTGACATATAGACCTTTTAGCTTCTGGTCGTGTCCGTTAGAACTTTCCAAAGGCTTGGGAAATGCGATTATTTCATAACCCTTAGTTTCAAAGTGATCTTTCCAATATGCAACCTTGTTCTGCAAATTTCCGCTGCCAGATATTACAACCTTTTGTTTCATTCTTTAATCATAACAAAAAGCCTCCAGAACGGAGACTGAATGTTTCACAACGTGTCAACTTAGTATCCGATACTTGATAGGTTTAGAATTAAATACTATGAGGTTATTGTGAATTTTGCTAGGGAAATCGCGATGACTCGCAAATTATCGTTTGCTTAAATTAACCAGCTCTACTTAAACATTGCGAATACAAAACATTGAGCTGGTCCATTGCACTTGAGCTACCAGCTCCAGCTGCACTAATTTGAGCTTTCGCGGAATTATAATCTGCTGTACATTTTTGTCTAGCAGCGGCGGATGAAGCCTTCGAATTACCAGAATTAGAGGATACACCAGTACCGACGTAAGTAATTTTATTAATAGGTTGAATCGTATAATCAGGAGATTTATAGCCAGTTGAGCTAACTGTACACGTAACTTTATAGCCATCATATCCACCAGAAGATTGCGTCTGTCCAGCAGATAAGTACGAAACATTCTGATATGAAGTAGTGTACGGTATAGGAATTTTTGAGCAATTTGATGGAATATATGCACTGACGTAAGTATTTGCTTGATTAGTGCCCGGTGCTCCATCGGCAAGTTGAGTCATAGCGCCCTGTCCATTTTCTTGACAGATATCTTTGCTCTTATGGGTGAAGCCTGTGTTCTTATCTTTAAACTGTTCATCCGTGTAGTAACGATAGACCCCGTTGGTACAGTACATATACTGGTACTTTCGTGTGCCATTCGCAGTTACTTCATTTACCGGTTTTGACTTAGCTTCAGTCGTAACTATTTGCCCCTCAGTTGAGTGCCCACCAAATAATATATTAAAGAGCGACCTAGAATATCTATAGGTTACATCCTTGCTACCAACAGAACCATTCTGAATAACTTTAGTTTCATTAAGTTCAATATTCGGGTCCTCTACTGATTCTCTTGTAAATGATACCGATTCACTTTTAATTCCGTTCAGCGAGAATATAGGCAACGAAGCAAAGATAAGTAGAAGAATAGTTATGGGCAACCAAATAAATAGTCGTTTTTTAACACTAAACCACTTTTTAATTTTGCTTTTATGTAGATTCTTTGGCATATGATTAAAATAACATAAAATATTACTTTTGTAAAATATCTATAACTTAATCATATCTAACCAAAAAGCCTCCAAAACGCAGACTTAATAGTTCATAACGTATCAACTGGTACCCCGGGTTGGGATCGAACCAACGACCTTAGGCTTAGAAGTCCTCTGCTCTATCCACTGAGCTACCGGGGCGTACGCTACCCATTGTATCATTACTATCTCCACACAATAAATGGTACTAAGATGAGTATACTGATATATTGGTACTATGCGTATTGAAAAGCAGAAAGCAATCAAGCTCAGAGAAGCTGGAATGTCTTATAGCCTCATCGCCAAGGAGCTTAGTCTTTCAAAGAGTACTCTAAGTAATTGGCTTAAAGACGTGCCATATACGCCAAATGAAGAAGTTCTGATAAGAACTTCAAACGGTAGAGGTGCATACGGCATACGACGAAGGGAACTGCGACTTCGTGAAACTATTGAGTTGAAGCAAATAGGAGCAGAGGAAATTGGCGCAATTACTAAGCGCGACCTGTGGATGCTTGGGCTAGGGCTATGGATTGGCGAAGGGTCAAAAACAATGGAGCAAATTCGCCTCGTCAATTCTGACGCAAAGGTGATCCAACTCTTCATGCGTTGGCTCCGTGAAATCTGTGAACTTCAAAACAATAATATTACCATTGCGATGCATCTCTATCCCGACTCAAACGAGACCTTAAGCAGAGCATATTGGATGGATGTCACTAAATTACCATTTGAACAATTTAGGAAAACACAGATAGATAAGCGACTAGATAAAAAACAATCTAAAATAGGCAAAATACCTCATGGCACGCTCCATATTACTGTAGCGAGTGGCAAAAATCCAGATAAGGGCGTACGACTTTATAGACGGATGATGGGCTGGGTATCGGCAATAATGAAATGATAATAGTAATAACGGCATCGATCACTTTCTACATATATTTTTCTTCTAGCTTATATGTGTGATTAATTATGCAACAAAAAGACGCCTGCTCTGACGTCTCCGATGATCTATCTGTGGTGCACCATTCTCTCCGAAGTCAGAACTTTACTGTTGTGCGGCAACAATTTTATCTCGAATTTCATCGAGTCTTGAGTCATCCATTCTTGGACCTTCAAGTGTCGTAATGAAGCCGCGATATTCCTCCACGAATTCTGTTGTATCTCCCCAAACATCAGTTTCGTTTGCGAGAGAACCGTAAAGAGGATATAGCTTGGCATGCACATGCGCCACACCAGTACCTTCAAAGACAAGGGCTACCCTCTTAACATCAAGTGCTTTCTCGAGAATATTTGCAACAGTTTTTGTTGCCTTCATAAGTTCTATATATTGTTCTGTATTTAAACCAAATACATTATCACCAATGTTTTCTTTTGGAATAACGACGGTAAGGCCGGGTGTGTTTGGAAAAGGCGTAAGAAAAGCCATATGTGTATCGTTTTGCCATACAATATGGCTTTCTATTTCACCACGCAAGATTTTATCAAAAATTGTTTCAGACATACTCATTAGTATAACAAAAGACGTCATCTCTGACGTCTTTCATAAAATCTGGTGCGGGCGGAGAGAATCGAACTCTCATCGCCTGATTGGAAGTCAGACATATTAGCCATTATACGACGCCCGCATGTTTTGCTATTATACCAGTAATATAAGGGGTATGAAAGCCTCCTGATGTGTTTTCATATCTCATTCAATCTGTTACAATTGCTAGGTTACAAATTATGGCGAATGTAGCTCATCTGGTTAGAGCGTCGGGTTGTGGTTCCGAAGGTAGTGGGTTCGATCCCCATCATTCGCCCCAAAATAAAAAACAGTATTTCTACTGTTTTTTATTTTAGTTCGTTAGATGTCTGAATAATCTCGTCAGCCTGCTGCTTAGTACTCACCAGCGCCCGAACTTGCTCGAGTGTGATGTGGATGGTGCTGCCTGGCGCGACTAGACCTGTCAACATTTGTTTAGCCACGGTATTTTCGACAGCCCGTTGCACGACGCGGCGCATTGGACGGGCACCTAGACGTGGATCATAGCCTGCATCAACGAGGTAGAGTTTCGCATCCTGATCAACGTCGACACTCACTTTCTGAAGGGCAAGAGTTTTGTTAATACCGACTAATATAAGATCGACCACCTGAACAAGCTCGTCTTTCTTAAGTGGTCGGAAAGTCACAATTTCATCAAAACGATTCAAAAACTCAGGTCGGAACTGATTTGAGGTAATGAGTTCATTAACGAATTGGTCTTCTATCTTTTCGATGTCATAACCTTGCTCAATATACTCACGGATCCGATCGGCTCCTGCATTACTCGTCGCAATGACAATAGCATCTCGAAAGCTTACTTCGCGGTTCTTTGAATCACGTAGAATACCCTCATCTAAAAGCTGGAGGAGTGTCGTAAGAACACTTGGGTGTGCCTTCTCAATCTCATCTAGCAGCACAACGCTAAATGGCTGTTTCATAGCTCGAGCGGTCAGGCTATTGGGATCTTCGGCACCATCTGCGATAAGGCGAGCTACATCGGTTTGAGACACAAATTCATTCATATCGAGACGAATGATTCGATCTTCGCCGCCAAAATAAACATCGGCGAGGGCCTTCGCAAGCTCCGTCTTTCCAACACCCGTGGGACCAAGGAATAAGAATGTTCCAATGGGCCGATCTTGATTTCGAACTCCTGAGCGCGCACGTCTGAGCGCATCACTTACGACACTCACCGCATGGGTTTGATTAATCATACGCTGATGGATAAGTTGTTCGAGATTCAGTAACTTTTCACGATCCTGATCGCTACTGGCTACTCCTACTTTAATATCCATCGTTTTTTCGATGGCCTGTTGGACCGAATGAGCCGTCACAAGTCCGTTTTCACTATAGGCAGCTGAAGTCTCAAGTAGTTTTAATGCTCGACCTGGCATCGCAAGATCATGCACGTATCGCTCACTCAGCCGATATGCTTCTTGGAGTGCTTGATACATAAACGTAACCTTCTGACGGAATTCAATCATAATTAATTGGTCTTGCATGACCGCAATTGTCTCAGCTTGAGTAGCTGAGCCAACACTAATTCGATTCAATGTATTCGCAAGTTCGGGGTGGGTTTGGCTAATCTTGAGGAAACGTTGTTCATCCATCGTGAGAATTATAGGTAGGCGGCCCGCACTGAGAATCGGCAAGAGCAGTGCGCTAATATCCACCGAACCAATCCCTTCTTCAAAGAAGACTTGGGCATCCTCCAGACAAATAATAATATTCTTTGCGCTATATGCTTCGGATAACAAACGGTTCAGTAACTGCTCTAACTCACCGCGCCTTGGGGCGGCCGATAGAAGTGCACTCGCATCAAGCATGAAGAGTTGTTTGAAACGCAGCTTCACGGGCACTGTCGGATCATCACCAAGAAGCTTCTCGGCAAACGAAGTGACGATTTGAGTCTTGCCCACACCTGTTGGCCCCACAAGGACGGCATTCTGGCGAGCCGAGCCATCAAAAGAGTGAATGAGCTGGGTAATTGCTTCGGTGTGGGCCTCAAGCTTTGCCGAGAGGAGTCCGTTGCGGCCTACTGCTTGGCTAATATTCTGGCCAAAGCGCGTCAATAGCGGAATCCAACCAAATGACCAATCACGAGCGATTCCACCCGTTTTACGTGGCACCTGTTGAGCAGCTATGAGCTCGTGTAGGTGGTGATACCAACGAATGCCGGCATATACATCTTCTTGGCTGAGCTGGAGGTGGGCAAGAAGGCTATCATGGCTCGGCGTATTTTCAATAAAAGCCGCTAAGAGTACCCCGGCAGAAAGATGCTTACTTCCCGTTGTCTGCTGAACAGTGAGCGCACTCTGCCAAATCGCTAACATATCCTTGGGATCATGCGAAGCGAATTGACCAACAAACTGGGCACTCAGTCCTAGCCGAGCGGCGAAGAAGTAACCACCAGCGGTACTGCCGAGAATGAGCGATAGTTCGTAGGGCGTTGGTTGGGCCGAAAGTCTACCAAGTATCTCAGTTTCAAGTAGGTCGTCAATTGTTTGGGGATTTTGAGATACGTGAAGCTGCGCAAGTTCACCTTCGTACCACGTACGAATCATAGCTGGAATAAAAGCGATACCAGCTACTAACCACCCAAGTGGCCAACCGCCCACGAGTAAGACGATACCCGCAAGCAACAGGATAATCGCCATAGCTGGTAGAAGCCACTGCCAGATACCGTTCAAACTTAAACTGATTCGGGCTTTCTCGGCTCGAGGACTCGTATACTTCAACGTTGGCGCTACCATGAGGGTACCCATCCAATGATTGCCATAACGACTCCCACGACTGGAAGTAATGGAATGATCGGCCAGATCAAAAGCATACACAGACCAATAATCGTCTGAAAGATAATGGCGATACTACCAATAATAATCATCCCGATTCGGGCAACTGCCCCAATCAAGCGTGAAATGGTTCGATCAACAAAAGCCCGTGCTTGCGTACCAAGTGACCCACTGGCCTGTCCGGCTGAGATCTGGCGGAATGGTGCAAAAAGGGTTTGAAGAAGAAGGGTGATCGAGAAGAAGTCAGTCGTCGCTTCAAAGCGACGCGCCATAGCCCCTAACCGTGCTCGCCAACCGCCGCCATACCACCAAGAGAATAAGCCCACCAGAAACATGTTTTCATTATACCTGGTTATGGCTAAATCTGACAGACGAATAGGCTATAATGGTCATATGTCCAAACCATACGTTACGATCCTTGGTAAACTCATTCGTCAATTAGCTCGACTCCGAGGGGGAAGTGGCTCAGCCCTTCCTGGTCTAATCATCGAACGAATTGATCCGCATTTTATGGAACGTACGCTTGCTCCACTACCCCATGGAATTGTCATTATTAGTGGCACGAATGGGAAAACAACTACTGCAAAAATGGTCGTCGAACTTCTCGAGGGCCAAGGTTTGACGGTCTTTACAAATCGAACTGGCAGTAACTTCACGCGCGGTATCGTTGCCGCCTTACTTGCCGACGTAGATCTTCGCGGCCGACTCCAAGCTGACATTGCCGTTTTAGAGCTTGACGAAGCACACGCCGTTCCCTTTATTGCGGCCGTTAAACCCCGCTATAGCCTCATTTTAAATGTACTTCGAGATCAACTTGATCGCTTTGGTGAGATAGACTATACCACCAATCTCTTGCGCCAAGTGGTTGAAGCCACAACTGATACAATTGTCCTAAATCGTGAGGATAAACGTATTGCTGACCTTGCCAAAGTAGCCACTGCACAACAAGTTGTCTATTTTGGACTCGCTAGTTCCCTGCTCTCGACCTTTCCGAGTGATGACGAGCTTCGCGGTGAACCAGCCGAAGCGCGCGCCCACGTCAAAGCCGATGTTACACTCGAAGCTTTCAGTCACGCGACTGCTCAATTTAGACTAGGCACAACTGAAGTCTCAACCCAACTTCAACTTACTGGTATCTATAATGTTTATAATGCGGCGGCTGCCCTGGCCCTTGTCCGGACGATTATTGGTCCGACGCTCGATGAATCAAAATTACTCACGACTCTCTCGCAAATCACTCCTGCTTTTGGCCGTGGCGAAAGCTTTCACGTTGAAGGTCACCCTCTGGAACTCGTACTCGTTAAAAATCCCTCAGGTTTTCGACTTGGCCTTCAGTCTTTTGACCCAAAGAAATATGCCACCATGATCGCCATTAATGATAACTACGCTGACGGACGAGATATGTCGTGGCTCTGGGATGTTAACTTTGCCAGTCTCGGTGCGTACGGTGTTGCGCAAGTCTCAGGCCTGAGGGCCTACGACATGGCCCTGCGCCTCCAATATGATGAAGTGCCCATTGAAAGTGTTGAGTCCGATCTCAATGAGGCGCTAGCAGCTTTTATCGCTGACCACCCTGATCAACCGAAACGAATTTATTGTACCTATACTGCAATGCTGGCACTGAGGCGACAACTTGGTAAATATACCCACGTGGAGGCCATCGGATGAACCAGTCAATCACGATTTTACAGCTCTATCCTCGCGATATGAACATTTATGGCGACTACGGTAATACCCTCACGCTCAAGCGTCGTCTGGAGTGGTGTGGCTTTACGCCCCGAGTCATTGACTACAATCTAGGTGACAGTTTTCCGGCTCATGTCGATATTATTATCGGTGGCGGCGGACAAGATAGTGGCCAAAATAAGATTCAGGCCGACCTACTTTCGATTGGGCCAACCCTTAAGACACTGGCTGACACCGGCGTGCCAATGCTCATGGTCTGTGGTCTCTATCAACTATTTGGTCATGGCTTTGTAACCGCTGATGGAACCCAACTTGTTGGCATTGGTGTACTCGATGTCACGACCTATGCCAAGCCTCAACGTTTAATCGGGAACGTTGTCACCAAGAGTCATCGTTTTGGCGAAATTATTGGCTATGAGAATCATAGCGGTCAAACCTTCCTCGGTACCCACGCTAAGCCGCTCGCTCGAGTTGTTGTAGGAGACGGCAATAATACCGACGATGAGTTTGAGGGAGCCTACTATAAGAACGTGATTGGTACGTACCTCCATGGCTCACTGCTTCCAAAAAATCCTTTAATTGCCGACTTCTTGATTCGCCAAGCTGTTATCAATAAGTACGGCACCTTCGAGCCTGAATTTACACCAGATGATCACTTCACGCGGCTGGCTCGACAGGTAGCTATGAAGCGACCACGTTAGCGAGGAGTAGCTGCTTGCTGAAGTCGTTCAAGCTCTGCAAGAACTTGAGGCCCATGACCAAGGGGCGTTACCCGACCATATACCTTGACCACGTGACCCGTAGGATCGATGATGAATGTCTTTCGAAGAATACCTTCTCGACCAAATTGCTTCTTACCCCAGGCACCATAGGCATCAATTACCGTGCCGTTCACATCCGTTAATAGGCTAAAGTTGAGGGTATGTTTCGCTTTAAACTGCTCGTGGGCTGCGGCTGTATCTTTACTGACACCTATCACCTCGGCTCCCCGTTCGGCGAGCGCATTACGTACATCTCGCAAGCTACAGGCTTCTGTCGTACAACCTGGCGTGTCATCTTTTGGATAGAAGTAGAGAATGACCCATTGTCCGACAAAATCGCTCAGTGAACGGAGGGTACCCGATTCGTCAGGCAGACTAAACGGTGGCGCTATATACGGAGTGATACTCATACACTTGAGTATACGCGCCTTGCCAGCTTAGTTTCAGTAAAGTCTGTATAATGGACGAAGTGACTACCGATAAAATTTCAAAACGCCTGCTCACTCTCGACTATTTACGCGGAACGTTTATCGCTATTATTATCATCGACCACCTATCGCGCTGGCCAAGCTTCTTTGAGCTCTTTACAGGTAAGGCGCTGCTTTGGATTACAGCAGCAGAAGGCTTCGTCATTATCTCTGGTCTGCTCGTGGGGTATGTGCGGGGCTATAAGAACGCGGCCCTCCCGTTTCAAACAGTCGCAGGGAAAACTATCAAGCGTGCCCTTATTCTGTATCTCTGGTCAATTATTGCGACCGTTGTCTACACCGCCTTAATGTGGTACGTCTTCTTCATTGGCCATGCTCCATCGAGCCCAATTGCAACTGGTGATTGGCTGGGCCTGCTCTATAAGACGATCACCCTCCAATATACGTTTGTGTGGGTCTACTTCTTAACGCTGTATGCACTTTTTCTGGCGGCTTCCCCACTAGCCATATGGCTCATGCGTCATGGCAAGGCCTGGCTCGTACTCGTGATAAGCCTGATTGTCTTAGCCTTCGGCTGGCAAACTCATCTCGATGGCATGCAGTGGCAAGCTCTCTTCTTTATCCCGGCTGTGGCCGGTTTCTACCTAGAGCCTATTCGTCGTCGTTGGCTCGCTCTTCCTAAGACTACCGAACAACGAATACGTTGGGTAATATGGGGAGTAAGCCTCCTAACCATTGCTTTATCAGTACTTGCTACCTACTATGCGCCGCTTGCGCCAACTATTTTAAACTATCTCGATGGCCTCTTTGCCAAAGACACCATTAGTATATGGCGTCTCCTCCTCGCCTTTATCTGGTTCGGCGGCGCCTTACTACTCTTCAATCGGTTCGGCGATTGGATCGGCCAACGCCTTGGATGGTTATTGCTCCCCTTTGGTACTCGATCACTCAGTGCATATATTGTTCATGGGCTGGCGCTCTGTATTATTAGCTTCTTCATTATCAGTAACGATAACGTCTTTATCAATTCGCTGCTTGATATCTGTGCTATTGGGATTGTCTGGAGCCTCCTACGCATCCCACTTGTACAGCGTGTACTCCCTCGTTAATACGTCGCTCTTTTACCTTAGTTTGTCTGGTATTCGGTCGCTTTATAATTATCTGCGTTGGCAATAGGATCATGAATTGAGAATGTCTGGAGAGGCTTCCAGCTTGCAACCGGAGAAACAATTGGGCCACTACCGGCATTATCAACTACCCAAACGGTTGGATGTTCTTTAACAAACGCGGCGAGGTCTTTAATTTTATGGGCGTCGCTATATTTCAACATATCAAGTGAACCGTATTTGTAATCGGTCTTTGCATCAATAAAGTAAATGGGGTGCTGCGTAGAATCGTAGAAAATAGCCTCATAGAAGACCCACGGAGAATTCGCAATTATAGGTTCGCCTGAGGTGGCTTTTGTCGCAATATCTTGCACTAGATACTTTGTTTTTATTGCTTGGTTTGAGTTCTTATTATAGTTACCGTAATGATATACATTGGTGATGCCGTAGATCATACTACCTGCAATGAATACTACCAAGAGACTCTGCCATATCTGGCGTACTCGCTTCATACCAACTGTAATAGTAATGGCTGCGAAGAGTGAAAAGCCAGCAACCGACGACATAAGATAGCGTTCTACAAAGGACGAATGGAGCGGTGGTAATGAGACAAGGAACAACAAGATAACCGGCACGAAAGCAACGCAGAGAATGAGTTGATAGTTCCGACGATCAGCCTTCTTCAAACCTTTATACGTCTTTATTGTCAGGATCAAGAGACTAATAACAATCACATAGAAGGCAAAGCCAATCCACGAAACCGCCTGGCTATGCTCAAGATAAAATAAAACGTTCGTCAGGTAACTCGTAAAGGAATAGGCTCCGACGGCACCAATCCAAAAACCGCCAACCTGAATACTCGTTAGTTGAATTGCCATAAACGGCAGCCACGGCAGGAAGCTGACAATAGCAATGATATAAGCAAGTTTCACATTCTTCGTCAGAAACGCTTGACGAAGTTTTTTACCACGCTTACCTTCGGCGCGGATAATCCAATAGCGCCACACAAGATGAGCAATCCATGCCACCGCAATAAGGTAATGTGTCCACATCCCAATTGCTACTAAAATACCATAGATTACCCAATATTTGCGCTTGTTAGTTTCGGTAGCAAGGACGAGCACGTAGGTTGCCGATAAGACGATAGCGGCCGCCATCGTATACATGCGAGCTTCCTGCCCATAGCGGACTAGCATTGGCGAAAGTGCCAAAAAGAGAAGAGCTATATAGCCGGCTTTTCGTCCGAATAGTTTACGGACCAGCAAGAAGCCAATAACAATCACTACCATACCAAACACCATACTTAGCGACCGAAGATCGACTTCGGTTGAGCTTCCAAAAATACTCACCCATATTTTCAATACCCAGTAATAAAGCGGCGGGTGCACATCGGTTGCGGTATAGCGAGCAATATCGATGAAATTAAAGCGCGTGAGATACGCGCTAAAGGCCTCATCGAACCAGATTGACCAAAGACCCATATTATGAAGCGTGATCGCTCCATAGGTCACGAGCGCTACCCCAATGGCAGCAATATCGATGTGGCGCAGACGGATAATCCGTAGCAGATATGTCTTTAGGTTATTTCTCATAGCGTAAATCTATGCTCTATCATAGCACGTTAAAGCTGTTTTCAAGCTGTGAATGACTGGCACTATTTTGACATTTACGCTATAATCCTACAAGTACAACACCATCGGGGTGTGGCGCAGTTGATAGCGCGCGCGGTTTGGGACCGTGAGGTCGAAGGTTTGAGTCCTTTCACCCCGACCAAATAAAAGATCCGACATTCGTGTCGGGCTTTTTATTTGGATTAGGCTAAGATTCAAACCTTTGTCCTTATGCTTGCCTTACAAAAAACACGTAGAGTATGCTATTAAACATGGATATTGAATCAGTCCGACAAAGATTTAATCGTGACCCAAAACAATTTGATCGCATCGAAGTTAATGAACCCGACTACAATACGAATTCAACCGAATTGAGAGCTGCCGAGATTCAGCCACTTGCCGAAAGATTTCGCCAATTTGGAGAACTTGCTAGTCGAGTCCGCACTCTGGCGGCCCAACGGGACATCTTTACTGGAAACCTCATTGATCATACCAATACCGACATGAGGGTGTACGAGTTCTCTATAGCGTTCGACGAATTTGTTGAAACTCCGTTCTTGATACTGTCTGCATACTACAGCCCAAACCCAGAGGAGCCAACCCAAGAACTTCGTTCAGTCACTGAGTACGTTCAATCCGCAGGAAATGAGATGCCTGTTAAAATTGTCGCTCAATGGTGGCCGCCACAGGCAATCTCATCCGAAAATTGGTCATTTGCTAAGCCATCCATCTCAGAAAAAGGTGATGACTACATCGTATATGTCGGCGAGCCCGTAGCCCAAGAGTCAATTGATATAACGCAGCTCGGTGATACTAAAGAGTCACAGGAAATGTTAGCTCTTCTTGAAAGCTCGATCCTCGAAGCCGAGAAACGACACGGAAAAAATATAGTTTTTCGAGCAAAGGACATCGAACGCTTTCGTATTCTCGACAGAATCTCGCCTATCATTGGCACCTACACAGTGACTGGGCGTTGGCACTTTGATGATAGCATTATTAACGACGACGAATTTGTTACCGGACTTGACACGCCGTTCAAGGGAATCTCCTTTCCCATCAGAGGTATCGTCGACAACGAATCGGGTGAGTCTGTCGACCTCGAGCCAGGAAAAGAGCATAAGCTCGACGAGTTAGCAAATTCTCCAATTCTTACGGTTGCGGATATTATCTTATCGCTCGCACTGGTAGGAAAGCACGAATTTACAACACGATTTTCGTCACCATTTCAAGATGATACTTACGATTCAGACTTTGGACGACTCCCAGACGCCGATAAGCTCTATACTATTGGAGTCCCCAAAGAAGACACATGGATTGAGCATCTCAGCGGAAATGTACGTATCTTCCCAGCTCCAATCGGAAGTGGACAATATTACGATCCAAAGTTAAAAGCTCAGGAACTTCCCCTCCTCACACCCCTTGACCGAGATATAGACTACGACCCAAGTGGAGGCATGCTATCCATTCCTCCTGACGCCGAGTGGTAGAATTTAGATACGCTTCTCAACTAGTCATGCATCTTGGAAGTCTATCCCAATCAACAGGCTGAGTCAAAGCATCCAACCCAAGCTCATAACCAAACACACATTACTCCTGCTCGTCGGCTATACCAAGCATTAAACGAAACTTAAACTTTGGGCACACTCTCTAGACGATACCGCAACCGACCATATAATGAGACCGTTTAGACGGTCTTTTTATATGGAGAATCTATTTCTCTTCGATATCCGTAAAGACAACTAAGCGATCTGAGTAGCTGCCGGCAGCATTGACCCACACCCCATCACAAGTAATGAGATTAAGGTGGGCCTTTCCGTCATACGATTGGAAGATGGCAGTGGCGTCGGCAGTAGGATCAAACTTTTGACTTCCACGAACTATAAAAGTCGTTGTGACGCCATTTTGATCCATAACCGATACTGTATCTCCCTTCACAAGTTGTTGAAGCTTGTTAAAAACCGAGGGGTGTTGACCTGTCCAGCCGTAATGCCCCGCAATCACCGCACTCCCCTCGTCCCCTGGTTTGGTACCAAATTCATACCAGGCAACTTGATCAGGATCTTTTTTGATGTCCATCGCACCATCTGGCGTAAGGCCAGCCGGCGCAATTATTGCATCGAGGTTAATCGAGGGAATCATCAGACGTTGTGGAATACCGGCCGATACTTTCGGAGCTATGCGACCCGCGTCGGGAGCACGATACGGAATCGAGTTGCTAACAGCCATATGACGAAGTGCTGCCTGGACAACAAGGACGAGGACCAGCGTCCAGATAAGTATGCTTACGGCAATAGTTATGCGGAGTAAGAGAGAATGTTTTGACCGATGTGAGCGTTGTATACGCATAATCGTTTACTCAACTACTAAATAGATTAGAGAGCACGTTTCTTGCGGATAACGAGGAGGCCCATGCTTACGAGAATGCCAAGGGTGAGAATTGTGCCAAGCCCTAATAGCCAGTTACTCGTGCGTTCCACGCCAGAGCCAGTATTTGGAAGGGTTGGTACGCTAGTGGAGCCACCTGTGGTTGAACCACCGCCACCGCCTGTCGTCCCGGCGCAAGTTGGCGTCGTGATTGTGTCATTTATGAGTGTCACATTACCGTTACGAGCGAGTAATCGTCCTTCAATCGTTGCACCATTGGCGACACTAATTGAGTTTAAAGCCAAGATTGTTCCCTTAAATGTGGCAGTGGTATTAATTGCTGCCGTATCAAGCCTCCAGAAAACATTACATGCCTGAGCGCCATTTATGAGAGCGACAGTGCTGCCCGAGCCGACTGTCAGGCCGGTGCCATTAAAGCCCATTTCGAAGATAAAGACCGAGGACGAGTCGCCCTGTCCATCAAGGATAAGTGGTCCAGCTCCAGCGGTTAAAGCAAAGGTTGTTGAAGCGGAGTCATAGACACCGGCTACTTTTGTGGTACCACCAAGTTCGGTCGGCGCCGTCGTCACAGGGGTACGACCAGCAGCGTCGGTGTAAGCAGCCGTGAGGTCATTTTTTGCCGTCACCATTAAAGGTCCGTTCGTTACGCGACAGGGCAATGGTCCCGCTGCATCAACTGAATAGATGGTTCCGGTTACTTGAGAACAAAGCAAACCGATACCCGCCCCAGTCGCCGGAGCAAGCCCGACATTTCCCTGGATAACCGAGGTATTGCCGGCGTCTGTAATATTAGGCGTACCTGAAAGAATCGCAAACGGAGCAGCCGACTGGAGATTAACCGTTGCCTGTACGGCATGCGCAACAGGAGCGCCAAGACTAAGGTTGCCAAGAAAGACTGCAGCTGCAGTTATTATTGTTCCGAGTACTACCTTACGGCTCGCTATTTTCATACTGTCCTCTTCCTATTAATTAATGCTCTGAACATATCGTACTGTGCATCAATTTCAACCGAGGATATTGTATAAAGGTTGAGTTGATAATTGTTCTGTGTAACTGAGAGATTGTGATCTTAACTATACATCTTATGATCATATCTCGCTCTTGGAACAAAGGTCTGTGGTAATATTATCAGCCTCGAAGCGAATATGCAAATAATAAGCTCAAGCAACACCATATGGTAAATAAGGTGTGGATAAGTTCTCCCACCTGGACTTTGAGTCTTTGGTATTCTGCTACACTAAAGGCATGAAATTAACGACGCTTAACTTACAGGGCTTTACCGATTGGGCTGCCCGTCAACCAGCTATCCTTGATTACCTTAGACGAACGAATGCAGATATTATTTTCTTTCAAGAAGCCGTTTTTCTGCCTGAACTATCTCCCTTTAATCAAGCCCAACTCTTAAACCAAACTCTTCAGTACCCATACGAACACAGTTCAATCACCCGCTTGCAGGTTGGACTTGAATATCAGACGTTCCGCGAAGGCTTAGTAGTCCTTAGTAAATTTCCCATTGTAAAGACTGATGCAATTATTCTTAAAAAGGCACCTCATGACGAGCTTAACCGCATCATCCAACTGGTAGATGTGGTGATGGGTGATCAAATAATTAAGCTAGCCAATATTCACTTCTCTATTACCGACGTTGAAGACTTTGCGACAGCTCACCTCGAAGAGACGCTATCTATCCTCAGAGGTCGCCAGGAAACTCGACTCATTGCTGGTGATTTTAATTTGGATAGTCTCGATGCTTCAGCCCCACTCTGGCAGGATGAATATACAACCTCCGCGACCATTCCGTATATCTCTTACCCTCAGATGGCTAAGCGTAATGATTACATCCTTATTCCTAAACACGACGTCTTTCGAGATATGTTTATTTCAGGTGATAGTTTATCGGACCATCGGGCCCTTACGGTTGATATTACTCTTACTTAGCAAATTCAATTGCTCGAGTCTCACGAATCACGTTAACCTTAATAGTCCCAGGGTACTGCATCGTGCTTTCAATCTTTGTCGCGATATCACGAGCAAGCTTAATGGCACTAAGATCATCGATTGCCTTCGGACTCACAATCACCCGGACTTCACGACCAGCGCTAATTGCATAGGCTTTGTCGATACCATTAAAACTCAGAGCGATATTTTCAAGTTCACGCATACGTTCAACGAAGTTCTCTGCACTAATATTACGGGCACCTGGACGAGCCGCCGAGAGCGCATCACAGACACGCACAATTAAAGCCTCTGGTGTTGTGGCCTCAATATCGTCATGGTGAGCTTCGATTGCGTGAACGATGCGCTCATCCATACCATATTTCCGTGCTAATTCTGCGCCAATGTGGTGATGCTTGCCTTCAATTTTATGCGTCACTGCCTTGCCCACGTCGTGAAGAAGGGTGGCAATCTTTGTAATACGTACATCGGCACCAATTTCTTCAGCAATCAACCCTGCCATATGAGCCATTTCAGTACTATGCATAAGGACATTTTGACCATAACTCGTGCGAAACTTCAATTCTCCGAGTAGGTGAAGCATTTCTTTAGGAATGCCGACAACCCCCACTTCACGCGCAGCATCTTCACCAGCCCGCATGACCTGTTTCTCAATTTCCTTCTCGGCCTTCACGACAACTTCTTCGATCCGTCCGGGATGAATTCGACCATCTTTCATGAGCATCTCGAGTGCTTCGCGGGCAACTTGCCGACGCATTGGATCAAAGCTACTGAGGATAATCATGCCTGGCGTATCGTCAACTAAGATGTCGACACCAGTGGCTCGTTGCAAAGCTTGAATGTTGCGCCCCTCTTTGCCGATAATACGTCCCTTCATCTCATCATCGGTAAGACGAAGTGCGGTCACGGTTCGTTCGGCGGTCACCTCGCTACTCATGCGCTCCATGGCAGTCACAAGAATAGTCTGTGCGTGCTCTTCAACGTCATCCATAGCATCTTTTTGTAGCTTTGTAATAAGCCCGACTAGGTCTTGCCGAATATCACGTTCCGTCATCTTCATCAGATGTTCCTCGGCTTCTTTTTTGCTCAGCTTCGCAATCTTTTCAAGCTTATCCTGTTGCTTGACGCGAATTGCCCGAATTTCGCCTTTTAATGCTTCGGCCTCATCTTCTTGAGCACGTAACTTATCAGCTCGCTTATCAAGATCATCAAATTTCTTATCGAGTGTTGTTTCGCGCTCTGCCAAACGATCTTCAGTTCGCTTCCATTCTTTACGTCGCTCCGTCTCGAGCTCGAGTGCTTCGTCTTTAGCTTTGAGGATAATGTCACTCGCTTTTGTTTTCGCGCTAGCAACCTCTTTCTCGGCCTTCAGCTTTCCGCTTGCGGCTCGACGCCTGTCATAGACAATAGTACCTGTCCCACCAACAAGCAGCCCCACAATGGCGGCAATAATACCTGGTATCATAATATGTTCCTTTCCTCGCAATGACCTCTTTGGCAATGATGCGGTACAAAGAAATGAGTGTCTATCAAATGTTCAAGCGGTCAAACGCGTCGGTTTCAAAAAGTTTTCAGAAGTTTACAATAGTAAACTTATTTTTATTGTAGCGCCTTTTATATCTGAGCTGCAAGTCATTAAGAGATTATGAAATAAATCTTACGTCTTAGAATGAAAGATGCTTATGTTAATAGTAATTTAATTGATTACCCGTATACTAGGAAGAACAAGTAAATAAGGGGCTAGTCGTACTATGTCAAACCGTACCGTAAAATCTTCAAGCAATAAATTTACTTTCCTTTCGACACCTCGCAAAATTATCATTATCTTACTCATTGGCTTTGTACTGAGTGCAGCGACGGCATTCTTACTTGGCCGCTTCTACACAAGCCTGCTTGTTCAACGAGTAAACTCGTTTGTTCAAAGCGTTGACCCGGCTGACATTGTTCAACTAAAGAATACTACCCTACCTGATAGCCAAGTCCCCTACCAGAAGGTCAAGGCAAAACTCAGCTCCCTCAAGCAGGTCTATACCGAGACTCGCTTTGTCTATATCATGGACAAAGAGAATGACAAAGTCTACTTCTTGGCCGACTCCGAGCCGAGTACTAGCCCTGTCTACTCAGCCCGTCATTCGTACTACCCAGAAGCTACTCCAGCTCTCAAAGCTCTTTTTGACAACAAGAAATCTTTTGTCGAAGGACCAGTCCATGATGCATACGGTACCTGGTTTTCGGCACTTACTCCGATCGTAGATGCAAACGGCACTGTCGTTGCGATCATGGGTGTGGACGTGCCGATTACAAGTTACGCCTCAGTTATCCTCGGTATTGGGTCAAGTCCACTGCTAATCGCGATTGCCGTGTCAACGGCGGTCGCTTTCTATGACGCTGGGCGTCGTCGTCGACTTGAGGCATTACGTTTTCAGATTGAGCTCTCAGCTATTGCCTCGCATGAACTGCAAGAGCCGCTAGAAGGCATTCGCTGGGGTGAGGAACAGTTACTTCTGGGTGGCCTCAATGAATCGCAACAGAAATTGCTCCAAGTTATGCGCGAGAGTACTCTCCGTCTCCAAAAGAGTATTGAAGACATACTCCAACTTGCCGACATTGGGAACGAACAGCCAACTACGATGAGTATGGTATCACTCGATGTAGTGCCGGTCGTTCAAGAAACAATCAAGGCGCAGACCGAAGCCGCCCAGGCTGAAGATATTCAGTTACAGTTCGACACTTCGTGGCCAGTTCACATTATTACCCACGGCAATGATTCCCAACTCCGTCGAGTCTTTAGTAATTTGATAGCCAGTAGTATTAATTATGCAAGTCACGGACATAAACTACTCTTTATATATTCTCAGAAGGATCGACAGCACCTCATCCAAATTCGTCATGAAGGTGCTCACGTTCCTAAGAAACAACTTGATCATGTGTTCGATGGCTTCTATAACCCAAGTAACAAATTCCGTAATACAATCAGTGGGGCTGGCATGGGGCTATTCCTTGCTCGAAGTATTATCGAACAACACGGTGGCCGCCTATGGCTTGAGTCGACCGACGATATTAACGTGACCGTCTATATTACATTGCCTATAGTGATTGCGGCAGCCAATTCGCTTGCCTCCACCTCCTCTCATCCTGCCTAGGAGATCGCTTTGGCAGCCACTAACTGCTCGTTTACATTACTTACGTGGTTGCGTAATATGTGCATCGCTCCCATAAAAGGGCATCACGAGTTTGTCGTTTTCACCACGAGCTAGTCTGTCGAGCACCCCTGTTTGCCAATGCTCACCTTGCCCACCTACAATAGGTATCTGTTCACTATCGGCAATCGTATTAAAAACCGTTAAGCCAATTCGAAGACCCGTAAAACTACCGGGGCCTTGATATGCCCCTAAACCAGTAATGTCGTGCCAGGCATATCCATACTGGGTAAGCGTAGTATCAAGATAACGCAATAATCCTTGAGCGAGGCTCCGATCGGCTTGCCAATGTTCGGTGAAGCGCCGCGCACCATCGACGAGCGTGACGTAACAGATCGGGGTACTCGTATCGAGTAAGAGAATCATAGTTGTTTCTCCACCCATTGAGCTCGAGAGCCACCACTTGTTATATCGAGTTGACGCTCAGTCTCAGTTATCGGCGTAATACGAATTGTGAGGCGATCGGCCGGAAGAGTATCACCCACGAGCTCAGCCCACTCAATCAGAGTAATAGTTTGAGGATCAGCGACTACTTCAGCAAGTTCAGCCTTCATGATACCTGGGTCGTTCAAGCGATAGAAATCATAATGGGCCATCCGCAAGCCCTCTCGTCCCGTATAGACACGGCTAATCGTAAAGCTCGGGCTTTGAACATCCTCATCAATGCCAAGCCCGAGAGCGATACCCTTAGCAAGGGTCGTCTTTCCAGCCCCCACGTCACCCACCAATTCGATAATCACTCCACCAACTAGCAGACCGCCGAGACGTGCTCCAAAGTCAGTCATATCTTTGACACCGGTAATCTGAATATTCATGTATTCTATAGTATATATCATCTGGCGTATTTGAGTCTCGTCAACTACAATAGAGCGTAAGCAGTATGCGTATTTCAGATGAGACGATCGAAAAATTGCTCTTACGCAGTGGTGTGGCTACTGTTGAGCAAATCAACACGCTTAAAGAAGAGGGCGTGACTTCGAGACGCCCCTTAAAAGATCTAGTCATCGAAGGTCACATTATTGATGAAACCGCTCTTATCAAGGCCTTCGCCGAATACGCTCAGATTCCCTTTATCGAACTTGATCCCCGCGATATTCCCTCAGATATCTTAAATAAGATCCCTGAACGGGTGGCGAGACAATACAATGCGGTGCTCTTTAAAATCGACGACGCGGGCGTGTATCATCTCGCCATGGAAGACCCTGATGATGTCCAGGCTGTCAACTTCATCGAAAAAGAGATTGGTACCAATACCAAAATTTACATTGCACCTCGAGATAACATTCTGGCGGCCCTTGAAAACTACCGCGGAGATGTTAACAAAGAGCTCAACGAAGTCATCGAGATCCAACGTGCCGATGACGTTCAGGCTCAAACCATCACCGAGCAGGATATTGCCGAGGACTCACCAATTGCACAAACCATTAACCTCTTGCTCGAATACGCTATTCGATCCCATGCCAGTGATATTCACATTGAACCACGCGAGGATTTTGTCCAGATTCGATACCGTATCGATGGAGTCTTAAAGGAAGTCAACCGCCTACCTCGTAGCGTCCTAAACGCCCTTATTAGTCGTATTAAAATTCTCTCAAACCTTAAGATCGACGAACGACGCGTACCCCAAGATGGCCGATTTAAGATTAATGTCGCGGGCAAGCAGTATGCTCTGCGTGTCAGTACTATCCCTGTTTCAGATGGGGAGAAGACCGTGATGCGTATCCTTGATGAATCTAACCAGGCAGTGAGTTTAAAGTCACTGGGCTACTGGGGCAGGTCACTTACCATTATGAATGAAGTTATGACCGAGCCTAACGGCATGGTACTCATTACAGGCCCGACCGGAAGCGGAAAATCCACGAGTTTGTTTAGCGTCCTCACGCTTCTCAACACGCCAGACGTTAATATTTCAACCATCGAAGACCCGATTGAATATAAGATTCCCGGTGTTAATCAAACCCAAACGAATCCAAAGGCCGGTATGACTTTCGCCAACGGTTTACGCGCCCTCCTTCGTCAAGATCCAAACATTATTATGATCGGGGAAATCCGTGATAGCGAGACAGCCGACCTTGGCATTCAAGCCGCACTAACGGGGCACTTGGTCTTTAGTACCCTCCACACCAATAATGCTGCCACGTCACTGCCACGTTTACTCGATATGAACATTGAGCCGTTCTTAATCGCCAGTACTATCAAAGCTGTCGTCGGCCAGCGTCTTGTACGACGCCTTGAGAGAGCAACGCGCAAGAGTTACACACCGACCGAGCAAGAGAAACAGGCTATCACCCAACTGTTTAACCTCCAGCCGGGCCAAGATTTTTCCTACATTCACGAACTTGAAAAGCAAGCTGCGTCGGAAGGGCTAGGGGGTGATACGCCTTTAAGTACCGATGAACATGGGATCAATACCATTTGGCGAGCCGATCCTTCTAGTAACGACGATGGGGCACTTGGTGGTTACAAAGGTCGTATTGGGGTGTATGAAGTGCTCGCAAACACCCCAGCGATTCAACAGCTTATTATGAGCAATGCTAACAGTAGCCAAATCCAAAAGCAGGCAACCACTGAGGGTATGGTTACTATGCAGACTGACGGTCTTATTAAGGCGCTCCGTGGTGAAACAACAATCGAAGAAGTCTTGAGGGTCAGTAAGGAATAGCTATGACCTCATTTCTCTATATTGCGACAGATAATAAAGGTGGCTCCATAACAGGCTCGCTCGACTCAACCGATCGAGCGTCCGTCATCGCTGCTCTTGTGAAACAGGGCCTGCGACCCATTAGTATCAAAGAGGGCTCCTCAGGGCTGAGTGGCCTTAGCTTTGGCAATCTATTCAATCAAAACAAGGTAAAAACCGAACATATGGTTATGTTCACCCGTGAGTTAGCGGCAATGGTAGGAGCGGGCGTACCACTCCTTCGTTCCCTCACCTCACTCAGTAGTCACACCGAGAGTGTAGCGCTTAAAACGGTACTGAGTTCAGTGATTAAAGATGTCGAAGGCGGTGCCTCACTTGGTGGAGCACTCGCCAAACACCCTACTACGTTTAGCGATATTTATATCAATATGGTGAAAGCGGGTGAATCGGGTGGAATCTTGGACGAAATCTTAAAACGACTTGCCGCCCAGCAAGAAAATAGCGCCTCAATTCGTAAAAAAATCAAAGGCGCCATGACCTACCCGCTGGTATTAGTTTCCATTACCATCCTTGCCTTCTTTGGGCTGATGATCTTTGTCATCCCTCAAATCGGTAAGATCCTCACTGATATGGGCGGGCCAGATGCGAAGCTGCCGGGCCTGACTCTTGGCATGCTTGCTATTAGTGGTTTCCTGACCCACTTCTGGTGGCTCGTCATTCCGGGTATTCTCGCCATTATTTATGGTGTCAGACGCTACCTTAAAACCGCCAAAGGGCGTAGCCAATTTCACCATTTAGTCCTGAGACTACCCGGTATCAGCACGATTATTAAAAAGGTGGCTGTGGCACGCTTTGCTCGGACCTTCTCGGCCCTCATGGGCGCAGGCGTCCCCGTCCTAGAAGCCCTCGATGTTACCTCTCGTGCACTGGGAAATGTCGTCTTTGAAGAAGCACTCCAAGACGCCGCCAGACAAGTCAAAAACGGCAAAACACTTTCCAGTGTCATTGAAGTTAATCCCCTGTTTCCCCCCATTGTCTCGCAAATGCTTTCCGTCGGTGAAGAAACGGGACAAACCGATAGCGTGCTAATTAAGGTAGCCGACTTCTACGAAGAAGAGGTTGACGTAGCTATCGATAGCCTTAGCTCAATTATTGAACCAGTTATGATCGTACTAATGGGAACCATGGTAGGGCTTATCGCAGCCAGCGTTATGTTGCCAATTGCAAGCCTTGCCCAGAACGTGAAGTAAGCATAGATTACCCATGATGCTCATGCTATAATTATAAGCAAAAGCACCAGTGGGCATCATGGCAAAATTATTCTATAGAGACAAACCAATTATTGGACTTGACATCAGTAACACTGGTATTAAAGCCATGGCTATTGACGTTAAGCGCTGGCTTGTGCTTGGGTATGGTTCAATTGACCTTGATCCCGTTAAGGTCAAGGAGTCACTCGAGGGTACCAGCACCTATGTAGCAGATAATATTCGCCTCCTCTTTAAGGAGAAGATTGTCGGCTCATTACCCAGTAATCATGTGGTTATGGGTATTCCAACAGCGCGAAGCTATTCTCGAACGTTTATGCTGCCCGTCAGTGCCGAGCGCACTCTCAAGGATGCTGTTGAGATTGAGGCGGATCAATACATCCCCATCCCCTCTGCCACCTTATATATTGATCAGGAAATTGTTGAACGAGACAAAAAGAATTTGACGGTTCTGATGAGTGCAGTGTCGCGCACAATTGTCGATAAGAGTATCGAGGCCGCCGAAAGTGCTGGTCTTGTCGTAACAATGGTTGAACCTGGTATGAGCGCCGTCGGTCGTCTCTTAACGAGTACCGAAGACGGCCACCTGCTGAGCGTCATCGTTGACATTGGACCAGCCAGCACCGACATTGCTATCTTAGAGGGTGGCACGATTCGCGTGACTGGTGGTCTTGCCATTGGGGGCAACACCTTTACTCTCGATATCGCCAAAAAGCTAAACGTAACACTCGAAAACGCCCACCAGCTGAAAGTATTAAACGGTCTGAACGCGGGCCCCCGTCAAGAAAAGATTCGCTCTGCCATTGAGCCAAGCCTCAAACGAATCATTGTGGAGACTCGTCGGGTAATGCGTTATTACGCTGAGCGTTTGAATGAAGACCATAAGATTGAACAATTGTTAGTTGTAGGTAGCGGTAGTAATACGCCCGGCATTGGTGAATACTTTACAAATGAGCTTGTTATGCCAGCTCGTGTGGCTAGCCCGTGGCAAAAACTAGACTTTGGTAAATTACCAGAACCTGCTAAACAGTTTCGTTCTCGCTATATTACGGTTGCGGGGCTGGCGCTGGTACCACCACGGGGTATTTGGAAATGATCAACCTTCTTCCCTATGATGCCAAGAAGCAAATCCGGGCCGCCCGAATGAACGTTGTCCTAATGCGCTATTTTATCGTGATTGGCCTGGCTGCGCTATTTTTGGCAGCTATATCTGGCGCTGTGTACGTAGTGCTTTTAAACACCCAAGAGAGTGCGAAAGCACTAACTGCCGCGAACGAATCAAAGGCGGGGGCGTACGGCGCAGTCCAAACTCAGATCGCTAGTTTTCGCGCAAGTCTCTCAACTGCTAAGTCGGTGATTGATCAATCCGTCTCGTACTCAAATGTTTTAACTGGTATTGCTCGAGTCGTACCAAGTGGTGTTGTGCTCGATAATTTAAACCTGAGTTCGGCAACTTTCGGTGCTCCTATTACTCTGCTTGCCCATGCCCGTACAAACAAAGATGCTTTGGCGCTAAAGCAAAACTTCCAAAACTCACAACTATTCTCAGATGTAAGCTTAGTTTCGCTCGCAACAACACCGGGAGATAGCACGGGCTACCCAACAGCCGTCTCAATTAGCGTCGTTATTAATAAAGCCGCAGCCACGGCGGTGGTAACCCAATGAAAAAATCAAAGATGACGGCAACTAAATTACGGGGCCTTCTCGTTACGCTTGTTATTATCCTCGCGCTTCTTGTCGGCGTAGGCTTTTATTTTACGCAGATGCAACTCAAGCGATTCGCGATCGATGTCAGTCATACGATCGCCGATTCAAAGGCTACGGCCGAAAATGTTCAAAGCCTCCAGAAAGTTCAAGAAGAGCTGAGTGACCAACAGGGCGCCCAAGCTAAAGCGAGTGCAATTGCCTCCACGCGAGATGGGTATCAGACACAAGTCATCAACGACATCGATACGTATGCCAACTTAACTGGTGTGGAGATCCAAAATTATGCATTTGCCGCCCCAGCCACAACGGCCACAACAGCAGCCACGACCCCTGCCGCCTCTGCAAGTGCACTTAGCTCTGCCTTCCAGACGGTGACCGTTTCACTGGTGAGTCCCGTTTCCTATACGCGGCTTCTCAAGTTTATTACTGCCATTGAGCATAACTTGCCAAAGATGCAGATAGCGACAATTAACTTAAGCCGTTCTCCGACAGCTGGTGCAAGTTCAGATATGGTCACCACTGACACATTAACAATAGCGGTATATACTCAATAGGAAGCTATGAAAAATATTACTGTCTCCCAAGTTTTTAAACCAATTGGCAAATTCCTCCGACGAATTAATTTTACGTTGCTTATTGTCGTTATCTCAGGCGGCCTTGCCGTAGCTGTCTTGATGCTCAATACTATCCTGGAACAATCGTCTACCGATACGGGCTACGTGTCTGATTTAAGCCTCACCAGTTTTGACCAGACCACCATTGATCAGCTTGATAGCCTCACACCAAGTACCAGCAGTACCGGGAATATTACCCTGCCGACTGGCCGCATTAACCCATTTTCAGAATAGTTGGCGCCAGGGCATAAAACGCTTATACTAGGAATATGCTTTTACTTGGATCACGCCTTATCGGCACCCCCATCATGAGCCTTCAGACGGGTACACGACTCGCTGAAACGAAAGCTCCCCTTATTGATCCAGCTAACTTAAAGATCATGGCCTATGAAGTTGAGGGACCTATGCTTGATGAGCACCCCTCTTTCCTACGTATTGCCGACGTTCGTGAACTTAGTACCATTGGCATGATTATTGACAGTAGTGATGAGTTTATTGGCGTCGAAGATGTCATTAGCATTCACAAACTCTACGATCTTAGCTTTACCCTGATTGGAAAAGCCGTGATTGATGAGACGAAACATAAACTCGGCAAGATTGAAGAATATAGCTTTGATACTGATAGCTTCATTATTCAGAAGCTCCACGTGAAGCGTGGTGTCTTCAAAAGCCTGACCGAAACGACGCTATTGGTTGATCGATCCCAGATTATCGAGATTAACGACCGACAAGTCATCGTCCGTACTACCGCCAAGAAGCTTGAGACCGTTACACGACCAGCGGCAACATTAAGCTACTCAAATCCCTTCCGACAAAATTCACCGCAAGTCGAAAACACTACCTCGTCCGAACATTAGTCACTCTCAACGTTGAGTGCAGCTTTGATATCATCGTAGCTAAAACCTTGGCGAGCGAGATAGGCCATAAATTTCTGCGGTTCAGGATAATGAGACTGCTTTTTACGGATAATCTTGGCAAGCTCCTCTTGATTGTTGCGTTCGGTTTCATGCAGCGCATTTTCAATAATTACCCGGTCCACGCCCTTACTCGCGAGTTCACTTTGGAGTTTACGAGAACTTACTCCTTTCGTTAGTGAACGATTTTCAACCCAATACCGGGCAAATTTAGTATCATCAACGTACCCTTTTTCTACCAATCGCTCAAATACCCGTGTCGTTATTTCACTCGAGACACCTGGCCGCAACTCGCCAGTCTTCGTGCGCGCGGGACGAGTCTTACGATAGAGATACTCGCGGACTTCTTTGGCACTATGAGGCCGCATCAAGCAGTATTCCAGTGCACGACCGTACACTTTCCCGAATTGGCTCTCTTGCTCAAGCGTCTGAAGCTCAGACTCATCGAATTCTTTGCCGGTACGAAGTCCTAGTTCTGCAACTTGATATACATCGAGACTAAACCGATACACCCCCTCAACCGATACGTTGACTCGATTAGGATTACGAGCTTGGATACTAATCGAGGTAATCTTCATGCACGCGCCGCTACCTAGGCAGCTTCTTCAGCGACCTTAGCTCGAACCTTGGCTTCAATTTCAGCAAGGATTTCTGGGTTCTCTTTTAAGAATTGCTTACTTGCTTCACGGCCCTGGCCGATCTTTGCATCGCCATAATCAAACCATGCACCTGATTTACCAACAATATTATGAAGCACCGCGAGATCGAGCACATCGCCCGTTTTTGAAATACCTTCGTTGTACATGATGTCAAATTCTGCTACCCGGAAAGGTGGCGCAATCTTATTCTTGACAACTTTCACCTTCGTACGATTACCGATAATCTCTTCGCCATTTTTAATCTGACCAGTTCGACGAATATCAAGTCGGACTGACGCGTAAAACTTCAGGGCATTTCCACCAGTCGTAGTTTCGGGATTACCAAACATTACCCCAATCTTCATACGAATTTGATTAATGAAGATAACTGTCGTGTGACTTTTATTGATGATTCCCGTTAGTTTGCGTAGCGCCTGACTCATGAGTCGTGCTTGGAGGCCCATGTGGCTATCGCCCATGTCACCATCAATTTCAGCTTGTGGTACCAAGGCAGCTACTGAGTCAATCACGACAAGATCGACCGCATTTGACCGAACCAAAGTTTCGGCAATTTCAAGCGCCTGTTCACCATTATCCGGCTGAGATACGAGCAGATTGTCCGTATCGACACCGAGCCGCTTGGCGTAGGCTGGATCAAGCGCGTGCTCTGCATCGATAAAGGCCGCCGTACCACCTAAACGCTGGACTTCAGCAATAGCATGTAAGGTGAGGGTCGTTTTACCAGAAGACTCCGGTCCATAGATTTCAAGGATACGTCCTTTTGGATAGCCTCCCCCTAGCGCAAGGTCAAGACTAAGTGAGCCACTGCTCACCAGTTCGACGTTGACAGTCGAAGTATCTCCAAGACGGCGAATCGCGCCGTCGCCAAAGGCTTTATTGATTTGCTCTTGAGCTAGGCCCAGAGCCTTTAATTTACCTTCACTTGCAGTAGGCTTTTCAGATAGTGGGTCTTTCGTCGTTTTCTTTGCTGCCATATTAATCCCTCTCTTTAGAACTATCTATTATTGTATAAGATTTTGGTGTAATTTGCTATAATGAAGCCAATGAGCAAACGTTCGCGCGGTTTTACGGTTATTGAAATTATCTTTGTCGTACTCCTTCTAGGAGCCGCCAGTATTATCTTTTTTGTCCAAAAGAATGCCGTGGAAGTGACTGCCCGCGATACTCAACGCAAGACAGCGATCAACGCCATGTACTACTCCCTTGAAGAGGTCTACTATCCAGCTCATCAGGCGTACCCAAGCACGATTGACGCCACCACCCTCCCATCCGTTGACCCGGCCCAGTTTAATGACCCTGATGGCATCGCTCTTGGCACCGCTGGTAGCGATTATAGTTATACCCCCACTAACTGTACCAACAACGTCTGCAAGAGCTATACACTCCGCACAACCCTTGAAAATGAAGCTGACTTTGTCAAAACCAGCCAGCATAACTAATTACTATTACTCTATACCGTGACTAGCTTCGGTCCACGAGGCGACCATTTTTAAATGACTCAACGGCATCATTGAGTTCGGCGATGTGTTCACCCGGTTGAGCGACATAAATGAAAGTGTAGGTATTCTCATCCCCGACTGTGCTGAGGCGAATTGTGCCATAGCCAAGCATTTGTTGAATCAGTCCATTTTGGGTATAGCTGGCATCTTCCACACTTCCAAGGCTAATAGATTGCTGACGATGATTAAACAAGCCAAGTTGAATATCTTGGATAACGCTTTCATTTGTCAGGTAAAAACGGTTGCCCGTATAGACGACGTAGGCAATATAGGTACCGAGGAAGACCAAGAGAATAAAGAGCAGGAGTGGAACGGCTGCAAATGATACATCAGCAAGGGAGCCAGTTAAATGAAAGAGTTGTACGACGATATCGTAGTTAAATAAAGCCGATAGGGCTAAAGCGGCAAGGATAATACCTAACGCGAGCGGAAGAAGTAGCCCAACGGGATGACGACGTATTTCTGAAATCACGTATTCGTCCTCGCTGAGGTTGAGTGTTGGGTATAGCTCGGTGGCCTTCTGGTGTTTAGCGTGGGTAGCAATGTCGACCGTTGGGGCTGCCGGACGAGAAGGTTGGACTTCAGAAGGTTGCGTGACTGGCTGTGGCTCCGCTACTACTTTAGCCGGGTGGGCATAGAGTGGTTGACCATCCACGTCATACGCAACAGGGCGATCATACTCAGTCGTTGGCTCATCAGGATTCATAGCCCTAGTATACCAACTTTACTGCGTCTCATCATAAGTTTTTCCTAAGTGTTTATAGCCTTTCGCGGTCACCCGGCGACCACGAGGGGTCCGCTCAATAAAACCAATCTGGAGAAGATAGGGCTCATAGAAATCTTCAATCGTGGTAGCTTCATCACCCGTTAAGGCTGCGATGGTGTTAAGGCCGACCGGATTCGTTCCGTAGTTCTCGATCATACTCCCTAAGAGGTTTCGATCACCGGGATCGAGGCCAAGTTCATCGATCTCAAGAAGTTGCAATGCGGCCGTGGTGATGGCTGTATCAATCATACCGTCACCATTCACATCGGCGTAATCACGTACTCGCCGCAGGAGTCGGTTCGCGATTCGGGGTGTCAGACGAGCCCTCGTCGAGAGCATTAAGGCGGCCTCGGGATGAATTTGACTATTAAGAATACCTGAAGCTCGAGTGATGATTTGAGCTATCTCTTCGGTCGTATAGAATTCAAGACGATGAATCAAGCCAAAGCGATCACGCAGCGGTGCCGATAAGGCTCCCGTTCGAGTCGTTGCACCAATGACCGTAAATTTTGGTAAATCCAAACGAACACTGCGAGCAGCTGGGCCTTTGCCAATCATAATATCGAGCTTAAAGTCTTCCATGGCACTATAGAGCACCTCTTCGACAGTTCGGCCCAGGCGGTGGATCTCATCAATGAAGAGCACGTCGCCATCACTGAGGTTGGTGAGAATACTCGCCAGGTCTCCAGCTCGCTCAATTGCCGACCCGGACGTAATACGAATGTTTGTACCCATCTCGTGGGCAATGACCGTCGCCATAGTGGTCTTACCAAGCCCCGGAGGACCATACAGCAAAATATGATCAATTGGTTCGCTTCGTTTCTTCGCCGCGTCAATAGCCAGCTTCAAATTCAACTTTAACCGTTCTTGACCAGTATAATCGGCAAACGTTGTGGGACGAAGACTGACTTCAATCAACTGTTCGTCGGTATCTTCGTCGTGGATAGTCGTATCAATAATTCGTTCGATTGCCATTGTTATCCTCGTAACGCTTGTGTAACGCGATCAGCAGTTGAAAGTTCAGTCGAGATACCCTCAAGCGCTTTACTGGCATCATTTAAGGTATAGCCGAGCGCCATCAGAGCCTCAAGCGCCTCGTCGTTTGTTGCGATTGGGTGAGATAGGCCAAACGAGTTAACGTCCGTTCGTAGAGCTAAACCAACCTTATCAGATAGATCAACCGCCACGCGCTCGGCCGTCTTTTTGCCGACACCGCTCGCCTTAGTAATGTAGGCGCTGTCGCTGTTAGCAATCGCATTGCGCACCTGTTCACTATCTCCAAGGGATAAGATAGCGAGGGCCGCTTTTGGCCCCACGCCTTGCACGGTAATAAGAAGTTCAAAAAGCTTTTTAGCTGCCAGACTACTGAAACCAAACAACTCCTGTGATTGTTCGCGAATATGGTGATAGGTATAAAATTTAATCTCTTGCCCCAGCAATGCTGAATCAAAATCACCAGCGGGCACCTGGATTTCATAGCCAATCCCCTGGACGTCAACAATGACGGCAGAGTTAAATTTTTCGGCCACTACTCCAAAGACATGCGCTATCATATGACTTATTATCTCATAATCTCCCAGTTTCTTATAGTACCCCTATGTCACTGCACGAAAAGAGGATCTGCATGTTAAATGTACCATCACTCCCTTGCTAACATCCTTCTCATGCTTTATAAATAAGTAGAGATATTATGAGTAGAGTATTTGTCGGCATTACTAGCACAACTATCACCCTTACTGGCCGAGGGTTAGTTGAGCTTAGGGTGGACTACCCCACAAATGCTCCACAGATTGCGATAAGTATTTAATGGGCGTACTTGATGTCCCGGGCATCCCATCTGCAGCAGTTGATGTAAAGATCTCATCGGCTGTTACGGCGGCCGTCACAGCCGCACTTGCTAATAAAAGCGTGGGAATCACACTCGTACAAGGTAGCGGACTTGCTTACACG
The DNA here is from genome assembly GCA_015655045.1 of Candidatus Saccharimonadota bacterium. Taxonomy (GTDB): domain Bacteria; phylum Patescibacteriota; class Saccharimonadia; order Saccharimonadales; family Saccharimonadaceae; genus UBA1547. Next base: position 172,237 of record JAATFU010000005.1, read on the forward strand.
ACAGGCACATTGACGGCGCTCTTTGGCACCCCAACTTATGCGACTGGCGAGAAAGGCGCAAATCTCACTCAAAACCCTCAACCAAGCGATATCACTGGCGTTTATACATTTGAATTTGACTTCACCCAGGCTATCGCCCGAACAGGCGATGTCGTTCTACTCGACTTTTCGAATAGGTGGATTGGCATAACGCCAGCTGGCCTCATTTACTATAATACTGATACCACCACCTTTGGTCCGAATCTCTACAATGGCACAAAGCACCATATCGCGATCGCCTTAAACAGAATTGCCGGTGTCTCAACCGGTCTGGTTGGCATCTGGATTGATGGTATACAGGTCGCTAGCACTATTGCTAATTCATCCACTCCTGTCTGGCCCGGTTGGTCAGTGGGTGGTCGCTTTACCTCAGGCGGTTCCGCTGCTAATACGGCCCTGCTCGGGAATCTACGGGTTTCCTTTGGCACAACAAGTCGCTATGTAGCTGGAAACTTTGTCGTACCGACTCGTCCTTATACGTGGGATGCAACCACCCGAGTAATTGCGCCTTTACAAACTGACCTTTCGAGTTATGTACCCGGAACGGGCTATCCGCCTCGACCTTCTGTCGCGGGCGGAGCAGTCACGTATGTTGGACTGAGTACTCCGACTGATATGCTAACAAAAGATAGATGGTATCAGATATGAGCACTATTGCGCCCAACGATGTTAATATTCTCTACTCTCCGTACACATGGAAGCTTGAAGCCACGAAGGCCTCGTCAATGTGCTCAGGTGCGTATCTCAAGGCAACTATCGAAGGTAGCCCAGCTGATTTGACAATGCTTTTTGATCAGACGAACCTTGCGAGCACACACGGTGCCATTGTCTATCGAGTTGATGCGGGCACATGGACTCGCTTAACAGTCAGTGGTACATCCTACGCCTTAACACTGGACACATCATGGCCTGTGCATACTGTTGAGATTATTATTGCCGTGCGCGGAGGCGTCACACCAATCTGGCCAGCCCCCCCAAACGGTGTGATTCAATTTGCCGGCTTCTCGTCAACCACAGCTATTAATACCCGCAAGGTCCAGGCTCGAGCATTACACGGCTATGCACTTGGGGATTCTCTTGCGATGGGAATTCTAGCAGGAGCGGCTACGGCAAATGACGCCCGCTATGGCTGGGCATATGGCCTTGGAGATAACCTTGGTGCTGATATAGGGGTCCACGGCTTTGGAGGGGTAGGACTCACCCAAACCGGTGATGGTGGCGTGCCTGTTTTTGGCACAATCTGGAATCAGCTTTGGGATGGCGAACTCGTTGATTTTACAACCATTCCCCCAGATTTTATGGCGACAATGCCCGGGACAAATGATAGCACCGACGATGCAACAGTCACTGCCGCCGCAGTCTCATTACTCAATGCGATGTTAGCCGCCACCCCGGCTACCTGTCCTATTTTTCTTATCCGAGCCCTTAAAGGATCTAAGGCAACGGCTATCCAAGCAGCTATCGCTGCCTGCACAACACCCACACGAGTTCACTGGATCGACACAACAGGTTGGTGGGTAGCGGCCGACTCGAGTGACGGAACTCATCCTTACGGATACGCAAACGTTAATGATATTACCCCCCGGCTCGCCGAAGCAATGTCTCCTATTATCCTCGCAGCCAAGTCTCCTTCAACTGTGACAAATACCTTCGTCTATAACGGTACGGCATGGATAGCAGCTGCGTAGTTAATACGTAGTAGTCTATTTTATAAAGCACTTGGTATACTTGGAGAGATGAACAACAATTTTGAACATGATATCACGGACATGGTCACTCATGCCGTTACGAGCCTCGATCACTGGTACGGCGTTCAATCCGAAGACGAAGAATTTGGTGCTGAGCTTCTCGATATTGCCGACGAACGACTTGGCCACGCCCTTGAACTCGCCCACCAGAGTCAGGAACTAAGCATTTACCTCTACGTTGGACACACGGCACTTTCAACATTCCTCTTTAAGAGCCACGCCTATACGGCGAGTGTCACTCCGGGCAAAGATAGAGATATTCATCGCGCCTCAAGCCGCGTGGCCCTTACCTATGCCCATGACCATGTCGTAAACCCCGAATATCATAGGCTACCTCGACTATACGTGGGCGACTATCGCTCTATTCATAGCGAACTGCTGGCCACCACCTTAGCCCAGGGTGGTCGACTTGAGATTGTCTCTACCCTGCCCGATCAAGTATCGAAGGGGTAGGCTACAACCCCGGCTCCACACATGTCGGTTATGTTTTACGAATTATTGTCCGTACTATATACTCCTAACTATATGAGTGAACTTGTTGACCATCCTCGAATTCCAGACGTGCAAAAAGCTGCAGATAATTTGCGGTACTGGTATCGACAAAAAGATACCGACAGTATTGGCCAGCTCAGAAGGGCAGAATGGGAACTGGGAACGGCTGAGAGAATTCTTGAAGATGTTATACACGAGCTTGCCCGCTACCGCGATCAGACCTATCGAGTAGGTCTAAAAATTGGCGAACAGGCAGTGAGCGCTTTCACTTTTAGTCATAATTCCTATGACTTCCTTGAAATACAGCAATATAGTAGGCCACTCGAACCGGGTTCACAATTAAAGTTCAACCATGTTCGACCGGGCTTAGAAAATCCACTTTATCACCCACGACCACGCATGTATGTCGGGAGTACCTTTATGATTCATTCTGAGCTCCTTGCCCAAACGTTATCCGAAAACGGCAGTCTTGATATTGTCTCTAACCTGCCCGACTCATTAACGAGTGAGTAATAGCCGCAGCGAGTGCATCGGCACAGTCATCGGGTTTTGGTACCTCGGCTAGACCAAGTTGCAAACGAACCATTTCTTGAACCTGCTTCTTATCCGCCTTACCATACCCAGTCAATGTTTGCTTAATTTGCATTGGGGTATATTCAGCAATTGGCAGCTTTGCTTTGCGCCCGGCAAGGATAGCCACACCTCGAGCTTCTGCAACAGTCATAGCCGTTGTGACGTTGCGGGCAAAGAAAAGCTTTTCGATAGACATACACTCAGGCTTAGAAGCAGCAATGATGTCAGTTAGACTATCGTAGATATCTTCCAGACGTTCATCGTGGGCAGTATGAGCCGGCGTCGTGATGACACCCGCATCAACCAACTTCATCTTGCCATTAATGATATCGACCACGCCAAAACCCATAATGCCCGTGCCTGGATCAATCCCGATAATTCTCATAGCTTCAGTATAAGCTACGCAGCTGGTTCAACGATAATATCGGCGTTCGTATGCACATTCGTGACATCATCAATATCATCAAGGATGTCAAGGATCCGGAAGACTTTCTTCGCTACTTCGGGGTCATCAATCACCACCGCACCATTCGGCACATATTGGAGTTCGGCCTCTTCGATCGTAAGGTCGCTATCAAGCAAAGCCTGTCGGACTTTCGCGAGATCCTTTTGGTCAGTATAAACAATGAGACCACCGTCCTCTTCGATAGCATCCTCAGCTCCAGCGTCAAGCACATTTAGGAGGGCCTCTTCGCCTGTCGCAGCCACACGGATAACGCCCTTACGAGTAAACTGAAATGCCACACTTCCAGCATCGGCAATTCGACCACCATTTTTAGTCAATGCACTTTTGATCTCGGGAAAAGTACGGTTCTTGTTATCTGTTGCCGTCTCGATCATAATTGCCACTCCGCCCGGGCCCATTGCCTCGTACGTCGCCTCCTCAAGCTGGGCCGCGTTTTTGTCGGCTACCCGATCAATGGCGCGTTGAATATTGGCGGCGGGCATATTAGCTTGTTTGGCCTTTTCAATTGCCATAGCAAGGGCCGAGTTCATTGTCGGATCAACGCCGCTACGTGCCGCAATCGCGATCAGGTTACCCAGACGGGTAAAGATGGCGCCCCGCTTCGCATCTTTTGCGCCTTTTTCACGTTTAATTGTTGACCACTTACTGTGTCCTGACATACCGATTTCTCCCTTTGGCTTGACTCGTATTTACTTCTATTATAACAGATTGGGCTTTGGGCTTCTCTCAAATAAAAAACACCTTCGGTAGCGATCAAAAGGTGTTCTTTATTTGGAGGGACCAGTGGGGCTTGAACCCACGACACCCTGCTTAAAAGGCAGGTGCTCTAACCAGCTGAGCTATGGTCCCATATTAGGTATGGGTTTAGTTATTTATATGAAAACAACTCTCAAAAATGTACCACTTATAGGGGTGGGTTGTCAATGCTTGCTCTTCTCGTGACTCCGGCTGGCCGGCCTTGTCAAGAAAAGGTCAACCACTGCGATAATTAAGCCACCCCCAATAATAAGCGTCTGATGGCTCACGAGCCAGCCATACACAGCGGCCCCATCGCCTGTTATATTAAGCACTCCCCCCATTGGCGTGATTAAGAAAGCAAGCGCGAGGAGCGTAAAGAGAGCAGCACCAATAAGCCTTCCCAGAGGACCTTTGTACGTTTGGCCATGAAACAAAAGTATCACCGCCGGAAGAAGTACGATAATGCCAAGCGTAACAGCATTGGTAAGAGGCGTATTGGCGATACCGACTGCTCCAACAATGAGGCTTGCCGTATCCCCCCAGATGCCACTGAGAATCGAGCCAGCAGCAAGGGCTAGCCCAAGAAGACCAAAGCGACGCCTCGTCACAAAGGCTGCTGCAAATAGGAGAACCGCGACAAGGCTACAGACAATTACAACTTGCATGCTTCTATTTTACTCCCTGGGCGACATTATCATCAAATACAGCAATAGCACCAACCAGGATTGTTTTACGTTGTACAGTGCCGGCTGGAAGCTCAAGGACATAGGTTGCCTCAGACTTTGGCGTAAATACGATATTGGTCCCATCCTCGATCGAGGCGTCTTTGACGATGTAGACTACTTTCTTATCCTGATTAAGCCAAACGATATCGAGTGGGACCTTCATATCTTTCATCCAGATCTGCCATTTATCTGCAGCAGGAAAGATCATGAGTAAAGCCTGGTCAGCCGCCAAGTTATCGACTCCAGAGAGGCCCTTAACTCGAGCGGAGTCTGTCTTCGCAACTCGAGCATGAAACACCCCATCTCCCAATGTAATCGTACTTGTACCCTGGAGCTTTGGAAATATAACTGCCACAACGACAGCAATGATCAAAAGCAGAACACCCGCAATAATAGTCCGAACGAGGATATCTTTTGCATTTGCTGCTTTACTGCCTATCATAGACATAAGTATAACAGTTTATAAATGTGTCTACTCAGGCGCCGATTTTATCTTTTTTGTTATTGCGTTTCGCATTAAGCTCAACGTACTCAATAATCGCGCTAGCTACGTCTCGACCGGTAACTTTCTCGATACCGAATCCAGGACTGGCGTTCACTTCCAAAATCAGCGGTCCACGAGCACTCCGCATCATATCAACACCCGCGACGTTGAGGCCCATAGCCTTTGCGGCCTTAATGACCATCTTATTCTCTTCGTCGGTCAGCTTGACAATCGTTCCTTCTCCGCCTTTATGAAGGTTTGATCGAAAGTCATCATCAAGACTCTGTCGTTTCATACTTGCAACCACCCGACCACCGACCACGAATGCTCGAATATCAGTCCCGGCCGATTCTTTTACAAATTCTTGCAATAAGACGTTAGTGCCATCTTCGTTAGTTAGATAAAATGCCTGAAGAACCGACTTGGCTGCTTTTTTACTCTCGGCTAATACTACCCCATTACCATGGGTTCCTCGAGCAAGCTTAATAATGACTGGCATGTCACCCAGTCGCTCTAGCAGCACATCAATATCGGTCGTGTTACGCGATACGACCGTCTTTGGAATACCAACTCCAGCTTTGGCAAGTAGCTGCATGCTGCGTAATTTATCGCGTGAACGATTAATGGCAATCGAGCTTGAGACAGTATAGGTACCTTGCATTTCAAGCTGACGCACGATAGCCGTGCCGTAACGACTCATATTGGCGGCAATCCGAGGAATGATTGCATCAAACTTGCCCAGATCCTCGCCTTTATAGCTAACGGTTGGGTTATTCTTTTCAATCGAGGCATAGCAGTCACGATATTTAACAATAGTTACTTCATGACCACGCTTTAACGCGACCTCTTTGAGTCGTTTGGTCGAATAGTTACCGGGTCCATTTGATAGAATGGCTATTTTCATAATTTCTCTCCCGAGTCGTTGTCTAATTCTTGATTTATGCGCACATCCACGAGCATATTATTTTGTCTAAGGAAGCGTCTTCCGATCAGGACCTCTCTTTGCATATTTGATCTATTAGATAAGCCTATATCCACAGTATAACGCGTGTTTCTGATAATAATATCTGTTTCAATAATATATCGTTTTACTTGAATACCATTCGAACTTCGAACTCTTTTGACGGTATAGTTTTCCATTTCGATAACATGGTGTTGATTATCCGACGGAGTAAAGCGAAGGATTGCTTTATCATCTGTTTTTCGATGCTTTACCTCAATCATTTCGCAATGCACCGCCCCGGAATAGGCTCCCGTATCGATTTTTGCAATTGCGTCCACAATACCGAGCTGGGGCAAGGAGACTGCTTCAAAAGAGCCAAGAACGACGGTTGATTGAGTAGGGTTTGGTAAGCTTTTCATATATGCACGTCCAATTTGATTATTTTATCATATTCATGTTATTAAGTCAATCCTTAGTAGCGTGTAGCCAGTCATCGATTAATGTAACAAGTAGAGGTACTATATCAAACATATTGCCGTCTCGACAGCCATAAAACAATTTCAAAACGGGAGAAGTATTAAATTCAATGAACCAATAATTATCGTTTGTTTGTGGTGTGTATAGATCTGATATAAACATATCGATAACTACAAATGCAGTCTCTAATGTACTACTTAGTCGCTCAACCGTTTGTATGTACGAGGGGTCAATCGTAGCAAGGATATTGTAAACCGAACACCCATTCTTGATCATTGTTGCATGGCTTAACTCTAACACGTCATTCGTAGCCAATATATCTTCACTTGTAAATAGCCTAGGGTCAATCATCGTATCGTCTAGTTGGGGATAGTCAATGTAGGGGAACTTCAATCTCTCGCGTGCCTTATTCTCTGATCTTATAAGTTCAGCAATCGTAGAAACGCCATTTCCAATCAAGCGAGGTGTTTGACGAAGGATTGCAGCTTGAACGTGGCCGTTGATGATAACAAACCGTACCTCCTCACCTTTAACTTGTTCTTGAATAATTACCTCAGGCGTAATAGTTCTGGCATACTCAAGCGCCTCACGGAGAGACTCGATGGAATCAATATTTAGTGTCAGTCCTCTTGATAATGATGAAGCATTAGGTTTCACAATTAATGTCCCGTATTGATCCAAGAGCTCTTTAATTTTGCTTTCACTGATTGATTCACCAGAAGCGATATGGTACGTATACGGTATAGATACCCCATTAGCTACGGCAAAGTTATACGCTAGATCTTTATTAATTGATAGTAAACCCATTTGTCGAGACGTAAAGGGGTATGATATATGTGCTGCTTGTGTCTTCCATTGTCTACCCGATGGGGCTGTATATATCACCACAAGCTTGTTGTTTTGGCGCTCATGAGTAATTGTGTAGCCTTTTTTCTTAAACTCAATCTCTAATAATTTATACGACGCAAAAGGATCATCCTTAATATACATTCCGATATCCCCTCTCAATTAATTGCTAATTTTATATGGTTTTTGTCTCGTACATAATGCGTTCGTGTGCCACATTACTTGGATCTGCTTTACCCAACAATACAAACATGAATTTTAAATCATCACCACGAATCGTTTCAAGGTGACGCCACATATCTATAGCTCCATTATAATACGCCAGGTCCTTAAACCAAGGGAGTTCATCTGTTCCGCGATCAATTCGCATAGTTGCGCTATACGCACCTCCTTTGGCTTTTTCAATTGCAGCTTCGGTCACATCGGCAGACTCATCAATGGCCTCTAAGAGTGATAGTCGCCATTTCGTCTCGAATACATCGCGGAAATCTTTCTGTTCAAAATAGGCCAAGCCAACGGTAACATAATGATCGACACCTCGTTCACTGAATTTACCCTCTAGTGCTTGTTCCATCACCACGCCAAGACCTTCTTCGGCATCGTAGTATGGCTCAAGTCCGCTTTGAAGCAAGAGTAAATCTGTCTGTGCTCCCATGATTGATCTCATCACATGTACACCTACTTCATGCACCATGAGTTTACGCACCGAGTCACGAGTTGCATTATTCATATCCTCAGGGATAACGATACGTTTCTCACTTGTCTTTACGCTAACGGCCTTAGCGGGTTCGATATCGACACACCAATCTCTAGCGGCCTCTCCAAACTCCTCCTCTATTGCCTCCGTAAAAATAGCCTTGACATCAGGCGCAGTAAACACCTCTTGATCCTCAGGTATATGACTTAGAACTCCCCCATAGAGGGTCTCGACAACATCATGCATCCACTCAACCGTCTCGGACGTTGGCGTAAACCGTTCATAAGGCGTAGTATTTGGGTTATACTCCACAAGCTCAAGAAGTTCTTTTTTTATCTTTTGGGCCGACTCGCTTAGTAATTTAGCCTCGATCTTCTGTAGCTTCTCTTGAATAAGTGAACGATACACCGACTCCTGAGGCTGCCCATATAGTTCAATGTTAAGCTCTGTGTATTCATCTTTGAGCACTTTGCGCTCCTCATCTGCGTGTGCGGCCTTAAATTGTCGAGCCACGTCCATCATGTCAAGTTGACGCATATATCTATCAATAAATTCATGATAGGAATTAGCGTACTTTGGATTTAGCTCATCATGGGAAGCTATCTCACTATCTATTTCGGTAATATGTTGTCTCGTTGCATCAAGATCAAGCATCTCAAGCTTATTATAATAGTGGTCGGGGTTATGAATTCTTCCTGATAAGAAATCGTTCCGCTGTTGAATCCCACTAGCTTTGTCGGGAACAAAGTTGCTGACAAGTTTTGGATCCTCCTGAGTGAGCTCGCTATATAACTCCGGAATTGAGATTGTTCGGCCTAGCTGTTCCATTATAATCTATATATTATCATAATAATATATAATTGTCAATCTAGGCTTCTCTTCTCATAATGACCTGTCGTGCTCCAAAGAAATTTTTCTCACAAGGTCTAACTTCATAAAAACCATACTTCACATAGAGCGCCTTGGCGACTACGTTATCGTTAACTACAGTTAATTCTATTGCTGTTCCCGGTTGGATTTGATCCAGGAGCTCCGAGAGTAAAATAGAACCAACACCCTTCTTATGTTCTAGGGGGTCGACAAATAGGCTTTTTAATTGTATTTCTGAGCGATCTAACTTATGGGCTATTATATATCCAACTACTACCCCCTTAATTTCAGCAACACGAATTGTCCAACCTAAACTATTTAGTTTGCGATTAATACTTGAAATAAAGCGTTGGCGTTTATGCGTAGAAGGACGATATCTATCGTGAAAAGTAGTAAGGTACTCACGTGGAATGAGCGCGGTATAGTAGGTGTGAAGATGCGCACGGCAAGAGATAGCGTAAAGACTACTTGCATCCTCCTTGCGGGCTGAACGAACTATAGTTTCCATGCGTTTAAATATATCGCAGAAGAAGGAAATTATCTACAAATGTTTTTTGACTACCGACTTGCCTGCGCTATTTGCTCTAGTAATTCTTTCTGTTTTTTCGAGAGCTTGGTAGGTGTATCAACGATAATGCTGACAATATGCGGGCCACGTTTGTCGCTGCGCATATGTGGCACTCCATGGTTTGAAAGTTTAAAATCAGTACCAGATTGCGTCCCGGCCGGTATCTTCATGCGCACTTCTCCATCTACGGTTGGTACGTCAATCTCGGTACCAAGCGCCGCTTCTACCATACCGATGTGCTGTTCGGATAAAATAATATCCCCTTCACGCGTGAAGCGCTTGTGCGCCTTGACCCGAATATGTACATAGAGATCGCCTCGCTTACCGCCACCAATTGCTTCACCGCGTTCGCTCAAGCGGATGGTCGAGCCATCATCGATACCAGCAGGAACCTTGAGGGCAATGGTCTGCTTGCGACGCTCCGTACCTTTTCCGTGGCAGACAGTACAAACTTTCTCAGGCACCTTGCCTTTACCACCACAAGTTTCACAGGTTACGTTCTGTTGAATCGGGCCAAACATTGTGTTCATAACGCGCGTTTGTTGTCCCGCACCCTTACAGGTTGGACATGTCTTCATTTCGTAGCCTGGCTCAACTGTTGTTCCGTGACAATGCGAACACTCATCGTCCATATCAAGTTCAATCTTTTCTTCAACACCAAAGATAGCTTCTTCGAAGCTTAGCTGGAGACTTACCTCGATATCGCGACCACGCTGTGGCCCTCGTTGTTGGTTACTCGCACCGCCACCAAAGAATTGGCCAAAAATATCACCGAGGCCGCCATCACCAAAATCGAAGTGAACGTTCTGCCCACCAAAGCCACCGCCAAAGCCTTCAAAAGGATTACCACCTGGCTGGCCACCACCACCTGAAGCTCCACCAACGCCGGCATGCCCAAATTGATCATAGCGTTGCCGCTTTTGGCTATCCTTGAGGACATCATACGCTTCGTTGATTTCCTTGAATTTCTCTTCGTTACCACCTTCTTTATCTGGATGATGTTGCACCGCCGCCTTTCGGTAGGCTTTTTTAAGTTCGTCAGCAGAAGCATTCTTACTGACACCAAGGACTTCATAATAATCACGCTTACTCATCTGTTACTATTGTATAAAATTAGCACTTGAATGTCTAGAGTGCTAAACGATTATTTCTATTCGGCGCGTCTCTATGACATGTAATACGGACCGCAACTGGGCGGTCCGTATATGTCATATGACGTCGCAAAGACGGCTTATTTTTTCTGTTCTGGCTCGTCGACAACTTCACCTTCAACTGGCTCGTCATCTTTCTTCTCGGCTGTTTCGTCTGCAGGAGCTTCTTCTTTTGAAGCTGCTTCGTACATCTTAGCGCCAATTGGCATAATGGCGTCATTGAGAGCTTTGGCAGCTGCCTCAAGCTCCTCTTTGTCGTCACTTGCTTGGTGTTTTTTCGCTTCTTCAACGGCATCAGTAATGACTTTTTTATCGTCATCGCTAATCTTATCTTTGTACTCATCCGGCGTCTTTTCGGCTTGATAAATTGCGCTCTCAAGACCATTGCGAGCATCGATCGCGTCACGCTTTTTCTTATCTTCATCAGCGTGAGCTTCAGCGTCTTTTGCGGCTTTCTCTATCTCTTCTTTTGACAGATTACCGCTATTTGAGATGGTAATACTTTGCTCTTTGCCCGTACCTTTATCCTTAGCCGTGACGTTCAAGATACCATTAGCATCAATATTGAAGGTTACTTCAATTTGTGGCACACCACGAGGAGCGGGTGCGATACCATCAAGCGTAAAGCGGCCGAGAGACTTGTTATCAGCTGCCAGTTCACGTTCCCCTTGGGTGACATGGATCTCAACTTGTGGCTGGTTATCAGCGGCCGTACTAAAGGTTTCAGACTTTGAGGTTGGCACAGTCGTATTTCGTTCGATGAGCTTGGTGGCAACACCACCCATCGTTTCGATGCCCAGGGAGAGAGGAGTAACGTCGAGCAGAAGTACGTCTTTGACGTCGCCCGCTAACACACCACCCTGAATAGCAGCACCAATAGCCACCACCTCATCTGGGTTCACGCCCTTAAGGGGCTCCTTGCCAAAGATAGATTTCACCTTCTCAACCACGGCTGGCATACGGGTCATACCACCCACAAGGACTACCTCGTTAATTTCGCTTGGCTTCAAGCCTGCATCCTTTAATGCCTTTTCAACTGGACCAGCGAGACGGTCGATGAGGTCACCCACTAATTCTTCGAGTTTGCTACGTGTGAGCTTGTATTCGAAGTGTTTTGGACCATCCGCATCGGCAGTTAAGAATGGTAAGTTAATCTCGGTCTCATTTGTACTTGAAAGTTCTTTTTTGGCTTTTTCAGCTTCATCTTTGAGACGTTGCAAAGCAGCTTTATCAGCTTTGAGATCGATCCCTTCATTTTGCTTGAAGACATCGAGGAAGTGGTTCACGATCCGATTATCGAAGTCTTCACCACCAAGGTGAGTATCACCATTAGTCGATTTGACCTCAAACACACCATCACCGAGCTCGAGGACAGATACGTCAAAGGTACCCCCACCAAGGTCGAAGACAGCGATCTTCTCATCCTTCTTGCTTTCAAGACCATATGCCAAGGCGGCGGCAGTTGGCTCATTAATAATACGCTTCACTTCAAGGCCAGCGATCTTACCGGCATCTTTAGTAGCCTGGCGCTGTGAGTCATCAAAGTAAGCAGGAACTGTAATAACTGCTTCGGTCACCTTTTCACCCAAGAAAGCTTCGGCGTCAGCCTTAATCTTACTTAAAATAAAGGCACTAATCTCTTCTGGAGAATAGTCTTTATCACCAAGGCGAACGGCAACACCGTCACCTTTTTTGACGATCTCATAAGCCACGATGTCAATGTCTTTTTGGACTTCATCGTCGCTAAATTTACGTCCGATCAGACGCTTCACGCCGTAGATAGTGTTTTTAGCGTTCGTCACTCGTTGACGCTGAGCCACCTGCCCCACTAATCGTTCGCCGGCTTTATTAATTGCGACGACACTCGGTGTTGTACGGTTACCCTCGGCGTTCGCGATAACTTCAGGCTTACCAGCCACCATGTAGGCGAAGGCACTGTTAGTTGTACCGAGGTCGATTCCAATAATTTTACCCATATTGTATGTCTCCTATTCAATTTATTTACATCAAAGATTCTATAGCTATTTTAGCACTCTAGATCATAGATTGCCAATAGGCTCAGTATATTAAATTGGCACTCTCATGTCAAGAGTGCCAATTTAATATTAGCTATATACTCGCTGTATAAAATAGCTTGACTCCTCGAGGTAATAGGACTATTATTCATGGCGGTCTTAGAAGTAAATACTCAAAAACCAACGTCCGCTTGAGCGCCGCTCAGTGGAACTTTTACATTTCAGGGAAGGTAACCATGACAATCCTCGAGCTGGGGGCCAATACACAGGCACTGGTGAAAGAATCACCGAAGCTCACTCCGAAAGAGGTGTTCTTCAAGAAATACGAAAAGGAGGTGAAAAAAGATCTCCGTGACGCCGAGCACCACGCCAGAAATGGCAGGTATAACTTGGTTGTCACTCCAAGTAGTGTTGCCCTTCACAGGCGCCCGGACGCTTCTTGCGTTCGGATTGATCTCCAGAAGGCGTGCAAAGAGCAAATGTGGCTGAGAGAGCTATATCTCTCCCTCTGCTCCGAAAAAGTACACCTCAGCTTCGGCTACGAGTGTCAGTACGATGCGCCGTACGAGGATCACCTCGAAGATGTGTACATGCTGGTTGTGAGCTTCACGTTCATCTAGCCCATTACGCACTTCGATCGAGTTGGGACCTTCCCTGCTCGAACCAAATTTCATCACTGATCTTTAGTGGTGGTACTTGGTTCGAGTCTTATTGACGCGTTACTTTGACCATGGCGTGACGAATTGGCTGACCATTTAGCGTATAACCCGCTTGGAGTTCTTCGGCGATTACTTCTTGCTCACCCGTTGCATCTTCATCAAATTGAATGGCCTCGTGCACACTTGGGTCAAATACCGTCCCGGGTGTAGCGAGGATGCGTTTAAGATTGAGACTTTCGAGTGATTTTTCAAGGTTCTTTACAAGTCCCGCAACGCTCTGAACCCAGCTATTATCTTTGAGTTCTGCTGGCGTATAGGCGATTGCGCGTTCGATGTTATCGATAACAGGTAATAATTTTAAAATAGCATTTGCCTGTCCGGCTTCACGGGCCGCGACCTTCTCGCTATCGACACGCTTACGGTAATTTTCGAAGTCAGCTCGAGTTCGTTGCAAATCACTTGTGATTTCATTCAATCGACGTTCGAACTCTAGATCTTTCTTGGTTTTTTTTGGACTATCAGCCATGATTATAATACCTCCTCTAACATAGCGCCGGCATGACGAACCAAACGCATTACTTTTGCATAACTTTGGCGAGTTGAACCAAGTACCCCAATATAACTTCGATCACTGTATGGTGAACGAAAGCGACTAATGATCAAGCTCGCGCCACTCGTCTTACCAATTGGGTTTTCCGCCCCAATATAGACATTGAGTGGCTCATTGGGTGCTGCTTCGCGCAGCCATGGCTCCAGGTTATCAAGTAGACGAGCCACTGCCTGGGTGTGGTTACCTTGGGCAAATTCAGGTTGAGAGAAAAGGTTACCAATTCCACTCATATATAGTTCGTCGCCAATCGTGGCGATACCGAGGTTATGTGTCAACTCAACGAGACTATCAACTGCGCTCCGAATGGCTCGATCAGCATGATCGCCTCCATAATTATTAACTCGGGCTTCAATCGCTCTCGCACTGCGATCGAGGAGTAAGGGTTGTGGTTCATTCGCGTGTTGCTCATTGAGACTGTTAACGTAAAAACGGTATCCCGCGTCGGTTGGGACTCGGCCTGCACTCGTGTGTGGCTGAGCAATCAGCCCCATCTCTTCAAGCTTTGCCATTTCACTTCGTATCGTTGCACTGGAAACACCAAACAGCTTGGCCAACATGACACTTCCAACAGGTGCCGCAATCTCGGCATGCTGTTCAATAATGGCGGCTAGTATCTGGATCTGACGTTCGGTCATGTTGTTATTATAGCAAAATCTAGCACTCATTCAAGTCGAGTGCTAGATGAAAGGATGTAGATTATTCAGATAGTATCGTTTGCAGAACCTGAAAAAGTCTCCGCTTTTCCGCTTGTGCAAGCTCACCAATGAATGCCTTAAGCCGACTCTTGTCAATTGCCCGTATCCGATCGCATGTCGCGCTTGATTTCTGATTCAGGACATTGACTGTAACACGAAATGGCCACGGTTGAATAGTAGAGGTCAGCGGTACAATAGCAACCGTTTGGAGATAGCCATTCATTTCGTCGGGAGAGACCACGATACACGGTCGGATCTTACACATTTCCGATCCCTTAGTAGGCTCGGAATCAAACCAATAACCGAGCTTTGCTTAAGACTGAGCATCATTGCCTTTTCTCCAGTCCTCGTACGACATTCCCTCCCAAGCAAGAGTGTCGAGTTCGTCGGATGCATTGGTGCGAAGATCGGCCAATTCTGCTGTAGGGTCACCATACCGTTCACCAAGCGTACCAATCTGCTCGTGCCATCCTTCTCGTGTATCTATGGAGTTGCTAATGATGATCTGACCCTCTTTTGCCTCAAGGCTCACTGCATGAGTAAGCCCACTCATTGCAAGTAGCTCCTTTGGAAAGCGTACGGCAACACTATTGCCAGAAGTAGTAAGCGTGGTTCGGATTACATTCATACGTACATTGTACGTACACATGATAAAAATGTTAAGAATTATAGTTCATCAGAGCCGGAATTGCTACCTCCTAGACAGCACGTTCAATCGCATCAAGGAGGTCATGTGCTCGTAATCGAGCTTCATCATCGCCTCGATTGAAGGTATCACTATCCTTGTGAGCAATTTTATCGGTAATAGTAGCCGCTCGTTCGAGATCATCATTAATCACGAAGTGGTAGTAGGGCACTTCGAGCGCATGACTCAGCTCATGAATGGCGCTCTCTCGTCGTTTTGGCCACTCGGCTTCAAATTCGGCCTGAGTAGCGTAGCGTTTTTTCAGGCGCGCTAGCCACGTCGTATGGTCGGGAGGTACTAAGAAGATAGCTATCACATTCTTTGAGATATCTTTATATTCATCTATCCCCTGCACATCAATATCCGTAAGAGCAATCTTATGTTCAACATCTGCTTGCTTCACTTCTTCAATCGAAGTGCCATAAATATCTTCATGAACAAGCTTGGCTTCAATAAATGCATGGGCATCAAGCAGTTTACTAATAGCTTCTTTCGATACGAAATGATAGTTAATACCGTCGACCTCCCACGTACC
Organism: Candidatus Saccharimonadota bacterium; assembly: GCA_015655045.1. Taxonomy (GTDB): domain Bacteria; phylum Patescibacteriota; class Saccharimonadia; order Saccharimonadales; family Saccharimonadaceae; genus UBA1547. The sequence continues at coordinate 188,253 of JAATFU010000005.1, forward strand.
ATTATTCTCGCGTGGAGCGCGAGTGGTATAGGAGACTATATCCCGGAAATCAGCCGATTGGAGTAGCTTATTCTTGATAGTATCTTTTCCGGCACCCGAGATGCCCGCAAGCAGGGCAATGGCGGTTTCACTCACGACGCGTATTGCTTCGGCGCTCCGTTGGTAGTCTTTGACTTTGCGCACTAAATCTAAATCCATACCTTATTCTAGCACTTAGTCACGTCGAAGCATCACCGTAAAGGCCTCGGAAGGGATATCAACTTTACCAAAGCGTTTCATACGCTTCTTACCCTTAGCTTGTTTGGCGAGGACTTTTTTCTTGCGAGAGACATCCCCACCATATAAGCCCGTCGTTACATCTTTACGGTACGCGGAGAGATCGGCCCGCGCAATGAATTTGCCTCCGATTGCCGCCTGTAGAGCTACTTGAAAGTTCTGCCGCGGAATCACCTCTTTTAACTTGTCGACGATTTCTCGACCGAGCGACTGAGCTTCACTGCGATGCGCCATAACGCTCAGGGCATCGACGATATTCCCGGCGACATAGAAATCGACGCGAACTAAGTCCTCGGCTCGATACGCATCGAGTTCATAGTTAAATGAGCCATAGCCACTCGTAACTGATTTGAGTTGATCATAAAAATCCGTGAGTAGGTTTGCCAGGGGCGCTTCAAAGCTAATTAAGGCTCGCTCATCGATATAGCTGAGATTATTCTGCTGGCCACGTTTATTGACAATTAACTGAATCACCGCACCGATGTAGCTTTGTGGCACCACAATCTCACCCTTAATCCAAGGTTCTCGAATCTCGCGAACACGACTCACATCGGGCAGATCACTGGCGCTTTTGATATCAAGTTCTTCGCCTGATGAGAGGGTGACGTGATAGTCAGTGGAGGGGTTAGTCACCACGAGATCGAGGTTATATTCTCGCTCTAGTCGTTCGCGAATAATATCCATGTGAAGTAGCCCCAAGAAGCCAATGCGAACACCAAATCCAAGCACGGGCGAATTCTCCGGTTCAAATTGGAGCGCCGAATCACTTAAGCTCAACTTTTCAACGGCATCTTTTAAGTCTTGGTATTCGTCGTTACTGACTGGGAAAAAACCAGCATAGACAAATGGCTGGACAAGCTTATACCCAGGCACTTGGCGATCGGTAAAGGCGCGTTTCGTCGTGACCGTATCACCCACTCGCGCATCTCGCGTCGTCCGAAGATTCGTCACGATATAGCCGATTTCACCTGTCGTAAGTTCCGTTCCAGCGTGCATACTCGGTTCCAGCGCCCCGACTTCAAGTGCTAAGCCAGCTCCATTATTGGCAATCATTTGGATGGTATCGGCTTTTTTAATGGTGCCATCAACCACCCGAACATACAGAATCACACCCCGATAATCATCATAGTAGCTATCGAATATGAGGGCTCTCGTTGGCGCATCGGCCTCACCTTGCGGTGGAGCAATACGTTCGACAACCGCGTCAAGTACTGCTGGTACACCTTCGCCAGTTTTGGCGCTGATCTTAATAATGTCTTCTTCTTTACAGCCAAGCAAGTTGATCACTTCGGCTGTTACGCGTGGTACGTCAGCCGCTGGTAAATCAATCTTATTTAAGACCGGGATAATAGTTAGATCAGCAGCAAGGGCTAAATACACATTCGCGAGAGTTTGCGCTTGAATGCCCTGACTCGCATCAACGACTAGAATAGCGCCTTCGCAGGCTGCCAAAGAACGACTGACTTCATAGCTAAAATCAACATGTCCTGGCGTATCAATCAGGTTTAAATCATAGTCTTGATATTTCATGCGTACGGGCGCGAGTTTGATCGTAATTCCCTTCTCTCGTTCTAGATCCATGCTATCGAGTAGCTGCGACTTCATATCGCGCTTTTGGACAGTACCGGTAATCTCAAGCATTCGATCAGCGAGGGTCGACTTCCCATGATCAATGTGGGCAATAATACAGAAATTTCGAATGTGGGCCTGGTTCATATTGCCTTTGGACCGCTAAAGAATATCTTCTTGACCCGACTAATAATTGGATTCACTTCGGGGAGTCTCATTGCTCGGCTCAGAGCGACGTAGGCTACTATATTAATAAGAACGATCGCGGCGAACTTTGGAAAGGTCGACAGAAAGCTCTGGTCATAGGCCTTAAGCGGCAACCAGGTAACCGTTAGGTAGGTAATGACAGCCATAAAGCCAGTGGCGCTCGCCATACGTGCAATGGCATGTATAAATACCATATCAAACAAACCTTTGATGCGACGCGACATAATGGTAAATAAGATAGCCACTTCGACGACCGAGACAATTGTAGCTGCCCAGGCAAGCCCATACGCACCGAGGCCAAGTCCAAGGGTGAACCAGACTGCCAGGGTAATGTTCAGTCCAATGGTAAAGAATGAAATGTAGAGCGGCGTTTTGGTATCTTGTTGGGCATAGAAACTTTTAGCCGAGATGAAGTAGATACTGCGAAACAGGATTGCAATCGCCAGGATCCCTAAGATACTAGCCATGAGGTTGTCTCCCCCATTCTTAATGAAGTTCACTAGGTAGCCTCGGCCAAAGAATGCAATCACCGTCACCGGAAGGGCAATCCAGATAATTACCCGGAGCACTGCCTGCAGTTCACTTTTAAACAGATCCGGTCGACCCTGACCCAGTCGTTCGGCCATCTTCGGGAAAGCAGCTGTACTAATGGCGACTCCCACGAGGTTAATCGGAACATAAGATAGCGCGCTTGCTTGTTGGTAGGCGCGGACAGTTCCGGCAAGCATGCGAGATGCCAGGTTGGTTTCAACGATACTATTAACGTAGTCGATACTCTGATCAAGCGAACGAGCTGGCAAGAGCGAGAGGACTTTACGAAACCCTTTATTCTTCCAGTAGATCTTGAACCGGTAGTCAAAGCCCATACCAATCAGTCCGATACTACTTATAAGTAGCTGCAAGATCGAACCAAGTACTACTCCCAAGGCTACCCCCATGATGCCACCTTCAAAAATTTGCCATCCAAACAGATTAATACCATTAGTGAAGAATAAGGCGCCAATAATGATACCGACGTTATACATGGTTGGGGCAAGGGCAAAGAAGGTAAACCGTCCTACCGCCTGTTGCATACTGGCAAGTACCGTTGCGATGGCAAAGAGGAAGGGATTCACCGCAATCACTCGCATCATACTGACCGCTAAAGCCCGGCTTGATTCATCGAGTCCCGGTCCGACAACATAGTGGACGAGTGGTTCGGCAAATATGATAATGAGTACGCTCGTAATCAGGGTAATAATCGCCATTAAGTTGAGCATGCTCGTCGAGAGTTCCCAAGCCGATTTCTTATTGCCAGCTGCGAGACGCTGATTAAAAACTGGAATAAACGTCACGCTCAGTGCACCCGAAACGAGCACAAAGAACATGAAGTCAGGAATCGTGAAGGCAACAGTATAGGCATCGATGCCCTGGGGATAGGTTACATAGTACAGACCATTTAGTTGGCGATCACGGATGAGCCCTAATACACTTGAAAGGAGCGTTGACCCCGCCAGGAGCGCCGCCGCCATCGAGATAGGCAGTTTACGATTAGCGCGAGCGACGGTGCTTTGAAGGCGTCCCATAGTCTAGCTATCTACGCCGCCTGGCTATAGAGTTGAGCCTCTTTGGGAAGTGATGCGTCTTTTAAGAGCTTCACGACTTGGCTCTCATCAAGCGTTTCCTCGACAAGTAAAGCTTTAGCAAGCTTGTCGAGACTTGGACGGTTATGGGTAATCACCAGTTCAGCCCGACGAGCGGCTTCTTGGATGAGTTGCGCGACTTCAAGGTCGATTTCTTTAGCGGTGTCTTCACTATATGGTCGCTCGTGTGTCATGCGCTCAAACATCATACTGCCATTATCCTCATGGAATACCTGGTCACGTAGCTTACTGCCCATACCCTGTTCAATCACCATGTCTCGTGCAATCTCAGTCGCGTGACGAAGATCTGAACCTGCACCTGTAGTAATACCATCGGCACCATATATCAGCTTTTCGGCAATACGGCCAGCCATCGCCCGGGCCAATACATCCTTAAATTCATAGATGTTGGTGTAGATTGTATCTTCCGGAGGAAGGAACCAGGTGACACCACCAGTCCCTCCACGGGGGATGATCGTCACTTTATGGACAGGATCGCTATCGGGGAGAACGTGGCCGACAAGGGCATGACCTGCTTCGTGGTAGGCGGTGGTTTCCTTATCCTTTTGACTCATAACCATACTCTTACGTTCTGGGCCAATGGCAACTTTCTCAAATGCTTCGGTTAGATCTGCGTTAGAGATCTTCTTGGCGTTACGTCGGGCAGCTACAATCGCAGCTTCGTTAGCCATATTCGCAAGGTCAGCACCAGACGAACCAGCAGTTTTGGCAGCGAGGGCATCGAGGTTGACAGTCTCGTCAGCTGGCTTCTTCTTAAAGTGGACTTTTAAAATAGCTTCCCGATCTTTTCGTTCGGGCAAGGTAATATTTGTGCGACGGTCAAAACGACCCGGACGCAGCAAGGCTGCATCGAGCACGTCAGCGCGGTTGGTTGCCGCCAACACAATAACGTTAGTGCCCGTCTCAAAACCGTCCATTTCAACAAGAATCTGGTTCAGGGTTTGTTCACGTTCGTCGTGTCCGCCACCCATACCGCTCCCGCGCTTTCGGCCGACCGCATCAATCTCATCGATGAAGATAATGGCTGGTGCATTTTTCTTCGCTTTGGCAAACAAGTCTCGCACCCGGGAAGCACCCACACCGACAAACATCTCTACAAATTCTGAACCAGAAATCGAGAAGAATGGCACGTTGGCTTCACCGGCAACGGCTCGCGCAAGCAGCGTTTTACCTGTACCCGGATTCCCTACGAGCAGCACACCCTTTGGAATCTTTGCGCCTAAAGCCTCGTATTTCTTAGGGTGCTTCAGAAAGTCGACTACCTCTTCAAGGTCTTGTTTGGCCGATTCGTTACCAGCAATATCATCAAAGAGAACTTTCTCTTTATCAAGGCCATAGAGCTTGGCTTTTGATTTACCAAAACCAAGGGCTTGGTTATTCTGACCCTGTGCCTGACGCATCATAAACATAAAGAAGGCGGCAATTAAGACTACGGGGATAATGATAACGGCCAGATTCCACACGGTATCACCTGTCGTTGAGGGAGTCGTGATTGAAACTTGGACTTTCGCATCTTTATTGAGACCCTGGTCTTGAATACTACTTCCCTGTTCTTTGGTCGTTTTCTCGGTGGGTGCGTCACTACCTTTTGGCGTCACCTTAATGTCATTACCCTGAATCTCTAACTTACTAATATCGCCTGCGTTTGCTTGGTTGATGACATCAGAGATTGGTACCTGTTTGAGGTTGTCATGCGGAGAGACGACGGCGACGAGAATAAGGACAATGAATACGAGTATCGCCCAAAATAGTGTGAGTCGAACCGCGTTACTTGCCTTCTTTTGTGGGGGTTGTGATTTTGCTGCCATATAAAACTATTGTGTCCTTTCAGAGTTGTATCAAGATAGAGGATTTCACTCCTATTATTTTAGCATTAACTGAGGGTTTTAGGCAACGAGAAGAGAGTGTAAGCTCCATTACCTGGGGCTCGAGACATTCTCGATCGTAAAGCTGGTTGCTTGAATGCGAAGCTGAACCTGCTTCATGACATGATGCACGGTACCAGCTTTGGCGGTCTTGATCGCAAGGAGCGCTCGACTCCGCTGAGGTCGAGTGGGAGAAATCCCTTTGAGTTGTTCTATAAAGGCCGCCCGCAGTAACTCATCGGCCGTCTGGTCATCAATTGAAACGAATAGATAGCGCGGGTACGTCGTTAAGCCTCCCAGGAGAGTCGTTGTCTCGGTATCAATCGCACGTTTCAATTCAACCTGACGAGCACGCAGTGCCCATAGTTGTCGTTTCTCATCTTCCCCTACGGCTTTGAGTTGACGTCGCAGCCGGTTGCGAAGATAGGCATCTGTAGCGTTGGTACTATCTTCGTGCCACTGAAGGGTATGGTCCGTGGCATAGGTTACTATTTCTTGTTTTGTCATGCCAAGAAGTGGCCGAACAATATCTGAGTCAAGGACCGCAAGCCCCCTCCAGCCCGTACCACGACTGAGGTTAATGGCAATTGTTTCCACTACATCATCGGCATGATGTGCCGTCACCAGTTGGACCTGATACTTCTTCGCGACCGAACGCAGAAAGCGATAGCGTCGAGATCGAGCCTGCTCCTCACTTGTATGCGTCCCAAGCTCCTCGCGTTTTGTTTCAAATGGTATGCCATAGGTTGTTGCGAGGGTATGTACAAATTGAGCGTCTTCGGCCGAGTCGGTTCGAATACCATGATCAAAGTGCGCTACCACAAGCTTTAGTCCGGGAGTATGCACGAGCATATCCAGCAAGACAACCGAATCAACCCCACCGCTCACAGCGATAACGTAATGCCCCGTAGGGAGAGTTAGCCGACTCGTTTGTACACCCATACACCGAGCCAGATGCCGAACAGACCACCTACAGTTCCCGCTAGAATGCTCCAGATATCGAGAAAGTCCTTATCACCAAATAGAAAAGGCACGTAGCCACCCGCTATACCAAAGACGGTCGCAAAGAGAGTTAAAACTGTCTTCATATGCTCTTAGTATACCCTATAGAGCTGGCCCAGTTGAAGTTGAGTTATTCGGGGTGCCGTTCCAAACCCAAGAGGATGGAGATGTGTTTGGATCGACATAGTTGTAGAGTGTAGAGCCTTCAGTCACCATCATATCGTCATACCAAATTGAGCCAGATCCACTCGATCCTCCATGATAGAATCGCAACCAAGCTGCTGTTGCGTCGGATGGAATTGTGTATGTCAGTGAGACTCGATAATCCCCGGCACTATTGGGCGCTTGCGTCCCATTAACCCGAATTGGATTACCGGCAGCATTCGTATACCAACCGGTAATAAGCCGGCTACCATTATTATTAAAAGTGCCAGTCAGGGGCGCACTTAAATGTATAGTTGCTGATATTGTATAGGTCTTACCAGCCTGTAGACCCATACGGAACCCTCCAATATCCCCACCAAGTGTAAAGTAAGAGTCGTTTCCAGCGCTTGCGGGAGTCATTTTCACCGAACTGACTCCACTCGATTTCCAGTCGGTAGCAATAGTCATATTTGCACTTGCCGTACCTATAATACCCGCACTACCACCTTCTGCACTTGGGTTAGTGACTAAGTTCGTAATCGCAGCCGTTCCCCCCGTCCCATGTCCTGGACAACCACCAGCCTGGGGAGTGGCATCATTGGTGGTGAAGTAAGAGGTTGAGCCATTGGTCGCCGTAAGACAAAAGGTAGGAGGAGTGGTTGAGTTGTTTACAGTGTATTGGTAGGTCGTATTGGTGCTTGCTTTTAAGCAGATGGTATTAGGAGCGGGAGGAGTGGAGCAGTCAGTAGCTACGGGGTAGTTACCTGAATCTATTTGAGCAAGTTTGAGTTGTTTCGAAGCATTGTCAAGATCTGAAGAAAGAGAAGCGATGACTGCTCTTTGGGAGATACCCCGATAGGCTACGATAGTTATAGCTGCCAGGATGGCGATGACGACGATGACGACCAGGAGTTCGATGATGGTGAAACCAGAGGCACGCAAACGGCTCAAGTTAGACTGGGACTGTACTGAATAACCCGTACGTTGCATACCAATATTGTAACATAGCCATAAGTGACATCAAGGTGATATCTAGAGGTAGCGCGTACTGCCAAACGGTATTTTTTGTTTGACAAACTCACCCGTTTGTAACGTGTCAGCCGCATGCACGGTCCGATCACCATAGCGTTGATTAATCTCATCAATAGCGTGAACAAGGTGACGTTCGCGCATAATCACATCGCCAAACAGACTTAGTTGCCCATCGCCCTCGTCCGACAGTTCGTAACAATGAACCCCAATCTCTTGTATCATCCTCGGGGCCGCTTGAAAGAGTTGTTGGGCCAGTACATTAATTGTCGTATCTGAACTAAAGGGTAGCTGGCTCATCTGACTGGCGTGCCAATATTGATGGTCAGGTGTCTTAGCGTAGACATAGACTCCACGAGCTACCTTACGTTGCGCTCGGAGGCGTGAGCCGACTGACTCACATAAGTGATGGAGCCGTTTGACAATTTCATCCCGACCAAGGGTACGACTTTCAAGCACATATTGACGACCGACTCGTTTAATCGTGGAAGCGACATCATCCACTTCATAACCCCGCAACCGTTGATACCACTGTTGACCAACGATACTCTTAAAAACAATCTTATGGAGTGTTACTTCATCGGCATCAAGAAACTGCAGCGGCGTGGTAATCCCGACGGCCTTGAGGCGCACCTCATTATGGCGGGCAATGCCCGTAAGATCAGTCAAGTGCAGTGATGCAAGCGTTGCACGAAGGTTAGTTGCATCAATCACATCAAGTCCGTCTGGTTTATGGAGGCTCGCGGCTGTTTTTGCAAGGAACCGATTCGTGCTAATACCAATATTGCAGCGCATAGCGCTACCAATTTCATCCTTTAAGCGCTGCTTGATTTCGGCTCCAATTTCCCGAAGCTCACGAAAACGCATCGCCTCGGTGGCTTGATGAAAGTCAATTGCTCCCTCATCGATACTTTTCATACTGACATGAGCCGAGTAGTCGGACATGATACCAAGCAACTTATGGTAGACAAAGCGGTATTTAGCCGGGTCACTCTCAAGGGCAACCACTTCGGGCACAAGCAGCTTCGCGTCTCTTACTCGCATACCAACTTTGATCCCTCGCGCTTTAGCTTCGTAACTGGCCGTGACAATTGAAGTAGTGTCGGTCCGGCGATTGACGACCACAACAGGGCGCCCCCTTAATAACGGCCGGGCTTGTTGCTCGACTGTGGCAAAACAACTATTCAGATCAATGTGCATGATCAGGGGCCGTTCGAGATTGTAGCTGTTATTCATAGTGATCAGCCTCTCTCGTGAGCTGCCAGGTAAGCTGCTGACTATCAAACTCGAGACGATAGTCGGCCGACCCGTCGGTTACGTCAAAAATATGGAGCGTGCGTTTACCTTGAATGCTCGGATGACGCAGCCCAATCTCGGTAATTGCTATCTCGCGTCCATTGGCTCGTCTAAATTTCAGTGGCCGACAAGGGTTAAGGCCTGCGCCAAATACAGCCACTACCTCAATTCGTTCATGTAAAAAGATTTCATCATCCATCGTAAATATCCTCAAAAAGTTACTTTGAGAAACGATTCCAGTTGTATCGCCCGTTTTCTTGTCCGTTTCTAACGAAGAAGCCGTAGACGATGGATAATCCGAGGGCGAGGGACGCTTATCAAATGACAGTGAGTATCGCCTGGAAGTACTTCTAGTATACCACCGGACCCGGATTACGTAACGTCCATGGGGAGTTAACTACCTTTTACACATGCGCGGAGATTTCTCCCTCTTACATAAAGAGAGAAAGTGTAAGCTGATCTAACAGGACCTATGGAACAATAAAGATGCTGATTTGCACATCAATGAAAAGTATAGAATCTATTGAAATTGCAAAAGCAGTAGAGGGAGATACGTTGTGTCAAGCAAGGTTATAAAATATGATAGATTATTGACGATTACTACTACTCATGTTATAATGCAAACGTTCAATCATGTTCTTTGTTATCTGAAGGGAAAAGCCTTGAAACACCTTATTTTTGCCGTGTGCCTCACGGCAATCGGCATTGTCTTGACTACCATCGGTGGTGTCGCCTTTAGCAGGCCCCCACTGGGGATCCTGCTTGTCATCGGCATACCCCTGGGGGTGTGTGGGACTACCCTAACCGGGATGGCCCTGTACAACTTACAACAATCGCGACAGCGCATCCCTTCGGATAAAAGCAGAGAAGCTCGGATTCATATCTGAGTTCGAAGAGCATGCAAAGAACGGCCGCGAACGTAGCAGACGAGAATCACTTCTCGCCCGTAGCGTATCGCGGCTTTTCATATCTAAGAGACTAAAGCTGCCTAGAGAGATACTACTTCGGTCAAGAAACTAGTTGGCGTCACGAATAATGGGCGCAAGGGCCGACGCAATACGACTAGCAAAGTAGTCATAACCATTTGGCCAAGACGGGTGCGTTCCGTCGCCCGACCGGTTAAAGTCACCCGACCCCGTGCCCGTAGGCACATCAATTGTCCCGCCTCCATTGTTGATCCCTGTAAAATCAATATACGACACACCAAGTGCCGTCCAAGCATTCTTCACGTCTGTATTCACACTGGTAATATTTGCATTGGTAGCACCCGAAAAGAGGACTGACGAAGCAATAATCTTTGTTGTTGGCGAACCGGCTTTCATAGCTGCAGCAATGGCATTGATGGCTGTTGCTAGTGCTCCAGCAGGAGGGAGGGTATTGGTATCATTGACTGAAGCTGGAATGTAGAGGATATCTGGTTGGTATGGAATGACATCCTGAGCAAGACGAGAGATAAATGGCTGAGTACTCGCAATATACCCTGTTCCACCAATACCGCGCCCCCAGGTGTCTTCAATCCCAAGTAACTCCCCAACCCGATAAATAAAACCTGGTGTATTCGTCTGGGCGCCACTGGCATATGATTGTCCGTATACAAAAGAGTCCCCTAGGATATGTAGTCGGAGTGGATTATCAACTGCAGCCGGATAAATAAGATCGGTCGGTAGTACCCGAAGCCCCCGAAAGAATGATTGATGAAGCTGAATTGTAATGTCGTAAGCGTCTCGTACGCCTAGATCAACCTTAATAAGGTAGTCATTCAGGCTTGTACCAGCAAAGGTTTGCCAGAGTGCTGTCGCGGGTACGCCATTGACCAGAATACGATACATAAAGTTTGCCGAGTACAATACGCCAAACTCAAACACCTGGCCATTAAAGCCAAATTGTACGCTTAAGCCAGTGGCATCGGTTGCTGTTCCTAATCGCTTTGGACGTCCATAGAGCGCGTTGCCACTATAGGGCTGGAGGTCTGCTCCAAGATAACGAAGTCTCGTATCTGTATATGCAACAAGGGATGATCCAGCTAGTGTGGTAGTTGCAAGACCCCCACCAGTCCCTGCCGTTCCCACCACCACACTGGGAGGAGAAGCCATTGGCGACAATTTTGGACGCTGAATACGACGACCCCACCGCTCAGCGATTGAAGCTGTCCGACGAAAGCGGGCATCTGATTGTGGTTGGGAGTAGCCGGGAACGTCAAGCACACTCATAATTCACATCCTTCTTACGAGCTTTTCTCATTATGCGACCGTGATAGCGGGCTGAGACGTAATACCACCTTGGGCATCACGAGTAACGGCGGGCTGAGTCACTGTCCTTGTAATCGAACCATTGACGTAGGTTACATGGTAAGCATCGATCGCACCGGGGAAGGCAGACGAGGCCGTATCAGTCGTAAACGTACCAGTCGAGCCGTCGGGCCAGACAACCGACGCAGTGGTTAAGGCCTCATTCGCGTCTCGAGTCGCCGAAGCTAAACGATAAGCTTCAGTGTAGGTCCAAGCGATCAGGTGGGTATTTAGGACTGACCCAAAACGAGCATCGAGCTGCGTGAGTGGAATATCATCACTAACGACATACCAAAGAGCACCGGTCGTCGCGTACTGAACGGTCACTGACTGATTGAGAAGAGCGAGTGATACCGAGGTGCTCCCTCCGGCTTTGTTAAACACGTCGGATCCAGCTGTCGCAACGGTCACTGCGTTTGATGAAGTGTCTATTTTCTTAATGGTGACACGGGTCTTATCAACTGGCGCAGTCGGTAACGTAACTGTAAAAGCACCACTGGTAGCATCAACGGGCACAAGCTGATTGGCGGTCGTCGTGTAAGTACCTGTTTTAACCGTAGTAGTGGCTACGGCTGTTGCGGCACCCAGGTTGGAAATTGCAGCTGGCTTATTTGCAACATCGCTTAGGTTACTACCTGCCTGAAGGGCGGTCGTAGCTTTTGTGAGATTTGTTTGTGTGGCTGTATCGAGTTTTGCCGTTGCAACAATACCATCCTTAATCGTACCGTCACCATTGAGCGTTGTTGTGAGATAGTCATTGAGAACCTGTCCCCAGTTACCAGCATCACCGCCTACTTGTGGTAATCGTGCCATATTATTTACTCCCTATTCTCGTTTTCTTTTTTACGTCTTTTACCTGCAATAATAGCCCACAATATAAGAGCAATGGCGAGCACAATCAGAATAATGAACCAGATCATTGGCCAGACGCTATCTTTGTTCGTACTGCCAGTATCTGTCGTTACGTCAGCCGTATCAGAACTAGCGCCAGACCCGTTCGGGGTGCTGGTATCCGTATCACCCGCACCTGTTGTAGTACCAGTTGAACCTTCCGTTCCCGTAATGGTCGCCGTATCATTACCCGAGCTAGTATTACTTCCAGTCGTCTGACCTGACGTCGTTGTAGCTGGTGTCGTCGGGGCGACAGGAGTTGTGGGAGTACTTTCACAATTTTGCCCATAACTACCTGCCCCATAGGTGCCACAGGAGTATTCTTCAACGGCCGAGACGCGAGCCACGGGTGTAAGACCAATCGTTACAAATAGACCAAAAACGACCGCAAGGAGCGACCAACCTGCTGTTATTCGTTGAGTGCGACGTTTAATCATTTCGTGTGACTCCCTACCATGCTACCCCTTGCACTAATTAGTGTTTCGCTTATACTTAAGAATATACCATACAAATGAAGGAGTAAAGACATGGGAATTGGAAAAGTTGAATTAATATTGATAATCATCTTAGTGATTATCGTGCTGTTCTTTGGTGCAAAGAAGTTGCCAGAGCTCGCTCGGGGTGTGGGTCAGTCCGTGAAAGAGCTTAAGAACGGTTTCAAGGACGGTCCAACCGATGCCGACAAAGCCGAAGCTGAGAAAAAAGAGACTGCCGCTACAACCACCGATAAGAAGTCTTAGTTTTAAAAGAAGGTACCTCACGTGAAGAGACGAGAGAACGATTCGCGCTCGCCTGCGAAACTATTAGATCATGTTCGCGAGCTCCAGGTTCGACTGCTCGTCTCTTTTAGTATCGTCATGGTGGGCGGAATTCTGGGCTACGTCTTCTATACGCAGATCCTCGACTTCCTCCGTTCTCCCCTCAATGCACCGCTCTATTACAGCACCCCGGCCGGAAGCTTTGCTTTCATTATGAAGATTTGTGGCATGGTCGGAGTCGCTGTTGCAGTGCCAGTCATTATCTACAGCCTGGTTATGTTCGTCCGGCCCGCCTTTAAGGAAGTGCTGACGCTTCGACGGGTTTATTTCACCACTCTCTTTTCAATATTTCTGGCAGTGAGTGGGGCGGCTTTTGGCTTTATCTTTATTATCCCAGGTGCGCTGAAGTTCTTTGCGGGCTTTCAGGTCAACGGTCTCAGTGCCCTCATTTCGGCTGATAGCTACTTGAACTTTGTCATTAACGTACTGATTACCTTTATCTTAGTCTTTCAGATTCCGCTACTCGTTACTCTGATTGATCGCATTAAGCCCATCCCCCCCAAGACATTATTTAAAGCCGAAAAGTGGGTGATCCTCGCCAGCCTCATTATTAGTTTAATCGTACCTTTTGCCTTTGATATCATTACGTGTTTGTTGATCGCGGCGCCTATCGTGGTGCTCTTTAACCTCTCGATTATCCTCATCCTCTGGCAACATGCTCAGACTGCTCGCCTCGCTCGAAAACATCAAAAACGAGCCCGCAAGCAAGCTCCCACTTTTGTTACGCCCCAGCCTGTCCCTACCTCGTCACCGGCACCAGTCTTTGCGACGACTCCGTTTACCCAAACGGCCCCTCCACCTCGCCCCGTAGCCCGCCCATCTCGACCCAGCATGGATATTATTCGCCCCGCCAAAGCCACGCCAGCTCGTCGAAGTGCGCCAGCCATTCACCCACCCACACGCCCGCCAGCTCCCGGCCCTACCAACGATCTTCGATTTATCTCAGATATCCGGAGCTAATAAAAAATCCGCCTAGAGTATGGTGGATCTTTTACTGACTATCTCTTAGCTTTATTCTAGATGTACACGATTGTCACGTTGTAATTACTGGCCGTTGTCGTCGCCGTGTAGGTTGCCTTTGTGGTTGAGACGCCCCAAGCAATTCCGGCCGAAAAAGACCGACCAGCCGTTCCGAAGAAGCTCTCGTCTACCTGTAGGACCCCAGGGGCTGTTGCGGAACCAACCGGTACCGCAAACGAGAGAAGTGGCACTGCTCCCGCAGCTGGGATAGTCGCACTCATAAAGAGCTGTAGGTAGACAAGCGTGCCATCAATACTTTCACAACGAGCAACAAAGACCGTACCAGTCGAAGTTTTCGAGACCGCACTCACGGCTGCCCCTAGATTTGCATTGATACTTGCGTTATTAAGGCCAGCAGTCGATCCAGCAGCTTTTGTCAGACCCCACGTACCATTTTGTGCGGCATTGACAGCCATCGTCGTCACCCCACCCGGCTGTGATGAAAAGAGGATGGTACCAGTTGCGGCACCGGAAACATAAGTACCGCTAAACGTGAGCCGGAAGTATCGAGCTGCGAGACCACCATGCCAGACACCCGTCCCGGTTGTACTACCGACCGCAGTCACCACGCCAGAGTTTGCTGCTATTAAAGTAATTGAGGAAAAGTTTACACCATCATTAGAAATTTGGAAGCTTATGACTGGACTTCCTCCTGCGTATTGCGTCACGATGTGTACGCTTACCCAGCGATAGTTACCAACGTCATACGTGGGGCCGTTAGAAACGGATGTTACCGAGAAAGTCTCTGACAAAGTAGTGGCCGCAATAGGCACTGCATTAACCGTCGCATTCGGCGTTCCCGGTACCAGGACGCCGACCATATTCGTACCGTCACTGAGCTTTGTCGTAAGTGCTGTTTGGTCGCTGGCGAGCACTACGGGGGTAGAATTTGCCATCGCAGCTTGTCCATTGGGGTTAGCGGGGGTATATGTCATATGTTCCTTCTATTATACTATGTTCCATTGGCTCGTTGTGCTTATGATATCTAAACTGGCATTTTGAACACTCAAGACCGCTGAACTACTGCCGTCAATGGTTTGACTAGCAGTTGGGGCGATCGTCACGACACCCGTGCCTTGATTCTTAATGGTGTAGCGGTTCGTATTACCTACGGCAGTAGGCAGCGTGACGGTTAGCGTACCCGAAGCCAGATAGACGTAGTCAGTGTGCGAAGCAGCACCTGCGGTAATACTCGTAGAGATACCAGTCGTCATTCGCTGTATAAAGCCAGAAAGATCTTGATCACCCGTGTTCGTGCCACTGGTTGCGGCAAGGACAGCGAGCTCCGCGTCAGTTACATAGCGTTTATTGGTGCTGTCGGCGATATCGGCCGTCGTGGCATCAGTACCAGCCGTTACCACGCCCTGGTTGTTATAGGTGAGTTTCGTCTTGGTCGCAGCCGTCACAGTGACTTTATCTGCCTTCGCGGCAAGGTCACTCGTCAAGTTCGTAATTTTGCTCTGCGGCAAATCCTGAACTGTACTTGGGCTTACCGAATTCGGTGCCAGTTGGGTAGTTGTAATTGCATTAGCTTGGATTTGCGTCGTGCCAACCGTATTGGCCTTTAACAAGCCGTCAGCGTCGAGCGACTGCGTTAAATAATCATTGAGAATGCCGCCCCAAGTTCCCGAATCGGCGCCGGGTTGCGGAAGACGCGCCAAGGTCTAGCCTCCGTACGTAGAAGAACCGTAACCAACTGACGTATTCTTTGCTGAAGAAGTAGCGCCAACCTGTTTGTGTTCATCGTGGGCACTAAGAAGAATACGCATAAAACCGGTTACCCCGATCACTGCTAGGATAAGACTACCACCGTACTTAAGGAAGTCCTTGCGGTCCATCTCTTTTTGTAACAAGCCTGCGAGTTGCGTTTTAATAGCCATAATCCCTTTTTAGATCCCTCTTATGTTATAGGTTTGTCTTTATTAAAGCAGGCTTGCAATATGAATGCAAGAATAATCACCTGTTTAAGACATAGTAACCGACCCTCTTCTCGAGCAGTCAGCCGTTGAGCCCTAGGAAATCCCCCTCTTATTTGGTACAATCATCCACGTACTATATGGCAGCGTAGCTCAGTTGGTTAGAGCGTAGGACTCATAAGCCTAAGGTCACAGGTTCAATTCCTGTCGCTGCTACCAAGAAATTATTACCTCTTCAATGTAGAGGTTTTATTTTTTATGCGAAATAGGTGACACTCGACTGGTATACAATAAGCATATGTATCAACGACGACGACAGGTGGTTACGCATATTAAAGCAAATACTAGCAAGCGACTGCGTACCAATTTACGTATGCTTTTTATCGTCTATTTTGTGCTCCTCGTCATCACTATCGTTCGGGCAGTTGAGTCACATGTCAGCTTTTGGCAGGTCATGAGCGGTTTTTTGTGGGCCTCGTAGCCGGATTCATTTCTTCACGGATGTATAAGATTTCATGGAGTAAAGATGAAGCGAAAGTGATTGGCCGGATTGACCGTTATGGTCTTATTGTGCTCGGCTTCTTTATTCTGTTTGAATTGAACCGTAACTTAGTTGCGGGATTCATCGCACCAACCGAGGTGATTAGCACGATCAGCTTTGCCCTGATTACCGGAACCCTGTATGGGCGTATCCTTGGTACTAGTCGTCGCATTCTTAAGACGTTACACCGAGAAGGCCTGTTCGTACCTCATCATCGATCGTCATCGAAGAGCTAGCTAGACGCTGTCGGCTTGAACCTGAAGAGTAGCTTCACGACGCTCAATAAAGTTTTTGAGCTCATCACTCGTGCGAGGGCGATCCCAGCTCGCCAGTTCTAAGATATCACTAACGGTGACCGGTTCGATATCGGCTTCTTCCAATTCCATGTTTTTGCGTCCTTTTTGTTTTTATTGTTTGGTGATACTATTTAAGCATAAAAGGCTTAAAAAAGCAATAGATTTATGGCAAATCAAGCCCCACCTTTGACGTATCAGTAGTGGTTATGCTATAAACTAACTAGAGGTAAACAAAAAATAAACATATGGACACATTTGGTTCACTCGCCATTGTCGCACTCGCCGCCCTCATCCACGCTAGCTTTCAGCTGAGCGTAAGCGTTTTGACGCTCCTGGGTGGCCACGCAATTGGTGCGAAGCGCTCACAGGCCACTGTTTTGCGCCTCACGAGCAGCTTTGTTGGCGGCGTCACCGTTATGACGATCCTGCTACTGTCTTTTGTCGCGCTCGTACTCAGTAGCGTCTACGGCAACCATGCGCCCGAGTATGCCTGGGCGATTGTCTGTGGCTTACTCGTGGGCGTTGGCGTGGCCGTGTGGGCTTTTTATTATCGTCGCGAAAAAGGTACCTCGCTCTGGATTCCACGCGCGATTGCCAGCTATCTGAGTGATCGCACGAAGGCAACCAAGCAAAGTGCTGAAGCTTTTGGCCTTGGTCTTAGTAGTGTGATTGGCGAATTACTATTTGTGGCTGCCCCAATCCTTATTTCTGCGCTGGTACTCATCCAGCTTGAACCATTGTGGCAACTCGTTGGTATTGGCCTGTATACAGTTATTTCCCTGCTCTCTCTCGGAACGGTCTGGAGTCTGATTGGAGGCGGCCATACCCTGAGTCGCATTCAACGTTGGCGCGAAACCAACAAATACTTTTTGCAATTTGCAGCTGGCAGCGGTCTGATTATTCTCGGCTTCTTTGTCTATGTCAATGAGGTAGTAGCTGCTGCCGTTGGAGCTAGTTAAGTGAGCCTGGCGGTGGATATCGTGAAGCGCGAGGGCCGACGCCCGACAGAGGCGTTTGAGCGAGCGAAGCTCCACGCGAGTATCCTTGCTGCCTGTCTCAGTGTACGAACGCCCGAAGGTCAGGCCGATTCAGTCGCCCAAGCTGTCTGTGATGCCGTTAGTGAATGGCTAGCGCAACGACCTGAAGTGACAAGTCAGGATATCCGCCGCGTCGCCAGTACCCATCTGAAGCGTTACCACCCTGAGGCTGCGTATTTATATGAACAACACCGCATGGTTATCTAAAAGGAGAGTATAGATATGGCTAAAAAAGATACATTTGATTATGATTTGATCGTTATCGGCAGTGGTGCCGGTGGTAGCGCTGCCGCTACTATTGCCGCCGCCGAAGGCAAACGGGTCGCTATTGTCGAAGCCGATACGTTTGGCGGGGATTCACCGAACTGGAGTGATGTGCCGACCAAGGCGCTGCTTCATGCCGCTACCCTCTATGACGCCGCTCGACATGGCGCTCGATTTGGCCTGCGCTCGGCGACACTTGGTTACAACTATCCTTCAATTCGAGCCTGGAAAGACCTCGCCGTCGAACGAACGGGAGCTGGCGGTAATCGCCGCTACTATGAAAACCAGGGCATCAGCGCCTTTAGTGGCTTAGCCCACTTTCTCTCACCGAATGAAATTAGCGTCAGCCGTCGTCACCTTTCTGCGAGCCATTTTTTACTAGCCACCGGTTCCCACTGGGTAGCCCCTGATATTCAAGGGCTAGATAAGATTGCCTACTTTACCCCCCGCACTATCCTCGAAGCCATGCGACCGCCTAAGAGCCTCCTGATTATTGGTGGTGGTGGCACGGGCGTTGAGATTGCTGAACTCATGGCTATCTTTGGTACCAAAGTCTATATTGCCGAGATTGCCAGTCGTCTACTGCCCCACCAGGACGAAGAAGTTGGCAGCCTGATGGAACGGTTACTACGTGAACAAAAAGGCGTCACCACACTCACCCAGACGCGCGTTCTATCTGTTGTCAAAGAAGGTCTTACGAAGCGGGTTACTATCTCACGCGGTGGCGTTGAAAAGACTATTAAGGTCGATGAGATTTTGGTAGCCGCCGGCCGAGCTCCGTCGGTGGACTTTGGACTCGAGAATGCCACCGTCAAATACACACCGAAGGGTATCGAGGTGAATGAATTTCTTCAAACCAGCGCCAAGCACATCTATGCCGCTGGAGATGTTCTGGGCCGCAGCAGTAATACCCACTCAGCCTTGCTTGAAAGCCGGGTGGCAGCTAATAATATCCTTCATAAGGCAAAGCTCTCG
Organism: Candidatus Saccharimonadota bacterium; assembly: GCA_015655045.1. Lineage (GTDB taxonomy): Bacteria > Patescibacteriota > Saccharimonadia > Saccharimonadales > Saccharimonadaceae > UBA1547. The sequence goes on from JAATFU010000005.1 coordinate 207,330, forward strand.
CCTGATTATACCGCTACGCCAAGCCTCATCTTTACCAGTCCTGGCATTGCCCGAGTAGGTCTGACCGAAGACGACTGTGTAAAGCGTGATCTGGCGATTAATAAGGCGATTGCACCACTTAATATTATTGCCCGTAGTAACACGTCTGATTTTCGCGATGGCTTCGTGAAGCTTATTACTGATAAGAAGGGCGTTGTCCTAGGGGCCACTATTGTCGCTCCGCACGCAGCCGAGCTCATCCATGAAATTGCGCTAGCCATTAAGCATGGACTCACTGCAACCGATATTGCCAATACGCCGCATGCCTTCTTAAGCTGGAGCGAGGCAGTACGAGTAGCGGCATCTAAGTTAAGTTAGCTTTTTTACGTCGCACCGTCTTTCTCTTCTAAGCCCGACCGTGTCGAACCCACACCCCTGTGGAAATGCTTGCCCCGTCTCCCACGGAGTTGATAGGCACGAGATAGTCCGCTAAAGTAAGAGGGAGATATAAGGAAAGATAGAGGAGAATAAATTGATGGAAGACCCCATAACCACTTTAGCCAAACAACTCGCAACGGTTGTCATTAGCAATACTGCGACGATTGTTGCCGACCGCGTTAAAACTGCTCGAGTCAATAAAGACAAGGACAAGACTATAGCCGCCTTAGAGGAAATCATCAACGAGCTTGTCAGTGACAAAAGTGAGCTTACCCGTATAGCTCAGGCTTATGAACAAGAGTTTGTATCGCAAAAGATTACGGAAAAAGAGCTTAAATACATTACAGATAACGTTTTACCTCTACTTGATAAATTCATTCCTCAGAACCAAAAAGAAACCGTAGACCAGATTAAATCTCTGCTCTCCGTGGAGACGCTGGCTATCATGCAGCTACTCGGCTTTAACTATAAGCGTGCTATTGGCGAGCCGCTGACGACACTGCTCCAGAAGACCATTGAGTCAAAGATACCTGCCGACCCGACAGAAGCACAAAGAGCCAACCTCCTTGCACTAGAAATAATTAAAGACGCTGAAGCTTCAAAGCGTTATGAAGTATGGACTGGCAAGAAGCTATCCAATCCGTCCGCTTAGTTAGGGCACTGTACAACAAAGAAGAACCTCACGTGAGGTTCTTCTAATAATATTGGTTGCGGGGGCAGGATTTGAACCTGCGACCTGATGGTTATGAGCCATCCGAGCTAACCAGACTGCTCCACCCCGCGATACATCCCCCATCTTAACAGATTGAGCCTTTTTTGACAAGCTAGGAATTAGTAGAAATACTCTTACTATTGCCACCAAATAGGAAATTCATCCACTGTTGAAAATTACCAATCGGAGCAACATCTACCGTCGTCGATTGCGTTGCGGGAGTGGTTGTGTCGGCTGCAACAGCTGCTGCTGAATTAGCTGGTAAGATTAACACTTTCTCACCAGGTGTCACTAAACCAAGTCGTTGCCGAACCGCTAGCTCTTGATATTCATTCGTCTGATAGTAGCGTTGTTGCAACTGAGCTTTCTCGGTATCAAGCTGGGCAACAAGTAGTTGACGTTGCTTGTCATCAACTTCTTTTTGCAGGCTATAGTTACGCTCCATAACCCCAAGCGAACCCCACACCCAACCAGCTGCAATCGCAAAGGCAAGCGCAATAACTGCGTTATTTAATGTGAAGTATTTATGACGCAATTGATAGGTAAATCGACGGATGTTTATTTTTTTCATGATGACCTAGCTATAGTATAGCCCAACAGGGGCCCAATACGCTATACTACGATACGCGGGGCTGTAGCTCATCGGTCAGAGCAGGCGGCTCATAACCACTTGGTAGATAGTTCAACTCTATCCAGCCCCACCAACCATAAGCACAATAGAAAAGTCTCTAATTCAGAGACTTTTCATTCTTCGATAAATTACGGTTCGTAAGATTAACGAGTAAGAGCCATGGAAACTTCGGGAGCTTGTTCTTGTAAGTAGTCAAAAATTACCTGTTGTGCATTCTCATAAGTATTTTCATAGACATGAATATCAGTCACCAGTCCATCCATACGTCCTGGTTCGATTTTAATACCTAGTTTATCTTCAAGTTGATGTCGCACTACATCACCGATCATAGAAGTAACAATAAGATCACCGGCTCCCTTTTGGAAACCATCCCATGAACGCATAAATAGAGTTAAATCAAGGTAATGTCGACCTCGACGTTTCGCAACCCTAAACTGTAAGGCAACAATACATGGAAGATAGTCATTCCACGGACTTGTCGTAACAGCCTCATAGTCTTCATACGTAGGAAATACCATTACCGCCTTCTTAGATTCTGGTATCTTTGCAAGCCGCTTCACGACGAATTCAACCATGTTGCCTTCTTCGAGACGCTTCTTGTAACTTTTCGCGCCTGTTCGAAATGAAGGAGTAATGTCAAAATCTGTCATCACATCAGACTCAAAAACAACACGTTTCATGGCATCAATCTTTGACTGATCACCATATCTTTCTATAAGTTCGTCATTAATGTCAGTGGTTTCAGAGGCAAAGCGAAGATTGTGTACCGCGAAGCGTCCACGATTCTCGTCGAGCTCGAAACTACCATTTTTAATGACAGTTTCGACCATTTGTAACCAGGTTTCACCAAGTGTTTTACCGTAAACTGCGTAACCAATGTTCTCAATTCGTTCAATCATGTTTTACTTATACACTATTTGTGTATTATTGTCAAAACGATTATGTGTTAAAATGTCCTAATAAGGGGCAGCACGTGTTCAATTGTCATAGGAGTAAGAAGATCCAAGCTATTCGCCATCTGATCATATGTTAACCAGTGGAGCTCAGCAATTTCGTTTGTTGGAGCAATATCTTCAGTAACATTTCCTGTAAAGACAAACATCTTTATGCCACGACCTTCCGGTGTGAGCGCTTCGTATGTATCTCGGTACACAACATTCGTAGGTGTTACGCCCAGTTCTTCTTCTGTTTCGCGCACCACTGCTTGTTCGGGTGATTCGGCCTCTTCAAGCTTTCCACCGGGAAAACCGTACTTCGTCTTATTGTGAGCTAGCACGTTTAGTACCTCAAGCGAGGCATCTCCTTCTTTACGAGTGACGATAAGTGCAGATACTTGAAGTGGCGAGTTAATATCTTGTGGCATTAGTGAGTATTCCTCTTTAAATAATTATTATGACTATACCACAGGATAGTAACTAGTTCCAGCATAATATTGACTTAAACGCATATCTATGTTAAGTTACTGAACAATATGAAACACGTATACTACGCAACGAGCAATGAGGCGAAGTTTACTGATGCCAAAGTCTTTTTATTAGGGTTAAACCCCGAACTGACGATCGAACAACTTCCGATCGAAATTCCTGAGATTCAATCAGATAACCCTGATGATATCATCAAGCAAAAGGTTGAATTTGTCCGTGCATCTACAGCCGTTCCATTCATAGTTGATGATGCTAGCTTTTACACAGAGCGATTCCCTACTTTTCCTGGTGCATATGCAAAATTCATCAACAATTCGCTCGGTAAAGAGGGCTGGAAAAAGCTCTTTACCGAAGGTGACAAAATACGTGCCGTTGCTCGGATTGCACTCTATAATTTCGGTGAGACCCAATACTTTACCAGTGAAATCAAAGGAAGTCTCTCATTTGACGAAACACCGAGCGATGACACCTTCTCTCTGAATGATCACATCGTCGTAGAGGATGGCCGCACATTAAACGACGCGATAGCTGACCCTACATTCCTGAACCACCGCCGAAGCGCACTCTTGGAACTTTCAAACTCAGTATCAACAAGTAATGACCAGAGTGATGACAAAAAGCTTGAAATCGGAGAGCGCTGGAGTAGCCGTGCAGTAATTTGGAAAAACCTTATCGAAGACGAAGCATCATATGTTAATTACGAAGACAACTACGAGCGCGTGAACACGCTCATCAAACTGTACGGACCCCTCGCCAAAGGAAAGGCACTCGAAGTTGGGTGCGGAACCGGCGAAGCTGGTCGTATTCTAAAAACATCAAATCCAGCACTAGAACTACTTTCAACCGATATTGCGGGTGGGATGCTTACAGAAGCTCAGAGACAAACAGCCGAGGTCGGCCTTGATATTAAATACAAGCAGCTAGATATTACAGATGAAGCCCTCGGCGATGAAAAATTTGGAATTGTCATCTCTAGAGGCGTGGTCGTCTCCCATCTTCCCAAGTCAAATATCTACGATTTTCTTAAAAGTGCCGCATACCACACAGACACCAACGGATACCTTCTGTTTGATTTTATACAAGACACTACTGTGGGTGAAATCGAAAAACCAGTTGATACCAAAAATGCATTTACATTACAGCAGATGGACGACATGCTATCACATTTCGACATGCAGCGCGTCGATGATGCCGGAAACGACAGTATGCGCGTTCGGGTTGTTTGCTATCAGCACTTAAATTCTAAAGGAGAAACGCGATGAATTTAATAAACCCCGAGTTACAAGCGCCATACGCCCCAGGCGTTTACATGCTTACTGGAGTAAATGGCATAGGAAAATCAACTATTGTTGATAGTATTGCCGCGGGACACCCTGAAGTAGCTGCCCTTCATGCGTCACTAGAGCTCCGACAACTTTTTAATGGTATATCTCGAGAAGAGCTAGAAGTGTTAAAGCCGGAAGATAAGCTAGCGAAAATGGTCGTTCATTTCACTACTCAGTTTGAAAAAACACTAGAAGAGAAAAAAGCCGTATTACTCGATACCCATCTTCTCGTCCCAATTCGTAAAGATAGGTCGGTCGTATATGAAGACATATGGTCAGATGCCTACACACCCTATGTGTCATCTATGGTAATGCTTTCAGCAGAACCTAGTGACGTTCGAGCATGGAGGCTTAGGGATGAAGCTAACACGGGTCGTAAGCGTAATAGTGAAATTGTAGATATTACCGCTGACCAAGATCAAAACATAGCTCGTTTCCATAGTCTTGTATCGAGCGGGTCTATACCTGAAAAATCGAGAGTTATTAATAATAGTCACGGTTCGATCGAAACAACAAGAAAAAATATTGAAGAAACCTTTCACACAACTCTTAGGTTAGATTTCTGATAATTTAGTTCTGACTTCGTGCTAATGCCCACCAACTATAAGCAGTACTCAGGAAAACCCCCTTCATTCGATGGTGTTTTATTCGTTAGATTGGTCCATATAGGCAGCTATGAACGCGTCAATTTGCCGCTGTTTTTCTTCTTTGGGAAGGTATTTGATATCTTCGAGTTCGACAAAACGACCGACAGCATGCGCAAGTGAAGCGCCCTTATGATTAATACGAGCCTGCTCGTCATCAACCGTTTCGATAGGCCCCGTCCAGTGTGGATCAAGTTCGCTATCGCTTGGTTCTGGATAGGCGCGGCCACCACGATGCGAGTAACGGGTTCGCTCTATATGATTTTTTTCCTGAACCGCAATCTCACCTAAAGGGCGGACAGTACCTTGAGTAATCTGTCGAGCTCGTTCGGGTGGAAATCCGCCATTTTCTACAAGGCGATCATACCGAGCTTCGTCACGATCAAACGATTCGAATGTCATAGTAACTTTATAGCATAAGTGCCATAAAAAGTCAATCTATTCCCAGCGAAATACTCGGAAAGCAATGGCGTAAATAACCACAATCCAGATGCCAATCAAGCCTATTTGCGGCAAGATATCAAGTAGGCCCTTCCCTTCTGTCACAATCAAGCGAATACCATCAATGATCGGCGTCAGTGGCAAGAAGGCGGAAACGTTTTGAAGCCACTCGGGCATTAAGAAGCGTGGGAAGAAAGTTCCCGAGAGAAACATGAGGGGAAAGACAATGATATTAGCTAGCGGCGCCACTTGACGTTCATTCTTAGCCCAACCTCCTAGCGCCAGCCCAATGCCAAGAATACAAATAATTCCCAGGACCAAGAGAACCGCCAGTTCGAGATAATTACCCACCACCGTGAGATGAAACACGGTCAGGGCCACAATGAACAAGACAGCGATACTAATCAATCCGACAAAGACCTGTCCGGCCATGGTTGCGAGGAAATACTGCCAGACTTTGAGTGGCGTGGTACTCAGGCGCCGCAAAATGCCCATCTTCTTTAATTCAGGAAAAATGTTAATCGGTCCAAAAATACCCATACCGATAATCGAGAAGCCCAGTAAGCCTGCAAAGGTATAGTCAAAGGCAGATAGGCTCCGTTCGTTGAGCTGCTCACTTGTTACCGTAAATGGTGTGTCGGCTTTCACAAAGTGAGCGTTAATACCCTTAAACTGCGCATCGAGAACCGATTGGAGTGCTTGGGCTGATTGGGCATTGTTTTGCGTATAGACAATGTTGGCCTGTCCAGAGGGATAGGTGGCCCCTGGTGCGATTTCACCAAAGCTTTTCGGCAGCACAATCGTGGCGTCCAGTTCAGAGTGACTCATCTTATCTTTCGCCACAGCTAGATCGGTCACAGCTTGATTTACCTTTAATATCTTGCCGCTTTCGGCACTGCCGACAAAGTCTTTTGCAAAGGAGCTACTTGATTGATTAATAATTGCGACATTAAACGAGACATCTTTACCGCCACTATTGAGACTTCCAAAGACGAACAAGAAGATGACAGGGAAACCAATCGTAAAAAATAAGGCCGTCTTATCACGAAAGACTCGTTTGGTATTGATTTTAGCCAGGGTATAGATCGTGTAGAATGACTTTTTCATGTTTATTCTTCTCGTAGTCCCTTGCCAGTTAGATCAATGAAGACATCTTCGAGGTTCGCTTGTTCGACGTGTTGGTCTTTATGAAAGCCCCGTTTCAATAATTGTTTGATCAGGTTTTTTGGCGTATCAATTGCCACAATTTGACCGTTGTCCATAATTGCGATCCGATCACAGAGGACTTCGGCTTCGTCCAGATAGTGGGTCGTCATGATGACACTAATGCCACGATCACGCACCTGCTTAATCAGCTCCCAGAGATTACGTCGAGCCTGTGGATCAAGGCCCGTGGTTGGTTCATCTAAGAAAAAGACTTTTGGTCCGTGCACTAGCGCCGTGGTAATACTCAGGCGTTGTTTCTGGCCACCAGAGAGGTCCTCGACGTAGTTATGGGCCTTCTCCTCAAGGTCGACGTCACGAAGAAACTGCATCACATCAACCTTCTCACCATACGCGGCAGCGAACATTTCAATGACTTCGGTGAGTCGTGTTTTATCTTGAAAGGCGGGTGACTGGGGTTGCACTCCGATGAGATACTTAATTTTATCAGGCTGCTCGGCCACATTAATGCCATCGATAAACACCCGACCGTCATCAATCGGGCGCAAGGTTTCCATCATTTCCAGTGTTGTTGTTTTACCAGCACCGTTGGGTCCAAGGATGCCAAAGATCTCACCCTTTTTCACTTCGAAACTAATGCCATCGACTGCCTGCTTGTCGCCATAGCGTTTCCGAAGATTACTGACCTCTATCATTGCTTGCATCTTTTCTTAGTTTACACTACGAAAGGCCAAACGGGATAAAAAAAGCCCCCAGGGGAGGGGGCAATTTTTAGCACCTGTTTGTTTGGGTATTACTATACTCCCAAACGCGCTTATGGTGCAAGCCTAATAAATTAGTCTTTTTTCTTTGAAACGGTCAAGAAGCCATTGCGTGGGTTTTCTTTGACGACGCGGTCAGCTGGAAGATCAACTGGTTGACCCTTTGCATTCTTCTCTACCTTAGCAAAAAAGTAGATGGTCTGTGGTTTGCCGCCACGAAGTGTAACTTCGGTGCTGTGCAAGTAGTAAGTGACGCCCTTTGAGTTTGTGTGACTGTAAGCCATAAGATTCTATTCCTCCTGTTAGTGCTATACGAGAGTTAGAGTACAGCCTCAAATAGCCCCTGTCAACACTTAAATGGACTTATAGTGACGTCGAAGTAACAGTCTGAGCACCCCGAGGCTGACTAATCGAACGATTATTAAGACTAAAATAACCAGCGAAACCACAAGCGACCAACCAGCAAAATCAGGCGACCAGGCGGGCGAGACATAGACGTGCAAATACTGATCGGCACGTGGGAGAACGATGGTGCTTGCCAGGTCCGAACCAGGCGCATATGAGGAGACTTGATCGAGGAAACACTGCTGGTACGCCGCATAGGTACCATGGGCATAATCAGGGTAGCGAGCTCGACAAACCGCCTCGGCTTTCTTATAGACATTGCCGTTTGTGTCTTCGCTTGCTGAGGCGGCATCGAGAATCTTTTTGCTGTCACGATTGTATTGATTTTGTAAGTACACACCTTTACCCATATCGGTATTCATATGCGCCGTCACGTAGCGTTGTAAATCATACAATCTATTCGCTGTCACATTACTATCGCCTGCCGCATCGGCACTGATAACTGCCGTCCGACGTTCCACCATGCCAATGTTATTGAGACGTAAGAAAGTTGCGGTGACGAAACAAGCAAGAATAAACAAAATAATCAACTGCCACGTCTTAATGCGTTGCAGCGTTTTCATTGTTTGTCGCACTCGCCTTTTATCAGCCACCAAAAGCTCCCCACCCATATCGTATTACCCATAGTATATCACGCAAGGGCCCTCAAGGTAGACCACTTCACCAACCGAGGTGGTATACTAATCGTATGAACATCTACTTCTCAGGGATTGGCGGGGTTGGCATTGGACCCCTCGCTGAGATCGCCCGTGACGCGGGCTATCAGGTGAGCGGTTCGGATCTCCACGAGAGTCTTGTCACTACGCGTCTTCAGGCCGAAGGAATTGCTATTCACATTGGCCAAGATGGCAGTTTTCTACAATCCCAGCACCAGCATCAACCAATTGATTGGTTCATCTACACGGCCGCCCTCCCCCAAGACCATCCAGAGCTTGTGCTCGCTCGTCGGCTCGGTATCCCTACGGCAAAACGAGACGAACTCCTTGCAACGATTATCGCCGATAAGAAGCTCAAGTTGATTGCCGTGGCAGGTACACACGGCAAAACAACGACGACAGGTATGCTGATCTGGATCTTCAAGCAACTTGGTATACCCGTCAGTTATTCGGTTGGCACCACACTCTCGTTTGGTCCAAGCGGCGCTTTTGATCCGGGTAGTGAATATTTCATCTACGAATGTGATGAGTTTGACCGTAATTTCCTCCAGTTCCATCCCCACCTCGCCCTGCTTACCTCGATTGGTTACGACCACTCCGATACGTACCCTACGGCCGACGAGTACTTGGCGGCTTTTCGTCAATTTGCCACCCAAAGTGAGCAAGTCATTACGTGGCGTGACCAGCACGGCGATATCTTTGAGGGACTCTATCAGGTGAGCGCGCTCGATCCTGCCGAGGTAAGCCCTACCATGCCGCTGACAGGTGAACACAACCGTCGCAATGGTACGTTGGTTCAAACCGGCCTCCGCCGTCTTGGTTTTACAGATGATATCACTGGCTTACTCGCGACATTTCCTGGCACCGATCGACGCTTCGAGAAACTAGCCGATAATTTATACAGTGATTATGGCCACCATCCAGTTGAGATTGCCGCTACGCTACAGCTTGCGCGTGAAGTTTCAGATCATATCATTTTAATCTATCAGCCTCACCAGAACGTTCGTCAATATGAGATCAAGGATCAATACACCACTCAATTTGAAGCAGCTGATGAGATTTATTGGCTACCGACGTACCTTTCACGCGAGGATCCAAATCTTCCCATCCTCACGCCCGATGAGCTTATCCAACATATCACCAATAAGGCACACGTTCACATCGCCGACTTTAACGATGAACTCTGGGACGTTATCCAGAGAGCTCGAGACCAGGGTATATTAGTGCTCGGTATGGGAGCTGGCAAGATTGATAGCTGGTTACGAGAGCGCCTCGCAGCATGAGTGCTCCCAAGGTCTATTTTGCCTGTTCGGTTCGAGGAGGAGGTGATACCTCTTCCTACTTGACAATTATTGAAGCGATCAAAGCCGCAGGAGCAATAGTTTTAAGTGAAGTCTTTGTCCATGATGCTATTGAATATAAAGGCAGCCCCTTACCTTCGGAACAGATTTATCAACGTGATATACACATGATTCACGCTGCCGATATTATGATCGCCGAGGTTACCAACCCTTCTCTGGGCGTTGGGTATGAACTTGCCTATGCCGAGAAGCTCGGCCGCCCCATTCTGTGTCTTTTTGACCGCACCTCCGATAAGAACTTATCGGCTATGATAGCAGGCAATTCCTCTCTTACGCTCAAGCGCATCGAGCCTCCTGAGATTGCCAAGACTGTACGCGATTTTATAACCAGCGCTATCTAACGATTATCTCCACTGCCACTTAGGGTACCTCGTTCTAGGCGACTAGCTAGCTTTTCGATATTCTTTGTACCAATAGCTTCAAGCTTAATGTCAAAATGGTCACCAAGGACCGCAATGTACCATAGTACATCACCTAGTTCTTTGGTAAGATCCTCACGATCAAGCTGGCTAAAGTCACTAGCTTTATCGCGCACAATCTTCTTGGCTTTTTCAGCAATCTCACCTACTTCACCGGCAAGGCCAAGCAGCAAATGAAACACTTCATCTTTCTTATCTTTTGGTGAGGCGGTTCGGAGAGCTTGTTGTTGGTAATCGTCTAAATTCATACCCTTATTATAGCAAGTCTTGGCTATGTTTCGTCTGCGTGGCTACGGCTGGCTTGTATCGCTGGCGGCACTAATCTCGAGTGCATCGGGATTCATCGGATCACCGCCAAAAGCATCAATGGCTTTAACGTTTTGAACTTGCTTGGCATACAATGCCTTGAATTGATCAATGGACGCTTGGTTAATCGCTCCGGTATCATCGTATTGCTGGAAGGTATTATCACTCTTAAGCGCCTGACTACTCACCGAGCGATAGCCGGGACGACTCAAATCAAGCTGGGCTGCGCCGCTACTTGTATAGAGCTGCATACTAACCACGACCAAGATGAGCGAAAGGATAACCGACGAGCCAACCAAGATCAAGAAGCGATGTTGGGGCCAAAAGCCAAGATTTTCAGTCAGCGGTTCGTCGCTCATGAGGGATTCACTCCTTGAGCTGCCTGTTGGTAGCGTTGTTCAAAAGCAGTAATGGCCGTTTCGTAATCATCGACGTACTGATCTAGTTGTTGCACGTCAGTATGGACCTTCGTTCGCTTTGTCCGTGCCAGGTCGACCGCTGTATAAAATTCGACCGGCTGCTTGCTACAGTCTACTTTTAACGCTGCCGACAGCTGCTCTTCGTAAGCTTGATAGTCAAGCCGAAAGGTATCGAGCGTGTGTCCGTAGTTCATAGTAATTGATTGTAAATCAGTCACGGCAAAGTTAGCCCGAACAGCTCGGGTATTAAATCGCTGCATGAGCTTTGTCGATAGTGATTCGTAGAGCTGGCCTCGGTTGACCCGAAGCAAGGCATCACTCGCGTGAAGTTGGTTCAGGGTATTGAGAGCCGAAACACAACTAGTGCGAATGCGAATAATTTGGGCATCACTCATAGGGGGCTGCTGCTGAGCATGAGCCGGCGCAAATTGGGCTATCGCCAGCACGACCCCAAACAGGCCGACTAGGAGTCCAAATCTGAAGAGTATTTTCATCTACTCTATTATCCCCTTTTTAGGCCTATTTGGTCAAATACAATTGCGTATCTGTCTGCACCAGAAGACCTTCCTGACGTAAGGCCTCGATAGCTTGCCCCAAACGCGCATCAACCACGACGACTTCACCGAGCTGTCTCAGCGTTAAGGGGCCACCAACAAGCGCTTTGAGAATCTGACCACGTATTTCTCTCACGCTTCCCCTCAGTGGCGATTGGGCGTGATAGTGGCGACTCTGCTGGTTGTGGCCAACCCCTTGTTTTTTTAACCAACTCCCATAATCCATCAGGGCCCAATACCAGCGCCTCGGCTGTTGTCGATCAAGGGTTTGTTCAACAAGACGAGTTACCTCCTGATCGTGGACCTGAAGGTGGGCTTCAAAAAAGTGGTGGAAATACACCGTCCGAATATTGGTTTCAATGAATATACTGGGCTGGTTAAAGCCATAGGCGAGTATTGCACCGGCAGTGTTGGGGCCAACACCCGGCAGACTGCGTAATTCAGGGAGAGTTGAGGGTACTATACCGCCATAGTCGGCCATGACTTTTTTGGCTGCTTCAGATACAAACTTCGCTCGTCGATTGTACCCGAGTCCACTCCATGCCACGAGAACATCGGCTAGTGGTGCGCGAGCGAGGGCATCGAGCGTTGGAAACGTGGTGATGAAGGCCGTAAACTTGGGCACAACCCGCTCAACCTGGGTCTGCTGGAGCATGAGTTCACTGACCAATACCCAATACGGATCAGGATTATCTCGCCACGGCATCGATCGATAGAGCGTGCGGCCGTGGTGCCATACTTGCTCTTGGAATAGCCTGATTTGTTCACTTGTTTGATCGTCACGCTTGCTCCCTTGAGTTGTAGACATATGTCCTCCGTGCCTCCATAGTAATTACTTGTGCAACTTAGTACAACCCGCCTCGATCCACGGCGAGCCGCAGCAACTCCACGGTTGACTACCTGTGGCATATAATGCGATACCTGTACGCGTAGCGATAATGACCGTAGTATCGAAAGATGCTTGCAGTTCATGCTTTCTGGGTGCTTTATCCCCTCGAGGCTTGAGTGCAATGGCGTATACTAGAGATATGACAACATACGTACTAGCTGGAGGATGTTTCTGGTGCCTGGATGCGATTTATCGACGCCTGAGGGGTGTTGAGTCGGTCGTCAGCGGCTACGCCGGCGGCACCGGTGCCCACCCAACCTACTATCAGGTCGCCACCGGTGATACAGGACACGCCGAAGCAGTCCAGATTACGTTTGACGAGACCGTTATTTCACGTGAGGTTATCCTTGATCTTTTCTTCCTGATTCATGATCCGACGACACTGAATCGTCAAGGTAACGATGTTGGCACCCAGTATCGCTCCGCTATGTTCTACGTTGATGAAGTCCAACACACGGCCTTTGCAGCTGCCATGGAGCGCGCTACAGCCCACTGGGACGGCCCTCTGGTGACCGAGTTGGTTCCGCTTGAAACCTTCTGGCCAGCCGAAGATGAGCACCAGGATTACTTTAATAAGAACCCCGGGAATGGCTACTGCTCAATTGTGATTGCCCCAAAAATTGTCAAAGCCCGCAGCGCTTATACGCAATGGTTTAAGGAGAACTAATATGCACTTAACGAAATATGAACACGCCTGTTTGACACTTGAGAAAGACGGACAACTCCTCGTGATTGACCCGGGAGGTTTTAGTAGTGATTTTATTGCTCCCGCCAATGTGGTCGCGGTGGTTATTACCCACGACCATGGTGATCACCTCGATCATGACCAACTGGCAGGGATTATCGATAAGAACCCTGATGCCCTTATCATCGGCGATCAAGCCGTAACTTCGACCATTGAGGCCTTTGCTACCCGCACTGTCCAGTCCGGTGACCGGCTCACGATAGGTGAATTTGACCTTGAGTTTTTTGGTGGCCAGCATGCCGTGGTATATACCGTCGCACCTACCACAACCAATCTTGGGGTAATGGTCAATGATCTTTTCTATTACCCGGGCGACTCTTTTACCCTACCTGGTAAACCAGTTGACGTCTTAGCTTTGCCGATCGCCGCACCGTGGCTGAAGGCAGATGAAGTGCGCGAATTTATGCTGGCTATTAAGCCACGACTCGCCTTTCCAACCCATGACGCATTACTGTCTGACATTGGTAAATCACTCCCTGATAGGCAATTACCTCAATTTGGCCGCCCTCAAGGCATTGATTATATGCGTCTGACAGGCCCTCTTGATATCTAATGGCCACCTCACTTGATGCCGCACTCGAACACCTACGGGCACACGATCCCATTTTGGCACAATTGATAACTGGCGATACTCGGCCAAACTTTACGCCCCATACGCAGTACTATCAAGCATTAGTCGAGAGTATCATCTCGCAACAATTAAGCGTCAAGGCATCCGCAAGCATCGAGAAGCGGTTCTTGGCGCTCTTTCCACTAGATACCTTCCCTAGCCCTGAACATATCCTCCAAACAGATAGTGAACACTTACGAGCCGCCGGCTTATCTCGCCAAAAGGCCAGCTACATCCAGGATCTCGCCTTAAAAGTGATCGAAGGAATAGTTCAGTTTGACCAGCTTGATAGTTTAGCTAATGATGCCATCATTCAAGAGCTCACCCGTATTAAGGGTGTCGGGGTCTGGACGGTTCATATGTTTTTGATGTTTTGTATGGGACGACTCGATGTACTCCCAATTGGCGACCTTGGTATTCGTAATGGCATCCAGAAGCTTTATGGACTCGATACGGTTCCGACACCCGATGAAGTTACCCAGCTCGCCCGTACTAACCAGTGGCATCCGTATGAATCAGTGGCCAGTTGGTACATTTGGCAAGCACTCGATACTCAACCAGCCATCGAGGTGTTAGAGTCCGAGACCATCGAGCGTCCCTGAAGGAAGCGCCCCTTTGAGGCTATCGAGGCCGCCACTTGACTGAAAATGAGTGATCAGCTGGGCAAGTGAGAGGATAGTGATGGCGCCACCCACGAGTACAGTCACTGCCGTCAAGATAACAAACCACAGTACAGTACGACTGGCAAAGCGTTGGTAGCGCTTATAGTCCAGCATTTCCTGGCCCTGTTTGTCGCGCATAGCACCGGACATAATGAGAGCCAAATCAACGATCGTCCAGACCCCTAACCCCCCAAGCGTGAGTAGTTTGATAATTCCGGTACCAACCTTACCAAGATAAAAGCGATCTACCCCAAAGGTACCCCACATAAAGCTTAAAAAGAAGACGGCTAGAAAATGTCGACCGTTTGGAGAAGCTGCGGACTGCGAGACTAATGCGGCCACAGGGAATTCATCTTGCATATGTTTTAGTATAGCATTGCCGCTAAATCAGCTACTACGTCGCAAGTATATATTCTATTGAGCAAGATAAAGTGTGCCTTCGGGGCACATAGCCGCAAAGCCATTCAATAAACACTCACCGATATACATTAAGCGTGCTTTAGCGCGTAGATCCTTGAGCTCGGGTTCATATTCGCTTAATACCTGATTTTCATATGTCTTATCGTTGTTTGAATTTTCATTCATAGCTAAGTTCTTTTTTATGGGGTTAGGCGATTAATATCACGAGGAAATAGAGAGGCTTCTTTCACGTTCGCCAGACCGATAATCTTCTGCGTGAGGCGCTCAAGGCCCATGCCAAAGCCACCATGGACTGGGAGGCCGTATTGAAAGGCTTGAAGATAGTACTTAAAGCCATCAGCCTCTGGGTTGCCACCAGCAATCGTTTTCAGTTGATCGAGTAGTACGTCGTAGCGATTTTCGCGCATACTGATCGTCGCGATTTCAACGCCACGGAAGATCAGGTCTGCCCGTTCAGCAAAGTCTGGGTTGTCGGCGTTTTTACGGTGATAGAACTTCATCTCACTTACTGGCCAGTCGACCACAAAGACGGCTTCGCTACCGAGATTCTTTTTGGCGTACTCACAAATCCAACGCTCTTCATCAGGACGCATGTCCTTTTCACCAATACTGTTTTCCCCTGTGGCCTTGCTATAGAGCTCGTGAATATGCGCAAGCGGTAGTTGAGGGATCTCAACCGCCAGTTTCACCGGCGTGGCATTAAGACGCTCCAGCTCAGCTTCGTGAGTTGTCCAGATACTGGCGCTCACAACCTGAACCAAACCACCAACAATCGTGAGCAGTTCCTGGAAGGTCACAAAACCAATTTCGGCATCAATGTGAAGAAATTCTGTCATGTGACGCGTGGTAGCTGAGAGTTCAGCTCGGTAGGTTGGGTTAATTTCATAGGCCCGTTCGAATACGCCCACCATAATCTGCTTATAGAACTGGGCACTTTGCGCCAGGGTGGCTTCTTTGCCGAAGTAATCGAGCTTAAAGACCTCTGCGCCGCCCTCAGTTGCTTCGGGGAGAAGTTTGGGAGAGTTAAATTCGGTGAATTCAAGACTGTGTAAATATTGCCGAACGGCTTCTTTAATACCAGCTTGAATCTTAAAGATACTGGCTTCTTGAATGTTACGGAGGCCGATCACCCGGGTATTAAACAGCGTGTCGAGATTTTCAGATTGGTGGCTGAGTGGTTTATCAATTTCAACTGGTGATTCATGGGTAACCGGGACAAGTACCTCAACCATTACCTCGTGTAGCTCGGCCCCACCGGGGGCTCGCTCATCAGCTACTACCATGCCAGTCAATGCTAACACTGTTCCGATTTGGAGACCACGGAGCTTCTCAAGCTCATCCTTGCTCTCAATGAGTGTTTGACCCAGGCCACTCCGATCACGGAGGGTAATAAAGTTAAGGCCACCAAGTAGGCGCTTCTTATGAAGCCATCCTTGAATGGTGACGGTCTGGCCAACATGGGCGGCAACGTCTCGGACTAATGTTCTTGTCATAATTACTGTCTAGTGTACCACTCTCACCCCTATACGACCAGACTATAAGCTAGACGTTCTCGGCTTGAGTGGGCTCATTGTTATGGTGCGGGTTGTCGAGCGCAACCGCCCGCAAGTCTTCGTGAGCGTCAAATTCATCTCTAATGGGGCGACCGAGTAGTGCTTCAATCACGTCCTCGAGTGTCAATAGCCCTACTGTTTCACGGTATTCATTGACGACGATAAATAAGTGGTGTCGAGTCCGTAGGAATGCAGCCAGCGCGTGCTGTAAGGTTTTATCTTGGCGGACATAATAGACTCGCGGTTCCATGGCTTTTTCAGCAGTGACAGAGCGTTTAATATCAAGGGCAAGGAGGCCGCGTAACTGCAGGATGCCCACTACATGATCAATATCCTGATCAATCACCGGTAATCGACTGTGGCCAGTTTTATGGAGTTCATCAAGCGTGAGGGGGCCTAAAAATTCAGTCTTTTTAATAGTGTCGATCATGCTGCGCGGCGTCATGAGCTCACTGACTAGACGTTCACCAAACGAGAGACCATGAATAACAATTTTTTTCTCCTCCGCCGTCAGGATTCCTTGAGACTCATTCACGAGGTGCTCGAGTTCTTGACGGGAGCCAAGCTGTGGCTGGGGTTGTCGAAAGTCCGCCCGTACTAGCCTAAAGAAAAGGGGTGCTTTTTGAATAACATGCAGTAAGGACGCTTCACGTTTAAGATAGAACCGCGCGGCACGCTGCGTTATAAATGACCACCGAGCCATTGCCCCATACGTCAGTCCAATCAGTACCGCAATACTAAGACCCCATACCCACGCAAACGTAATGATGCTCCAGATGGTAATAATAATCAGTAGGAGCGTTACCACGGCCTGTTTTAAGGAGAGGATATCCGCCCGAACTTCGTGACGACGCAATTGGGCTTGGGCTTCGGTTTCACCTCGTGTGGCGCGGCGAGTCAATTCAAAGTGACTGAGGCCAACGTCTGGGAGCTGTATAGCCTGAACAAATACGAGCAGCCAGAGCCAGACGAGGAACAGAATAAGGAGTAGCACGATCATATAGCTCTATTGTACCGTAGGTCGAGACAATATTTGCTACAATAGAGAGAGTTAATTAAGGAGTTGTCACTTGAGTAAATTGTCCTGGATCATATTTAGTGTTATTGCTGTCGGTCTTTTAGGAGGGCTCGTCTTCTTTTCAAGTAAGAGTCGCGTTGAAGTGGGCGATGTTAATCCAGATGTCGTGCAGGCCGCGAGTGCCGCCAATGGCAATATTGCCGACCATACGCTTGGCGTACCTGCCAGTAAGGTTATTTTGACTGAGTACGGTGATTTCCAGTGTCCTTATTGTGCAAATGAGGCACCACTTATTAAGCAGATTGCTGAGAAGTACAGTAACCAGATTACCTTTATCTTCCGCAACTTCCCTCTGACAACCATTCACCCGAATGGTCGCGCCGCCGCGGGGGCAGTGGAAGCAGCTGGACTACAGGGTAAGTACTGGGACATGTTTGATAAGATCTACCAGAATCAAAGCTCATGGGAGAATCTTACAGGTACCGATCGAAATGATTTCTTTGTCGATTACGCCAAGTCGCTTGGACTCAATACTGATACCTTCATAAAAGATAGCGCCAGTGATGCCGTCAGTCAGAAGATCGCTTTCGATCAGGCAATTGGTAAGAAACTCGGAGTTGATTCTACCCCAACCTTCTACCTTGACGGCGTAAAGGTTGAGCAAGCAACCTGGGGCGATGCTACCAAACTATCTACTGCAATCGACGCAGAACTTACCAAGAATGGCATTACTCCACCAACCACGAGTACGACCGCTCAGTAAGCATAGCCGTATAGATACCAAAAACACCCCGGTGCCTTGGGGTGTTTTATTTTGGGTCGAACCTTCAAGAATGAGAAGGTTCTTTACTGTGCGATATACAGTTGCCATTCGGCAGGCACCACATCCACGGCGATCTTTTTGCGTCGTGACGACACAAATTCGATTGCTATTGGCATGTGATTGGTACTCCTTGTACTATGTACAGCCTCACGCGCTTCGACCTTTAAATTAAATGTTTTGGCGCGAGACACATCATATATAGTATCAATTCGACATTGATACGTCAAGACAGACGTTATTTACATAACGCTACTGTTTGTATATTAGACCATATAACCAGCAATAACAAGTGATTTCTGTAGAAAAGGTCCTTAGGTTGTAAATAATACAATCTCCAACCTTCTCACCTATCTACATACCGAAGCTACATTCCTTGCGCAAATGCCCTTATAGCTCCGATAGCTAACCTATGGCCATTATTTTACAAATACTATAAATAGTTGTAAAATAATATATACAAGTTGATGGAACACACCCGAGGTTGAGTGCTCTAAGCTGCACGTCTTGGCGTTCTCAATTTCGTACACTCTCATTATTGGAAGGAATTTCGATGCGACGCATCATGGCAATTCTGTTTAGCACGCTCGCACTGACCTTCGGGGCCGTTGTCTTGTCCGCTACGAGCGCAAGTGCATATACCTGCGATAGCTCAGCGGGTACGATTGCAGACGATGGGATTTGCGATTACATTAACCCCGCAGACTATCCCACATACCTCTGGGACCAACAAGATGACATTCAGCAGCTCCAGAAGAAGGTCTCCGACCTCGAAACCAAGCATAGGGCCGAAGATGTAGAGATCTGGGTCCTCATATTGGTCGTCGCAGTGCTGTCGGTCGACCTGCACATGAGGATGTTCAAGAGGCCCACGCAGCCCCATGATGACGAACCCGCCAAAAGCGAGTCGACAACCCAACTCTGACCTGCACCAATTATGAGAGTACCCGCCCCAAAAGGGTGGGTACTTTTACTTTCTTGGCTTCCTAGATTTCGCCAGGCGTGTCAGTTGGTCGCGCTGATCGTAGTGGCTTCTCTTTGATGGCAATCGTGAGAGCTCCCGCAATACCCACGATCAAGGTAGAGACCAAGAAGATGGTATGGAGACTTTCGCTAAAGGCATCGACGATCTTCGTGTTGTAGTTATTCTGAATGGTTGTGAACTGCTTCGTCGCAGCGACCTGGGCAGTTGCTGGCAATGTCGTAATACTCTGCCTGAAGCCATCTGAGATAGCTTGCTTCGTAGCGGGAGCATTGATGTTGAGCAGGGTGTTGGCATCGCTCGTGCTGGTGAGGATCTGGCTGGCAGCCGGAGATTGACGAAGCGTTTGAATGTAGGCATCGTCTTTCATATCACCTAGGTGGGTGGCGATCCCAATCGTCAGCAGGCTCCCAAAGATTGCAGTTCCGACAGTTGAACCGAGGCTTCGGAAAAGCTGGCTCGCACTGGTAGCCGAACCGAGGTCTTTTTGCTCAAATTCGTTTTGAACAGCAATGTTAATGATTGGCAGCGCCATCCCGACACCAAGACCGACAAAGACCATGACAATTGCTTCAAACAAGTAGCTCGTGGCAGGAGTTAGGAGGGTAAGCATTGCGAGCGAGCCAGTCATGACAACAAAGCCAGAGACGATAATCGCCTTGTACTTCCCAATGCGTGAGACAAGTTGTCCGGTCGAGATACTGGCCGTCATGAGCCCTCCAATGAGTGGCAGGAGCATCAGACCAGAGGCAGTTGGCGAAGCACCAAAGACTTGTTGATTAAACTGGGTAAGGTATAGGATCGCCCCTAAGAAGGCGGCACCATGCAGCAGGGCAACAGCCATAATAATTGAGAAGTTACGGTTCTTAAAGAAGGACAGGTTAATAATTGGCTCACTAGCGCGGCGCTCAACGTACAGCAAGGCGGCGAGGGCTACGGCGATAATGGCGTACATAATAAGACGTAAGCCGAGAAGACTGAGGCCAGTCGCAGAAAGCAGGCCAGCAAAGATCTGATCAGTGTTATCAATGGCGAGGATCAAGGTGGCGAGGAAAATCGCCACGAGGCCTGCGCCTAGGTAATCAACGCGAGGTTTATTATCGTGCTTAAGTGGTGGACAGAAAATCGCAATAATAATGAAGGCAACAATAGCAACTGGCACGTTGATCCAGAACGTCCAACGCCAGTCAGTCGTTAGCCACCCAAAGATAC
This sequence comes from Candidatus Saccharimonadota bacterium, assembly GCA_015655045.1. Taxonomy (GTDB): domain Bacteria; phylum Patescibacteriota; class Saccharimonadia; order Saccharimonadales; family Saccharimonadaceae; genus UBA1547. The sequence goes on from JAATFU010000005.1 coordinate 227,880, forward strand.
TGTGACCATCGGTTAGGAAACCCCCAAGTAGTGGCCCCACGACAGACGCGATACCAAAGACAGCGCCGATCAGACCTTGCCACCGGCCACGTTCGCGAGCAGCGAACAAGTCACCGACAATCGTAAAGGCGTTGGCGGTGATGATACCACCACCGATACCCTGCAGGGCGCGGGCCAAGATAAGCATCACAATATTGACGCTGGCACCACTTAAGATCGAGCCAATCGCAAAGATGGCCACCCCAATCAGTAAGATACGTCGACGACCGAACAGGTCAGAGAGCTTACCAGCAATCGGCACCGTAATGGTGGTGGTGAGCAGGTAGGCAGTGACAATCCAGCTCAGAGACGAGAAAGCATCAAAGTCTTGCACGATCTTGCCCAGAGCTGTCGCAATAATAGTCTGGTCGAGCGCAACCAAAAAGAGGCTGGCCATAACAGACAACATAATAATAACTTTGCTTCGAAGGCTTAAGTGGTGGTGCATAAATTTTTTAGTCTTTCTTTGATCGTTTGAATGATTTAAATGTTTCAACCTGTATGTTCATTTGCTCAATGAACTGTTCAATCTTATCTTCTTTGAGCAACACAACAACTCCTTTACCAGCGGAACCAGTCACATAGAGATGGTCACCCGGTTCTAGACCAAGCGCTTCGCGCGCTTCAGCAGGAATGACAATTTGGCCTTTTGTGCCAATCGTTGCCGTACCGTAGAGTTTCTTGTCATGCATATCACCCCTAGTATAGCGAAGTATGAAAAGTATGTCAAGTATGATTAGTTAGACGAAGGTTTGGAAGATGATTCAACCGGCGTGTTGTTGTGTAGTTCAACGTCAATGACAAAGTTAGAAGCTGGCTTCTTTTCTACCAGTACTCCATGCAGTGAACGCATAATCTCTAGTTGTTGCTGATTGAGGCGAGTCAATGCTTCAATCTCACGCTTAGCCCGAATGTTCGTCTCATAGTCATGCTTGGCCATGGCGGCGCTAATCGAATCTTGGCGTTTCGAAGCAATCAACAGGATTGCCCCTTGGAGCCCGGCAAGCATCGAGAGGAATAGGTTGAGCAGGATGAAGGGATAGACGTCCCAATGAAGAAACGGTACGATCGTATTCAAGATTGCCCAGACACCCATAAAGATAATGAAACAAAAAACAAACGTCCAGCTCCCCATGCCATTACGAAGCATATCAGCTGCGCGCTCCCCGTTAGTGAGGCTCTCTTTTTGTTTACGATGCCAGTTGTAAATCATATGTAATCAGTATACCTTATTTGCAAAGTCACACCAATCCGCTTATTGTTACACAGATAATCTTACAGCGCGGGTGAGTTCGGCTCCTCGCTGTCGTCGATCTCATTCGTCTCGTCGCTGTTACTGTCACGGGTGAGGAAATCGTCAAGCACGTCCTCCTCCCCTATTTCACGTTCCACCTCCAGCTCGTCGTCAAATGGCGGTCGAGCTGGAGAGGTATGCATTACTTTACCCATAGAGGATTACTCCTTTGTATTGATTTAGGTACGGGCTGCAGGCGTTGCACCACGACGGGTGAAGGCTCGGACAATAGCGAGCAAAATAATTGCGCCAATGACTGACACAATCAGACCCATGAGACTAAAGGCCGATATATCCACGCCGAACACGAAGCGGAAGAGAAAGCCACCTAAGATAGCGCCCAAAATACCGGTCACGATATTACCACCTGCACCTTGTTGAGCATTTGTTCCCATGATCATTGAGGCGATCCAGCCAGCGAGCGCGCCAAAGAGGAGCCATAAAATAACATTTAGTATCATACTATTTCTCCTTTACTTTTACTTGTCATCATTAGTATACAAGGAGGAAGCGATCAAAAATATAAGATATCTTACATTACATTTCAGTTAGGCAATCGTTACCCCGGGGTCGTAGTCCCCATCCAACAACTTTTCGAGTTTACTCGTATCAACCGTGTAGATCTTATTCTTGGAGACAATCACGTTGGCGGCTTTTAAGCGAAGCAGTTCGTTGGTGGTCGTTTCACGCGTAATCCCGATTAAGCCCGCTAGTTCATCCTGTGTAAAGGGAATGGCGATACGAACACGGTCTGGGGCAACGTCTTTCCCGTAGCGCAGGCACAGATAATGAAGCATGCCAATGACCTTCAAGTTAGCGCGGGGTTGGCCGAGAGCTTTGAGCTGCAGGCTTGTTCCCACGTAGCCATTGACCTGATGGTCAAGGAAGATGCGCGACAAGGCAAGGTTTTGATCAACCGCGTCCAGTAAGGCTTGCTGGTCCATTAGATAGACCACACAATCGGTATGGGCTTCGTAGTAAAACAGCGTAGTTCTTGTCTTATTAAAGATCCAACCCATAGGAAAGAGTTCGCCAGAGACGGCAAAGGAGATCGAGTTCACTGCCCCATCAGATCCCAGTGAGTACATACGGACCGAGCCGACTTTGACCGCGTAGGCCATATCCGGCTCTTGATCTTGCAGGAGAATCGTCTCGCCCTTTTTATATGCCCGAGTTGGAAACTGGCTATAAAATGCACGCAGGATACTCATATTGATTTTCCACGCATATCTACTTTTCATTTTACCCTATCCCCCTGCCTCTCGCTAGGCCTGTTTGCCTATTTAATTGACACCGTTGGATCATATCGAATCTTATACTCGTACACCGTTAGACCTGGTGAGAACTGCCGGTGAGTAAGCTGCTGAAAATGGTTATCATAGTAATCCTTAATGGCTTGGTTGTAACCCTGATCGTAACTGAGGATCAGCCAGGCGTTTCGGTAGTCAGACACATTTGTCTGGGTTTGCGTGGCGAGTTGCGTGGCATCAAACCCTGGCACGGAACCGCTCGCAAAACGATCCCAAATCGGTTGGGTGGTGAGCTTGGCTGGTCCGTGGTAGTAATACTCGATTGGATAGATCGTAAAGGGAGCGGTGGCAATGATGACGTCTTGAGCTTTTGATTGAGATGACACATAGGCAACGGCTTGCTGGTAGTCCTCCTTGACAGGCGTATTGGGATTAGCGATTTGAATCACCAGCAAACCACTAATGAGTATGATGACCACAAGCTGGACCACCCGCTGCACCCGGGGCGGATAAATCGAGATAATCCAGGCAAAGACAAGGACCAGTGATGGCAGCGAGACAATCAGGTAGCGGCTCAAGAAAAATGGTTTAATGAGCACGCTCACAACAAAGGCGCCAAGGACAGGAAGCACGGCAAGCATAATGACAAAGACTGAACCTGGGGAGGTTTGCTTTTTGCGTTGCAGGGTGAAAAAGGCAGCTAAAACAAGGATTGGCCAGAGTGAAATAATAACCGTATTCAGGCCATCGGATTGAAACCCGAATAAGAACTGGGCGTAGGTGTTAAAGATATCACCGCTTGAGGGGATACCTAAGTAGGGTTGGGTGTTACTCGCAAGGCCCAACTTATAGACATACCCCAGCCACGGTACGAGTGACCCCACTGATATCACACCTGCAACGATGAATTTCGGTAGCGACCGGACGGGGAAATGTTTTCGAAAGAACAGATAGAAAATTGCTTCAGTGAGGAGTACAAAGCCGAAGAAATAGTGAGTGTATAGCCCTAATATTGCCACCACGACGTAGAGCACCCAGTATCGTCCCCGACCTATCTTAAAAATCTGAACAAACAGGATCTGATGAATCACAGTGAGAAAAGCGAGTAAGGCATACATGCGTGCCTCGGCTCCATACCAGAGCATAAACGGCGAAATCGCCAGTAGCAGCGCAGCAAATAACCCCACGCGACGGCTAAAGATAAGCTTGCCAAGATAGTAGACAGCTGGAATGGTTGCGACAAAGAAGACCACCGAGAGGTAGCGAGCCGTTGCGATATCATCTCCAAAAAGTATCGTCCAGAATTTTAAGAGCAAATGGTAGAGCGGCACATGAACATCTTGGGCCACGAGGTATAACACGCCGGGGACATCGCGGCTAATTTGAAACAAACTCTGCGCTTCATCGAGTCGCAGACTGGTATGCGCAAAGATGAGTACACTTAAAAGTGTTGCGAGTCCCATGAGTCCCACTAGCACCCAACCTATTAGAAGGCTTGAATGGCCAGTCGGGCTACTCGATGGTTCAGGCACTCGTCGAGAATGGACGCTCATGAGTGTGCCTCTTCAATTGCCTCGGTGACGCCGACCGTGTCTTCGCGTGGCACCGTTGTTTTTTGAAAGGCCGCACTTATAAATGGGACGAAGCTGGCTACATATACTAGTGCCCACGCGGCGTTGGATAAGATTGATGGATTAAGTCCTTCGCGCAGGGCCCCCACCAGCACTCCGATCCCCACTAACACGATATACACTATATGCGGCGCGACCAAGTAGCCATGGTTACCGGCTACTGCCCGTTTTGAGGTCACGACAAAGCCCGACTTCTTACCTCGAATGATCTGCCAAATCGCTTGCAAATGAATCGGAAAAGCGCTCAAACTGAATGACAGCGCGCGGAAGGTATACGAAAAGCCACTGGTAAGTTGCACAGTATATAAGACCACAAAGATATACGGTAAGAAGAATAGGGCGAGAGTCATCGTTCCAATCGTCAGGGGCTCAAGACCAGTAAAGAAATAAATTAGTGGCAGGAGTGCGTTGGCAAACACGATCAGACCAGAAAGGTAAAAGCTGGCTGAGGAGAGATATTGAATACGCTGGCTCACGGTTAATCCCCGACGAAACAACGGATTATATTTAAAGATCACTTCGAGACTGCCCCGAGTCCAGCGAAATTGCTGTTTATAGTAGGAGAGAAAGTCCTCTGGTGCCAACCCCTCGGCCAGGACTTCACTCACGTAGACCGAGGCCCATTTTTTCTGGTGAATGAGCAGTGAGGTCAAGAAATCCTCAGCGATACTACATTCACTCATACCCCCCACTTGGGTAAGCGCACTGCGACGAATAATCATATTGGTGCCACACATGAAGGCCGAGTTACTCCCGTCTTTACCCCGACAGATCGCTCCAAAGAAAAGTTCTTGTTGTTCCCAGGCTCCTCCTGTTACGAGGTTCTGGGCGTAGTTCTTATAAAACTGTGGTGATTGCACAAAGCCCACTTGCGGATCGACGAAGTATCCCATCATGGCGCGAAGGAAATGGGGCTTGGGAATATGATCGGCATCAAAGACGGCGATAAAGGGCTCGTCTGTCTGGGAGAGGGCGTGGTTAATATTGCCGGCTTTTGCTCCACCTGGCACTGTTCGGGTCAGACAGCGAATACCATACTGCTCGGCAATCGCTTCTGCCTCGCGCCAGTTCTCTCGCCCCGCAACCAACCCATCATTGAGGATATAGACGTGAGCTTCAGGATAGTCCATCGCCAGTACTCCCCGTACGGTCGCCTCGACGATATCAGCTGGCTCTCCTGTCACTGTAATATACACCGCCACAGGAGGTTGGAACTGTCGGTTAAAACGATGGAGTCGTCGACGTGGCCAGACACTATGGACGTAGCCTAAGGCTTGCCAGAGATGGAATACCTCTGCGACAATTAAGACGCCGAATAAGATAGGGTTTCCAATCGGAAAGAAACAGGCGATACAAATGAAATAGGCAATCGCTAGGCTAATGTTCAGCAGTAGGAAAACGCGGGTCGGCACGGCATGAGGTACTCTACGCATGGGGCATTCACTCCTTAGGTGGTTAGATTATCAAGTTGATCAGTATAGAGAGCCATGCCAAACCAGGCCCAGTTATCACTGTAGTAGCTCATAGGCTGGGACCAGGTATTGCTATCAGCATCATATAAGCTCACCAGTTTTGTCTGGTAGATAGTGGCGGCCGCGTGGGGGTCAACAACTTTAAAATACCCAATGGCGGTACCGTAGGCTTCAGGTGGTTCATCCCCACTTTTAATCGTGCCGTCATGGCCATAAATGGCGGCAAGCTTACCTGTCTGTTGCCACTGCGTAGACAAAAAGGACATCCGTTGAAGGGTTGTTTTGGCTCGTGGGTCTTTATTCCACGCATAATCAAGTGCGAGCCGCCAGGTCGTCCGATTGGCATCATACCCATAATTAGTCGTAAGATTCGTACTACGTTCCGGCGCCCGAATTGCTCCCGTTTGCTTATTGAGTAGCAGCCAGTCGGGAGGTAGTCCCACTGAGGTTGCTGTATCCAACTTATCATCGAGAGCGCGGTTCATCAGACTATAGGCTGAGTCAACGACGGCGGACCAGTTGTGGCTCGTGTCGAGCTTGGCAAAAATGCGGTAGGTATAAGGTGCCATATACGAAAGATTCATGACCGCATCTTGAGAGGAATCCTTTTCAAGGTTATTAGACGCAAGATACGGTGTCCCTGCTACCGAAATTACCTCTTGTTGCCAAATCTGGGAGATGATTTGCTTAGCTGCCTGCAAATACGTCGCGTCTTGCCAGCGGTTGGCTGCCATGGTGAGAGCAAAGGCAATATCACTATCGGCGTCTGAAGCGGTATTGTTGCCGCCTTGATCAGTGAGCACTCCATAGCTCCCATCGGCTTTTTGGCCCCACTTCCAGGCAAACAAACTATCTTGGCGTTGCAGATGGCCCTTTGTCCAATCCCAAGTAGCATCAAAGGTAGCTTTATCACTTTGCCATACAGCCCGAAGCATCGTATAGCTTTGCCCCTCAGACGTGGTAATGTTGTTTGACTGCTTATCGAGTGTCCGACCAGTTGAGGATTCCCAGTACTCCTGTTTGTAGCTATTCCATAAGCCAGAAAGCATCGTACGGTCAGCAAAAACAGGGGTCTCGTCGGCCTTATCACTACTTCGAAAGAGTGCAAAGCCACCGAGGGTAAGTGCGGCTATAACGAGAACAACGGCTAGAAGTCGAAGAGTAAATTTAATAATTGCACCTCAGTCTTTCCGTTAAGGGATATAGCGAATCGCAATAGGACGTGGTTGCGCTAGCTTGTAGGCCGGGGTTCGCGCTGGTAACTGGGTGGCGCCGTAAAGCAACACCCCTATAAGTCCCATAACTGCCGCAGCCTGGTAGAGGAGCTGGGCGGTATGGACATCTAGTTTATGCGATTGGTACACGACGTGGCTGGTGGCCGTCGTTGATTGCGCTTTGGCGGTCGCAGTCACCTCAGGAGCGGTATCAACTGGCACGGGAGCTGTTGGCGTAGGTTGCGACTGAGGCGTCACTGTGGTGGAAGCGGACACGGACGTCACAGCTGGCGCGGCACCCGGCTGAACCGATTGACTGGCGGGGGGTGGGGCGCTCGGACGAGAAGAAGGTGTGGTGGTGGAAGAAGCTGGCTGCTTCGTTGTCGGAGTCGTCTTACTTGATGAGGTTGTTTGACGGCTCTTGGTTTGAGTTGTGTGCGTTTGATTTCTTGTCATACTTGATTGACCACCAAAACTTCGGTCATAGCCGGTTGGGTATGACACCGCATTGGTCACCAAGGCTGGTACGGCACCAATGAGGACAATGCCCCCAACGACGAGGCCGCTTATGAGCCTCGTTGAACGTCTCCGTAATAGGTGAGTTCGTTGTAGTTTCATATCACTTCTCCCACTTATGTTGGTGATAGTTTTAGTATAAAGAGCCTCCCTTCAGGGGTCTGTAAGATACCTCACAATTACCCTACATACTGTTTTAGAACAAAAAAATACCCCTACGAAGGGGTTGTGGCAGTAAGGGTGCGTATCTGGGCTGCGCTGAGGCGGGTATTAAATAACGGGGTATCAGGCTCGAACAGTACACCCCGGGCTAAGGGGCCAAGATCCACTGCTTCAAAGCCAAGCTCATTAATCAACTGACTCACAAGTTGCTTTGCCGACAGATCATCCCCCGCTAGCGCGAGACCGCGACGGTTAACTGCATCGGCTGGAAGTGCATCTTCCTCGAGCTCATGATAGGCAATATGGTTCAGTGTTTTTACGAGACGACTTTTTGAAAAATACGTTTGTAAATACTCACTTGAGCTATGTGAACCTACGAACTCTTCAATTCTTCCTTCAGTTGGAGACCAATAGTTCATGGCGTCAATGACTACCTTCCCTGCCAGTAACTCGGGCGACATAGAGCGGTAGGCGTGAAGTGGCAGAGCGAGCACAATCAGATCAGACGTACGGGCAAGTTCAGTAAGCTCCGCCGCTTTTGCACCAGGTAGTAATACACTCAATGGCAGGGCGAGACTCGCCGGGCCACGCGAGTTAGCCAGCTGCACACTGTAGCCAGCCCGAAGAGCCTGACGAGCAACAGCAGTACCCAGTCGACCAGCGCCAATAATACCTAGTAATGGGGTCATCTGGCTCGTCATTTCTTGTCTTTTATGGCTGCTCGCACTCGAGGAGCGACTTCGGTACCTAACAGTTCAATGGAACGGAGGAATTTATCGTGAGGCAATTGACCAACATCCATTTGAAAGAAATGTCGACTATGGCCAATACTTGCATGAAGCGCAATGATACGGTCGGCAATTTCATCGGGACTACCCGCAAACAGCGCTCCATCTTGCTGTGATTCCGCATCATAGTGCGCACGGCTGGGAGCGGCAAAGCCACGTACTTTGCCTAGTGTCGCCATCGTCCAACCCCAATGTTTCCAAAAAGTGTCCTTGGCGTCTTTTGCATCTTCGGCGATATAGCCAGGACTGGCAATCGCAATCTTGACGTCACTTGGCTTCATTTCGTATTGCTCAGCAGCTCGCCGATACAAATCAACTAGTGGCGCAAAGCGTGACATATGGCCGCCAATAATAGCGTAGGCGATCGGTAGTCCGAGTGCAGCAGCCCGAATCGATGATTCGGGATTACCACCTGTGGCTAACCATATCGTGAGGGGTGAATCAGGCTGCGGGACAATGGCGATGTTTTGAAGTGGTGCCCGAAACTGGCCCTCCCAAGTGAGCGGCTCGTTGGGCCCCAGGTCATTTATTTGTAGTAACAACGCCAGCTTCTCAGCGTAGAGAGCGTCATAATCACGCAGGTCATAGCCAAACAGCGGAAAGGACTCGGTCGAGGAGCCACGACCAGCAACGATTTCAACGCGACCACCCGAAATAATATTGGCCGTCGCAAATTGCTGATATACCCGAACGGGGTCATCTGTACTTAAGACCGAGACTGCACTGCTTAATGTAATGTGCGTGGTGGTAGCCGCCGCGGCAGCGAGAATTGTGGCGGGCGAAGAGGCCGGAAAGTATGCGGTGTGATGCTCACCCACACCGAAGAAATCAAGCCCCACTTTATCGGCTAGCTGGATAGCTTCGAGGAGATTTGTAATAGCTTGACTGGTTGGCCCCAGGCCAGTCTGTGAACGTTGGACATCGCCAAAACTATAGACACCTAGTTCCATTTCTTTTTCCTTGTCTTTATCAAAATACTATATCTAGTATAGCATATAGCTTCAGCTCTTTGGTGCCTTGATATCCTCCTCGGTGGACGCATCGTCTCATCTGTTTTATGCTAGAGGGGTAGTATGTAAGCCAAAGGAGGAATGTTATGAGCCCACTTGAAACCACCTATTATATTATTGGTATTATTTGTATGAGTCTGATTACACTCATATTGATTGGCCTCATCATTGTCGCCGTTATGATCAAGACGAAGGTAACCCACATTCAGCGTAGCTTGCAAGATAAAGTTCGACCACTCACCGACTTTGTTGATCAGGCCGAGCAAGTCGCTCGACGCGCCAGTAAACAAGCTAAGAAAATCTTCCAGAAATAGTTTCTTCTCCCCTCAAAAAAGCCCCGCTAACCTGCATAGGTCACGGGGCTTTTGGGTTTGTATGAACTACCGTAGCTTTATGATTAGCCAAGCTGGGCAAGATCATCTGCATCGAGCGTAATCTCAACCGCTGCGATATTAGCCTCAAGATGGCTGATTGAGCCCGTCCCTGGAATAGGGAGCATCACTGGGGAGTGGGCGAAGAGCCACGCAAGTGCAATTTGGCGAACATCCGCGTGATGTTTGTCGGCAATTGCCTGTAATTTCTCAAGGCTTGTACCGTCACCCCCAATAGGAAAGTACGGAATAAAAGCGATATCTTGCTCGGTGCAGTAGTGCAAGATCGCCTCACTGGTTTCCGAGGCACCCGCATTATAACGGTTCTGCACACTAGCAATATCCGTCATGGTCTGAGCCTGTTTGAGTTGCTCGAGCGTGACGTTACTCAGGCCAATATTTTTTATCTTGCCCTCATTTTTTAAATCAATCAGCGTTTGCACAGATGTCTCAAACGGCACATTTGGGTCAGGTCGATGGAATTGGTAGAGATCAATCGCTCCAACCCCGAGACGTGTCAGGCTACCCTCTAGGGCGGCCCGCAAATGTTCAGGACTACCATCGGGCGTCCAAATCCCAGGACCTTGGCGCGTTAAGCCACCCTTGGTAGCAATAACAATGCCGTCGTAGGGGTAGAGTGCTTCGTGAATCAGGTTTTCTGATACGTCTGGCCCATAGGCATCAGCGGTATCAATAAAGGTAACGCCCAGCTCCACTGCTCGTTTTAAAACGGCAATGGCTTCGTCGTGGTCGCGTGGCTCCCCCCAAATCCCCTCACCTGTAATGCGCATCGCCCCAAATCCGAGACGGTTAACGGTCAGAGTACCTACCTTTACTTGTCCACTTTGTGCTGCGTTTGCTGTCACGATATGCCTCCTTTTTTGTACAACTTACCATTCATGGTCACTCTCTCTATTATACGCGCTTCGCCTGACTCACTTCGCTATCCATAGTGTGGCAGATACGATATACTTGAAGCTATGAATGATACTATCAATGCAACCTCACCGCTCTTAACCGCTGAAAATAACTGGTATGAAGTCTGGCCCGTCGGCGAACGACGTAGCGGCTTTCGGTCGTGGGCCGAAGGTATGGCCTATGTCAAAGCCAATGAGTATTTTAAAGGCACAAGTGTTTTTAAGCATGTCTTCCAGCTCGGCACGTTTCGTAAGAACCTTGAGGCAAAATATCTTCAACTCCAACAGGTCATGATGCAACTCAGCCCCGAAGATGCCCGCGTCATGGCCCACCTACCCGCTCTCACCCAGGAGAGCGTTAAGCAACAACATAATGAAATCGTCTACGTTGACTACTTTGCATCAATTGGCCTGCGAACGTTTGCCCCCGGTGAAAGCTACGACAGCCTCAAGGCGAGCCTACAAACCTCACTCGGCGACACCGCCTTACTCCACGACACGACCGTGGGAGTCGATCCGGCATTAAGTTATGAGTACACCAAGCTGGCTCAAGATGGTTCGTTTGAAGTAGCCCTCACTCAATACACGATCTTTCCCGTGGGGAAATCATTTACCATCCAGCTCACTGTCCAGACGGTGCTTGATGAAGCAGCGAAGAACCTTTCTAGCCTCACTCAACAGATTCTCGACGGCTTCGTTATTACCAGTTAGTACGTCAAGACCCAGCCTTACGAAATGTCGTGTGCCTGCGGTAGTGGATCAGCGCCAATGAATGCGACACTTGAAGTGACTGTCCCTGCTGATGACACCATGCATCAACCGCCCGCTTCGCCCCAGGCAGGGCATCGTTGGCGTAATCATCGACTACAATAGTGGCATCCTCAACGAGATGTGCCGCAATCAGTTCGAGTGAGACTTTAATTGACTCATAGTAATCACCGTCTAAGAAAGCAAAGGCAATTGATGCGGGCAGTTCATCTATGGTCAGTTGATCAAACCACTGCTTATGAATAACCGGCAGACGCAGATCGGCTTTATGAAATTCTCGTATAAATTGCTTTTTACTCGCTAAAAGTTCACCCTCTTGGAACTGGATACCTAGTGGCGACTCGTCTTGGCTCGACTTAGGTGGGAGTCCCTCAAAAGAATCATAAACATGAAACGCCCGAGCGTCACGTCGCAAATCAAGCACGCGCTGAATGTAGAGACTCGTTGTTCCCGTAAAGCAGCCAAATTCAACTACGGCGCCCTCTACAGTGAGACTCTTTTCGAGCTCACTGAGTATGACTATTAGCTCTTGAGTATCTACTTGATCAGAAATGAGTTTATAGTGATCTATGAGCTGGCGGAAGTTAAGAGAAGGCATAGAGAGAGTATAGCAAACCACTGCTCAGTTCAGTTAAATAGCGGCGTGACAAGCTCAATCATCCGCTCACCAACTGGGCCATAGTTAATTGCACGGTTAAGATCAGTGAGGCTGACTAACCTATAGCCAATCACACCACCACCTGGATCATGCTCAAATTTACCCAGCTTCTCAAGCTTCGCATAGACGCGTGCTTGATATATCGGCTCGGATATACCTGGCTCAAACAGCTTCTGGTAGCCAATTGGCTGCCAATCTATGACCCGACAATTTAACTCTTCGATGAGCTCGCGGCGGAGAGTTTGTTCAATAGTTTCGCCTGGTTCGGTTTTTCCACCAGGTAGGTTACTGTGATCATCTTCATATACGACCACTGGCACCCGTCCTTCAAGCTCGGCCACCGCGTACACTTGTTGCCACGATACAGTTGGAAGCGCCTCTTTCACATCGACATCAAACCATTCAACTTGTATTGTTTTACTGTTGTAGACAAAGGAATCAACAAGAGAGGGGGTCACCATAAGATCAGTATAGCAGAAGGGTTTTCTAGGATAGTCGATTTGTAAGGTGCACCTTCACGCTTTCACCTTCTTCTTTTTGAATGGCTTGGCGAATAGCACTTTTCACCGGCAGCATGTGAGTACCGTCGCCCAGTGCCATTAGTGAACTTTCAAACGGATAGCCATCAATGGTGCCTTTGACTTTGACGAGGCCTCGCGTACCGAAGAAGTTGACTGAATCGGGTACGATAACACGCGTCCACGAACCTTTATGGGTACCGCGCTGAAGCGTGGCCGTGAACTTTTTATCAATATCCATACGAGAGGTTCTCTCCTTTTTAAAAATCTTTGATTATGAGCTTTTTCATCTGCATCAAATGGGCATAGGCATTCGATCGTTGCATCAACTCGCCCATGTTTTCTGGTACGATTTGCCAGCTTAGCCCAAAGCGGTCTTTACACCAGCCACATTGCTCGGCTTCTGGTACGGCCGAGAGCTTCTCCCAGTAATAGTCAATTTCAGCTTGATCCTTGCAGGTGATGGCAAACGAGACTGCTTCGGTAAAGCTAAACTCTGGTCCCGCGTTAATGGCTATAAAGCGAAGACTGCCGAGGCTAAATTCGATCGTTAGTTCTTTACCGGCTAGATTTTGTTGAAAATCAGCGAGACCCTGATCGGCGGTTAACGGATAATGGGTTGTCGCACTGATCTGACTGTCAGGGAAGACCGATGTATAGTAGTCAACCGCCTCCCTCGCATTACCGTCAAACCATACATTGGGAGTGATCTTTTGTTGCATACTGAGGCCCTCCTTGCACTTAGATTAGTCCTGTTCTTATCATAGCAAAATGAGTTTTATTAGGGCAGAGGGTCATTTTTGGCTGGCTTTCCTGATGGCGGTAGTAGCTAGGCTAGTGGACGAGTGATATATTTTCATCCGTATGTATGCCGTGCTCGATCTCATCCATGACGCCGAGGGCAAAATCTGCTCCAGATATCTTTGACTCGCCCGCTTCGTCAAACAATGCAACATCTGTGCCGAGACGATAGGTCCCAAAATCAGGTACCGTAGCGTAGGCGCCAAAGACTGCAGCGGGACTTATAAATACCCACGAAAGCTCTTTCGGCGCGTTGGCTTTCAAACTATCAAAAATACCAGCAATTTCAAGAGCCTCAGCAAGGTACTCAGCTGGAACGTCACCACTTTCAACAAAGCGTGGCTGTCCCGCGGCGGGACGAAGTGAGCTAAAGCCGCCAATAATCACTAGTCGAGCACCGCGCGTGGCCGCTTCGTCGGCCAGCTCCGCGTAAAGCGGTGCTACTTTTCCGGCCATATCTGCTCGTGGTGAGACTGCTCCCACTATCACCTCGGCTCCTTCCAACGCTTGACGACGAACCTGCTCGCTCGTTGCAGAACCCTGGACGTATCGAACGTTATCAAGTGGTGTCGTAGGTAAAGAGCGACTCACCGAGACGACGCTATGACCCCGACGAGCCGCTTCTTGAACGATGTGCGATCCTGCAAACCCCGTACCGCCAATGACTACAATCTTACTCATATCTCGCTCCCCCGTGTCTTATTAATATATGAAGTATAGCATCGGATGAGAGACTATGACATGGCACACTCCACAATGAAAGGAGAGTACCTTATAGACATGGACAGCCCGCCGATAGACATCACACCCCTTAAGACACTTGAGGCCTAAGTCTCGCAGACAGATGCTTCTATTTACAGTGCTTGATAATTCGATTTTATTCGATTATACGTTTGCTTCAACTGTTCAAGTTGGGCCTGCGTGAGTGTGCCGCTCTCGAGTGTTTGGCGAGTAAGGCGGTTCGCCCGTACCATACACTTATCGGCAAAGTCCTTCGCTCGTATAGAGAGCTCGGCGTCAACCGTATTATCTCGGATAATACGATGGAGTCGATCGACTACTTCATCAATTCCTTCAAGCTCTAGCGGCTGATCAAAACCTTCGGCCAACTCAAGGAATCTTCGTAAAGCAGCATCGGTTTGAGGATTTTTCTCAAGTGAGTCAATCGCACGTATAGTGACACGAAGGTCGCGAGTTGTCTCAAATTCACCCTCCTGATGGAGCATCATATTGACAATAGCCGAGGTCTCAAGTGGGTAGTGGGACGTATCGATTTTCGGTACAGCTCCAAGAAATACTCTTGCGACATGCTTGTCGTATTGACTCATATTTACTGTCGTATATTTTAAAATGTCATGCGTAAATTTAGGATCGATAAGTCCTTTTGGCAGAGTCCGTATCGCCATATATACATTGGTCATTTCAACATAATTAGGCTTATCTCGTATCGCTATCTCAAAAAGTCCTTGGAGGGTTTCGTCCACCAGTTGCTTCATATCTGCAACGTTTGGCAATGTGAGTGTTTCGGTCGAAACTTCTTCATTATCCCGTTCGAGTGACATATACTTATCGCTGAATAGTTTTAGAGTTGTCGCATAGTTCTCGGGTCCGATTTTATCGCGGCCAGCCTTCTTGCGACGATCAATGACCCCAAGTGAGGTATCGAGAAATTCAAGTGGATCATTAATCGTATTGCTATATCTCACAATACGAGTATTAGTACCCACAACCCCATAATCACCATTTGGAAGGATCTCTGGTTGAGCCTCTGGAACAGTCGGAATCGAATCGACACCCAAGAAATAGTTCTCAAATGAGCCAAGTGCTCGACGACTCAGTAGTGCCGCAACAGCGTTGCGGCCGGCCTCCCACTCTCGTAACTCAGGGCTCGCGTGCACGCCGACCTCTTTAACGGTATCTTCAAGAATCATATAGGCTGATTCCTGTTGCGCGTGCCATTCTTCGGTGGCAATAGATGACTCTTCGGTGGCGAATGGCGCAGCGAGCGCCTCCCGATAGCGGGGATCGCTCACAATAATCTCGGCAAGCATACCGGATTCTTTATTGTTAAGCTTATGGCGTCTTTGTTCAGGTGGCATTAATATTATATTAGCATTTTTATGTTAATATGTCAATGGATGGAGTATCCAGAGATGTCGTACTCGCTTACGTGTCGAGTGGCGAAATAATTTGAAAACCATACCTATCGATCTCTTCTTTAGGCTAGACTTCCCAATTTTTTGTCTTGCCTATATAGCCAACGCGTCTTCGCATTTCTCGCCCCGTATATGCTTTGGTTGTTGGATCCCACTCGCGAAAGAGGATTCCTAGAGTTGGATTATCGGCTGTGACTGCGTCCGTGTTCAGGAACGTTGTGATGTAATTTTTTGTGTCGCTTTGTCCTGCGCGCCACAACAATCACAACAAGTACAATGAGTATAAGCAGTAGGATACCGCCACTCATAAACGCAGGGGTTGTCTGATACCAGGGGGTTGGCGCAGCAATTGTCGTCTTAGCACTCGTTTTGTGTGCCGACTTTAGCTGCTTCAAGTACGCCAAGTCAACTTCAAGTCGAGCGGTGTTGTCGCTCGTTGCGTAAAATGGTACTGTTTGCGACTCACTACCTACGACCACTTTTACCTGATATTTATTTGCACCATCTATTGTTACTGTTGCTTCGCCATTGGGGTTGGTCGTGCCTGTCACATTGCCCGGGCTAACCGTCACATGAGCACCTTCGACCAGCTTGCCATCAACACCCTTAACAATAACGGTTAGAGCAGTACTCATGCCTTCTAGCTTCTCTTATGTCGCTTCGTGGCCACAATGATCCATATAATCACGATGATAACAACCGCAGCAATGACTACCCATAGCCATACAGCAGCATGGCCACTATCGGCGCGCTGAGTGTTACCGGTATCTGTCTTAGTGCCTGGGTTATCGACGTCGGTGTCGTCAGATGTAGTGGCATCAGATGTGGTGGTTGGCGTGGTTTGGGTAGTATCATCGGAACTCACACTGTCACTGTTGTGGCTGCCCGTACTCGTTGACGGCTCGGTCACAGTAGTAGTAGTGATTGCAGACGATTTTACCACTCCGAACAAGGCAAAGAGCGAAAACTGAGTGGTTGTACCGGTGATCGTGTTGGTCGCTTCGTTGACCGTAGAACCGCTGAGTGGTTGCCACTCACCATTGTGCCAGTTGTAAAGCACTAAACTTGATTCCGCCAAACCGGCAATCTCGGCGTCAGTATAGTGAAGAGTGATTGTAATAGGCTGGTCAAAGTCTGTTACTAAGTCGCCCGAGGATGCCACGGCCTTAATGTCGTACACCTGACTACCGATAGCTATCAGGCTTGTGTTCGGGGTACCGGTTGTTGATTCCGGCAAACCACCAAATTGCTTGATTTGGATGACCGTAGGCGAAGTAGTGTAACTGGCTGGCGCGCTCACGCTCATCGAAGCACCGTCCACGACGCTACTATCCAGCGCAACCTCACCGCCGCTTGTCGGAACGGATGCAATTTCCTCCCCTACCGGGACTAGTCCACCAGGACAACCAGTTGTGGTTACTGTGTAATTGTCACTTGTTGTTACTCCCCCGGCTGCTGGCTGAGAGATGACGCGGTAATTATACGTTACGCAAGGTTCTAGGAGACTCACGGTCACACTGTGGCTAGTTGGGCGCGTACCCGTCGTATCCGTCACTGGTGTCAGGTTGCCATAACTCGTGTCGGGACCATATTCAACCTGTGAACTAGCGCCAAGGTCGGTCGTCCAAGTAAAGACAATGCTACTATCCGTTGGGTTGGCCGCAACGGCCGAGATAACCGTTGTCGGCAACACCGGCGTTGCACTGGCAGTTGCGCTCGGGCTACTTGAGCCAGCCGCATTCACTGCACGTACCCGAAAGTCATAGGCGGTGCCATTAGCAAGGTCCGTTACTGTTGCACTCGTCGTGGTGGATACGCCGTCCGCAAAGGTCGTCCAACTGTTCGCCCCGCTCAGGCTGTATTCCACGACGTAATCAGTAATGCCAGAACCACCATTGTCGGCCGGGGTCGTCCAGCTCAAACTCACCTGCGCGTTACCATAGGTTGCCGTCAGTCCTGTTGGCACGCTTGGAGTGGTCCGGGGCGTACTCGTCGCGGAGGCACTCACCGCCCCTGTTCCTAGGGCATTCACTGCACTCACTCGGAAGTCATAGGCCGTACCATTGGTTAAACCGGTGACAGCTGCGCTCGTGGTTGTTGAGGTGCCATCGGAGAACACTGTCCAGGTGTTCGCACCACTCAAGCTGTATTCAACGATATAGTCAGTAATACTTGAGCCGCCGTTACTTGCGGGCGCTGTCCATGCGAGATTCATAAGTGTATTTCCTGGGGTTGCCACCAGAGATGTTGACGCGCCAGGAATAGTTGCTGGCGTTATGCTCGCACTAGGAGTTGAGCTGACGCTTGTTCCCGCAACGTTGGTGGCCGTGACCGTAAAGGTATACGCGGTACCGTTGGTAAGGCCGGTAACCGTCAATGGCGAGGATACACCAGAAGCCGTTTTACCGCCTGGGTTACTCGTGACGGTGTAACTGGTAATAGCTGAACCGCCATTGTTCATTGGCGCGGTGAAGCTAACGGTTGCCTGGGCATTACCACGAACCGCCGTTACCCCCGTTGGCGCGTCTGGGACGGTGCGGGGTGTCACACTTGCACTGGCGCCAGAAGGTGCACTCGTACCGACGCCGTTGGTGGCCGTGACGGTAAAGGTATACGCCGTGCCATTTGTTAAATCAGTCACCGTAATCGGCGAGGTTGCACCAGTACCGGTTTTACCGCCTGGGCTCGAGGTTACGGTGTAACTGGTAATAGCTGAACCGCCATTGTCGGCCGGTGGTGTAAAGGCCACACTCACTGAACCATTGCTTGGGGTGACTGTGCCAATAGTCGGTGCGCCTGGCACAGTTGCTGGTATCACGCTACTGCTGGGGCTCGATGCCGCACTATTACCAGCGGCATTAGTGGCAACCACAGTAAAGGTATACGCCGTGCCATTAGTGAGGCCCGTAACTGTGAGTGGTGAGGATGCGCCACTTGCGGTCAGATTACCTGGGCTGCTCGTCACTGTATAACTTGTAATAGCTGCTCCGCCATTATCGGTTGGTGCCGTAAAGCTAACCGTTGCCTGCCCATTACCGCGAACGGCCGATACGGCAGTTGGGGCAGCGGGAACGGTTCGAGGGGTTACGCTGGCGCTAGCGGCAGAAGCTGCGCCAGTGCCAGCAGCATTTGTAGCAGTAACCGTAAAGGTATACGCGGTACCATTGGTAAGGCCGGTAACCGTAATTGGAGAAGTTGTTCCGGTGCCCGTTTTACCGCCTGGGCTCGAGGTTACCGTATAGCCGGTAACGGCCGAGCCGCCATTATTTGCTGGGGCGACGAAGGCAACACTCACCGAAGCGTTCCCTGGCGTTACCGTGCCAATGGTTGGTGCGCCTGGAACAGTGAGTGGGGTATCGGCGGCGGGGCTGCTCGGCGTCCCTGTTCCTACGGCGTTAACTGCACTTACCCGAAAATCGTAGGCGGTACCATTAGTTAAGCCAGTGACAGCTGCGCTCGTGGTTGTTGAGGTGCCATCGGCAAAGGTCGTCCAACTGTTCGCCCCGCTCAGGCTATATTCCACGACGTAATCAGTAATAGGTGAACCGCCGGTAACGGTCGGTGCCGTCCATGTCAAGCCAACTTGATTATTATTAGGTGTCGTCAATAACCCAGTTGGTGCGCCTGGAACAGTCGCCGGTGTCACACTATTACTGGCATTAGAAGCGGCCCCCGTCCCAACAGAGTTAGTTGCCGTCACTGTAAAGGTGTAGGCAGTACCGTTGGTGAGGCCGGTGACAGTCAGTGGTGAGGACGCGCCACTTTTCGTAATATTGCCTGGGTTACTTGTAACCGTATAACTCGTAATTGTTGCGCCACCATTTGAGGCAGGAGCGGTGAAAGTAACAGTTGCCGACGCATTACCAGCCGTTGCCGTGCCAATGGTTGGTGCGCCCGGAACAGTGAGTGGGGTAACCCCTGCACTTGCGCTCGATTCAACACTATTTCCTGCGGCGTTGGTAGCGTGAACAGTAAAGGTATACACTGTACCATTCGTGAGGCCCGTGACAGTGAGTGGTGAACTCGGACCTGAGACAGTAATATTGCCAGGGCTTGAGGTCACGACGTAGCCGGTAATAGCTGAGCCACCATTAAAGGCTGGCGCGGTAAACGAAACGACCGCCTGAGCATTGCTCGCAACCGCTGACACAGCAGTTGGTGCATTCGGCACAGTATATGGTGTTACTGCAGGACTGGCAGTTGAGGCAGCTCCAGTACCAACGCCATTGGTGGCCGTCACTGTAAAAGTGTAGGCCGTACCATTAGTGAGCCCATTGACAGTGATTGGCGAGGTTGCGCCTGATTGCGTCACGCCACCCGGATTAGATGTCACTGTATAACTTGTAATAGCTGAACCATTTGCTGAAGGTGCAGTAAACGCAACCGATACACTTCCGTTATGAGGAGTACCACTTACGGCCGTTGGCGCTCCTGGTAAACCAGCCGGTGTGACACTATTGGAGCTGCCCGACTCCGGTCCGCTGCCAACGCTGTTCACCGCATGAACCGTAAAGGTATAAGCCGTACCATTAGTGAGGCCAGTAATCGTGATTGAAGAGGTTGTTCCGGTGCCCGTTTTACCACCAGGGCTTGAGGTCACGACGTAATTTGTAATGGCTGAGCCGCCATTGTCGGCCGGAGCAGTGAAGGTTACTGTCGCCGAGGAGTCACCACGGGTTGCCGTACCAATTGTTGGTGCACCAGGAGCTCCCAAAGGAATCGCTGTCGCTGTCGCGCTATAGTCTCCTTGGCCAGTATTATTCACCGCCGCTACCCTAAAATCGTATGATGTACCGTTAGTCAAACCAGTAACAACGGCGTTCGCGGCAGTGGAGGTGCCGTCGGCAAAGGTTGTCCAGGTACCGCCAGTGCTTGTTTGATATTGGACAACGTAGTCAATAATGGCCGACGTTCCCGTGTACCCTGGAGCAGTCCACGACAAATTCACCTGGCCGCTACTCGACGTGGCCGCGAGAGCCGTTGGTGCACCCGAAAGTGGTGAAACTGGTGTGGCGGTGGCGATATCACTTGGGTCACTTTGGCCATCATCATTCACGGCGCTGACACGGAAGTCGTAGGCAGTATTATTTGTGAGATCCGTCACCATTGCAGTGGTATTAGTTGAGGTGCCATCGGCAAATATCTGCCAAGTGTTGGCACCACTTGTACTGTATTCAACCACATAATCAGTCACAGGAGGATCCCCTGCATCTACCGGAGCCGTCCAACTCAAAGAGACCTGTGTGTCGCCAGCAGTTGCCACCAAATCAGTTGGTGGAGTAGTGGCAGCGGCCAGCACTCGCGCTGATACTCCACCAAGGAGCCCTACAGCCACAACGATCGCCAAAAAAGAGACAGTGAATTTTCGCTTAAACCATATCGATCGCCTAGTAATTGGCGCAGTGCCACCCTCGAAAACTGTCTGCATTACTACCCTTCCCCTGCCGGCTCTTTTCTCGCTATGTATATATAGTAGTTAATGGTTAATAGTGATTAAATCGTATCACAAACGTAACCATAACGGCAAGCATTTCACCTTAAGGTTTATGTCTTGGCCTACAACGATAGAGGAAGTTATAACTCTAGTCAAGCGAGATCCTAACTATGCCATACCGCCATTAACGTAGATTGTTTGCCCATTAACCCACGTTGATACAGTCACCAAGTTCAAGACGACAGCTGCAATATCTTCAGGCGTCCCAAGCCGCTCTTTCGGGTTTGCGCTCGCAATCTTTTGAATCGTTTCATCGTCTTTTCCGTCCAGAAATAAATCCGTTGCAGTCGGGCCAGGTGCAACCGTGTTTACATTGACATCCTTGCCGCGCAATTCACGGGCCAATATAAGCGTCAGTCCCTCAACAGCACCCTTCGTTGCGGTATATGCACCATAGTTAGGGAAAGCAGTTTTTACGACACTGGTTGAAAAGTTAATGATTGAACCGCCAGAACGAACGTGGCGTGCGGCGAGCTGACTCGACACGAACGTTCCACGCACGTTGGTTCGCATCATGGCGTCGAAGTCATCGAGATTGAATGTTGCTATCGAGCCAAGTCGCATAATACCAGCGGAGTTAATAACAACATCTACCCCACCATGTTCAGCGATGACCTCGTCAAAGACCTCGCTCATCGCAGTTTCATCTGCAACATCGACCCTGTACGACGAAATAACACCACCTTCATTGGTAATCTCACTGGCTGTTTTGTCAGCTTCTACTTGGTTAAATGAATAGATAATTGCAACTTTCATCCCAGCATCAATAGCGAGTGAGCGCGCTATTGCTTTTCCTATACCTTTAGAACCGCCTGTTACGATTGCGACTTTACTTGTCATTATATTTCTCCTTCTTAATAGATAATTTTGCACCTATTTGATTGTTAGACTTACTTATAAATTTCAGCTTTTCCTTGTCACCTAACTGAACCGCTTGCCAATAGTTAATTTTGCCAGCGGCATAGTCACGCTGTAGATGTAGTCTTTTTATTTCTTCGTCGATTCGGTCTACCTGTTTCGTGAACAAGCTAACTTGCTCATCGGCAACAGCCTGTCCCTTTGGCCGATTCTGAAAGTACATTTTAATGTCAGCGATCGGCATTCCAATCGCATTCAGGCGAGCAATAGCTACAAGGTACTCGACATCCGCTTCGCTATATTTTCTATGCTTGCTCTGCGAGTCTCTTTCGATAAAGGGAATAATTCCGATAGTTTCATAGTATCGAAGTGTTGTTTCAGACAGCCCACTGAGTAATGCGGCTTGCTTTATACTCACTCCTCGATTTGGCATGGCTTGACTAGTCATAGTTCTATAGTAATAACTTAGAGTACTCTAAGTCAACAGAATTATATAATTCCGTATTTAGATGGTTATTTTTAGAATTGGTTTCAATCCTACTTTGGGGTATAAAAAATCAGAACCGAATTGCCAGTTCTGATTTTGTTGATTATGGCTTGGCTCACAGTGATGGTCACGGAATTAGTTGTTCGATAGTATGAATTGGGCCGTACCTGCAGCGAGTATTTTCATGGTGTCAAAAACTGGTACTCTACTTTTGATTGGCAAGAGTAATTGAAGATCGGTACAAGCAAGCGCAATGCTATCTACAGCCTGATTCTCCAGGTGCTCTGCCACCAGCTCCAGGTACGATCGATCACTATTAAGATGTTCACCATTTACTAATCTTTGAATGACATTGTTAATCTGTTGTGCTTGCATATCATCTGGAACAAGATACACTAAGTTACTTTGCTTGAATTGCGTTTCATAGACTCCATTAGCAACAGTAGCAGCTGTCGAAATGAGACCTATTTTTTTATAGTCCTCACGGTTGATGTAGTTAATGGTTTCCTCGACTATGCTCAGAATTGGTATATTGACTGATTGTCTAAGGTCTTTAATAAACACATGCAGTGAATTACAGGGCAGTACGAGAAAATCCACACCACTTGCCTCAAGTCGCTTTGCCTCTTCAATAAGAAAAGGAAGATACCTTTCAATTCCCATATTAGAGCTAATGAGATCTCTTTCAATCTCAAACGGTAATGGAACACTGGATATAACTATTAATGGACGCTGCTCCTGATTTTGTTTTTGACATTGAAAAATAACCTCCAAGTAGAACTGGGCTGTTGTTTCAGGCCCCAACCCACCGATGATTCCGACCGACTTCATCTAGTAATGATAACAAAAGTATCCAGTAACGTGAATGCTTACTGGATACTTGCAATTTTGTACTGCAATAATATTGGCTCACCACGATAGAAGAAGTTATAACTTTAATTAAACATGATTCAGTTCAAATATAGCCAATCACTCTTAACTAGTTGGCAGTTCTTTTTCACCCTTACGAGCCCTAAAGTACGCCCACACAATCAGAGCCGTAGCCACTACTGCCAGTATCCAAGAACTAAGTGATGCCGCATTGTGAAACTGTGCCGACTGAGCATCAGTCCAATGACCTTGCGAGAAATTACCAACAAAGAATGCAGCAATGAGCGTTCCTGTAATGGCAATACTAATACCCGATGTGATCTCATCAGTTGTATCAACAAGTGCGGCTCCTATAGAGGTTCGGTTCTTTGGCGTACCTTTCATCACGTTCACACCCGAAACAACTCCGACAACTCGAAGTCCAGCAGAGATTAAAACAAGTGTTATAGCTACGAATACATAAGTAACTTGGCCAAGTGTCGCAAATAAGACGATACCTGCAAGAACGCTCAGTGAGCCAAACCATGCTGCGTTATGAATACCAAAGCGGTTCACGAACTTTTCAACAAAGAATCCCACAAGGATAAGTGTTATAACTTGTGGCAACATAGCGATCGATGCAACAAGCGGCGACCAACCCCAATAAAGTTGCAGCTGCAAGCTAATCATATATCCAAGTCCCGCAATCGCGAGCCCTGTCGCAGCTTTGTAAGCAAGTCCGCTTGAAACGAGTGGTTGCCCGACGAGAGCCATGTCGATGAGCGGATGTTTTGCAGTTCGTTCACGAATCACGAATGAGGTTGCAAACACCACCGCAGCAATAGTTGCTACCCAAGGAAGCGGTGAACCTGCACCCTCGTTGACGAATAGCGTCGGGGTGATAATCGCAGATACAATCGTGAAAGTTCCGAGAATAGCCCCTATAATATCAATCGGTACTGGATGAAGTTCATCCTTACCCTCGGGTTTAATACCTGCTCGAATGCCAAAGAATGCCAGTAGCGCAATAGGCACGTTAATAAGCAAAAGTGTTTGCCAAGGTGCAAATGACAAGAGAAAGCCGCCAACCATTGGCCCCGTTGCAAGTCCAATGAGCCCCACGGTCGTGATTGAGGATATTGCGCGGATTCGAAGTTTGTCTTCTTCAAACAAACGAAATGCCAAGGCGATGGTTCCCGGCGTTGTCATTGCTGCCGCAATTCCCATAACCGTTCGCACGGCAATCAACTCACCTGCTGTTTGCACAAAGATTGTTGAAAGACTCGCAAGCCCAAGAAGCACTAAGCCAATGAGCATCATCCTGCGACGACCAAATCTGTCGGCCATTGCACCAAATGCAAGCATGAGGCCACCAAATACGATGGCGTAAGCACTCGTTATCCATTGTAATGATGTAACGGAAGCATTAAGTTCACGACCGATCGTTGGAAGTGCTACGTTGAGAATTGAGTTATCAAGCATTTCGAAAAGGAACACTGCAGATAAACCAGCCAATGCTGGCCAAACTTCACGCAAGGTATGAGGTTTCATTGTTTGATTATTTTTTAGGTTATGAGCGGGCATACTTCCTCCATAGTTAATTTGGAGAAGTAACGGTTTGCTTGTTACCGCTGTATTCGTACTACCTAGCTAATCGGTAGTACGTTTTTACTTCAATAGGCCTAATATACCATCACTTATATAAACAGTCAACAAAATAACTTACGCTTATATGGGTATCGGTTTCAAATCTATTCTGGGGTATAAAAAATCAGAACCGAATTAACGGTTCTGATTTTGTTGATTATGGCTTGGCTCCGACGGCTGGACTCGAACCAGCAACCTCGAAGTTAACAGCTTCTTGCTCCACCATTGAGCTACGTCGGAATACAAAGAGTATTATACCCTTACCCCCGTCACTCCGTCAACGGCCATTCTTAGTAGCCAAGGAAGCTATCGCTTCTCGTGTGGGATCGTTTTACACCAAGACTGCGGAGAGTTCGCTTCGTAGCACGGACAAATTTCGGACTGCCCGACAGGTAATAGAGAGCCCTCGGAGTAAGCGTCTCCCCTACCAGTTTCGTAAAGGCATCGGCATCGGCGGGGTAATAGGCGCGTGAGGCGAGTTGGTGCGTTAGCTCCTGGAAGAGGTGGCTTGAGCTATCAACGTGAATCAGAGTGGTACTAACAGGGAGTTTGGCATCGCTCGCATGGACAAGCAGTGAGCGAAATGGCGTGATGCCAATGCCCTGCGCTACGAAGATATAGTCAGTGGCATTTTTTTGAAAGATAAAATCAAGCACTGGTCCCCAAAGTGTCAGGTGATCACCTGGCTGCAGGCCCGCAAGGAAGCGCTTATACCTGCTCTGTGGCCTGACGTGGGTGGTAAGCGAAACGTAACGTTCTTCTGGGGCGGAGGAGAGCGAAAAGATATGTAAACCCCGTAGACCAGGTAAGACAAACAGCCCGTGCTGTCCGGCTATATGCTTCAGGGGCTGTGCCGGCGAGAAAAAGAAGGTGTAGACATCACCAGCTTCCGGCTGCTTCTTCACAAAGGTTAACTTGGTGGCTCGTAGAAATCCAATAATATGCATCTCGTCCCCTTACCTTATTATTGTACTTAGTCTCATCATACCAAACTATCTTTGAAGAAGAGAGTGTTTACGACGGTTGACCAGTGGCACATTGGTCTTGCCCGTTATTAATTGCTTCTGTCGCATATTCCTCTTTAACGTTCCATTCCTATACGTCGCTGGGGTGTTTGTGGCGATACGATATATCGGTATTACCTACAGGCACGCTATAGCCTCCACACGATGACGCAAAGAAGAAGTTAGTTAATATTCTCCCTCAGTAGGCTTACGAGGCCGGTTGTACGTGTCACCGCGTCCGTCCTGTGAGCCACGTAATCAACATAATGAGAAGCAGTCCCAGGACAACTAGTCCTAGAACAGTTACTGTCACATTGTCGAGGCCGGTGTCAGGATTAAGAAAGGGATATGGGTACCACCCAATGCGGGCACCTCGAATCAAACTATAGCCAACGTAGGCAATGGGATAGATAATCCACAGCAGGCCGGTTTTAAAGCCAATCTTTTGCAGGGGACGATCAACCATAAAGTCGACTATTACCGCGACTGGGATAAGGTAATGAAGCACGATGTTATCCCATGGCACCGCCGTCAGCGCCACCCCCTCTAGGCCGGACAGTAACACGGCAAAACCTACGCCCACCACGAGAATGTACACCGTCGCCATTGCACGTAGAATATCCACCCATCGTCTTGACTCTCCTCTAGCAACCATGACGGCACTGAGAAGAAAGACGATAAGAACAATGAGGTTAGTTTGGATAGTGAAGAAGCTAAAGAAGTTGGCTGGGATAAAGACACCCCTCGCACGAATCGTCACAATCTCGGTAATGATGGCGTTTAGGCCTAGTAAGGCAAAGAATAATTTATAGAGGACACGAAAGTTTTTATCTTTTAGCATACGCATAGTATACCCTGTACGTTGCCGCGCTGCTATCTAATCTGATTCTCTCCACCTATAAAGTCTTTAGTCAAACGAGCGCGTAGGTGCTGCCTTTAACGACTAGGTGTGTGCGTATCGGGTGGGGTCGACTGAGCACCTCGTCGAATGTATAGACGTGGTGAACTGAGGATAGGGAGCTGCAGCCAGATTGGCACTTTTGCCTGGAAGCCCAAATAGAAGAACAGGATGACCGCCAGGATTGACGCACCGACCCCAAGCCAGAGCCAAAGGCCAAGGCCTAGTACCTCTCCCATCACAAAGCTCGCAATGCCAAGGAAAAGAAGTATGCCAACAACACCACCGAAGCGATGCACTGCCCGCCCGCCAAACCAGGCCCCAACTAGCAGCGGAATACCCAGTCCGAGTGTAACGAAGGCTATGGCCACGACCGCTACCCAATCAGGGGCCGAATTGTCATATAGCACTGACCCAAGCACGCCCGTTAAAAAGCCTAGGACTGGTCCGGTAATAAGTGAGACGATGAGCCAGGTGGTCATGCGTCGAATAAATGCGTCACTACTGCGGTAGCCATTTTCATAACGGTCACCTGTTTTGATCTCTGGTGTCGGTTGAGGGTCTGTCGTCATACCTATATCATACCATCCTCCTACGTCGCTGAGAATAGTCGGTACTAGCCTTGGATGCGCAGCGCTTCAATTTGTCGGGTTAGCTCGGCGATGTTAGCCCAACTTGAACCAGTAGTCATAATCGTTAGGACA
Organism: Candidatus Saccharimonadota bacterium; assembly: GCA_015655045.1. Taxonomy (GTDB): domain Bacteria; phylum Patescibacteriota; class Saccharimonadia; order Saccharimonadales; family Saccharimonadaceae; genus UBA1547. The sequence goes on from JAATFU010000005.1 coordinate 255,386, forward strand.
TAGGTACCGCTTGGGCTATAGACAATGGCCGCATCGTTTAGGATATCGTCAAGGAAGCCCACTTTATCGGCGACTTGCCCACTGGCACCAGCCGGGATGCCCTGTCGATAGATATTATTTTTCATGTCAGTAATCATCCGGTCCCGATCGGCTTGTTGAGACAAGATTTGACCCTGTTGGAGCTGACCAAGAATGAGTGACAAATCAGCTGCGGTGGTTTTAATGCCGTTACTGCCGAGAAATGAGGTGCTGGTGCAGCCAATGGCGTGCGCTTCATTGGTAATGGCCGTGTAGCCGATTTTACTCAGCAAGGCCTCGGCACAGGCATTATCTGAAATGCGAATCATCTTATCAAAACAGGTTGACAGGTCATTGCCGCCTTGGATTTGGTCTGACCAGTGCCAACTACCATTTTCAATCCGCAGCAAGCTACTATAGGCCACAAACACCTTATAGGTGCTGGCGGTCGTAAAGGCGGTCGTGTCGTGATAGCTGGCATTACGAGATCGGCCACCGAGCTCGTGCAATGATACGCCGTAGCTCCCGGGATGGGAGCTAGCAAAGTTAGCCATCAGGGCAGACAGACCCGTATCGGTGGGGCTATAGCTGCGCGTATAGTTCACAGTTGGCGCGAGCGGTGCGACGGCAGCTTTAGCGGTGACAGCCGTGCCATCTAGATACGCCTTCAGACTAGTAAGGGTGGCTGCCTGATCAAGTGTCTGGCCACTTGCCCCCACGACGCGGGAGACCTCAGTAAAGTCAGCCGTCGTCACTTGGGTCACGCCAGCCTTCACCGTCACTTTTGGCGTAATCTGCGCAGCCAGGTAGGGAGTCGCGCGCTCGAGGTTGAAGCTATACGTCAGGGTAGTGTCCTGAGCTGCGAAGTCGAGCCATCCGAGCATATCAGCTGGGGCGATTGTTACGGTCTGATCACCCACGGTAAGTGGTACTCCCTGTCCGATCCTGGCGGTGAGTTTGGTCGCCACTGTGTGGGCAGCCACGTCACCGACAGCCGGCGGGGTCACGACCACGGGAATGGTGGTGTGCGGTTCGCTGCCGAGGATGGGTTCAACCGTTTGCAGGAGCCGCTGGACATCGGCGCCTTGGCAGACCCCACCATTTCGAGCTGGCACTACCGTCAGCTTCGCGCCATCTGCTTTAAGGCTCGCATTTTGGGGCTGAACATTACATGACGATGCGCCAAACTCCTGAGTAATATAGGCCTGCAGGGTGGCGGTGTGGCGCGTATAGGTGGGCTTACTGGAGGGAGCAATAAGGTTATGGGCCCAGAAGAGTGAACTAGGTACCAGGCGCAAATACCAGGGATAGGTAAGGCTCGTGACACGCTCCTTGGTATGGATCGACAGACCAATCTGCGCAGGCGTCGGGGTCTTATAGGCAGTCGTTGGCGCGGAGCTAAAGTAAAGCGGCAGGGTGTCACTGGCATAGAGGCTATCGAGCCGCGTCGTGGCATCTACTTGTGACCAGCCACTGAGCTTCACGCCATCAATTCTGGTACCGGGTAGTAGTTTGCCGGCTGGATAGAGAAACTGAACCAAGACCATCGCGACCACGAGGCCACCGCCGCCATACAAAAGTAGCGCCCTCCAATGGCGCATCAGCCAGTGTCTACTCCTCCCGTATAGTTGTCGCATACTGCTTTCCAGTATACAACGCGAGGGTCCGTGGAGGCGAATCCTCTTCCCCTGCCTGGTACCTCGCCTATCTTTATACAGTTTGGGCGTTTGGTCTAAAGGTATGCGCTATTCAGCCTTCTCACGTATGCGTTTGACTTCAAGGAGACGCGCTTTCATGGCCTGGTGAGCTTCGACGAGACCGAGGATCTTTAAGGCGCCAATCAGGACATAGAGTTCATTTAACACTGCCTCGTCGTAGTGTCGATCGAGGTGGTCAAACCGATCTGTCACCGCACCCAGGAGCCATTTCTGTTCTGCCACGCTCGGAGCTTGTGTGGTGGACACAGCTTCAAACTGCGTGGTCACGACTTCCAGTGAACGAGCGGAATTATCGCGCTTACGGAGATAGCCTTTGGTAATCAGGCCAGTAATATGAATCGCCACAGTTGAGACGGACTTATAGCCCAGTGCCCGCATGATCTCCCGATAACTGGGACCATAGCCATGGCCCTGGATAAAGCCATCGACAAAGTTTAAGAGTTCTTTTTGTCGTTTGGTGGATCGTTCAACCATAGCCCGTATCTACTCCTTTACTATCTTTTTAGTATAGCGCGGGCGGGCGGGCCCAGCTAGGGCGACGGCGGCAAGCCCCCACCAGATAATCCCGATGGTATCATCAGCCCAGACCGGAAGTAATACCCCAATCAGGGCCAGACCTAGTCCGCTGGCCACCACCCCCAACGCCACGTCGTCAGCTCGACGAGCCCACAGCCGCCGCAGCATGAGGCCAAAGAGCGCAAGAAATAACGCCAGGCCCAGCCAGCCCACTTCATGCGCAATCAATAAGTACTGGTTTTCAATAATGAGCGGCGAACTGCCATAGAGCGACGCCGAACCAGTGCTGCCCACCCCTGCGCCAAGCGGCTGGGTGACGAGTTGCTGTACGCCACTTGAAAGCGATGCGAGATGACCTTCATCCGAGGTCGTTGCGCTGCCGCCATGTGGGTTATCGTGGAGAGCGACGTTCGAAAGAAAGCTACTGCCCCCCAGCAGTACCACTGCCGTACCGATAATCACGATGCCCCCGACTACAATGCTCACGACGCGACGCGATGGGCGTGTCTTATACCAGGTGGCGGCAAGAATAACCGCGGCGGCAAGCAGGGCGGCTAACCAGGCACTCCGCGAATAGCTGGCCCACAGCGCCACCAGCCCACCGGCCGCTAAGATGGCAGCGATAACTTGCGCACGCGCGGTTGTGCCCAGCCGACGCTTCAGGCTGGCAGCCAGCACAAGTGCCAGTGCAATGACCGCGTAGGCCCCCACCGGGTTCGGCCCACGCAAGGTACTATTAATCCGGATAAAGGCGGGATTGAGATCAACCGTCAAATACGGCACAATCGTCTGATCGGAGTAGCCAAGGTACTTTAAGATATCTGGGGGCAAGACGGTCACCTGCAAAATTGCAAAGCCGAGCACGACCAAGCCACCGGCGATGGCGACTTTCATAAAGAGCGGGCGATAGGTCGGGTAGAGCTGCAGACTCACGTAGACCAGGCCAAAGAACAACACGTAGCGCAGATCGATCATTAGCCCAGCCAGGCTAGCTTCAGTGCCTTGCCAAAAGGGGAGCAGCAGCAGAAGATGGAGCAACCCATACGCCGCAATCAGCAGCAGAAGTGGATCACGGAGCCGGCCGAATTGGTGCCGCCGACAGAGTTGAACGAGGAGTATAAGCCCCGCTATCAGGAGTAGGATTTCTTTCCAGGACTTAATGAGAAGCTCGTAGTCTGGCCATAGACTCCCCAACCCCACGCTCAGGGGCCCCTGCAAAACAATGCCGCCAAAGACGGATAGCAGCAGACCGATGAGGATTCGTTCACTCGAGATATGAGACCAAAATTGTTTCATCCTCTCTAGTGTAGCGCAAAAAATGCTATAATAGCGGTACTTATGCCAGGTAAAAATACCAAGTTTTACAGCCTTGTGTTGATCGTGATTGATACGCTTGTCTTACTGATTGCCTTTACTATTGCCTATATCGCCCGCGTCCAGTACGATCCCCGCCCGCTGCTAAGCAACATCCACGCCTATGATTATCTCTACGCGTTCATTTTGATTGTGCCATTTTGGATCCTGGTATTTGCCTCGTTGGGCCTCTATCAAGCCAATACCTATAACCGCCGGTTGATTGAATGGGCTAAGATTGCGATTGGCTCTTTTATCGGTATTTTGCTCGTCATTGGCTGGCAGTACGCCAGTAACGAGAACATCTTCCCAGCTCGCCTGGTGGCCGTCTACGCGCTGGTAGCCTCGTTTGTCTTGATCCTGGTTGAGCGCGAGATGCTCCGACTTATTCGAGGACTGATGTTTCGCTACGGCCGCGGGGTACGTCGGGTCCTGATCATTGGTACGTCGGAAGCGACGGCTGATATCGCCCGCGCGCTTGCTAACACTGCTAAAAGTGGCTATAAGATTATCGCGGTAGCTGGACCAAAAGGTATCGCCCCCATTGAACTTGATATTCGTCATTATTCACTGGTTGAGACCGCCCTTAAAGACATTGCCCAAAATGGCATCACCACCATTATTCAAACCGACCTGTACGATTCATCTGAGCGCAACCAAAAAATCCTCGGTGCCGCCCAGTCCCACCATATTGAATATAGCTTTATCCCGGGTGAAGCCGAATTTTACTCGGGCAAAAACAGTGTGGACGTCTTCCTTGGCTACCCGATGATTAGCGTCTACCAGACCCCCCTCGTTGGCTGGGGTGCTATCGTCAAACGTATCTTTGATTTTATTGTCAGTGGCCTCCTCCTCGTGATCCTCTCGCCTATTTTCCTCGTGGTCTATCTCATCCAAAAGATCACCAGCCCTGGCCCCGCGTTTTACATTAGTAAGCGCCTGAGTCGCTTCTCAGAGCCAGTCAACCTGATTAAGTTTCGTAGCATGCGGCCTGAGTATGGTAAGCGAGATGCGGCCGAGGAGTTTGCCGACATGGGACGCGATGATTTGGTAGCCGAGTACCGCCTCAACCGCAAGGTACGCGATGATCCGCGCATTACACCCTTTGGCCGCTTCCTGCGCATCACCTCACTTGATGAACTACCACAACTCCTCAATGCCTTTCGGGGAGACCTCAGTTTGGTGGGACCCCGTCCGATTTTGCCCCAAGAAGTCTCGATGGCCCATGGCCGCTCGGCCCTCCTGCATAGCGTTAAATCAGGCGTGACAGGAATTTGGCAAGTCTCAGGTCGCAGCGAGTTGTCGTTTGATGAGCGAATCGAACTCGAATTATTCTACGCCCAGAACTGGACCTTCTGGCTTGATATGAAGATCCTGTTTAAAACCATTGGGGCGGTGCTTCGTAAACGAGGCGCCAAGTAGTGGCCGCGTCTCGGGTTGCTCTTGTGACCGACTGGCTGACTACCATGGGCGGGGCTGAACGAGTCGTCCTAGCGGCGCATCAGGCCTTTCCGGAGGCGCCAATTTTTACCTCAACCTTTACTCCCGAAACTATGCCCGACTTTGCGCAGCTTGACGTCCGGACCACGTGGCTCCAAAAGCTCCCCCGTCCGCTCAGACGGCTCCATAAGTTTTTTCCCATGCTCAGGGTTCGGGCCTTTCGTGAACTTGATCTATCGGCCTATGATATTATTCTCAGTTTTTCAAGCGCTGAAGCCAAACAGGTCCGCAAAACTCGGCCCGGCCAGGTCCACATCTGCTATTGTCACACGCCGATTCGCTACTACTGGAGTCACTACGCTGAATATAAAAAAGACCCTGGTTTTGGCCGCCTCAATTGGCTGATTCGTCTCGCCATGCCTTTGTTTGTCCCACCCCTCAAACAAGCCGACTTTGCGGCTGCTCAAAAAGTCGATGTCTTTATCGCCAACAGTCGCGAAGTGCAACAGCGGATTCTCAAGTATTATAAGCGGCCAGCGACCGTGATTCACCCCCCAGTTGCTGTCGACCGCTTTGACCCAGCCCGAGTGCGAGCTGACTATTATGTGGCGCTGGGTCGACAAGTCCCCTATAAACGAATCGATCTCGCCGTAGCAGCGGCGACAAAGCTGAAGCTTCCCTTACGGGTCTATGGCAATGGCAGCGAGCACGACCGTTTAGTGGCGATGGCTGGCCCTACCGTCCAGTTCTTTTCAGATCGATTTGGTGATGCCTCAGATGCAGCCGTTGCCGAGGCACTGAACCACGCCAAAGGCTATATCTTCCCCTCTGAAGAAGACTTTGGCATCGTCTCAGTCGAAGCGCTGGCCGCCGGTGCGCCGGTGATTGCCTACAGTAAAGGCGGCGTGATGGATATTGTCCAGGATGATGAGAGTGGGATATTGTTTCACCGTCAGACGGTTGACTCAGTGGTAGAAGCTATTCAACGAGCCGAACAGACCACCTTTTTACCAGGTACCTTACGTCGCAAGGCAAAGCGATTTGATACGAGCTTATTTCTAACCAAGCTGCGTAAAGTTGTGCTCGATAACTCCCAATTCTAAGGGGACTGTGTCTCTTTCCTTAGGATACTGTTGATTCAACTAACAAAACAAGCTTCTCATGAAAGATATCCCGAAATACCTCAAAATCTTTATCATATGTCACAAGTGGCACATCTGCTTCTTGGGCAAGAGCGGCTATCCATATATCGTTATGCGACAATGCGCGACCCGCACGACGACAATACACTGACAGTTCGGCATAGAGTTCCGCCGTCTTCAGGCTTGGGTATAGCATAGTGACTCTATCTTGAGCTAAGAAGCGATTGAGCCTCTCCTCGTTTTCAACCTGCTTCATCCCATGAATAAACCCGTACTTCAGCTCGGCAACAACCATAATTGGCAGAGAAATACTCGACTCACCCTGAAGCGCTATACGGGCTGCGGAAAGGCCTTTAACAAGGGCGCTGTATACGTTGGTATCAATGACTGGCATTATGCTTCCATTGCTCACGCACGAGTCGCTTTTGTGTTATATCGTCTTCCTCAAGCGCTTGTGTGACATCATCACCAATCGTGCCACTTCCGATGAACCAATCGAGTGAACCAAGTAAGCTATCCTTATCTACTCCAGCCGTATGAGACAGCTCATCAATAATGACCTGGTTAAGGCTACGGCCACTTAGCTGGGCACGTTTTCGCAAGTACCGATCAATTGGTGTTGGAATATTCCGAATGGTATACTGAATTGCCTTCATGCCTACATATTAGCAGGCAGGCAGGCAGAATGTCAATACCCGCTGGGCGATGCATGCAAGGTACGGTCCCGGGTATGCAGCGGTGTGGCTCAGAAGCAATAATACGTGGAATATCTACGGCACTCTACGGGCATAGTAGAACATAAATATTTCTATCGAGTCAGGGTACGTTTTACGCGCCTTGAAATAAGAAAATACGGTATCCAGATCAGGGCGTAGACGATGTTTCGCCCAACTGACGTCGCGCTATCTGAAATCAGTGAACCAAAATCTAGCCCGCTAAAAGCGCGGGTGACGTGGCCAGCGAGACCAAAATCGATATAACTAAAGACCGCAAGCAGGAGCATGAAGCCTATGGCAAGGTTCTTCGCGCTGTGCCGGCGCTGTAGGAGTGCAATAAGGGTGAAGATGCCCAGACCAATGAGCACCACTTCGCAGAGCAAATCATACCAAAAAAGAGGTGCGATAGTGCTATACACACTTGCCATTGTCGCGTGGATGCTGTGAAATGTGCCAAAACTGTCGGCCGTACTTAGAAATGAGACAAGCAGTAAAATGATCGTCAAGATAAGCCCGAGTACATACAGACCGAGCCAGCCAGTTACCCCCTGGAGATGGTGACCGTCTGGGGAGGCAGGAAAGGAAGTGCGGCCCTCGAGACGAGCCAGTAACCGCTCAGCCGCTGGGTACGACTCACCCCGGACGCAGATTGCTTGTTCGATCTCACGAAGCGCCGCCTCGTCATGACCTTGCAGGGAGTAGATGTGTGCTTGCAACTCAGCTAGTTTGTAGCGCCGGGTGCCAAGCTGTTCATCGGCTCGGTAGAGTCCGGTCAGCAAATCAAGCTTGAGTTGCAAACACTCAAGCTGTTTTGCTCTATCAGAAGCTCGCTGGGCTGCCTGGAGTTGAGCAGCAAGGACATGTAATTGTTCGCGGTAGTCTTGCGCACGTGCAACGACAGCTGCGTCGGTCACTGATCATCGCCCCAGAGACGATCACTCTCGAGATCAATCACCTCATCCGAGGCACGGTGGTGTGTGCCGGACGTGGATGACGGAGCTCGACCACTACCCGCAAGCAAAGCGCCCCCCACTCGGGCGAGATAGGTCAGAATGAGCGAGCCAAGGAGGGTCCAGAAAATACCTGGGTGGCCCTGTACAAGCGCCGCCAGTAAGCCAATTGGCACAACACCAATGCCCCCGAGGATGATACCGATAATAACCGCCACGATTCCCCAAAGTGACAAAGTCACAGCCAGGCCATAGATCCAGGTAACGAGGCCAAATAGATACGAGGAACCGTACAGTAGCATACCAATGACGGGGCGTAGCGACCGAGAGAAGGCAAAAAAGAGAAGAATCACATCGAGTACCAGCAAGATCGCAGCAATCACGATAATAACCGGCGCAATACTAAAGGCCACGGCACTACCAAATATGAGCACGAGGATGAGTCCAATGATACTGCCAAGAACAATGACTATTGCTAGGAGTAGACCACCGATTGATTTGAATGCATTCATGTCTGTGTATTCACCGGCACGCTCCCAACGTGCGCTTGATCATTTCCCCTGTTGTTAGTGTAAGTAAACCATATTGAGATTAAATCATTCTGAAATTCGCCCAAGATATGTGCGATGCCATTAATCTCGGTGCCTATCCCCAGATATGAACAACCCGCCCTCTTTTTACAAAGGGCGGGCATGGAGTTCAAGACGCACAAGAGACGAGTCTAGCCCATCAGTTCCCGAAAGTACTGCTCGGTATACAGATGGTCAAGAGCAGTCGTCGCCATGATCAGCAGATCAATCGAAACGAATACCTCGCGAAGATCGTCCCAGGTGACGGTGCCAATGTAGACACCCTCGTTGTGGTACCTACGTCCGGTTGGATCCGACAGAGCTAGCCCGAAGGTACCACTATCGAGTGGCTCCCGAAATGGCACGCCGTAGGTTGTAGCGTCCTCCACCAGGTAGAGCGTTCGGTCCTGATAGACTACCAAGGGCCAGACCCGACGATTGGAACCGCTGGAACCGCCCTGGGTATCGATGCCGGTGCGGTAGCTGCCGTCGAAGTACCAGCCGTCGTCTGATTCGCCGAGCATCGGGCTTACCTGACGGCGATCGAGAATCCGAGCGGTAGCACGAGTGAAGGCGGCTTCCAGATGAGTCAGCTCGCGCTGCCTCACCCTCCGGTAATGGTCAGACAAAACAGCGTGTGGCATTATAGTCTTCTTTCGATTGTTCGGCTTGTCAAACTCCAAATTCTGGAGAAAGGCACATGGGTTAACTTTCACCAAAATTAGCCTTACTATACAAGTGTCATCAGTTTATAGCAATGATAAGCATGATAGGCGCATTGACTCTTATGAGTAAACTTGGTATAATATGGTATCATTTCAACCCGGAATGGTAAGGGAATTTCCCTCGGACTTTAAGGAGATATGTTGACAAACATCGACGTCGTGAATGGCGACATCACCCGCATTCGATCGGATGCGTTGGTGGCAGCCATCAACTCGAAAGGCCAGTGGCTTGGGGGTATCGATGACGCCATCAAACACGCCTCGGGCACCATGTTCCACCGCCAAGCTCTGGCAGCAATGCCACTTCACGATGGCCAGACCATCTTTGCCCCCGAACAGGGCAATGCCAATGGCCATACCGGCCTATTCGATGCGGTGCTGTTCGTGGTCGATGACTTGCAGCGACCAATCGATGAGCTCGTTACGCTTGCCCTTAAGGCAGCCGTGACGCACGAGCTCCTCGCGATCACCATTCCTGCCATTCGAACGGGAGCCCAGGCCGGGGTATACGAACCGCGAAAAGCCGCGCTTACGGGCCTGGCAAACGCGGTGAACAAGTTTGTTCTCGAGGACGCCTCGCTGGATAAGATCACCTTGGTTGCACCCAGCAATGAGGGAGACAGGATTCTGCTGCGCTCCCTCTGCGTGACGCCCTACTAGCAAACGACAGGCACGCTTCCTCACCCATCTCTGATATCCGTCCGCATTGCCCCGTGCCACCTGTAGAGCCTCGCTCCTCGTGAACGGGGCTCTACTTTTATATGAAGCTAGCGATACAGCCAGTACGCGACACCGTGATGATGCGAGCAGGCACCACTACCGGTGGCGGAACTTGAACTGCCGTCCTTACACATAGCACCAGTCCGGACAGACGATTGTGCGGAGGTGGTACTACCCGATCCCCGACTAGCCGCTGGGGTAGTTGGTTGGGGTGCTGGCGCGACATACGTCCCAACCTGGGTAACTTGAGCTACTGGCTTCGTCGTGATTTCGTCACTAACCTGCGTTCGCACCGTTTCCTTACCGCGAACATACGTAACATGGTAGGTAAGGGTACGTTCCCCATTAACCCCGGCTGTGGTTACTGTCGTCTGGCCTTTTGGTAACGCACTTGTTTCTTGTTGAGTCGTTTCAAATGGTACAACGGCTGTCGTTGTTTCAGTTTTCGTAACGGGCTTTGCCGCCTCGGCATCAGCTGCAGCCTTGGCTTGATCAGCTTTAGCCTGTGCGGCTGCTTGAGCTTGCTTCACTTTTTGGGCGGCGTCTTCGGCTTCCTGAGCAATGCGCGCCTGTTTGACGCTGGCAGGTTCGGTAGCGGCCATCACGCTTCCAAAAATCGTGAAGTTAAGAACCACGGCTGCCAGTCCAATCACCACAATCTTGGATCGAGAGAAGGGTTTCTTGACGTGTTTTCGCTGATTCAGTAGGTGGGGCTTTATGAGTAAGACAATCGTGAGCGTGACGAGTCCCAGGAATAACAGCACCATGAGTACATCGCTAATATAATACACACTATCCATTACTGAGAAACTCCTTACATATTACTGCTCGGAGTATATCATTCTCCTGAGTCCCCGAAAAGGCAAATACGGGATCTGTTTAGAGGAAGTTAAGAATTAGATCACTATACATTGAACTTCTCAAACAATAATATGATGTTATTGGCATATATATACATACAATTATTGTATAGATTATGAAAGGATACCTACTATGACTACGCAAACACTCAATATATCGCTCCCTCAAGAACTCGTAAAGAAGATTGCTGCTGCTAAGGTAGAGTTTGCGAGTCGAAGTGATTTCATTCGCCAAGCCCTCGTGGGAAAGCTCAGAGTGAGTGAAGCACGTGAACAGTCAGATGCGTGGTCACTCCTCGAATCGTTGTCCGATGAGATTGCAGGAAATGCAGAGAAACTCGGTTATAGTACAGATGAAGATTTTGTCCGAGTCGTGAAAGAAATCCGCGCCGAGCGGGCCTCCAGACAAGCTCCTCGGTCCTAAGAGGATCGAGGTATGCGTATTCTCCACGATACAAATTCGCTTGTTCGTATCTTCGTACGACGAGGCGAGATCCTTGGCTTTAAAGAGACACTTCTCACCCACCACCTTACACATATCACTTCGCCTTTTATTCTTAACGAGGTCGAAGAAGTTCTCTCAGAACGTATGGGACTTACAAGACAAAAAGCACAGGCACAGCTAGGCTCTGGGGCTTCATGAATGCCAAGCTCAAAGATCCGTTAAGACTCTCTTGACTACCATTTGTGAGATATATTAAATCTACTTATAAGGTTACTTGGCTGAATGAATGAGCCGTTTTTGATCAGCATTTGCTCTTTGGGCAGCTCTTTTAAGTAGTTTGACGACTACCCTTCTGTCTTCATCAGAAACAACCTGGGCATAACTTCGTGACTGTTTTTTGTGTGGCTGAATTTTCGTCAATAGTGCTTGTATCATATAATAATTTCCTGTAATTCTTCTTTAGTATATATTTGGGGGAGATATTTATCAATGTCATCCACATCATCGTAGATGGTTTCTGTTTGATTGACATAATCTTTAACGATAAGGAATACGGTAAGCTTATCCTTAAATAGTTGTTTTGCCCTCACAACATTGTCTCGTGATGCGAAATATGAATTTATGAAAGCATCTTTTGGAACATATCGACCCTCTCTGACTTGACGTACCTTGGTAAACTCCCACGCCCGCACGGGATCTTGATAGACAAAGAAAATCTGCAAACTATAGTTACGTCGATCTGCACGTTTTAGGTTCTCTATCGATTTAGCGATTGAAAAAGTCCCATCTAACACAAACGAATACTTCAGTTTAAGAATCTTCTCAAGTAATTTATCGACAGCTAGAGATGCAGCGGGCTGAATAATATGAGAATTGGATCCATTATATCCAGGTATCTTTTGCCGAAAATCATCTGCATCAATCCTAATAGGCGTTTTCGTAAATTGCTCGAGAAATCGTCTCGACACTTCTGTCTTTCCGGCACCTGGAGTGCCTGCCATAAATGAAGCAGCAGGTGGGTAGTAAGTAGCGTCTGGAGAATAGCCACTTTCAATGAGGAGCTCGTCAAACAATTTATTCTTATTATCCCTTACCCATTGCAGTGCTTGCTTACGAATTGATTCATCGTCCATATCGATAATTATACTCTATAGCCTTATGTGCGGCTTATAGTCCAAGGAGAGCTGGGGGGCTATCTTGAAATCGAATGAGAGGCCAGTTTTGATTAATCTCAATCCTGCCTCTATCACCAATATGTGGATACTGTTTAAGATAGATATTAGCAACGCCACCAAACAAGGCGTCCTTCCAATCAAGCCCAAGTTGAGCCGCAACGTGTCGGACATCCGCTTCCGCGGGACCCTCGATCTCCATATAGGGGTTGAGCCACGGCCATTGATCGAGCATAATCTCGACGTTACCAAGTCGCCAATTCTCCCGTCGGCTTTCTTGGTAAGTATCGTAGACAAGACCCGACTCTTTGAAAATATTAATCGCCTCATCAAAGTCGCTAACGATTACCTCATATTCCTTCGCGCCATCGATTGAATCGGCGTCGAACTGCTTATAGGTAATCGTTGTCCGATAGCCCTCGTCTCGAACACGGAGGAAGGCATTTTTCTCGGTCATCAGCTGATTGCGTACAACGACACGACGCATCATCCGTTCTGGTTGTTCAATCGTGGCGCCCAAATCTTTAAGCGTGGTACGCATACGATCATGGTCAATATTGATGAACTTTGCTTCGATTTCACTATTCATCTTTTTATCATATCAAAGATAGCCAGAGTCAGACTAAAGTTCTGCAAGCAGTGAATCACTCTACATTTAAGGACAACGTTCGACAAGGCTGTCTGCCCATACTACCAATCTGGTAGAGGTACCCGAGCACCCACCCGTGAGGAAAAAATCTACTTTTTCAGTTATCGTATCGGGAGACAAATAGGCTCGTAATAAAAGGGCCAACCGACGAGCCAAACTGCTTTACTGCGAGTGGATGGTACGGTTCCCCCGCTTGCTCTACTTGCAGTAAATTCTCATCAAAGCTTCTCCGTTCCGCCCGCCGAGCTCGTATCTCGTGAGGGCGAGTGGCATATTCTGCCGTCGAAGCGCTCCCAATAAGGAAGTGGGTGCCGAGCAAGCCGAGCGACAGTTCAACAAGGTTCGTCTGAAGTGGCCGTGACGCATCAAAACCGCCAACGCCTACATAGATAGCCGCACCTGCGCTCACCCCACATACTATAGCTGCCAGTTTGCGCGCTAATTGAGCGCGTCGTGAGCCAAACGCTTTCTCGCCTTTTGCCAAGTAATCAGCGAGGTGTTTGCCTTCGTGGACAGCCGACTTGGTTGAAATGGGCCCCACTCCCTGAAAGGAAAATAGTTCAATGGCTGGCTCATCATCATTAAAATCACTCGCACTTTGAAAGGTGCCTCCATGGCCCACGTTGGTTGTAGGACGAATAATAACGAGGGGACGATCCAGGTCTTTTTCCTGGACGCCAGCATGGAGAAGAGCTGTCCGGATGAGCTCAGGGTCGATATCGTAGCGAAGCTGCTGCGCCCGGGCAATGGCACTCAGCTCCAGCGAGAAAGCAACGGGAGGATAGGCGAGGGCAGATTCACGTGACACGGTTTCAGACATGGAAGATATGAATAGGCTCTCTGTTGACTACTTCTTCGTGGCCAGTTCGTGGTCGGTACAGTAGTGATCACCACTGACATGATGACCAAGATGATGAGGCTCTGGCGCACCAGAATTCCAACAGTACCAATAGGTTTGTGTGGCATGGCTACTACCCTGGTCAGTGACGACATTCACAATACCCGAGATAACCCAATATCCAACGAGGATAAGGAATCCGAGTCCAACGATTGCCCATATACCATCCGAGAAACGAGTCACTTGTTTTGACATGTAGACCTATCGTACAGGAAAGATCTTAAAAACTTCCTAACTACTTTCTTTTAAGAGATGGTGAACGTAGCTTCAAATTTTAATCAATTTATATTGATGTATATACTATTACGATACATATAAAGATATCTTAACCTGCTTATAGTCGTTATGCGGGTGATCTAAAGTGATAGCCCTAATACTCTTGACTAATTAACGTATCAAATATACATCATAAGCAGGCACCGTTAAGCTACGGCAGGTATCGCTTTATGCGTTGTACATCTTCGCGGTTTTTCTCGTTTTTTGCAAATAACTCGATAAATGTAACAGTTTGAGTAGTTATCACCGCTACGAAAATAATGCGCACTTTGTCGTTGGTACCGAGCGACTCAACATCTAGTCGCATTTTCACTACTTCTGCATCACTAGTCGTTTGTAGTATTGTCGCACGTTTGCCGTTGAAAAATGCGCTTCTGAAATCTGCCAGTTCCTGATTATCTCCACTAGTATAAAGTTCTGAGATGAATGGCTGTACTACTTCAATATCAAGCGGAAGTGATCGCCATTTTTTGGCAAGCTTCTTGAGTTCTTTCGCAAACTCAGAGCTATATTCAAAGTTCATCCTCAGGCCCCGTTACGGCAGTTGCATCAGTCCGATAGAATACCCCTCGATAGTTAATCGGTTCGCCCTGCTTTGCCACTCGCCACGGCATATCCTTATGAGAGAGCTCGGATAACTCGGAGGCGTTCTTGTCGCCGAGCCGTGCCAGCTCTTCGTTAATGTGGTCAAGCTCTTTAGCGCTCAGTAGTTCAAGCTCAACACTTTTGGTTGGCAGATACTTACGCTGGTTATTACTAAAGAATTTGGTTTCAATCACTTCAAGTTCGCCCTGCTTCTTCAGCCCTTCAACGACTTCCTTGAAAGTAATACTTGGTGTTGGCCCAAAGTGATTCCGCACATATGTTAGGCCAGTAATTGATCGGCCGTACTTCTCGTAGTAGTCGAAGTCAATGAAGTACAGTAACTTATACAATACCGTTTCGCCAACATTAGGTTTCGCACCAACTTTTTCGAGAACATAGAGTAGTGCTTCGCGAAGTTTTGCTGGGTTTGCTTGAGGATGAAGGTCACGTGGCGCTACATCGCTCGACTTGGGTATATATGGCTGGACTGATTCATTAGTACCGAGGGTGCCACTGATAATATCTGCTGGCGAGATCTGGTAGAGTTCGGCAAGTGCCTCTATCTCGTTCAGATTCGGTGGTCGGCGGTTTGCTTCAAGTGCAGCATAAGTAGCACGAGCAATAGAAATAGTGTCGGCAACTTCTTGCTGACTCAGTCCAGCACGACTCCTGAGTGTTGCGATTGTTTGACTAAAAGTCATAGCAGGGCCCTTTCACTTAGATTGTCTCTAACACAATTATAACAAATGCTACATATCTAGTCAATATGTTCGTTCATAATATCGACAATATGACATATTAAGGATGGTTATGCCTCTTGAGGTGGGTCGAGCCGCATAAAATACCGATGATCGAGGCAACAGGGCACTCGTGTCGCAGAGGGTTTTAGAAAGCGAGAAAGGATATAAGATTATGGCTAAAAACTATTACGTTAGCGGCAACCGCAAACAGGGTTATCGAACTTGTTGGCCAAGGCGGCCAACGCGCATCCTACACAGGTAAAACGCAAGCTGAAGTTATTCGGCAGACGCGGCATCTGATGCACCAAAATGGCGGCAGCGAACTACGCATTCTGAAACCCTAACTGAAATGATTCAAAATTGAAAGGGGTATGACTTCAACTCGTCATATAAGTGCTAATAAGTTACAATCGATTTAAGCTTGATCATTATGAAACGAATACAAACCATCAACATTAGCAGCCTACTCATCGTCATCGGATTAGTTCTGACGATCTTAACGCCAATTGTCTATTTCTTTTCGAACTTACTATTGGCGAATAATTGCAAGATCTCAGAATACGAGAATCAATGCAGCTTTGAAAATGGGCTTTCAAACGTGTATGGGCTTGCTCTGATCGTCGGTGGTTGGCTATTGGTGGCCTTAATTATCCTTGCGATAGGTGTCGCAAACAAATTGAACGTCAGGTCATTAAAGAAATGAAATGAAAGTAGGCGGTGTTCACACTGGAACACCGCCTGTCTCCTTTCTTAATTCATTGCATCCAGGAAGGCTTCACCGTAATCTTGCTGCATACCTTGGATGTTAGGATGCCTTGGTTGGTTGCTATACCCAGATATCGCCGCGTGGCTGGTGAGCGTACCCATACGCACAGCGCTACGGTGGCCGTTAGAGGTCTATGTTTGGGTCTACGTGCGCGTCGTGCACGCGGTGTGTTGACAAGTAAACATTAATGTGGTAACGTCTGAGTAGATTTGTAGACCATGTTCTGTTCACGTCACACTGAAAGGAGGGTCTATAAATGGATCCTTATGAAATACTGCACGTCAGACCAGGAGCAACCAAGCTCGAACTCTTCTGGGCATATCGACGAGAGACACGCTTGTGGCACCCTCGCCATACACCCAGCATCGAAGCGCTTGCTTACTGGAAGCTTGTCCAACTGGCTTACCAGCAGCTCACCCGTAAGGTTCCCCCATCGGCGCTGAGCGAAGCGACGAGGGATGAACGATTTGTTCAATCCTATAAGGAAGCATACAGGCGCCAGTCGTTGGCTTACGGTGAGTGGGTCAGTAAGGCCGCGTGGCCCTGGATCTGCGTAGTTATGGCCGGGTCGTTCGTTGCGATGGTTTCGCTGGGTTTCCCACTGATTACTCCCACTCCCCCTGCCATTGTGGGGTGGGTTGCAGTTTCCATTACCTGTGTAGTGGAAATTGTTGGCTTCGCAGGTTGGCTGTACGCACCTCGACGCTGGAGGGGGTAAAACGACGTAGGCGCAGTCAGTTTCATTTGGTCACCCCGAGACCTCACCTTGCACCCACGTGGTTGCTCGAGGTGACATCTCGGGCAACTACCTAAGCTATTCTTATGGGATGTCTTGGTTGGTTGATCTGAAGAGGCATCTACATCTCATCAAGTAGGTTCTGCTCTTAGTCATACTCGTGTGAGGGCTTGCCCAGAGAGTGAAGCTTAGGCAGTCGTTGCCGCTCATATGACATAGTTTACAGTTGACTGTAAACTGTAAACATGCTATTATTAACATATGACTAATATGGAAAAGATTGCTGACTATCTACACACGAATCAGGCCACGGTAAGTGAGTTAGCTGATCACTTTGCTCTATCTCGACAGTTCATCCATCGGCTCCTCAATAAGATGCTCACCGAAGGCTCGATTACAAAACTCGGGCGGCCACCTAAAGTCTACTACTCAGCCGTTGATCCTGCTACTACCCCTTCACTCCCAAAAGGTGATGCCACCTATTCGGTCAGTAATAGAGTCAAAGAACTCATAGATACTAACTTCCTCTATATCAGCTCTTTTGGCCAAAGACAGTCCGGCTGGGAGGGCTTTGTTGCCTGGTGCACCGAGCGTCAACAAGATATTACGAGAATGGCGACACGGTATCAAGAGACGATCGAGAAGTATAGTGCCTATAAGAAAAACGATATTATCGATGGTATGGCCAAATTACAATCTACGCTTGATGACGTTGCGCTCGACGAAGTTTTCTATCTCGATTTTTATAGCTTTGAGATCTTTGGCAAAACAAAACTTGGACAGCTTCTTCTGTTTGCGAAACAGAGTCAAGACAAGGTCCTTATGGATCAGCTTATTGCCCAGATTCGTCCAGCAATACTAGAGGTCATAGAAAGATTTCATATTGATGGTGTTGCCTTCATTCCCCCAACAGTAAAAAGGGAGCAGCAACTAATGAAACGGCTCGAGAAGGGACTTCATCTACAGCAACGAATTATCTCCCTCGTAAAAGTAAAAACTCCCGTTATGGTTCCACAGAAGACATTGAATAGACTTGAGGACAGAATCACAAACGCACGAGAAACAATCGTTGTCGATGATCGGGGTTTATACAATAATATCCTTCTTCTCGATGATGCTGTTGGTTCAGGTGCCACTTTGAATGAAGTTGCCAAAAAAATACGCCAAAAACAGATGTGTACGGGTCGAGTCGTGGGACTCGCTATTACAGGAAGCGTGAAGGGGTTTGATGTTATCAGTGAGGTCTAAGGATTACGCAATTGACTCGTCGCATCAGCCGCATTGGCTGTTCTAAGATAGCGTCTATGGATTCTAATTTCGCTCGGATGAGATCATGGTCGATATTTAAAAACTTTACTTCAATCTCGCTTTTCATCTCTTAAGTATAGCAAAGGGTTGCGACGTATCAGAGGCTCCCTTCGTGTTTTAGCTACCCTCAAATCTAGCAATTATCGACAGCTTAGCGTCATGGCGCTAAAATGGTCATATGACTACGAGGGTTACGCTCTCTTTTGAAACTGTCCTATATCAGACACTGAAATTACGAGCAGCGGAAACTGGACAAACGCTCTCGGCCCTCATGAACGAGGCCCTGCAGGCTCAGTTCAGTGAAGATTTAGAGGACATTACTTCTCTTCGAAAGCGACGGGCACTTCGTGAGACACCCTTACCCTACGAGGTCGTCTTAAAAGAACTTCAAGGTAGTGGCAGCTTATAGCATTCAGAACTGCCTCGCGTTTTACGAAAAGAATTTGGTATTACCCTTAACGGATACGCATCTGGATAGTGACCTCGTTGCATGGAAGCAAGTAGAGCATAGTGGATACGATTCTATTTTCAAGGACTATAAAAATGCACTCTACATATCAAAATGGTTCACAAGGTGGTCATGATAGGCAGCTGGTGTCGTGAAATTATTCTCAATCTGAATATCAGCAATCGCACGAACGCCAGCCATATTGAGCGTGGATGGGTCACTATCCGTTGGATACATTTCTTTGTCTTCTTGGGCACAGAATTCCTCAAAAGAAACAACATCATCAACTCGTCCCCTATTCGCCTCCTTGATCCGTTGATATCTCGCTTCTCGATCGGCATCTACCCAGAAAACGAGTCCATCGTTCGCCTGGATAGTTGCAGCCTCACCTGGTCGACGAATACTTACGATGGTGATCCCCGTTTCTTGCTCAGTGCGCGTGTCCCAAAAATTCCTCAATGTCATAAGAGACAACGCACCTGCGCCGAACTGTTTTCCCCACTCAGTACTAATTGCGCCAAGGTTCTCGCGCGTATGCTCAAGACCTCGTTTGTCTGCTTCCGTTCGTAAAATGTCACTTAGACTAACCTTGCGTGCGTGTTGTCGTTCAAGTCGTAAGTCAGCTAACGTATCTTTGCCTGAGCCATTCGTGCCAGCAATTCCAATAATTTCAGGTAACTTCATAAGGTAGTTATTATAGCCGAATAAAGCCAGAAGACAAACCATAAACGAGAATCTCTCACAGAGTCTTTCCGCGGGGTGTATGCTTGATCACAGCTTAATAGGTCCACCATAGCAAGGTCTCTAGATATGCGAAGAAAATCTATATATCAGTCCCTTAGAGCTAGCATATGGCATCATGTATGAGATGAGGGCTCAGCGGCGGTTATTGCCAGGTGCTCCCAGACACACTATATCCTAACCGACGTCCAATATTCACCACTAAATCTAATTCATGAAGTGCTATACCATAGGCGTTCTTACCAGCTTCTACACCAGCCCACATGAAGGTTCCTTCTGGATCACTAAGGCTGGGCGCAGTGAGAAAACCCCTCAACGCAATACTACCGGTGATACGGGGAGCACGATTACGGAACCTATTGTATGGCTCATATATTAAAGGCATGAAAGAATCAATCCGTAGATCAGGCTTACCGTCCATATCTAGCATTAGAGGCGTACCGCCTTGATACAGAGTCTCTAAACTCCCATTAAGAGTGTGTACTATCTCTAATGTTTCGCGTTTGCTCATATATCATAATTATGTACATAAGAACGCATATTACAAGCATAAGCATCTCTATAGATTATGCCTCAAGGGTTATCTTTTCACGTACCGTATGGGGTTTTCTCAATACTCCTTGCGGCGCACGAGATGATCATTCCTGAGCCGATAGGTATGAGACGCGGAGACACCAATTGACCCCATACCAAAACTTGCACGCCCCACTTGCACACCATATGCCTTGATCGGAATAGATACATCGACGTGGGTTGCATCAAGATACCGCTTCAGCGCAATGGCAGGAAAACGAGCCTCGTCGTCTCGAGTGAAGCGAGTGGCATCCTCCTTACCATAGGTGGGCAGGACTTCTTTTGAGAGGGTGGTAAGTTTCTTTCGCTGAGTCGTCGTGTAGACACCCAGGGCCGAAAAGGCGATCACGGGTCTGGTTGTATCGACTAATTTATTCGTGGAATCTGTGGGATCTTCGGTGGTGTTGCCTACCGCGATACTACTCCACAGCCTCGCATATGCTGAGTAGACGTCCCAGCGACTGGCCTGAATAAGCGACAGAGCGGGAACGACGCCGATCTCTTTGATAAATGGGGCCAAAGAGCCCTTGATGCTGTTACTCGTGGCATCAGCAATGGAGACAGATACCAACTCAAGGGACTCCTGTTGAAGAGCGTGTTCAATTCCTAGGAGATCACTGACTCGTTGGACTACGTCGGGATTATTGCCACCTTCAAAACCTATACCAGCCCGCATCGTGTCGCCATCATCTGCCGTCAGCAGTTGGCCGAGTTCTTGAATATAGGGAGTCTCATCTTTTTTGAGTCCCTGCGTGATGGCCGCTCGTAGTTCACCCGATTCAAACTCATTCATTGCTTGTAGTGTATGGACATCAGATATGATTTGCAAGCATAAAGCCAATCAGCGTAAGCCCACTATGGTGTACCCTGATAAATAGCGTGAAGATTGACAACACGTTCTATTTTTGGTATAATATATCAATTGTTCCACGACAAAGGAGATGAACATGCACCTGGACATTAACACGATCCTCCCCTATCGAGGGGGACAGATCGAGGTCCACAATGCCCGCGAGGACTATTTGTTCCGCGGACAGATCAACAAGCTTATCCTCAAGGATGATGTACTTATCATCACGCTGGCCTGGATAACCAATGCACGGGGTCACGCCCAATCCCTTCGCTGGGTACGGGCCGAGGTTCGTGCCCACCAAGTCAAATTGGAGGAATACGAGCTCATCCCTACTCAGGATGCAAGCCTTCGGTTTCAGTCCCCCTCGATTGGGGAGCTGATCATCTTGTCCCTTCCGGGAGTACGGGTTCTGAACCCACAAAGGTGAACGAACTCGTACGGGCCTAACCCACACACGCCTCAACCGGCATCTCCTCGTTTACGAGTTGAAGGTGCCCGTTGGGGCACTTTTCATTTTTATGATTTTCCCAACCGATTCATACAGAAAAGAAATTAGAGGTGTTCTTGGACACCTTGGCGCTCATCAATGTCTTTCAAGAGTTTACTAATAAATCCAATACCTAAGCCAATTGCAAGCGTGCTTATGAATAGTACTATCCACATCACAAGACTATTAAAACGAACATTCAATAGATTTTCAGCTAGGCCAGTAACTAGTATACCGATGAAAAATAAGAATCCTGCAGCAAAGATATCTACCGCTATGTCGTATGCCCATTTTCGAATTCTTTCACTGACATAGAACACTTCATACATCCATCGTGCATTATGATACTTCATCGTAGCAGCCGTACATACAATATAAAGCGCAGCGGCAGACATGGCAAAACCAAGTATCCATTTAAGAAATGCCTCAAGTGCATTACCCGAAGGTGCTACGTAGAACGTCGCGATGATTGTAGCCGAGAAAACAAATCTGTACTGCTCGCTAAATCTTGTCTCGTCAGGCGAGTCTTTCGGTTTTTTATTTTTCTTTATCATGATGTTTATTGTCGCGCGCGTTCGTCACACGGTCAAGTACGAATAGTTGTCTATATCCTTCCCGGGATTCGGCTAGACCATACTATCTTTGCTGTCATCGGTTATATTTAGCTCGAGAGACTTAATAGGCTCGAGCGCACGGCTCGTAATCCCTTGAACATCCCCATACATGCCAATAGTATTATCTATTACGGCTCGAATGGATTTCTCTTGGTGCGCCCAGCGTAATGCTGCGGCACGTTTTTCTTTTTCTATCTCCAATTGGAGCATGCCATAGTTTTCAACTATTGCCTCTACGCGATGACGGAATTCTGGACCCACAAGGAATTGATACAGGGCCTCCATCTTTGCATCCTTACCTTGGCTATTCTTATTAGCAGCATCTACCTGTAAAATTGTAGCCCGGAGGGCGACGGCTAGTACCGAAGCAAGGATTGGTTTGACCACCCAAACATTACTCTCTAGACGCTTCATGTCACCATATTCGCTTGGCATCTCTGCCGAAACGATTACACCAATATTCGCATTAGCTTCACGGATATCCTGCTTGAATTTGGGTATCCATGCAGGTTGCCATTTACCATTCTTAGTCTCCCACAATAAGATACCACATGCTGCCATTGTTTGACTCTTCACTATCTGTGTAAGGTCGGCACCACGCTGGCCCTTCTTGACCTCATTAATCTCATCGTAAGGAAATTCTTCGCGAAGGCGATTCTCTAGATCTAATTCCAGCACCTCACCCTGATTCTGCTGTGAACCTTGAGCCGCTTTTCTCTGTGCTTCGTCGAGAGATCTTTGCATATCAGAGATCTTCTTGTCTTGCTCAAGTACCCGTAAGCGGTATTTCTCGTCAGCATTCTTAGTTGTTTCTTCACGAATCTTATCCGCCTCTGTCAGAAGTTTCTTCTGCGCTTCAAGTTCGGCGTTAGCACGAGCATTTTTCTCTTCGGTAAGTGTCCTCATTACTTCTTCAAGTTGTTCACGCAGCTTATCGTTCTGTTGTCTTGTGTCTTCAGCATCTGCCTGTAATTGCTTTGTGCGTGCGTCTTGCTCAGAAACTGCTTTCTTAAATGAGCTTGATGCCTCTTGTTCTAGTTTTCTTTTAGCAAGCTCGAGTTCATCCGCAGCTTGTTGCTTCAAGAGCTCTTTCTCCCCCGCAATTTGTTTGGTCACTCGATCATTAGCCATATCCCTTTCACGTTTGGCTGCCTCTTCGGCCTCTTTGCGTATCTTTACTAGCTCTGCCTCGTGTTTCTTATGTTCTGATGCAATAACCTGAGCTTCAATTTGATTCTCAAGGATTTTATCTACTTCAACAAGTTGACCGCAGTGAGGACAAGTTATGGTGTTCATTTGGATGTTAGCTCCTTCTGCCTCCTATTATAGTCGTGTGAACTATTTTTTCTGTCATAAGTAGAATTTTCTGATTCAACTTAAGAACTACTTAACAGTATGTTAGTACAGTGGGTTATTAGTTACATTGTGTAGATCTAAAAGATATAACTAGAAAGCGAGAACAATATTACATGTCCACTATTGAAATTCTTACAGAAGCGATCCAACGTTTAAAGCCAGTATCATTTACTTATCAGAATTCTAACGAACGAATAGGAAATCCTTACGCTATCTTTATCCTGAATGCAAATGGGACCACAAAGGTACATGTCGTACAAACTGCTGGCTACACATCTTCTGGTAAACTCAATGACTTTAAACAATTTAATCTCGAAGATCTAGCTAACGTAGCTATATTAGAAGATGAGCCCTCTTTTACACCAGATCACAAGAACTACAAGCCCGAGTCTGACTATTACAGTAACGTGATCATTAAGGCGTAGTTCTTATACACGGATTATATAATTCATCGAGCCTACCCAGATAATAAACAAAGTCTACCTATTTAGATTATAGGGGAAAGCCCAAAGTTTGTTCGGGACTATGTGTAGTTATTCTCTATTTACTTTCACCTCCTACTCCTGTAAGTTAAAAGTGAAAACCGAGTGACGTACGAGGGAGGTGTGTAGATGGCTACCTTATTCCAACTCTTTATTCTCTGTCTGCTCTTACTTGGTGCCTTACGTCTATGGAACTATTTCCATCTCCGGGCTCAACCCCTAATCTTCCTGAAGCTCATCCCCCCGCGTACACTCTCGGACAAAATTCCATCCACCGAAGCATTCTTTCGCGTCCTGCATAATCTAGATAAAACCAGAATGCCTTTTGAGAAGCTGCTTGGTCGTCGGGTCGTGCTCTCCTTTGAACTGGTGTCGTCTCGGGCTACGGGGATTGCCTACGTAGCGAGTGTGCGAGCCTCTCATGAAGTTCAGCTGCGAAAGGCGCTCCTGTCCTACCTGCCGAGTCTTGTGATCGAGCCGACTCCCGATCCCCGGTCTCAGGTCCCCGCTCGTGGGGTTGAGCTTGTTCGGGAGTTTCGCCTGGCTCGCCATTTTAGTTACTCGCTTACCAGCTCAGAGACAGTCTCGTCCGATGATCTTATTACCTACCTAACAGGCGGGATGAGCGAGCCAGGCGAGTATGAGCAAGCGGGCATGCAACTGCTGCTTATCCCGACGCGTGTCCCCGAAGCCCGACTACTGGCTCGACGGCTGTTTCACGGGAAAGCGATTAGCTGGCGGCTTTCGCTCGGTGGTCGGCTAGGTCGGATTGTGGGTTGGGTGTTTCATCTAGTGACACTTGGGTTGTTTCGTCGCCGTCAGGCTCCTTCGATCAGCCCGTATGAAGCCAGACTGCGAGACGATCAGTATCAGAAGCTGACGCGGCCACTTTTTCGGGTCAGTCTGCGCATCTGGATCCAGGCCAAGACAGTGGAGGCGGCCCACCAGCGGAGCCAGAGTTTACAGGCAGCACTCGAAAGTCTCACAGGTAGTCATGAACAACAGCTGAGAAGTCGACGGTGGCTAGCCCAGTTCTTGCCTCGCTACCTCACCGACCAACTAAACCGACGTCTACCCTTACTGGTTGGACAAAGCCGGAGTTTTCTTGATGCCCCGGAACTTGCCCTGCTCTACCACTTCCCGACGACGCCGCGAGAAGAAGGTCAGGCCACGAATTTGGTGTTATCGTCGAGCCGAAGCTTACCGGCGCCCCTGTCGCTCAAAAGTGGGCAGTCACTTGACGTAGTGTTCGGGGAGAATCGACACCATGACGTAGTCACTCCACTAGGACTAAGCCTCAGCGAACGGCAACGACACATGTACGTGGTCGGGGGGACTGGCAACGGTAAGACGACCATGCTTGAGGGAATGATCATCCAAGACATACATCACGGTAAAGGTGTGGCGGTGCTTGATCCTCATGGCGATCTGGCAGCTGAGCTACTGCGTTTTATTCCCGCCACGCGGCACAAGGACGTCATCTACTTTAATCCTGATGATATCGGCTATCCCATTGGACTGAATCTGCTCGAGCTAGATCCGTCTTTAACCGGCGATGCGCTGCTACGGGAAAAGGACATCATTACCGAATCAGTTATTTCAGTGTTTCGGAAAGTCTTCTCGGAAGATGACTCGGGTGGCCATCGAGTGGAGTACATTTTGCGTAATGCTATTCAAACTGCCTTGCTACTTCCCAATTCAACCTTGTTTACGCTCTATCAGCTGCTTAATGACCGAACGTATTTACGACGGGTGCTGAGCCAGATCGATGATGAGAACTTGCTCCAGTTTTGGCGGGGTGAGTTTGGCCGGGCCGGTGATATGCAAAAAGTGAAGATGGCCGCGGGTATTACCTCTAAAATTGGGCGGTTTCTGTTTTCGGCTTCGGCCAAGCGGATTTTGGAGCAACCCCACTCAACAATTAACTTTGAAGAGCTGATTGACCACGGCAAGATCTTGATTTGTAATCTGTCTAAGGGCTTACTCGGGGAAGATACCTCGGCTCTGTTTGGCAGTATGGTGCTGGCCAAGCTTCAGCTGGCGTCACTCCGGCGGGCTCGGTTGGCTCAAAGTGAGCGGCGACCGTTTTATGTCTACGTCGATGAGTTTCAAAACTTTGCGACTGATTCGTTTGTCCAGCTCTTATCCGAATCGCGGAAATACCAGCTCTTCTTGACCATGGCGGAACAATCCACCGCCCAACAAGCCGACCGGAATATGATCGATATCATCTTAGCAAACGTCGGCACGGTGGTCTGCTTTCGCACAGCCAGTCCGCGGGATGAAGCTGTCTTACTCCCCTTGTTTCGCCCCTTTATTCAAAGTGGCGAGATTATGAATTTACCAACTTTTCACTTTTATGCCCGGTTGGCAGGCGTCAGGGCTCAGGAGCCGCTATCGGGTCAAACGATACTGCCAGCGTTTGAGGCGGTGAGTGAACCAGATGTAATTATTCGACTGTCGCGGGAGAGGTATGGACACAAATATGAAGCACCGAGCACCCCAGCTACTCACTCAGGGGGGTCCAGTAGGCAAACGGCAAAGACACAGCAGAAGCAGCCGGTAGGCGTAGAGCGTATGGCCCATAGAAAGAATAGATGACAAATGCCAATCGTCTAGCTGAAATGTTATTATGTAGAATATGAAGCTTGAGCGTGGACGCAAGTTCGTATAAATGATATCAATAGAGGCAAATAACTTGTCATGTATGGAAATAGACGTAGTGATCGCGGTAAAAGACACGGGCATTTATTAACGCCGGGGACGATAAGATAAGCTTTGATCAGAATGATATGCATTCAAACGACATATTCATAAGGTTCGTTACTGATCTGACCTCTGGCAGGAGAATAAATATGGAGAAGGACAATGAACCCTCAACCTAATAGCCATGATCATCCCGAAGTTATAGAAAAAATGGAGCTATTAGACGAAGCAGAATGGAGTCTCAATGACTTTCGTGAAAAAAGAAAGTACGTGGAAGACCTCGGAACTCTCGGTTACGATAGCCTGCTAGTATCTAAGGTGCGTGAAGCTCGTAAAGAATTGGAATTTTGGTGTAAACACTACGCAATAGTGATTGTTTAGCATACATATACCCACTTGAAGGCTAGCCCTAAAATTTCTCTATTTACATTCTTGTGCGCCTCTTCATAGTCACTCATTTTCTATCGTGTGTTCACGTCCCTTTTGCACTTCAAAATGTAGGGTCTGAACCCTACATTTTATTTCTCTTTCTCATCTGTTATACTCCCACATATATTCCCTCTATATTTATATAGAGAGGAAAAACAGAGAATAAAAAAGACGAGGGGATATGGATGTGGAGCACAACAAGAGGAAAGGAAAAAAGAGCATGACACAGCAACACAAACCGGCACAAAGTGGAACTGGTATAACGACCAGACAGCAAGCGGTGGTGCAGGCGTTATACCAGTTTCGATTTGTGACAGCCAAGGAGATGTCCGATGCCACAAACGTTCAGCCCGAGACAGCTCGCCAGTTGCTTGAACGATTACGTCGAACTGGCTTAGTCGCACGTCGATTTGAACCGTCATATAAGCTAGCGGGTCGGTCGGCCGAATATTACCTTACCCCAGCTGCAATTCCCCTGCTTCGTCGTAACATTGCGTACGTGAGTGAGTCTGAGCTTAAACAATTATACCGACGGGCAGAAGCCTCGGAGCGATTCGCCCAGCGTTCAATTATCGTGTTCCGACTTGCCAATGCGCTCGAACGACTCTATGGAGAACGACTCGACTTTGTGCCCAAAGCACTTCTGACTGCGCCCGATCTTGATTACTTGCCCCCTTCGCTACCCGAGGGGCTGATAACGATCGAGGATGAAGATAAGCAACGACCAGATCAGCATATCTTCGTTGAATACTTTGATGAAGCGATTGCAATTGGTATTCAAGCCCGACAGATTGTTACCTATATGCAGTACCAAGAAACGGGTGAATGGGAGCGAACTGGGTTTGCCTTTCCAAGTGTCTGGCTTATCTGTGAATCTGAGAAGGTGGCACAACAGATTGAGAAACGACTGCAGTACTACGGGCAAGAGTACGGATCAGGCATTGAGTTTCGCATACGACTGTTAGAAGATGTTTTGCAAGAAAAACCAAAACCAACGTAAAACGATGGAGGGCTTTTAGCGAGTCACGGTCTGCAGGATAGCTTCAAGCCGCGTGACAGTATCTTGCCAATCGCTCACTTCAACACTTTCAATACCCATGACCTTCACGGGGTAGTCATTGCCGCCCTCACTAAGGCGATCACCAAAGAAGAGGATCTCGTCCTGAGAGATATGTAAGATATCAGTTAACTTCTTCATACCGTAGGCTTTATCGATCCCAGGCTTAGTAATATCAATGGAGGTGCCGCCGCCAACCCGAACCTCAAAATCTGGAATACGCGTTGCAACGTAGTCGCGGAGCGCATTCTTCTTGGCCGAGTCGGGATCCCAGGCTTCTTTCAGGCGGACACCCTCATCGCCCAGTTCGGCAACAATGTCTTGGCCCAGAGCCGAAAAGGTAATTTGACTGCCGCGATCTTCAATAATATCACCCCAGACCTGCGGCTCACGAAAGCCAAGCGCGTCAATTCCCTCATTCAGGGCACTGATAATAGCCTGCTTCTCATCGTTTGTGAAATTCTCGGCGTAGACTTGCTGCCATCCGTTGTCATAGCGGTAGTACTGGGTTCCACAGGTTGGCATTAAGTGTAGTTTTCGAAGTTTCTCCTCGCTTGCCTCAAGACCATTGAGAAGCTGGGTTTCAAACTGGCCGAACTTGCCACCAGAGATAACACAGATGTCAAAATAGCCAAGCAGTTTTTCGAGAACCGTACCAACCTGTTTAGGAAGGTATGATTTGCTAGGCGCAAGCGTACCATCAAGATCAAAAGCAAGCACTTTCTTGTTCATGCGTGTTTGCTTTCAGCCTCTGCTTGGAGTTTCTTGGCCACTTCACCCGTCCGATGACTCACATCTTTTCGGGCGATCAGAATACCGCTTGGTGTGTTCACGACGACAATGTTATCAAGCCCAATGATCGCAATTGGCTTAGTTTCTTCGTTACGTACATAAATGTTTTCGACATCAATCGGGTTAATACCTTCACCGTAGAAATAGTTACCTTGAGCGTCTTGTGGCACGACATCATGGAGGTCTTTAAACGAGCCCACATCCATCCAGTCAAATGTAGCCGAGACTACAGCCAGACTCTTGGCCTTTTCGATCAGGGCTATGTCGATCACCTGGTTATCAAGCGCGAGGTAAGCGGTATTATACTCATCTGTACCCAACTCCGAGACGGCAGCAAGGGCATTGAAGCTTGCAAGTAAATCGGGAGCGCTCTGTGTCATTTCTCGGAGAAACACGTTGACTGAACCAACAAAGTAGCCGCAGTTCCAAAGATAATTACCTGATTCCACATATTGTTGAGCGGTATCATAGTCAGGCTTTTCTTTAAATGACTCAACATTATAGACACCCCTATCGATATCAATCACCCCGTCGCGTTCGATGTAGCCAAAGCCGGTAGCAGGGAAAGTTGGTTCAACTCCAATCAAGGTAATCTCATTATGGTCCTGAGATACCTTGGCGGCAAGGCTGAATGAACGAGTGAAGCCCTCGGTGTCACGGACATAGTGATCAGAATGGATAAAGGCAACCGGTTCATCCTTATCATGACGACGAGATATCACATCAAGCGCAAAGATAATACAATGAGCGGTGCCACGACGACCAGGTTCGATTAAGAAAGAGTCGTCGGGTAGATCAGCTAGCTGTTCGCGGACATACTGCGCATGGCTTGCTTCGGTGACCACGTAGACGGTATCTCCTAGAGTTATCGCTCGGTCATAGGCAGTCTGGAGCATTGTGCGCTCACCCGTTAGTTTTAATAAATGTTTTGGGTATTCTGGCGTCGAGAGTGGCCACAATCGTGTACCCGACCCTCCAGCGATAATTACTGTAATCATGCCTCTATATTACCATTACTCCGCTTCCTATATCGAATATTGCGTAGCTCTATTACTACGCGTAGCCGTGTTTACTTCTATTGCTTGTGGCCATCGATAACTCGATGAAAGCGCAATCGTAATAGAATAAACAATTTTTGCAACCAATTTGCGTTTGTACGATCCGCATACGCCGATACACCTTCACTCTGGGGTAATCCTAGGAGCCAGTTAGAGAATATACCGGACAACCGTATAGAGGGCGCGTCGACGTATCTCTCAAACCAATAAGCGACAATGGCTATGAAAGGTAAACTCATAATCGCTGCGAGTAGCGCCGCTTTGTTATACCCAAGAAAGCCATGTAGCCATACAAATAAGCTAGTTGTTATCGTAAAGATAACCGCCATATGAACCAAGTAGAGGGAGAATGTATACTTACCAAGCTTACTAATAAGTTTTGAACCGAATAGCCGTGATAGTCGTGGAATAGTCAATATTCCAGCAACCACAAATGCCGCACCTAGAGACAAATAGAAAGACTCGTTCTGGGCTTCGGTTAACCAATTGATCCTCATACTTGCGTAGAATGTACCCATCGAGCTAACCACCGGATAACCACCCATCAACAAACCTATCAGGAAGACTCCAATCATAGTCGGCTTTCTCGTTTCAGTGAAGGGGAAACGTCCTTCTGAATATAAATCTGCTAGTAGCATACCCAGAACAAAACCAAGGTAGTAAGAATTGTACGTTCCAGCAATTAATAGGATATAGATAATCCAACGATGCTTAGACTGTTTAAAGAGAAGACTAATACCAAATATAAGGAATGAACCAATTAACTCATACTTCATCGTCCATAATACCGGGTTATAGCTAACGTCGCCTATAGAGAATACTCCCCATACACCCTGAGAGAGCGCATCGCCAAGATTAGGCACAAGGTTCCATATTGATGCTAGCCATTGAGAGTGTGTCATAGTCTCTGTCACCTCCTTAGGGTTATCTAATCCAAGAGAGAGTATGATCCAGACTATACCGATTGAAGCGAGCACCGGTAGCATAAGCCGGATATACCTCTTTGCGGCCAACTTCCTTATAACCATTTGGTCATGCGTACGGAAGAATCCAATACTCAGCACAAAACCACTAATGACAAAGAAAACCGTGACTGCGAACGCACCAGACATAAATACGCTTAGCGGATTACCAAAAATATTATCCTCAAAATGGAAATGATGTAAAGAAGGGACGTACATACCCACCCCATAGAAGAATGCGGGGTAGAATATAAGGCATAAATGGAAGACAACAACCACAATGGCTGCAATCCCCCTTAGACCCTCGAGGGCAAACAAGCGGTTTGTTTTCCCTTCCATATTGAGCCTTATTATATAATAAACTTGAAGAAATTAGTTATTAATCTATTGTTTTAATTCAATATATTGCATAATTTTCTAAGTATAGAGCCGTCGAACACACTCCTCATAACTCGGCTTCAATATCAAGTGCAGTAATTTCATCAGCTTTCTTTCTAAAAATGACATGCTTATATAGAGTGAAGTTCCATACCATGCCGAGTAATACCGCCGTCGCTTTAGCAATATTAAGTTGAAGTGCGGCGTGGTCATATAAAGAGCCGATCATAAAGAGAGAATGGCCAAAGGATGATCTAAATAACACCTCAAATCCAAAAATAATTAAACTCTGGATAACCAGGGAACTGAAGCCCGTTACGCAGAAAAATAATAAATATGCACGAAGATTTATTTGCTTCTTTGACTGAAAAACAAAATAGTGATTCAAGAAATACGAAACTGTTATACCGATAGTTACAGATAGAATATTACCGACAAGTGCATAAAATCCAAAGATGAAAACAAGGATATTAAGAATTAAGAAGTCAAGTAGTGTATTGCCAACTCCAGCAATAACAAAACGTACTTTCTCGTGCTGCAATAGCTTCTTCATCTGATATACTTTATAGCAAAGAACTAAATAAGTATATGCTTATCGGATAGAGGATACTCATGGTAAATATTGCAATTGTCACCCCCACATATAATGAAGTTGGAAACATTGAGAAATTACTCTCGACGCTTCAACAGGTTAGTAAAGAGCACGCTAACGATAAGTTCTCCATCTTTGTCATAGACGACTCTTCTCCTGATGGAACAGCAGACCTTGTTGAGGTTTTAGCGGACAAGCTTAAGACAGAGAACTTTACGATTAACTTAATCGTGCGCAAAGTCAAAGATGGACTTGGGCGGGCTTATATATTTGGATTTAACGAGGTCTTAGCCCGCAAAGATAACTTTGATTATATTCTTCAAATGGATGCCGACCTATCTCACAATCCAGCGTACATTACAGGATTTCTTCGTCAGGCACACCAAGATGCAGACTTTATTGTTGCAAGTCGATATATTAACGGAGGGGCAACACCCGACTGGCCTCTGCTTCGAAAGTTCCTAAGCAGAGGAGGAAATTTCTATATACGGACTATCTTAGGTGGTAGGATAACTGACTATACGGGGGGTTATAATATGTATTCAGCGGAGTTAATGAGGAGAATAGGCCTTGACTCTATTACTGCTGGTGGCTACGGCTTCTTGGTTGAGCTAAAGTACAGAGCACTCAAGAAAGCAGAGAAGGTTGCCGAAATCCCCATTGTTTTCCTTGATCGTGAACATGGAACGTCAAAAATACCAAGGTCAACTATTTTTAAGAATTTAGCACTGGTCATTAAACTTCGTTTCACAAGGATAGAATAGTGGGAAGACTCCTACATCCTACTAAGGCGAAGTACCTGGCACTTGAAGTGCTGGCACTCCTCGTCATACTAGCTGCCTTCAATCTTGTTCTACATCATATTAATACATCGATGTGGAAAGATTTTGTCTTCAATAACTCAGATATATTGACCCTCCCCTTAGTTTGGCAGTCGATCATCCTACATGAGCCATTTCATTGGGTGTTCTCTTCCCAAATCTTTCTTTTCCCAGAAGCCGTGCTCTATTGTTTGTCCGCATTATTTAGCGGTGGCAACTTCAAGATCGCAGTAGTCATCAATGCTTTTATTAGTATTCTCCTACTTTATATATTGATAAGAGTTTTATTACGCTTCATTGTTAAAAACAAAACATACAACATTGCTCTTTCTCTCTTGTATATCCTCGGCATTTTAACGTTCATGGCCGCTGGACGTCGTAGTGATAGTAATATAGCCATGTTCTTTTTCGTAACCACTTCCTACTATGGTGTCATTCTCTCTGGTCTTCTTTCTCTCATCCTTGCAATGTCGCTTATAAAAATTGGCATTCCAAGAAAGAACATTTGGCGGGGCAAGGGAATCTATATCCTCCTGGCATATGTACTCGTCAGCTTTCTTACGGGCCTCTCTAATACGCTGTTTTTCTTACAGTTTTCCGCTCCATTACTAGTCGTTCTAGTGCTGACCTGGTTATTAAAGAGATTTTCACCACGCATGCTTGCTTGGTTTATCGGAGGAACCATTTTAGCAGTTGGGGCTAGCGTTGTGCTGAGGGGTACTCTTCTCAATCAATACTTCTCACCTCTTGGTGGTATCTCGAATTATATTCACGTTCGCGCGATAGGCACTACCATTAAAACATTCTTCCAAATCTTTAGGCAGATGCTTGAGGGCGGAATAAAGCAGGAGGTAGAAGCCATTGTCCTTATATTTCTCGTCGTGGGAGTTATTTGTATATTCATCTATCATTTATGGACCCTGACGAAGCGTAGACCCACTGATGCACTAGCCTTGCCTCAATTCATCCTTATCGCTTTTGCAGCTATAGCCCCAATCGCAAGCATTGCTGGTGCGATCATAACCGGTAATCCAGTTATGCGCTACCTCTTGCCAGTCTTATTTTTCTCGCCCCTAGGGTTTATTCCTATATTGAGCACTTGGCTTATATGCCACAGGAGGATCTTCTTGATAAGCTTAGGGGTAGTTATTATTGCAGTCTTTACTGTCTCTGGGGTTCGGGCAGGAAATCCTTTAGCGAACTATTCGGCGGCAGTAGACTATTACCCCTCAGCGGCAGTATGCCTAGATACCAAGCTAGCTAATACACCCTATAAAAATGGCGTGGCCCAATATTGGAGAGCTCGAGATCTTCAATTGAATAGCACTCAAGATCATCGTGTTGTTCAGGTTGGAGCTGCTCTTCAAAGATTTGGTTGGCTGTATAATAACTCAGATTACAATCTATACGACCTTAGCTTCGTTGTTGTGGACATTCCTAGCGCCATTACTAGCACGGAGATATCTAAACTACCATCCTTCACCATAGAGCCTTCCACTGTTATCGGCTTACTCGGCCAGCCAGATAATATCTATACCTGTGGCGACTTTTATGTGTACGGATATAGTGCGCATAACCCCGGGAGGATACTTCTCAACCAGCGGGTTCGTGATTTATCGCTTGGCATATAAGGAAGGAGAGCGTATGATTAAGCGCTTGCCTATCTCAAAGAAAAGTTATAGAATTATCCTATAAAGCTAGGCTCAATAAACAAATACTATGAAAATACAAAAAATAAAAAAATCTCGCACTCATCGTCCATTTATATGGATCATTGTTAGTATATTCCTACTCTTATGTGTATATTGCGGCAGTGCATATAAAGCGCATTTATGGCCTTTTGACGGCACGTCAACAACTCCTACTATGACTTCAGATAAAATCGATAGCACGACCACTCCTTCTCCTAAAGCTACCAATTCAACTTCCTCCAATTCCGTAGATAGCCAGAAGACAACCAACCAGGTACCACTTGATAATTCTCTTGCCGCGACCATTACTCAGATCACCGAAGATGATAGTGGCAATATACTTTTTGCAGCAACCGTAAATGGAGTAAACACTGGAACCTGTGTCATAACTTTTAGTAATTCAAATGATAAGCCCCACGTGACTCAGGTTGAGGCTACGAGCAAAGATGCATCATCAGCTATCTGCGGCCCTCTTTCTATCTCTTCACAGGACTTCTCTTATCTTGGGCAGTGGAACGTCAATTTGCGCTTCTATACCGATAATCAACAAGTCACCACAAATGGTATAATAAACATACACTAGAGATTATGAAAAAGTTATTCAATAAAACTACTTTATACATATCAATAACCTCTCTGTTCGGAGTACTTGTCTTTGTTATGGCCTATCTTGCAATGCCAAAGACAACACCAGTTGAAGCTGCTAGTGCCTCTAATTGGCAGGCCGGAAATATTATCGCGGATGGCGTATTTTATGATAGCAACGACATGTCAACTGACCAAATTCAACAGTTCCTTGATCAAAAGATCAACTCTAATGGAGGATGTGATATATGGGGCACTCGGGCTTCTGAATATGGCGGTGGGACACGAGCCCAATATGGTACTGCTCATGGTAATCCCCCACCGTATATTTGTATCAATCTCTATTACGAAAGCCCTAGTAGTCATGCAAATAATCTAAATGGGAATTTAGTTCCTAGCGGCGCACTTAGCGCTGCTCAGATAATTAAAAATGCCGCTACAACGTATAGTATTAGCGTAAGAGCATTATTAGTGATTCTCGAAAAAGAATCACCCGGACCCCTTCTTGATGATACGTGGCCTTACGCCTCGCAATATACGAACGCTTTAGGGTATGGATGCCCCGACAATGCCCCCTGCGATCCTCAATATGCAGGACTCTACAATCAGATCACTAATGCCGCTCGACAATTTCAATTATACAAGAATAATCCGACTGCTTATAGAATTCAAGCTCAATCCAGTAACCAGGTATTGTATAACCCCACTGCATCTTGTGGAAGTTCCAGTGTCTTTATTGGTACCCAGGCTACGGCGGGTCTTTACAGCTATACACCCTATCAGCCAAACCAGGCAGCCTTAAATAATTTATATGGTACAGGTGATGGCTGTAGCGCGTACGGTAACAGAAACTTTTGGCGCATTTTTACCGACTGGTTTGGATCAACACAAACTAACACCTCATATTCGTGGTCATTTATTCGTAGCCCTTCCTATATTAATGCTCAACAAACCCAACAATTTACAGGTTCGGCAATCAATCTTCAACCAGGACAAACAGCTTACGTTACTCTCTCTGCCCTCAATACCGGCACCCAGACTTGGAATAAAAATGTCGTTCACCTCGGCACAGCCGGCCCAAATGATCGAAATAGCAGTTTTAAAGATAGTACGTGGCTCTCTCCGAGTAGAATTGCTATGAATCAAGATTCGGTCGCTCCTGGCAACTCAGGGACCTTCACGTTTAACCTTACGGCCCCCCAAACTCCCGGCATCTATTATGAGCACTTCAACCTTGTAGCGGATGGGGCTACTTGGATGAATGACCTAGGATATGGACTTGGTATCAATGTAGTAAAGAAACAGTCTATCTCAAACGATACCAATACTAGCCTGAGTCCGAATCAATCGATTACAGGAAGTGGCTACATGCTATCACCCGATTCCCAAAGTGTATTACGACTCCAAGATGGCGATCTCACACTAATGAGTAACTTCTCGCTTGTATGGCACACTGGTACTGCCGGAACAACAAAGGGGCTCTTTATGCAATCAGATGGTAATTTGGTACTTTATAATACATCGAATGTAGCTACATGGAGCAGCGGTACTAGCGGCAACCCTGGTGCGTATCTTGCCTTACAAACAGATGGTAATTTGGTTATATATAGTAGCACTGGCACGGCACTATGGTCGACAGGCACATTAAGTCAGCCCGATCATCTTTCGCGTGTCGACTATAGCCTCTCGAATACCAATCTATACCCAGGCCAATCCCTCCTTACTCCCGATGGAAAGTACCGTATGGTTCTACAGAAAGACGGTAATTTGGTTGTGTACTCTCCGACTCACCCCATATGGAACTCAATGACATCAGGAAAACCATCTGCCCAATTAAGTATGCAGCCAGATGGTAATTTGGTTATATACGATACAAGTGGTAATGCACTCTGGACTAGTAGCACTAGCGGGAGCGGCCAATCTTCCCTTATTATGCAGCCAGATGGTAATTTGGTTATATACAGAGGTGATGGTACGGCAGCCTGGAGTACGGGTACTAGTGGCATACAGTAGTTCTAGTTCAATAGATTTCTAACTTGATCTGCGGCCTCACTCCAGCGAGGTTGACGAAAACTCTCGATAAGACGTTTTTCCTTCTCCATCAATATCCGTCTGTTGTTTGCATACTCATCTACCTTTTGAACGAATTCGTCAATGTCATAGGGAGAGTGGTAGTCAACCAGATCTCCAGCAACCTCCGGAAGAGACGAGGCGCTTGATACGATTGAGAACTTACCATACGCCAGAGATTCGGCTACAGGCAGCCCCCAACCCTCATAGATTGAAGGATAGATTGTAAAAAGACAGTTTTTATAAAGCCAGCGTAGAGCTCTGTCGTCCACATCTTGCAGCCATATTATCTTATCTTTAATAGTTCTATCACGCCTAAGCACGTTGACAAAGTCATCAGAGTGCCATCCATGCTTACCCGCTAGAACAATCGGAGGTATTGATATGTTCTTCTCTTCTGCGTACTTGATAGCCTGATATACAAACTGTTGATTCTTGCGTGGTTCGATTGTGCTAACAAAGAGAATGAACTCTTTTGGCTTTTGTGTAGCTTTGAATGGTGATTTCGACTTTCCCTTTGTATTTATATCTGAACCAAGTCGAATGACTTTAATTTTATCAGCTTTAATTCTAAGTTTATTTAAATTCGAGTACTCGAGTAGATCTCTTTTGGTACTCTCCGAGATTGATAGCCACTCGTCTACCACCTTAGCTGCATTCTTAATTTCATCTTCAAAATCTATTACCGTAACTTGCGCACAAAATTGTGGCATGATAACCGGTACCATATCGTACATTACGGCAAAGACAGTCGGTCGGTCTCTCTTCCTTAACTTCAATAAGGGGTTAAGTGACCCAATCCAAAATGCGCCTGGAACTATAACCGTGTCTGATCTCCTAAGATCAATAGGTCTCTTGAAAGAAATGAAAGGTCGTGAATTAAAACTTATAACTTTCTTGAGAACCCTCTTAATTCGGACTGGTAGCATGCTTTTCAGGGCCCCTTTTAGCTTGCCGCTATATCCTCCGACCTTACTTGTAAGCTTCTTCGAGGGCACACTTGCATACTCCGGTTCCTTGAACTCATAAGTAGTTTCTATAAAAACTTTTCTTCTTCTGTCGTACCTACATAGCCTAAGATTTAACGTAGGGTCTTGGGTTAATTCTTTTCCTAAGTTAAAAACGACTCTCTGTATACCCGTGAAATGGCCATTCCAGTCTTTAATCTCGGTTATGTCAAACCATGTTATCTTTGAGATCATCATAAAAGCTCCTTATTATCAAGCATTCTACTAATGTAGTCCACCGGGCTAAAGTTATCCTCAATATATTTTGCCCTATATATCTGTGCGTCTTTAAACTCCGATTTTGCAACCCCAGCTTCACTCGCTACTGCCTTAACTATATCATTCGTTGAACTGACTTTTCTCACAATGTCATCTGGGAGCTCCGCAAACCAACCACTATTGTTTACAATGGTTGCCTTCCCAAATCGCAATGCCTCAAGAGTCGAGAGGGAAGTCTCTCCGTGATATGGGTGACGGAAGCTGAGCATAATATCGCTTCTTGTAAGTTCGTGCATAAACCTCGTGTCGGAAGGAGACTTTATAACAGATATTCCCTTAAGACCATTGAGTCTATTCTCTACTTTACTATCGAGCAGCGAAAAACCAAATATCTTTACACTAATAGTACGGTCGTTAATCTTACTTCTCACAAGTGATTCTGTAAGATCTAAGCCTTTCGCCTCGGTCATTATGCCCGGCATAGCGACGAGTAGGTCTCTACTGGGATTCTTAGCCTGCACATGGTAAGGAGTGGTTACTGCCAGATTCTGCAAAACGATCTCCACATTCTTTCCCGGAAGGAGATATTCTTCTATACCCGACTTCGCATATAAGGAATGTACTATTACTCTCTTCTGTTTGTTCATGAGCCCGCCGAGGAAGTTACCATGGGATGAGGCTATGGACTCGGATAAGCTCCTTTCTGCATCATAGCGCTTACCGCTTATAAAGCCCTGGTCACGAACGACCCCATATAGACCCTGTAGCCGGGTGTCATGAAGTACCACCTGATCTGGAAACGAGAGTGCCTTAATCAGTGTAACTACGTGGTACTCTCCATTGCCAATATGATAAATCAGCTTATCAAATCTCTTCGCGTCTGATTGGCTAAAGATCCATGGATTCCGACATTCTGCTACATACGGTAGATAGTTTTTCCGAATCTCTATTGATTTTGCAGTATCCGTAATACCATCTTCCAGGTAATAAGTAACCTCAGCCTGCCTTGACAAGATGTAATGTTGCTCTTGTATAATCTTTCCGATAGCAGAGAAACCACGCGGACTTGGTCCAAATATTGCGATCTTTGGCTTATTTTCCATGCGATTCTCTGGGGTAAGCTCTAATAAAGTAGTCGCCACAAGTTCAGCAGATTTATCCCATGAGTAGAAATCTAGTATGGAATTGTATACCCTACTATCTATAGGTCGAGAGGTGCTTATTGTGGCTTCTATAGCAGACGCTATGCTTTGTACATCATAGGGATCACAGAAATATAATTGCTCCTCAGTAATCTCTCGGAATACCTCCAAGTCGGAACATACAATCTTCTTATTAAACTCAATAGCCTCAAGGACAGGTAGTCCTAGCCCCTCATATTCAGTTGGGAAGAGTACACAAGTTGCGCTAGAGTATAGTCCTGCGAGTTCTTCATCGGATATATTTCCGGTAAATATAATATCAGACGATATACTATTTAGAATATCTTTCGTCTGCTGGCTAAACGCTGAGGTGATAACTAACTTATACTCATCATTGTGCGAACTATTGAACTGGCTAAAAGCCAGAGCGGCTCGTTGATTGTTCTTTCTAAAATCATCACCCGACGGCATGAGAATAAACTTATTTTTGCCCACGTCACTCTTTGCAACTTTTTTGAGTAACTTTCGCTTAATGGGAGCTCCGTAGATGGGAGTTATACGATTTTTTGGTATACCAAGGTGTAAGGTAAGATCATTTGCAACAGTGGTCGAAATAGGAAAGAAGTGGTCGGTCTGCATTAATGTATCAAAGCGACACAAATAATTCTCGGAGACGGATTCAACTCTCAGATAGTTAGTGAAGAACTGAAGGGGTATTAAATCATACATTATCAAGTAATTATTTGAACTTATAGTAGGGAAGACAGGTACCTCTTGCTCTTGGAATAGAGATAGTATCAAGAAGTCTACCGAGTACCCAGACAAGCTCTCTGCTATGTACCTGTTGATAAGAGACATGTTATAATCCCTTACCCTCTCGTATGTTCCAGCACCTTGGAGCAACTCGTAATTAATGCTAATAATCTCAAAGCCTTTTGCCAATAGCCTAAGGACCTCATCCTGCTCTTGACTGAGAGGATTCGATTTATTAAGGAGTATTATCTTCTTCTCATAGAAGTCGAGTCTGTGTCCTATAGCCCCAAGTAGAGACATCGAGTATTTACCAATTCCCCTATGAAATGCCGAGCTCTGAAAAGCCTGGCCATCAATAAGTAGTGCCCTCTTTTCTACCATTAGTGCACAGACCTCTTCTGTCCCTTAAAGATCAATCGGTAAGAATATTTAGCCGATTGAAATAGTATCCTTCGAGTATGTTTGTATCCTCTCAGGATGAGGCTAGAGATCTGATGTTCGGAAGGGACGAAGACTAGACGTCTTAGATACTCCTTGTCGTATACATTAATAGCTTCAAGCTGTTTAACTGGGTCTTTATATAAGACTACCTCTATGTTTGGGTTCATACTTAGTTGTGGGGTATTTTGAGATTGCTGAAACCTTAATAGTGCGTTGATTATTCCATGGTCAAGCTTTTGGGCAACCGTCTTTAGTCTCTCAATCATATCCTCTCACTATTACGAAAAGCTTCTAGCTCCATTAGCGGATACGTAATCATGCCCGTGGGAGTATTCTTAGCTACCCTAAAGTGAGCTGCTTCATCCCACCAGTCACATGGAGTTGCTGCAATTGTTTCGGCGGAAACATTTATAAAATACTCTCCATCTCCAAATATGTTTGGTATGGTCCAATTCAATTCTATGATTTCGCCTTTTTTGAGGTTCTTAAGTCGCTTGTTCTTGAGCTGAGTGTTCGTGCCTAGAACCAAAACATCTGATGAATTTTTAACAGAGAAGCCAAACAGACCCTCATCCATATCCTCATTCACCCTTAGCTTAGTCGTAACCCGAAGTGTCTTTGAGTCAATTGTAACCACTGGATCACACCCGACCTCGGTATAGCGTAGTGCCTTATTCCCCCATCGGTTTTGCTTCTTGCCCTTACTATCAACGTCCTCACTAGAATTTAGGAATAGTTTATCGTATTCTCTGGCAACTTTTGCCGATGTCCCAGTTGCTATAACCCTGCTGTTGTCAATCAGGATCGCTCTATCACAATAGTCCCTAATGGCATTCATATCATGGCTAACAAATATTACCGTCTTTTTATTCTTCTTTAGTCTTCTAAAATACTCAAAACACTTCCTCTGAAAATCAGCATCCCCCACGGCTAATACTTCGTCAATCAAGAGGATATCTGACTCTGCAAGTATGGTTGCGACAGAGAAGGCCAATCGAACCTGCATACCTGACGAATAATTCTTGAGTTTTTGATCCATAAAGCGCTCCAACTCCGCAAATGAAACAATATCTCGATACTTCACATCTACTTCTTTTTTAGAGAATCCCATTAGTGCACCGTTTAAGTATGCGTTCTCTCTTCCTGTCAGCTCTGGATTAAAACCGACACCGAGCTCAATAAAGGGTACTAAACGCCCATTAACTCTTAAGTTACCTTGGGTTGGCAAATATATACCAGCGATTATTTTTAATAGGGTGCTCTTCCCACTTCCATTACGCCCAACGATTCCAAAGAATTCGCCTTTAGGTATATCAAATGAAATATCCCGAAGAGCATGTTGTGTTTCAAACTTCTTACGGTTCTTATTAAAAGGATTTATAAATAAACTCTTAACAGTATCGGCTCTTTCGTGTGGAAGACGAAAGTCTTTAGAAACATGCTGAACACTTACGGCAATATTTTTAGACATTAGATCTCCTCCGCAAAACCAGGTGAGCGCCTCTTAAAGTAGATCATGGACAGAACCGCTAGAACGATGACAATTGCCAGAGGTATTAAAGATGCAAAGGGGTTATGGAATAAGCTAGCAATCGTTACGGTATCACTAGTGACGGCTGTTGCTCTAATATCTTGAATAATCTGGGCAACTGGGTTGAGCATCATAAGCTTTGCAACGAGTGGGGATGCCGTTACAACAAGTGATATAGGATAAAGAATTGGTGTCGCATAGAAGCCCGCCTGAAGAACCACTTCCCAGATGTAGTTAATGTCTCGAAACTGCACGTACAGTGCGCTCAACAGAAAAGCAACCCCTAAACCAAAGACGAATAGCTCCACTATTAGCGGAAGAACCCATAAAGAGTCGATGCTCAATGTTACACCATTAAGTATCATGAATAGCCCGATGACTACTAGATTAATTGCGAGGTTAATCAATGCAGAGAGCGAACCCGCCACCACAACTGCATATCGTGGGAAGGCTAATTTTCTCAGTAAGTCACCCTTACCAACAATTGCCGAAAGGCCATTGGTCGTAACCTCAATGAAATAGTTCCAGAATATAACGCCCGTCAAGAGATAGACTGCATAATGAGGTGTGCTTGAGCCTACCTTTAAGAAATGGACGAACACGACATAGAGAATTGCAAACAATGCCAATGGCCGCAAGAGTGTCCAAACATAGCCTAGTGCCGAGCCTTTGTAGCGTAACTTAAAGTCAGTAATAACAAGTTGCTTCAGAAGAATCAATGAGTAACGGTATTTTGCTTTTAGGCGTTGAAAGGCGTTCACAATACGACTCATTATAGAGGTATCGGCCGTCTAAATCAATGGTATACTATTGATATGAATGATACAGAAATCGTTATAACGGGTGTAAATGGATTCGTTGGCGAACACCTTGCGCGAGAAATTAAACAACAGGGCTATAAGGTTCACGGCATTGGGCGAGAGGCTGCGGTAAACGATAAAGTAATGACCCTCGTTGACACCTATACGCAATGTAATCTTGTAGAGGAAGGTAGCTTTAAGGATATTCCTTTGCAAAATGTTACGGCGATTATTCATTTGGCTGGACTTGCTGCTGTTGGAGAGTCTTTTCAAAAGCCTCTTGAGTATCTTACCCAAAATGGCATTATGACCCATAACGTTCTTTCGTCTGCTTTAGACCAGGGGTTTACAGGTAGAACGGTCGTGATT
Organism: Candidatus Saccharimonadota bacterium; assembly: GCA_015655045.1. Classification (GTDB taxonomy): domain Bacteria; phylum Patescibacteriota; class Saccharimonadia; order Saccharimonadales; family Saccharimonadaceae; genus UBA1547. The sequence continues at coordinate 298,645 of JAATFU010000005.1, forward strand.
AGTTCTGGCGCTCTCTATGACGCCCAGCAACCAATGCCCCTTACTGAGTCGTCACAACTTGCAGAGAACTCTCCCTACGCGGTTGGGAAGATCCTTGAAGAGAATGTGGGACTCTACTATAAGAATCGTGGACTTGACGTGGTTATTGCTCGTCCTTTCAATCACATCGGACCCGGCCAGGGCCAAGGCTTTTTGCTGCCGGATCTATATAGCCAAGTTGTTTTGGCTCAAGAAAATAACAGCCAAACAATCTCGGTTGGTAACCTTACCTCTCGTCGAGACTATACGGATGTCCGCGATATTGTCAAAGCCTATGTACTTCTTGCCTCTGCCAAATCGCTCCAACACGACGTTTATAACATCGCTTCGGGTGTTAGTCGAGCGGGCGACGAGATACTTGAAACCCTCCTACACGCTATGCAGGCAGCACACTTTGAAGTAACGATTGACCCATCGAAAGTTCGCCCGACCGATGCCCAGGAGATCATTGGTGATGCTAGTCGGGTGAAGCTCGAACTAGGCTGGCAGCCCGCAATAACACTTGAATCTACTATTCACGACTTTATACAAAAAGCGTAGCTATTTAAGCTGCTTCTTCAGGTACTGCGGTAGTGTGAGTGCGAGGGCGGTAATATTATAGGTTGTATCAAAAATACCACCGTAATCTTCCATATCGGCCTGAATGAGATGAACTGGGCTAATCGTTTCGGTCTGTTCGTGCGCCGTGTTGCTCACTTTGCGCGCAGAACGAGCCCGTACGATATGGATAACGTGGTCTAACTTTGAGGGATATTCATAGGTTGTTTGAATCAGTTCTAGGTCATCGGAAGCATAGCCCGTCTCTTCAAGTAGCTCTTTGGCAGCGGTTTCAAGTGGTGATAGGCCATTTTCGACACTCCCAGATGGAAGGTTCAGCACTACCTTGTCGATAGCATACTTATACTCAAACTGGGTAATCAACTGGTCGTTTTCATCAGTTGCAACTACCACAACCCCGCTTGGCAGCGTAACGGTCGAGTAGTCTTCGATAATAGCACCTGAAGGCAATGCGATCTTATCGCTATATACCTTCAAGAATTGTGTATCAATCACCGTTTGTCGGCCTAACCTCTTCCAGTGTGGCAGGTAGTCAGTGGCCACAGCTAAATCTTCGTGGATTCGATTGCCAGGTCATGTTCGACCATAAGCTTCACAAGTCCAGGGAAATCTACTTCACGCGTCCAGCCTAGCTCTTTTTCGGCTTTGGTTGGATCGCCCAAAAGGACATCGACTTCGGCGGGGCGCATAAATGCAGGATTTTGCTTGACGTATGGCTTCCAGTCATCAATCCCCACTTCTTTAAAGGCAAGTTCAAGAAATTCCTCGATCGAGTGTGTCTCACCCGTAGCAAGCACATAATCTTTTGGTTCATCTTGTTGGAGCATCATCCACATACCCTTCACGTAATCACCAGCGTACCCCCAGTCACGCTTTGGCCATAGATCACCCAGCTCAATATCATCTTGCAGACCAAGTTTAATACGGGCGACTGCATTTGTGATCTTTCGAGTGACGAACTCAATACCCCGGCGTTCACCTTCGTGATTGAATAAAATACCAGAAACAGCAAACATTTTATAGCTTTCTCGGTAGTTCCGAGTGATCCAATACCCATATAGCTTAGCGACACCATATGGACTGCGTGGGTGGAAGGCGGCATCTTCGGTATAGCCATTCTCTGGGCGGTTGTACGCAAGGCCACCAAACATTTCAGAGGTTGATGCCTGATAGAATCGAACTTTATTCTCAGGATCCGTTAGACGAATCGCTTCAAGCATATTTAAGACACCTTTCCCTGTCACATCACTGGTGAGTTGAGGGTCTTTGAATGAATAGCCCACATGACTAATAGCCCCCAGGTTATAGACTTCATGTGGCGTCGCTTGTTGCATAGCGCGAATAAGAGATGACTGATCAGTTAAATCACCGTCAATGAGTGTGACATATGGGAATTCGGCTACGACGGCTTCACGCTTTGGATTGTGCTGGCCCCGAATAATTCCAAAGACTTCATAACCTTTTTCATGAAGAAGTTCGGCAAGATGACCGCCATCTTGTCCTGTGATTCCTGTAATTAATGCTCGTTTTTTAACATCGGCCATATATAGTAATTCCTCGCAGATATGTTGTGTTTATAAGACAAAGCCTATTATACATAAATAAGCAGAATGAATAAACCGAAGGACCATTTGTCCCCTCTCTCATCTTGCTGTAGGCTAGAAAGAGTGAAGTTATTAGAATACGAAGCCAAACAACTGCTTGCCGACGCTGGTGTACTCGTGCCGGTCTCGTCCCTTGTCCAAACTAGCGAGGCTTTGAGCCTGCCCCTACCGGTCGTTCTCAAGTCCCAGGTGCCTATTGGGGGGCGGGGTAAACTTGGGGGGGTACAGATTATCGAGCAGGTAGCTGAGCTGGCTGATGCCGTCGAAGCCCTCCTGGTGCTCGACATCAAAGGCTATCTGCCTACGGTACTGTTAGCCGAAGAGAAGCTCCTCATTCAGCACGAGCATTACTTAGCGCTACGGATTGATCGTATTGAAGGTGTTGTCCAACTAATGGCCCATCCCAAAGGCGGCGTCGAGATTGAAACCCATACCAGTGGCTTTTTTACCCGAACCTTTGAACCAGATCAGGTTGAAGCGATTGCCAGCCAGCTCGCACTCAGCTGGGGATACGAGGAGACGCTGCCCGCAACTTTACTCCAGTACTTGCTCACTGACCTGTATGACTGTTTCGTGGCTAACGATGCCACCTTACTTGAGATTAATCCGCTCATCTATACCACTGAGGGCACATTTATCGCGGGTGACTGTAAGATGGAGCTTGATGATAACGCCGCCTTTCGTCACGACTGGCAGTTTGAAGCTAAGTCAACTGAAACCAACTTTGTGACCCTTGATCTTGCTGGCACCATTGCGACGATCGCCAACGGGGCAGGTCTTGCCATGGCAACGGTTGATGCCGTAGCCGATAGTGGCCTCGTACCCGCTAACTTCCTCGATATTGGTGGGGGGTCTGATATTAAGAGCCTGCTGCTAGCGTTTGAGCGCCTGATGGGCTTTACGCACCTTCAGGGTATCATTATTAACATCGTCGCCGGGATTAGTCGCTGTGACGAAATAGCGCGAGCTATCATTGCCGCCCAGGCTCACATACCGACGCTTCCCCCACTCTATATTCGCCTAGCGGGGACGAATTACGAGGAGGCGATGGAGTTACTAACCGATGCCGGGATTGCGACGCTACCTACCCTTGAAGACTGCATCATTGAGGCTCAGGAGGCACACCACTTGTGAATCTCGAACTCTTTCAGGCCCAAAACGTTATTATTCAGGGTATTACTGGTATGCATGGTTCCTTCCAGGCTCGTGCCATGGTTGAAGCGGGCACCCATATCGTAGCAGGCACCTCACCGAGTAAAGCTGGCTCCTTAGTAGATGAGATTCCTGTCTATAATACGGTCGCAGACATTCAAGCTGATTTCTCGGTTGATGCCAGTGTCATCTTTGTGCCCGCACCAATGGCGATGGATGCTATCCTCGAAGCAGTTGATGCGCACATTCCGCTGATTATCTGTATTACCGAAGGGATTCCCCTCCACGATATGATCGAGGTTCGAAGGATCCTTGCTACCTCCGAGAGCATCTTGATTGGACCGAACTCACCAGGTATATTAGTGCCCGATGAGCTGAAGCTTGGTATCATCCCCGCTCACTTGTCACTAGCCGGCTCAGTCGCCATTGTCAGCCGGTCTGGTACCCTGACTTATGAGACTATGGCGGGTCTGAGCGAGCGTGGCATTGGCCAGCGCTACGTGATCGGTATTGGAGGCGACCCCATCCACGGCACCAGTTTTATAGACTGTCTCGAACTATTTGAACACGACCCCCACGTGAGCTCAATCGTATTGATTGGGGAAGTGGGGGGGACCGAAGAGCTCCTGGCTGCCGACTATATTGCTGGTTCGATTACCAAGCCCGTCTATGGCTACGTGGCGGGACATCACGCCCCCGCCGGCGTCCAACTGGGACACGCTGGAGCAATCCTGGGTAGTCAGAATGAATCAGCCGCCGCCAAGACAGGCGCCTTGAAAAAGGCCGGTGTGAAGACCGCCACAAGTATCACGAGTCTGCTTAGCCTCATCGCTGCCGATCACTCGTTCTGATAGTTGCCATGGTATACTGGTAGCAATGAAAAAGATTAGTATTCTGATCCCCGCGTATAACGAACAAGAGGTGTTAGAGCATCTCTACCAGCGGCTCGGTAAGCTCGCTAATGACAACAAAGATTACCAGTTTGAGTTCCTGTTCGTCAACGACGGTAGTCGAGACAAGACACTTGAAATCATTAAGAAGTACGCCGCCAAAGACTCTCAAGTCTCCTACATTAATCTGTCACGTAACTTCGGGAAAGAAATCGCTATGATTGCGGGGCTAGATCACGTCACCGGTGATGCGGCAGTGATTATTGATGCCGATCTACAAGATCCGCCCGAACTTATTCCTGAGATGATTCAGTACTGGGAAGAGGGCTATGATGACGTCTACGCCAAGCGTCGTTCTCGGGCTGGTGAGAGTTGGTTGAAAAAGCTTACCTCTTCAGTCTTTTATAAAGTCCTCCAAAAGGCCACCGACATCCCTATTCAGCGCGATACCGGCGATTTTCGTTTGTTAGATCGGCGAGCAATTGACGCGGTCACCAAGATCCGTGATAAGAACCGCTACACGAAGGGGTACTTTAGCTGGATTGGCTACAAGAAAAAAGAGATTCTCTATGACCGTGACCCTCGCGCTGCTGGTGAAACCCACTGGAATTACCTTAAACTCGCTAACCTCGCCATCGATGGCATTGTTTCCTTTACGATCGCACCGTTACGCCTGGCAACGTTTCTTGGTGTAGTTATTTCTTTCTTTAGCTTCGTGTATATTATTTTCTTAGTGGTACGAACCCTGTTTTTTGAGAATGACCTGGCGGGTTATCCTTCAATGATGGCGGTTATCTTATTCCTCGGTGGCGTCCAGTTACTTTCACTAGGCATTATTGGTGAATACATTGGCCGCATCTTTAATGAATCAAAAGACCGACCACTCTATTTAGTTGAGGAGTATCATGCACAACCTGATCAAAAAGCACGCTGAGAAGCTCCGCTTCGCTATTGTCGGTGGCCTGAATACTCTGATTGATTTTGGTATTTTGTTTAGTTTAGTAGCACTTGGTCTCCCGACCCTGCCGAGTAATATCATCTCTACCTCGGTTGCCTTAATCTTTAGCTTCTTTGCAAACAAGAGCTTTACTTTTAAGGCTGGTGGCAAGATATCATCTCGTCAGGTAGGACTCTTTTTAGGCATTACACTGGTGGGGCTCTGGGTTATTCAACCAATCCTAATCGAAACCGTCCAACGGGCACTGGCCTCGTTGAACCTTAACAGCTTTATTGTCCTCTTTATTGGGAAGTTGATTGCCACAATAGCAACGTTGATTTGGAACTACCTTCTCTACCGTCGGTTTGTTTTTAAGAAAGTGTAGTTTATAATAACCCCTCTACGGAAGGGTGGTTGTTGGATAGACCCTTACGGGAATCGCTTGTTTTATAAAAAGTAACAAAAAGAAGGCTTATCATTGACAAAAGTATTGCAATATGTCTAAAAATAATATATACTTGTTAGTGAGCATTAGGCTCATTCGATTTTGATCAAGACTCGCCTTCCGGCGGGTCTTTGAATTTAGTTTCTCATTCGATCCCTGTTGAGCCTATATTCAAAATCTTCTGCAAAAAATATATCCTTAATAACGCCCGTTGCTTTAGCGTCAAAGATTTCTCGGCCCACGTGGTCGCGTGCACCAAACACAATTGCTTCTTTTCCGTAGGTTTCATGGAGATACTTTAATGCATATACCAAATCACCATCACCCGAGAATAAGACGATAGTATCATAGTTATCTCTTTCTCTAATAAGATCTACCGTCATTTCAACGTCAAGGTCGCATTTTTTCTCATAGCCGTTAGCACTATGGATATATTTTACCCGCTTGCTCACTACTTCAAGTGAATTAGCTGCTGCTTGTTCAAGCATACTCCTTGACCAAGGAATTAATTCTGTACCACTCTCATGTGGCCCGTAGTCAGCCCCATAATAAAAACGTCTGAGAAACTTTTTCTCAGTCGAGAAAGATCGAACCAAACGCGCAAGCTGAGCAATACCGATTAACCACCCAAGACTTACTTTCCATTTCTCTACATTCCCATAGTCAACTATCACAATTGTTCGTGATCTCTTCACTTCATGTTGTGCTAGATAGTGTTTTATCTGGGTCGGCTTCATACATTCATTTTATCATAAGCTTTTTGAGAGATCCTTTTGCCCAACTATCCACTCTGTCGTAATTCCTATATACTAAGCTTAATGAGCCACATACTTATCGATGCCCGCATTATTAACTCCTCTACTGGTACCTACGTCGAGCGATTGCTTCACTACCTTCAGGAAGTCGACCACACTAATCGCTATACCGTCTTAGTACCCACCAAAGACAAAGACTACTGGCAGCCAACCGGTGCCAACTTTTCCGTACAAACAGTTCCGTTTGCTAACTACTCGCTGGCTGAACAGTTTGGCTTCAGGCGTTATCTTCGCAGCTTATCACCAGACCTTGTCCACTTTTGTATGCCTCAACAGCCAATTTTTTATAGTGGGGCACACGTCACTACCTTTCACGACCTGACACTGCTTCAGACCTATAACTCAGATAAAAACTGGCTCGTCTTTCACCTAAAACAACTGGTGGGTCGGTTTGTATTTCGCCGGGTTGCCAAGACAAGTCAGCAGATTATCACGCCAAGTAGCTATACAAAACAGGAACTTATCAATTTTACTGGTATTCCTGCTGATAAAGTCACCGTGACGTACGAAGCGGCTGAACATACAGCTACTCAACTTATTTCCTATCCCCATCCCTTTACACAGTATTTGCTCTACGTCGGACAACAAAGCGATTATAAGAATATCAAGCGTCTGGCCGCCGCCCACCAGCGCCTTATTAAGAAATACCCAGAGCTTGGTCTTATTCTAGTGGGAAAAATAACCGCTAATGTACGGTCAAATCAAGCGTACTTTACTAAGAAAGGTTACCGCAATATTCTCTTTACCGACTATCTCCCCGATGGTCAGCGCGACTGGCTCTACACCCACGCAGCCGCCTATGTCTTTCCGTCTCTTATGGAAGGCTTTGGTCTACCAGGGCTTGAAGCAATGGGATATGGCACACCCGTTATTAGTAGTAATGCAACCTGTCTGCCGGAGATTTATGGTGACGCCGCCCATTACTTTAATCCCACCAACATTACCGATATAGCCCGAGTGATTGACGAGGTACTGAGTAACGATATCCTCCGGGCTGAACTGATCACCTCGGGTTATGCCCAAGTCAAGAAATACTCATGGCGCCGCATGGCCGAACAAACCCACGACGTATACACTATGGCCCTCGCTTCCCGCGCACAGTAGGCTTAGTTAGTCAGGGAGGTGTTATATGCTTGGCGCTTAGTTTCGCACTCGTCATATTTCATGCTTTGTTGTGAGACAAGTACATTCTGCCGAGGAACAAGAAGGTTATACGCCGAGGTGTACCCACTAGCAGTATAACCATCCATTTCATTATTAATGGAAGTAAGTTGAGCTTGAATTGAAGTATACTCCCCCTCGCAGATATCATAGGCAGATTTCAAGCTGGCCTGTTGGGCGGTGGTTGAGCTTGTAACGTCAGTGGTGGTTGTGGGTGTTGAATCTGAGTTTGATCCAAGGGCAGCTAAAAGTAACAGGAGGCTAAGGAGTGTCAGGAGAATAATAAAGACGGCTCGGGCGCGGCGACCCTTCTTTTCAAGGACAAATTGGCGAGGATGACCAGGGCTATCAAGCACTCGATGAAGCGTTATATATGGTGTCAGGTATCTATACCAGCCACGAATTAGGAGAATACCGCCCCACAGGACCAAGCCCCAGAGAATAACATAATGACCGCCATCCGGCGTGACGCTATACCAAACAGCGGTGATGATAGATCCGAGAAATACTAGTCCTAACCCTTGCAGAAATTGAGTACGACCAACTCTTTTGGCTGACGAGACGAGGGCTTTTTCTTCCATGACAAGGTCAGCTGCCGTAGGACTCTTCGGGGTTGGTGCTTGTGTGTGGGTGGACTGCTGGTTTGCACCCCTATGGGAGTCTGCGGCTTTAGCTTCTTCGCCATCTAGATAACTGTTATATGTTTTTCGACTATCTTTATCATGCAGCGTTCGGTAGGCCCTTGTCAGCACGTTCATTGCTTTGGCAGAACCACCCATGTCGGGATGCAGCTGCTTCGCGAGACGACGATATGCTTTTGTGATGTCTTCGTCGCTCACGCTTCGATTGACCCCAAGGATATCGTAAAATGTAATATTGGTATGCATTTATTAAAAGTATACCTTAAGATGGGCTTAAGTGAGCCCATATTGTTTTCATAAATTGTGTAAGTGATCGCGTACTTCCACAGGATCAGTAAACCCTCTCGCGGTACCTGCTTGATAGTCGCGGACTGCTTCATCTGTTAAGCGGTCAAGTCGGGCAGCAGCTTTTGGGCTTAATGGACCCCACTCATCGACATCAAGATCAACTTGGCGACCATCTGCTTCTGCCTTTGCCCAAAAACGGATATACGCTTGAGCCGAATCAAAACCAAGCGAAGTAGCTCGCTTTTCAAGAGCATCTCGAATTGTTTTTTCCATGGGTACCTGTAATTTAACAATACTCGTTGTAGTCATACAAATATAGTATCAAAGTAGTATAATTATGTCAATATATTACACTATTTAACTGCTAGCTTGCGCAATAGTCAGTTTACGATCACGACCTTCACCTTCTGAGAAGGTACGGATGTCATCATAGTCACTGGCCACGTGGTGAACAATCCGCCGATCGGCAGCATTGAGATAGGCCACGTATGAGTCACCGGTTTTACGAACTTCTTCAATCCAGACCCGCGCTTGTTGGGCAACTCGCTCAGCTCGTTGCTTCTTATAATCAGCAATATCAATATTGACACGGCTGAGCTCGGCTTCTTTGTTGCGAAGCACAGTTGAAACGATGTACTGGAGACTCCGTAGCGTTTCAGCATTGCGGCCAATAAGGAGGCTATTGAGGGCACTCGAGGGGACAGCGAGCTCGATAACATCTTCTTCGCAACTTGCAACCACGTCGAGGTTGACCCCAAAAAAGGACAGGAGATCCTCTAGGTATTTCTTGGCAAATTGAATTGATTCCGCTTGGTTCATGACGTTCTCTCCTTCTTTGTTTTTAAAGGAGTGTCTTTCGCGACGATACGGGTAATCGTACCCTCACGGGCTACTTTTGCTCGAGCCTTGGCGGTCGCCTTTTTACCAGGACTCGTTGGTTCTTTCTCTGATAACTTAATCATCTCATCACTATCTTGGCGTAAAATACTGTGTTGTTGAATCACTGCAACTAGGTTTGAAACCATATAGTAGAGCGCTAAGGCACCCGGTAGGTTGATCATAATAAAAAACATGAAGAATGGGAGGACTTTCATCATCTTCCCCATCACAATTGCGTTCATTTCAGCCTGATCGGCTTGTTTGCCATCTGAGGCCTCGGCTAAGATATCACGGAGGCGCTTATCAGATTGAACACGTGGTGTGGTTTGGCGAGACATCAGATACTGCGTGAGGGCAGCACCTGCGGCGATTAGGAGTAAAAAGCCGTTAATCGCGAGGGGATTCGAGGTAATGGCGTGGTGAGTAAGGTCAATAAAGCCAAATAGCTTCTCGTGGAAGTTTTCAGGGTGCGCAATAAGTTGCTTAATAGGGGCGATATTCTCTAAGAAGTTATAGGTATACTTCCCTACTTGGTCGCGGTGCAAAGTAAAGATTTGAATCACTTGGTAGAGTGAAATAAAGATTGGCAATTGAATCAGTAAGATACCAATGGAACGAAACGGACTCACCCCGTGTTCTTTATATAACTCCATCATCTGCAGACTTTCGGCCTGTTTATTTCCTTTAGTGGCTTTACGAATTTTGGCCAGTTGTGGCTGGAGTTTACGCATGGCCCGAACTTGGTGAAGCTGACGCTTGAGAAGTGGCCATAAAGCAAGTCGAACGAGAATCGTAAAGAGAATGAGGGCAATGCCAAAATCACCACCTGGAATCAGGCTATAGAGACCGATCAGCAGGTTAAAAATTGGCTGAACAATGACGAGTTCAAAAATATTCACGTGGTAAAAAGACTCCAATGATTCACTATTTAGTCTCCATTATATCAGGAGTGAGAACTTTTATACAGCTTCGCCTGGATGAACAGCTGCTTGAGGCACTCACTCAGCTCGTCATAGGGCATAGTCAGAACCTCGCTTGATGAGACAATAATGGCAATGTCTTGAGCTTCACGTAGCTCTGGAAGTTGCAGCCGCACGTATTCATAGATACGACGACGGATCCGGTTACGCGACACCGCGCTCTTAATAACTTTTTTACTCACCACAACCGCAATGCGGGCAATTTTACGGTGGGGGTTATCAATCGCTTTAATCGTCATAAGGCGCGAGCGAACTGCTTGGCCATTTTTATAGACATAGCGTAAGCTACTGTGGCCATGGAATCGGTGTACAAAAGAAATCATCTTTTTAGTATAGCGTATACGGAGGCTTGTCTTTATCTTCCCACTTCAAATTCAAGTAGTCGTAATAAAAGAATGTGTAGGTTTGTATAAGGGGTATTTTTTGGATTATTGATTCGTCGACTATTACGTATAGCAAGTTCAACTCTTTGGGGGTCGTTATCTAATAGCTTAGATAGCCATACTAAGTTCGTCTTATCGTATCTAGTGTTAATACCTAGCTTGTGTAGCTCTTTGGTAATGAGCGCTTCGAGGCCTTTGCCCGTCTCGTTTGTCGCAGAAGCAGTAAGATGTTGGAGGAGGAATATTTCAAACCGGGGATCAGAGAAGGCGAGCCGAACACCCTTCTTTTTAGCGTAAGACTCAAGCACTGCGAGGGTACGTACCATAACATCCCTGTCGCATACCGCCCACACTTCAATATCCTCTGGCGAGATATCCAATTTCGTTGCCAGTTTATTTCTCTCGATTAGCGCTTTATCAATAAGTCTTTCGTGTTGACCCTTGCCACCAACGACTTCTATAACCACTCTTGAAGAGCTGTTAATCCTCCGTTGCCTCATAACTATTTTTAGATATTCAGGCTCAGTTACCCTGCCCTCGCAGCAAATCAAGATGGTAATTGGTTGTATATCACCAGAACCCACCATCTCTTCAATTCTACCTTTCTATTACCTGAGGCTTCGCTCCATAGAGTCCTTGGCGATACCTCTTTTCAAAAGATTCTCCGAGTCGAACCGACTTATCACTGAGTGGAGTAATGATACTCTCTTCAGAGAAATTCTTCTCCACAAAAAAGATGTCCTCGCGGGCCAATAAGGCATCTCTCATAAGTGCTGTGTCGTGAGTATTAATAATCAGCTGCGCGCCGTGTTTGTTTCTCGAAGACTTGAAAAGTGACACGATAAAGATACAAATGTCTGAGTGGAGATATGCGCCAAATTCATCAAGGTACAAGAGTTTACCGTGTGCGAGAGTGTCAACAATTGGCGCGGCCAATTCAAAGAATTTTCTCGTACCACTTGATTCATTCGTTGCCAGGTCAAAGACCTGCTCACCAACAACTTTTTTATTCTTGTCTCTTATTGTGTGAGTTGTCTTGATCGTGAAGGCATTATTACTATTTTGGGTGAGTGTGCTCTTTGTGTCCTCGCTCAAGGGTAACTGTTTAACGACATCGAGTGGCAGTGTGATATTCTCAACATTAAACGATCGAATCCAAAGGTCAGCTTCACCAAGTAAGTCGGTAACTTCCTTCTGCATATCTGGGTGTGCCCGTAGCTGGTCGACTGTCCACTGTATTGTTTCTGATGGGTTACCAGAGAGAACATTGATACCTGTAAGCCATTTAAAAAGAAGGTTAGAATATTCGTTATTGTTTTCTCGGGCTTTTGTTATTAAAAGAACCGTTGGGCGAGTATCTGTAAATAATTTCTTACCAAACTTATATTTTTCTGCGGTTGCATTCAACCCCCCCAAGGTTCGCTTAAAAATAGTTCGTGGTTTCATTGTATTGCTCGCGAACTCACTTAAGTATTCAGTTTTAACTGAATCCGCATCAACAGAAAAGCCATAGATGAAATGCCTACTATCCTGTTTAAACTCAATTTCAAATTCGGATGGCTGCAGCCGACTCTGTGCGTTTAACATAAATGGCTCGGTGGGAATCTTAATGAGGTTTGTATTGTTTGAATTAATAATAAACCACTGAATAAATTGAAGGGCCTTTACGATGTTTGACTTCCCGCTTGCATTCGGCCCATAAAAAGCCGTGATTTTTCGTGTTTCGTGTCGACTGCGAAAGTCTATTTCTTGCATACCATTAAACGAGCGGTAGTTTTTTATCTTTAAACGAAGGAGTTGTGACGTGTTCATAAGAGAATACTATCAAATCTATACTTTAAAGTCAATATATTGTAGTAAACATACAATAATTATCTTTTCTGGTAGATATATCTCCATTTTTTACTTTTATTACTACGCTACTGCCCTATGGCAGTAAACTCACTTACTACTATAGAGCGGTGTGTAAGTAACTTCTTTACTTCCTTAAATTAAGTGTCAGTAGATATAAAAACAACACCTCACTGGGTGTTGTTTTGTTGGCTCTAAGCCGTAATTCTTGAGCGTCCTTTAATACGACGTCGTTTGATCACCGCGCGGCCGCCTTTGGTAGCAATACGAGCACGAAAGCCGTGCGTACGGGCGCGATGTCGGGTGTGGGGTTGGTAAGTTCGCTTTGGCATATCTGGTCTATTCTACCTAAAATAACCCTTATTAGCAAGGCTGAGTTTGAATTTAACGAGTAACTATTATTTAGTATATAAAAGTTATCCTCTTATTTGAGCGGCTTATCCACATATTAACTGAGGTGGCGTGAGTGTGTGCATAACCAGTACCTCTATACTACTCTCGTGACTTCGTGCTTGTTGTGGTTGTGGAAAACCCTGTCGGTGCGCTATAGTTAGTGATAGTTAAGTGTTTTATATAAGGGAGTTATATAGCAATGGATCACGCCTTGTGGCAGAGTGTACTTGGAGAAATCGAATTATCGGTTTCGCATGCCACTTTTACGACGTGGTTTAAAAACACTGAGTTAGTTGATCAGTCTGCAGAGGGCGTCGTTATCTCTGTGCCAAACATCTTTGCCAAGAAACAGTTCGAAGTAAAGTTTAATGACCAAATTAAATCTGTCCTCGAAAAGAATGGTGTTACTCCCAAACATATCACCTATACTATTACAACTTCTGGGAAGCGAACCCGGGTAAATCGAGAGATAACGGTTGACGCAGCGACCCACCAAACAGCCGACGAGCTTCTCTCACCTCAGCCACACACGAGTCAAACGTACACCACACCGGCTGTCTCACCGACGGGTAACCTTAATCCTCGCTATACGTTTGATAACTTTATTGTAGGCTCGAGTAATGACCTTGCCTACACCGCCAGTCAAGCCGTGGCGGCAAACCCAGGGATGAAATATAACCCTATTTATCTCTATGGTGGCGTGGGGCTAGGGAAAACTCACCTTATGCAGGCAATTGGAAATGAAATTATAAAGACTCGGCCTGGTACCCGGGTACTTTATATTAGCGTCGAGACGTTTGTGAATGAATTCTTGGATCATATTCGTTTTAAGAAGAAGGGGTTTTCTGAGAAATATCGCAATGTCGACGTCTTAATTGTCGATGACATGCAGTTTATTGCCAATAAAGAAAAAACTCAGGAAGAATTCTTCCACACGTTTAACCACCTTCACCAAAATAATAAGCAAATTATTATTAGTAGTGATAAGCCACCAAAGAGTATTCCTACTCTTACCGAACGACTCCGTAGTCGTTTTGAGATGGGTATGACGATTGATGTTCAGATGCCTGATTTTGAAACAAGATGCGCTATTTTAAGTGCGAAGGCAGCCTTATCGGGAGTTGAACTGAGTCAAGAGACGGTTGAATACCTTGCGACAAATATTAAAACAAATATTCGTGAGTTAGAGGGTGCACTTAATCAGCTTCTTGCCTACGCAGAGATGCGTGGGGTTAGTCCTGATGTCTCGACAGCTGAAGGATTACTCGGTAATGTTCGTCAATCCCGTCCCCAACACTTAACGAGTAAACAAATTATTGATCGGACGGCAAAACACTTTCAGCTGAAGGTTGAAGAAATTTGTAGTGCAAAGCGAGATAAACACATTGTCGTCCCGCGTCAGATCGCGATGTACCTTCTGCGTAGTGAACTTCACTTAAGTTTCCCAAAGATTGCTGGTGAGCTTGGTCGAAAAGATCATACCACGGCGATTCATTCGGTAGAGAAGATTGAAAAAGCTATTAAACTTGATTTTCTTATTCGTGAACAAGTCGCCTCTATCCGGGAGACGCTCTATGTCTAATACTCTCATTTTTTCCTGGGTAAAAAAGGTGAACAAGACGTGGATCAGTCAATGTATAACCAGTGTGTGTTCATCCACTCCTGTGTTCAGTCTTCATACATTTCGTACTCAGGGACGTGCACAACCTTTAGTTATCCCCGCACCTTATCGCTTTCTTCGCCCCAGTCTTTCCACTGCTAAAATTCGCTTTTTCAATCTGTTGCAATGGACTTATACCCATAATCCACAGCCCCTATTATTAGAACTAAGAATTGAAAATTAAAAGAAAGGTAATAACATAATGGAACTCACTGTTACTCAAGAAAATCTCGCTCGTGCCTTGTCGGTTGTTGGTCGAGTTGCTAGTAATAAAACACAACTCCCTATCCTGAATAACATTCTCCTTCGAACCGATGGTAATCGTTTACTTATTGCCGCTACTAACCTTGAAATTGCCTCAGCTCAATATATTGGTGCCAAAATTGCAAAGCCCGGTGCTCTGACTATCCCTGCTCGGCTTGTGAGTGAATTTATTAGTAGCCTTCCCAAAGGCTCGGTCGAACTGAAAGTGGTTAATGATAATCTCCATATTAAAAGTGGGAGTTATAGTTCAGTTATTAACGGGGTTATTGCCGATGATTTTCCAGAACTACCAACTATTAATGAAGATTCTTCCATTCAGTACTCGATTAAAACTGAAGACTTTAAACAGGCTGTCTCACAAACTATTATTACCACCAGTAGTGATTCAACCCGGCCAGTTCTAACTGGGGTATATTGGCACTCACACGATGGTGAACTATACCTTGCTGCTACGGATGGATATCGCCTATCAGAACGACGACTCGTACAAACAACTAGTGAAGTGTCAGCGATTATTCCCACCCAAACCTTACAAGAGGTACTACGGACGATTGTCGATGATGCGACCGAAATTGATATTTTGTTTGACGAAACCCAAGTTCGCTTTCGGATTAATGAAGCAGAGATTATTAGCCGCTTAATTGATGGTAATTTCCCCGACTACCGTCAACTGATTCCGAAAAAAACCGAGACCACTGTCATTATCGATAAAGCTGATTTTATCCGCGTCACGAAAATTGCTGGGTTATTTGCTCGCGAATCAGGTGGTAGCATTACCTTAACGGCAAGTGATGAGAAAAAAAGCCTGTCGCTTCACTCGATTGCCTCACAACTGGGGGAAAATACTTCAGAAACCGCAGCAAATGTTACCGGTGAAGGTCAGGTCACGTTAAATTCACGCTACGTAAGTGAAGCTTTATCGGTACTTGAGGGCGATGAAGTTGATTTTAGTTTTAGTGGTAAATTGGCACCATGTGTGCTGCGCTCGACAGATGTTAACACTGATTACCTGCACATTATTATGCCCCTCAAGAGCTAATCTCTATGGTGGTGGTTCAGAAACTATCAGTTACCAATCTGCGTTCGCATGATAACTTTGTCTTAACCCTCTCTCCAACAACAACTGTTATTACTGGGGAGAACGGGAGTGGTAAAACATCATTAATTGAAGCAATCTATATTGCCTTACAGGGCAGTTCGTTTAAAGGCAGTGATAGCGAGGTACTTCGTCAGGGTGCTCCGTGGTGGCGGATTGATATGGTGTTTGACGATAAAACTAAACGGGTCGCGAGCTTTGACCCTAGTCTTATTACTGGACGTAAGAAATTCGTAGTCGATGAGAAAACAAACTACCGACTCCTCCAAAAACATAAGTACCCAGTTGTATTATTTGAACCAGAAGACCTTCGACTTTTAAATGGTTCACCAACACGCCGCCGCCAGTTCATAGATCGCTTTATCAGCCAATTAGACCCGCTCTACGGCACGACGCTTCGTAAATATGAACGTGCACTCAAGCAACGAAACAATCTGCTTAAACGTGCCTATAAAAGCCCAGATGATTTATTTGTCTGGAATGTCGCCTTAAGTGAATATGGTGCCAGTATTATTGAGAAGCGAACTATCTTTATTGAACAAATAAATACCAAATTAAATGACGCCTATAACGACATTGCGGGAGCTGGTGATAGTGTCTCAATACACTACTCACACACCTTTATTGGAGATATTAAACAAAAACTCTTAAACGAACTTGATAGTACGATTGAGCGAGATAGCCAACTTGGTTTTACGAGTGTGGGGCCACACCGTCACGACGTCATGTTTCAGTTTAATAACTCCCCCGCCATTGCGATCGCCTCACGAGGTGAAGTCCGGAGTATTATTCTGGCACTAAAATTTTTAGAAGTTGATATTATTGAGGCTCTCACTGATAAGAAACCGATTATCTTACTTGATGATGTCTTTAGTGAACTTGACTTGATCCGTCAAAAAGCTTTAAGTGATCGCGTACGGGCCCATCAAATTATTATTACCAGTACTCACATTCTCTCAGATAGTACGAATTATCATCACATTCACTTAGATACTAAATAGCTATTTAATCCGCATCATACTCACTTTGAGTCGCATTTTGTATAAGGAAAATAACCTCATAGTCATCGGGATTAAAGCCCTTTTGTCGAATCGCAGCTAGTGCGTATTCATTCACACTCGAGTCAGTTTCGGTGACGCATAAGGCAATTTTCGTCGTATCGTTAGGATATTTTTGGGAAGGGCATGAGTCAATAGAATATAAACGCTCCTGAAGTGGCAAAACGCTTAAGATAGGATAAGCTTTTGTTAGCTGATCGACTTGAGCGGTAATGATTTTACCGTGAAAACGCTGCACAATTGCCTGGGATGCATCATCGGCAAGTAACTGCTTTGCGGCACTAGTTAATGGGGTAAGGGCGACAAGTAACTCTGCGGCCTGACCGTTCTTAATCGTTTGTTTTGTCGTGTAGGAGTCGAATTCATCCCGTGAAACAGTAAATGTATATTCACCAGGTTTTATATGAAGTACAGTACCATTCTTTACTGATTCTTTTGTCGCATTATTAATAGAGAGTTGTACTTCACCGGGTGCAACTGATAGCTTCAATGAAGCGCGTGGAACGAGAGAATACACGATCACACCTAGTACAAGTATCAGGAGGGCAATCCCACCGAAAATCAATATTTTTTTATTACGTATCATTTTATTAACCTCGCTATAATGGCACCACCACCCAACATAAACGTTCCTGATGCTGTTGTTCGAACACTTGGGATTCGTTGAGTTAGAGAGGCGTCAACAAATGGATATTTTGCTTGACCGGTATACATCATGGTATGTCCGAGCTGATCACTTAAAAGAATATCCCCTGGTTGTAAATCGGCTGACGTTGGCTTGGGAATAATCAGGTACTTATCTGGATGGCTCGTTACGTAGGCAATTTGAGTGGTGACATTAACAGGAGGATAACTCGTATCGGCTCCACTTGCTATCATAACTGTGGCAATAAAGCCCCCACAGTCACTCCAAGCAACAGAGGGATTATATTTTGGTTTCGCTGTTTGATATGTGTCTCGTGCATCACTCTGTCCACTCGCGACGCCTACTTCATTAGAAACTGTATACGTGTGGTTGGCCTGAGGGGACGAGAGAGCTAGGTTCAAGGCAGTATCGACTACCTTTCCGGCAACAACCCCGTCAGCGGTTGAACAGTTCGTTGTTGAGGCTGTTGATGTTGAACCACTTAGATTACTATAGAAACCATAAATTTTTATAGCCGCTGGGATACGCTTACTATTAAGAGCTGCTGGATCGTTCGCTGGACTCATCAGCGGAGCCTCGTATATAAGCATCCATGACTTTGTAGCAGCGCTTACGTCTGTACCAGTACCGAAATCAGTGGTTGTGAGCGAAGCTTTGTAGCTACTATTATATTCTTGTAACACATATCCCACCTGAGCAGAAATATCAGATTTTGGTTTACCTTGAGCTGCCGCGTAAGCAATTAAGCCAGCTTTTCTACCTGGCGAAGACCATTGAACAAGGCCATATCCAGGACCAGCTGGCTCTTCGTCGGCAGTTGGATTAAACCCCGACTCGCCATACATATTTCCCATAACGGCTGCGGCCTGTACCCCATTCATTCCACCAGCTATGAGTTGAGTGTAGATTGCTTTCAAGGTGTCATTTGCGGTGAGTGAATCAATATTTGTTTTCCCTGTATAGGTAGCTGTAACCGAACATCCATCGGGGTCAATTGGAGGAAAAAGAATATCATTTGCACTATAAAAAGCAGTATCAACAACCGCAAATACTCTTAAGGGGAGAAGCGACAAGCAGAGCACGAGGGCAAGACAGCTATAGAGCTTAATTCGAAACAGTCTTTTCATACCTTAATGCGCTCCTGCCGCTTGCCAATGCCAGGCCTCAGTTGATAGTTTTTTAAACCCATACGTATTTGCGTTTGCTGCTAACCAGTCGTACACTGGATCGCCAACCTTTGTTACCCCTTCATTACCCGAGGGGAGTTGAAAATCAATCGCTAATCCCATCTGGTGGTTTGAGAAGCCTGGTTTTGCGGCACGTGGTGCACCGTATCGAGCAAATGCAACTTGTTGGTCTTGATTTGTCCGAAAGCTATCCGCAACCTTAAGTTTGCCACCCTGCTTCTCTTTATCACTAGCACTGCTATTATATAAAGCGGTTGTCATTGCTAAGTAGGCACCAGAGACACGTGAATTTACTTTTGCAGGTTGACCAGCATGTGCTTCATCAATCGTATTTGGTAAGACACAGAGTCTAACACCAATTTCATTTCCGTTATCGTACCCCCTCTCCGTTCCGCTGTCTGTGGTGCCTGCGGCACACGCAATAGTGGTTGAATCTTCATAAAGGTGAGCTTGATCAATGGTTGCACCTGCGGTTGCATCAGTGTTTGAGCCATTTGGCGTTTGCTCGTCATTCATGCCGTTTTCCATCTGATCAAGCGCTCTTTGATCGATAGTATGTATATACCAGTTTGCTGTTTTTTGATCTTTAATAATACATCCGCTACCATTATTTCCCTGTGAATTGTCACCCAATGGTGTATCTGGACTTCGATCGATACAGTTAGTTATGAAGGTGGCATAATCTGTACCTGGAAGAGCTTCACCCGTGGCTTCATCAACTTGCCCAGCGTCAATAAATTGTTGGGTGAGGACATCAGGATCTGGAGCAGCGTTTAGATATTCTGGCGGAATACCCCGTACTGGGTTACAAAAGAGATCAGTAGCAATACCAAGGTCCTGGTAATCCATATCCTGACAAGTTGTATAGTCGCTCGTGGAAGCAGCCTTAGTTTGAGGAGAAAGAAGTGAACCGAAAGACTTACTTATAATTGAGGCAGAGCTACCGAGAGCAGCACTTATTGATGAGAAGCTTGATGAATATTGACTAAGGTTAGTAAGAACTGTACCTAGGAAAGTATTTGGGTTTGAAGCATCGAGAGGGCTATACGCAATTCTGTCTTGTTGTGCGTAGCTAGCTGCAACCTGCGTCTGAAGATCATTGTAACCGACGGCCTGGGTAGGTGTCAGGGGGGCGTTACCACTATACTGCGCATTGGTACTTAAAAGAGAGCCCGCACCTGAGACAAGGGCATCCCCTGCTGCCTCGCCAACAACCGATTTATCAATTAATTGACCAGCAATAATATCTTTCAACATACCAGGGAGGATAATTGAAGCTGCAGCCCCTGCAACTCCAAGTGCGACCATTACCCCTTCTTTAACCCCCATCGCAACGTCGGTTCCCGGAAATATCCAAGCTGCGATACCAACAATGACCGATCCACCTTGAATAAAAGGATTACCAAGAACTCCACAAACCGTATTTGCTGACCCTCGGCCACCAGGTATATATGAAAGGACTACGTTTAAAATATTATCAAGGTCACCAACTAACCCTCCTCCGGTTAGGAATTGATTGGCTGATAGATCAAGTTTTCCTGTATCTCCAAAGGCGGCGTTACGGTATGCGAGGCTATCTGTAGCCGATTTCTTTACGGTGTTCCCTTTAAGATCCTTATATATGTACAGCGCGGTTAGGGTACTTGCAAGGAAGGCAACATCTTCAGATTTGGCAGTCCCCGCCTTGATCATACTGGCGGTTGTAAGGAAAACCATTGCATAGCGCGCAAGTTGAGCGGCCCGTACCGTCTTTGCAGCAAAACTTACCGCTTTTATGGTTCCATAAATACTACACGCTTGATCAATAGAGCCCGTCACCTTAAGTGTATTAAGGCCTTCTTGAGCAGCTTCTTCTGCCTCCTCTCCAACTTCTTCCAAGGCTCCCGAAACAGCCTTTGTCGTACTGTTTGCGTCTGGCTCGAGGGTAGTACCAATTTTTGCATTACTATCATTCAAGCTATCTACCTCTGACTGAGTACAACTTTGGGGATTTCTACAACTCGGATCAGGCTTCCCGGCTTCTAGGGTTTTAGTATTCTCAATGGAGACACCATTCTTTGTCTCGGATTGAACAGCAGTCAGCCTTTCGTCATCAGTCTTCGCCGTATCATCAAAAGGTGCTTTTTTAGCAACCTTTAAAGCACTAGAAACTTTAGACCAGATCTTACCACTTACCGATGCATATTTAGCGTTGTATTTTAAAGCAGCCTGTTCAGCGCTGCGAAGCCTTGGGTTACTGAGTTTTTCAGACGGATATTCACTGGCGGGAATATCTTTCCCTTCAAATGTGTATGTGGCGGGTCTCGACTTGCCGCGGATTGTATTATCATCTGGGTTAATAACGTTCCCTGCCGAATCCTTAATTGTAATACCTTGGTCTTTGAACCCCTGAATCTCATCTGTTGATAACGTTCTATATTTACAGAGTACGCTAACCGTAGAACTACACACACCCGTAGTGGTTCCTTTTGTTTTGAGCGCAATAATTTTATTTGATCGGTTATCAAGACTGGCCACAGAAGTGTTAAATTTATTTTGAATAATCTCAGTTATATTTACAAGGAAGAGACTGGAGCCGCCAAAGAATCCAATACCTACGGCGCCGCCAAAAACCACACTTAAAATGAGAGCAATCGGGCCTCGCTTGCCTTTATACCAAACCTTTTTTGGTGCGGTATCTCCACCTCCTGGTGTAGTTTTATCTTCCCAGCCTGGATCTTTCTCGGCAGCATCAACATTGCTTATATTGGCCGAAGGGTCATCGTAATGATCGGCTATATCATTAAAGGTTGCCTCTTCTTCGCGTCTGGCGAGGTCGTTAAACTTCTGATCGTAATCAGTCTGCCCGGGGTTTAACCGTGTGTCGTCATCTTCTGTAGTTCGGAGTGCCATAACTACCTACCAGTATACCTTAAACCACTGAGCCTGGGTCTGTGTAGCCACCAGTTGCAATAGGCTCTGAAACGCCTTCAGCGGGAGACTGAGAGGTAGCTTGAGGATTGGTGGTAATGAGCTGTTGTTCGGTGGCACTGGCAACCACTTGGATATGGACATGGCTTTGACCAGCAAAGAAGAGGCCCTGCCCAACTGGAAAGTTAGCCAGACGTTTCTTCTCTTCCTCGGTCAATTTAAAGACATCAGATAAAACATCGACCGCGCTTGACGATTGCTTAAGGAGCATCTGCATCGAGCTGTTGGCAACAATTGCTCGGCCCATCTTACTGCCCATAAAGTCTTCTACGTCTTGAGTAATAGTAGTAAGTCCTAAGTAATACTTACGGGCTCGCTTGGCAAGGCTAAACAAGAAGTTAGCCGAGTCATCATATTTCATGAGTTGCCAGGCTTCATCAACAATTAACATACGTTTCTTTTGGTCGGTTCGGGTAATATTCCAAATATGACTCAAAACAATGTACATTGCGACTGGTCGTAGTTCATCCTCGAGGTCACGAATATTAAACACTACCATTGGGTTGTTGATATCAATGTTAGACTGCTGCGAGAAGATGCCTGCAAAGGTGCCGGTCGTGTATTTACGAAGCCGCTGGGCAAGCTGAGGGCCACTACCACCCATGTGAAGGAGGGTGTCATACAAATCCGCAATGGTTGGGGGTGGTGAATTGTGCGTTAATGGATCGCTCGTGACGCCAACCCGAGCGTAGGTATCGATGAGTGCCTGATCAAGGTCCGCCTCCTCGGCTGGGGTGAGAGCAGACATAGCAATCCCGGCAGCGGTTGTCTGTGTACCACCTAGCATAAGGCGAAACAAACCATGGAGGGTTACGAGATTAGCTCGAAGTGCATCATCGGCCTCGTCATTATCAATCACACGAGGGAGGTCGAATGGATTAATGCGGGTATCGGAGCTAAGGCTCAAACGAATGTAGCTGCCCCCCACCGCGTCAGACAATTTTTGATACTCGTTCTCGGGGTCGATAATAATTACTTCACTACCCGTCATCATGCTGCGGAGTGCCTCCAGCTTGACGGCAAACGACTTCCCTGCCCCAGACTTTGCAAACACCACCATGTTGGCATTCTCAAGGCTAAAACGATCAAAAATAACCAGACCATTATTGTGCATATTAATACCATACAGGACGCCATTGTCCTGAGTCAGGTCGGCGCTCGTAAAGGGAAAACTCGTACTAATCGCGCCCGTATTCATATTGCGACGAATTTGTAGTTGGTCGGTCATTTGAGGAGCCGAACTGTTGAGGCCCTGCTCTTGTTGGCCGCTCGCAACTTTACTGAAGATCAACTGCTGACCAAACAATGTCTCAATTTTGTGTTGCACGAAGCCGAGCTCATCCAGGCTATCGGCATACAGCGTGACGTATAAACCAAAACGGAAGAAGCGTTCGGCCCCCACCTGAATCTGATCACGTAGCTCCTCGGCGTCGTTAATGGCAGCCTCGAGGCCTGGATCACGAGTCTTACCCTTCTCGTTATTAATAGAGGTTGAAGCTTCTAGTTGAGTTACTTTCTTGCGAAGGTTGTTAAGCACTACCTGGCTATCGACTGGATAGATGAACATACTCACATCAAGCACTTCATCAATATTAATTAATGAGCTTAACCAGCCAGTATAAATCTGGCGAGGATAGCCATAGACGTAGAGCGTTCGGCCATATTTCGTGCCAAGGCGGAAATGAGATGAATGAATTTCGAGGCTACTTGGCGCAATCAGGTCACGAAGGGTGGTAACTCCTTTTAAGAAAGCTTGCTCAACCTCGGTTTGCTCTCGGGCACGCTGTTGAGCAGCGATATCAACGGCATCAAGCTTCTTCTTGGCCATTAAAAGCTCCCTTCAACAGGAGTAGCAATAGCATCGCCCTGCCCCTTCTTAATATAGGTAGCGGTGACTCCTTCAAAATTGCCGAGGGGTTCGCGTACGGCCGTGTCAGGATTATAGAAGTTATAGTAGAGTTCACCCAACTCTTTCGTCGTGAGCTGGACACTTTGGACACCCAGCTGAAATAACCCAGCCGTAACGCTATCAACCCGGTTCTTAATCTCATCTTTCGCTTTTTGATAGGTGGCGGTATCAATCTTGGTAATTGAGTTAGCGGGTTTAGCAAACAGTTTACCAAAGAAGCCTTTCGCCTGGTCTTTGAGATTACTTAAATCCCCTGCTGGAAAATAAGGAATTGCGATGAAGAAAGATTTATCCATAATGTTAGCTTCTTGAGACAAGACATCAATAAAGTTAATATAATCATCCATAAGGACATTTAGGAGCATATTGTCTTGGGTGCGGCGGATGTTAACCAACCTATCAATATAGGGGCCAATGTCGACGCGTTGTGAGCGCACCAGAATTTGCACGGGGAATGTGAGGGAGTTTAAGAAATTCTGATAACTAAATTCGACTCCTTCTCGCTCTCGGCTACTCATAAGATCGAAATTAATTGATTTACAGGCGATAACGGCCCGAAAGGTACCATCGGCCATAATGACAATGTTATCGCGTACCTCAGATAGGAGTAGACTATTTTGGGTGGAGTTTGGGTTCTTAGGGGTGGGCTTTGCAGGGGTCTGAGTAGCTGTTGAATCTACAGGAATAGGACCACTCGTAATAGGAGCAGCTGGTACTGGGGGTTGAGCTGGAAATTGATTATTTGGTGGCATGTAACGCTAGCTTTCCCACTCCCTTTAGAGACGATTCGTCTGAACTATCGCAAGGATATGATAACCTCTTCATTCATGTCTTCTTTTTCATGAATTCGGTTGGCTTCACGTGCAATTGTCTCAATTGACAAATCGGCATTGGTTGCAAGGTTCATTATATCAGGTGAGATAGGCTTTTCGCTAGTGGTTGTTGATGATGGGGTTTGAGCGACGGTAGTAGGAGGAATATACATCTCGTTTGCATTCAAAGGTTGAATGACCGTCTGTTGGATACTGGTGGGATACGGATTATAGGTGGGTTGGTCCGTTCCTGGTTGGGTGCCCGTATTAGTAGGCTGTGTTGTTGCGTTGGCGTCGTTGACTTGAGGAGGGACTGGAGTGCTAATCGCTGAAGCTTGTTGAGAGGCAAAAAAATCGTAAGGGTTTGGGGTGGTGGGTGTTGTGGATGGAGGAACTGGGGCGGGCTGCAATACCTGCTGATGCATACGGTCAATCATATCTTGATGGTGCTTCACGTCACTTTGGTTCAACTTGTAATCTAGGGCTTGGGAAACCGTAGTTGAATTATCTAATATATCCTCTGTTTGCTGAGCGGCAAAGTACACATCGCTATTCATAGCACTATTTGGCGCCTGGACACCCATACCGCGAACTGCCCATCCCTGGCTATCGACAAGTTCGGCCAGATAGCCAAAACGTTGTTCCGCTTCACTTTGGCTAATGTCTTTAGTACGTTGGAACTCTGCTACCTTGGGTACAGTAATTTCAATTAAAGAATCTATGCCATCTGGATCCCACAATCGTTGGCGAGGTTTTAGGTAGAATGATATCAATGCTGCCAAGTAAATCTCCATTGGCTGGTCTTTGCGTAGCGGTAGGGCTAAGGCTCCAAAGAAGACAATAATCGGCAGTGGAATGACGATAAGCAAAGGAAATAGTTGGTATAGCCCCCAGGCTGCTGCCCCTGCCATTGCAACCACAATAAGGTAGATAAACTGTCGAAAGCTAAACGGTCCAATTAACTTATCGTCTGCTTCAACATCTTGAGGTACTTTATAGACTGCCATTATGCTTATAGTATAGCAATAGTTGGGTTAAGTTATCTACTTTGTCATTCCTTCATGATAATCATCAGTATCTTTCGTGGTAGCTGGTGCTTGCCGTCCCTGACTATCAGTGATGCTTGGTGTTCCCCCCGCACCTGCTTGTCGAGCCTGCTCTTCACGACTCCAGTCTTGCCATTCGGGGGCTATCTCGGTCGGCGTACTATTGCCCGGTCCTGGGCCGTTAGGAGGGTATGAGGGCGTAGATCCGCCACTAGGAGGCGCCTCCCCATTACGTATGCGAGTTAAGACCGCCTCCTTGTATTTATCTAGCTTACCAAGAAGGGTTGGGGTCTTGAAAACAGTATCCGCCACGCTTCGACTAATACCGCCACTATTAAATGCTGTCTCAAGAGAGCCAATACTAAGAGAAGCGACATCTTCAGGAGATAAGCCTCCCCACGCGGCTTGACTATTAGATACTTCGTCTATTGATGAATCTGTAGACGAAGCCCACCTCGTAAGGTCGGGGCGACGTTCTTTAACAACTCCGCCATTCTCAGCCGATGTTAGGCTTCGCTGAACGGTAGTTCCCATTGATCCGGTCAACTTACCTTGCCTACTAGAGAGAACCCCTTGTAACTCATCCACACCCCTAGCTGCAACAAGATAATTCATAGCTGCAGTTGTGCGCGTCTCGTCTCCACTGTCAATTGCTTTTTCGAGAGTTTCTGCAAGCGCTTTTCGGTTACTAAGGTTAAACCCAGGTTCAAGTTTCATTGAGTCCATTGCTAATTTAACCCCTTCTGCTTGAGCTCGAGCAGTTAGAGCTCGAACATGGGTCTGGGCAACGCTGCCATTTTCAAGACCTCCCTCGTACTTGTCTGCGTGCTCGGCGATATCTTTATTGAACTCGGCCGTTTCTTGTGCCTTGTAGGCGCCTGCAAGCAAAGATCGCTTTTCTGCTCTTCGGGCAAATCCTTGACGAATTCCGCGTGGGCTAAATCGATTTCCTGGCGTAGCCATGTATTTACTTTTTGCAAGTTCGGCATGACTTTGTGCAACTTTATTAAGCGGACTGCGCGCCTTATTCGCAAGTCCTCCAAGGGTCCCCCCAACTTTACTCAGGATTGGTCCCCCTTGTCGTGCTAAGAAGGGCAATGAAAATAGCGGTAAGGTTAACATAACCAAACCAATGAGCAACTTCCACCAGTCGCTTCCATCGCCAATCACGGCCCTAGCTGCGAACTGTACTCCTCCGAATAGTAATGCCGCCAAAGGGTATAACATTAGCATACTTACCATTAAACCTTGCCACTTTTTATACCATGATCCTGTGTTTGGCAGTAAATAAGCGACGAAAGCAAGTGGCGCGAGGATTGCGAGAATCGGTATGGCTGCCTGCCTAAATATTAAGGTCACAACTGCAGCAAGTAATCCAAGTGCGCCGACTGCAGCAATTGGTAATAACATCCAAAATGCTGCTGCTGCTCCTCCAACCAAGGCGATACTCGTTCCTGCAACTGCAGCTCCCACGCCAGCTTGAGTAATAAGATTAACCAACGCCGCCCAGGAGAGCTCTGTTTTTGGCGCTAGGTCAACAAGGACAGTGTATATACTTGATCCAAGAATATTCGCAATGTCTACGGCAATCTGTACCACAAAGAAAGAAAGATTAACAAGGATTGCTCCAATGATGAGGCGGGGCAACATTTTCTTCACGCCATAATTTGAAATGCCAATGCTGCTCAATTGGGAGAAGATAACGATCAAGAATATAATAACAAACGCAACGTTCGCAACGTTTCGAATAGTGCCCCATGCGGTGAAAATAGCATCTCCCTGTTCGAGAGGGTTGACCGTTAAGAGGCCAGATACTAATCCCCACATCCCATCATTCAATCCAGTAAGCCCATTTATAATTGGGCAGACGAGCCAGCCTAGCCCTGGAACTTGACTACCACAAGAGGCGGTATCGATATCACCCGAGGTCTTCTTTGTTACCACTTTACTGGAAGTATCGCGATACTCCATTCCATTAGGGGTGAGATTATAAGTTGCTCCCGCTAAGAGGTGAAAAGACTTTGTGTATGTAAGTGATGAAGAGGCTTGCCCACTGACGTCTCCAATACTCGAATGACTTGCCACGTACTTGTCATTATAAACAAACGACAATGTATAATCGCCTGGTGCTTTGACGCCTTCAATATCGAGTTGACCGGCAGTAAGTGAGTACCAATCCCCGTCTTTATCACTATGATTCTCGGGTCCAGTGAGCTTTATGCTTGCAATTCCTGCTTTTTCATATGGAGCGTACTTCTCGGCAGTGGCAATTGGGTCATCCCGAGCTGCACCAAATAAACCCGTTATATTGCCAGTCGATCCTACACTACCACCATCACTGGTTAACCCTGTAACCTCATTATAAACGACCGTTTGCGTGTCATTTGGATAACTACAGAGGTTGAACTTAATAGGGGTGGCGGTTTTTCCGTTACCCGTAACGGTTATAGTAATTACGTTGTACCCATCACTAGTCGAGCATCCAGTGGTAGGAGTATTCGCACCATAGCCCATACCACTATCATAAACAGCGCCCGCACCGGCACTAGGGATACTTACATATAATGTATCGTCACCCGTATTATCAAAGGTTATGTGTTGACCCTTTCCGTTTACTGCAGTAACAGAAGCATCTTCAATTGCGCCAGGTAGGTGGACGGCGAACTGAAAGAATCTGGTTTCGCTGTTGTAGTTCTTGCCGAGACACATAAAGCTCGTTGTGTCATACGGTGACTTATAGTTTGTTTCAAGGCTTTGTTTATCCCTACCCGTACAAGCCGTTGACTTAATGGGTGTCTTCGCAATTGCTGCATTTGCGGAATGAGAACCTAAGATAGAAGTTAGGCCTAGGGTCGAGATCACGAGGCCAATGACGAAGAGAATCTTTAAGCTAGGAAGATTGAAATATTTTTTCATCTATTCACAGTATATCAAAGCATAAGGATATTAATAAAATAACCCCACTTCCATGGGGTTATTTTATGAGTAAAAAGAAATCTTAATTAGTAGGGGTAACCACTTACGGGAGAAGCCTTGCCATCGGCCGTAAGGCCCTGGGAATAGAACACAACAGTTGTTCCGTTACTTAATTCAATAGGTGTACGAACTGTTTGTATAGTTACCTCTTCTCCTACTGTTTGAGTAGGATCGTCTTGAGGTCTCACGGATATATTCAACCATTGAATGTTTTTTCCGAATAAGTCTTTTCCACTTTGTAACTGACCCGCAGACTCAAACTTTAATGAGGTAGTAACCCCCGTCCCTTGACCGCCATTCGTGAGGATATCATTCATCCCTTCTTGGACGCTAGGGATAATATCTCCTTCATTTGTAGTTGTATAGTACTGTGTGGCAAGATAATCCTTCACCCCATCCTCCTGATCAGACTCACTATATGCCATAGTCTCGGTTTGTGACCAATAGGATCCCGTTATACCTGCAGGATCTGATAGTATATTCATCACGTCTGTCGCCATAGAAGCTGAAGCGATAGTCACATTATCCGACGCTGCACGTGACAAAATATAAGCAGCCCTATCTGCGATAGGTAAACCCGCAAACGTAGTAGTGTCCATACTCTCCATCGCTTCAATCGAAATAGTTTGCTTGAGCACCTCGGCGCTCGATGGATCAACTTCTCCTGTAGATGCGCCAATAGATGCTTCCGGGGATGGACTAGCAGGTGCAGTTGCAACGGGTTCTTTCCCTTCATTAGGTTCTTGATCATTATTACCAGCTCGCTCCGTGTGGGGGAGGAGGAATAAAGATCCTGATAGTACCGCACCAGCAGCAACAGCACCGAGCACGGAAAATAGCTTTGTTTTTGGAGACCACCCCTTCTTCTCGGGGGCTTTCCAGGCGGGTGGGAAGGTGAATGTTTCTACTTGATCATCTGACCCTTGGGGATCGGGTAATTGATTGTTAGGATCGGTTTCGAGGTGATCAATGCTCATAGTAAGTTGTTTCCTTATGTGCTTATGTGGACACGTATAACGTTACTTTGTTTATACACATATTTATACACTAAATAATCGTAAAAAGCAATAGCTTATGGTTATTTTATCAAAAAACTTGCGGAGATGTTAGATATATCGTATTTTATAGAGTAGATATGACTATAAAACAAAAAATCAATTACCTCGTTGCTGGCACTGGAGTGATTTTCTCGGCTCTTATTACACCACTACTCGTTGTTGTACCAGCACAGGCAGCTGCTACAAGTTGTGGGGGTGTTGCAACGAGTGTTATCGCTTGTGGACAGAAAGGCCAATGCACGAGCGATCCTAACGAGGGCACCGATCCGGGGACTGACCAAACAGCCATCAGTGCCTATATCAAGAAGTATGGCCATGAATATGGTAAATCTCAAGACCCATACGAAGGAAAGAATCCTGTTAAGAGTAAGGACCAAACAGCCGCCGAAGAGAAGAAGGCGGTCGCAGATTATGTCGCAACCTATGGACACGATTATGGAGAGTGTAGGAATAGTGATGGCTCCGAGTCAACACCCGCTAAAGGTGTGGAGAGTACGGGCTTGTGGGGTATTCTCCTGCTTGTCATTAACATCTTGACAGCTGGTATTGGCATTTTAGCGGTGGCTGGTATTGTCTACGGCTCGATACTCTATACGAGTGCCGGTGGTTCCGCAGACCAAGTCAAGAAAGCGCGTACGGCAATTACAAATGTAGTGATTGGTATCGTTGCCTACGCTCTTATGTATACGTTACTAAACTTTATTATCCCTGGTGGACTATTTAAACCGTAAGGAATTATATGAATAAGATACGAAATATTGTTCTTGGAGTAATGTTCACCGCCTTAATAGGAGGAACCCTTATTAGTGCTGCGGCCCCGCAGAATGTTGCTGCAAAGGGTGTATCCGGTAACCCTACGTGTGCGTCCACCTTTTTTGGCCTCCCGGTCTGGTATCGTGGGCTGACAACAAGCGACACGGATTGTACAATTAAAAGCCCCGGATCGGGACCGAATGATCTAAGTAACTTTATCTGGCATATTGTACTTAACGGTATCGACATAGCTTTACGCTTGGTAGGATATATAGCAGCGTTTTTGATTCTGTATGGAGGCTTCTTGTTCATGACAAGCAGTGGTGATGCGGCCGGTGTAGCCAAAGCCAAGTCAACAATCACTAATGCAGTTATTGGACTCGTTATATCAATTGCCTCCGTGGCAATCGTAAACCTTATACTGGGTATTATCACGGGAGCGGGAAGCGTATGAGTATACTGAATTATCTAGCACAAACGCTTCACAATGGAGATATTAAGAATCTGCCAACTATTAGTGCTGATCAAGCGCTCCATAATACGCTTGGAATTGTCTATTGGATAGCAGGAGTCGTGGCGGTTATCGTGATTATTGTAGCTGGATTTGTCTATACAACCTCAAGCGGCGATCAAGCTCGAGTGACGAAAGCAAAAAATGCTATACTTTATTCTGTTGTTGGCTTGGTTGTTATTGCCCTTGCCTTTGTTATTACACAATTTGTCATTGGGAGATTTTAAGATGAAACAACTCAAACAACTTATTTTTATAAGCCTCGCACTGATAGGCGTAGTGGCAACAACCATACCTGCATCGGTTAGTGCCCTTGGAACTACGGGGGTTTATGACACCTGTAGTACCGACAAAACCGTTAGTGATACCGCCGTCTGTAAAGGTGGTGGTGATCGTGTCAGTGGTATTGTAACAACGATTGTCAACGTTCTACTCTTCCTGTTGGGTGCTGTCTCGGTTATCGTGATTATTGTGGCGGGTATTCGCTATGCGACGTCGGGTGGTAATACCGCGTCAGTTACGGGTGCGAAAAATATGCTGCTATATGCTATCGTCGGTCTCGTAGTAGCTATGCTCGCCTATGCCATTGTCAGATTCGTTACCACCTACCTTACTAAGAGCTAAGAAAATAAAGCAAAAACTCACTTACCCCTTAACAAAACTGATGAAACCTGGTATAAACGTAACAAGAAGTAATGAAAGGAATTAAACATAATGAAAAAAACGATTAAGACGCTACTTGCAGGAATGCTGGCCGTGCCTTTGCTCGCGCTAGGTGTAACAGTATTCAGTCCTGTACCTGCAACCACGCATGCAGCCTGTGACACGAGTAACCTTAACATCCAAAGCGGGGCAGATTGTGCCCAGGGTTCAAGCAAGACCACTTGCCTCTTCTCAAACGGAAGCTGTACAGGAATCTTTACCACGATCGTCAACATTATGTTGTATATCATTGGTGCGATTAGCGTGATTATGCTGATTTATGGTGGTATTCGCTACACCATCTCTGGTGGTAACACTGCCTCTGTGACAGCGGCTAAGAATACGATTCTCTACGCTATTGTGGGTATCATTGTGGCAGTACTAGCGTACGCGATTGTCAACTTTGTCCTTAACACGTTAACACAAAGCTAATAACAACAAACAACTAAGTTTAAAAACTCCCCGCCTGTAGGTTGGGGAGTTTTTAATTGCATTTAAATTTAATCCTATGCGAATACCTGGGTCATACGGTATGGTGCAAGGAATCGCCCAACCCCCTATCGCCCTTGTCCTAAAAACATGAACCTCGTACGAGCCTCTGAGGCGCAAAACCTTTTAGACCTGGCAGTTGATCGTAGCGACTACCCTTCTTGGTCTTGCGGCCGTAGATGTAATATGGGTGATATGTCTCGACAATTCACCACCGAACTAGGCTAAGCATATGTTACTTCTGGGTGATAAAAAATACGACCCACTCGCTTAGGTCGTATTTTGTGTTGTCCGTGTCTTGACTAAAGAACTTGGATTTTCTTGGCTTGTTCGGTCTTTACTTTCGTAAAGGTGATGGTCAATACCCCATCTTTGAGCGTTGCTTCAACTTCATCCTCTTTTACACTCACGGGTAGTGCGAGGGTTCGGCTGAATTCGCCCCAGTAGCATTCTTGAATGTGCCAGTTGGTTGCACTTGCATCGTCGCCGCTGCTCAGTGTGCCACTGATTGTCAAGATACCATCGCTGATACTGACATCCAAGTCGTCTTTATTCACGCCGGCAGTACGAGCTTTAATGACAAGCTTCTCGTCGGTTTCGTAGACATCAACAGCTAATTGGCCAGCGAGTTCTTCTTCGTTCTCGTCCCAGTTTTCATCTGGTGCAGGCGTACTAGCAGTTGGTTCGGTTGTTGTTAGGTCGTCGTCATTAAGGAAAGCTGCTGCGAGCTCATCCTCAATCAATAGGTCATCGTTTTGTTTGCGGGCCATGATATCCTCCACTTTTCTCTAGGCTCATTTGACAAATAGTCTCTCACATTATAACTAACATATACGGTATAATCAACCATACAAAGCCGCAATACGTAAAAAACACAATGGAAGTAACCCTATTCCGCTTACCTACTTCACGCCCCTGTTATAAGTGCGTAATTTATGCCCGTATTCGTACCTGAATTGTAAATATAACATCGGCTCTATTACAACCGCCTTTTATAGAATGCACTGAGTATCCCACGGGGGTAGTGTTTAGGCTGCCTTTTCATACTTTTACCATAAAATACGGACACTATGGGGATAAAAGTTAAGGGTCTTTTAGGAATCCACGGGCATTTGTAGCTTTGTACTCACTCGACTGAGGAGAGCCTATCTGTTATGATAAGTCTCGCAACCCTCTTGGAGAGGTGTCCGAGTGGTTTAAGGAAATAGTCTTGAAAACTATCGTGTCAGCAATGGTACCGCGAGTTCGAATCTCGCCCTCTCCGCCATGCGAATTATATCTGAACCCTTGGTACATACAGTAAACCAAGGGTTTTTTGTTCTCTGTTCTCCTCTGTAATTCTTGACGTCATTCCTTTTACGCTTCATACTCTCCCATAAGTATGCAAGTAGCCCGCCGTAGACCACTTTCAAGGATTAAGACCACATCTTCTCGTGGTTTCACCATCGTTGAGCTCCTGGTCGTCATCGTCGTCATCGCCATCCTGGCAGCCATTACCATTGTAGCCTATCGTGGTATCTCCCAAAGAGCCATCGTAGCCTCATTGTCTTCAGACCTTGACAATGCTTCAAAGCA